>JAFRDO010000031.1 GCA_017403825.1 Kiritimatiellia bacterium
GACGGCCCGTTGTCTTCGGCGCGGAAGCGCAAAACCGAGCGACGAGACCGAACGGCAGCGCCCGCCCCGGAGGCGGTGACGCTTGCCGCCACAGGTTAAACGCAACCCTGGCAGTTCAAATGCAACCCCCTGAGACTACGGTGCATTTAACCTTGCCACAGTTGCATTTACTCTGTCCGGCGACCGAAAATGCGGCGATTTTGGTATAATTCCCGCACATGATTTATGCGTTGAGAAAACTGATCGCGTTCGTGTTCCTCGGCGGGATGTTCTGGTTCATCTATCAGGACCTGGACAACCTGGACAAGCCGTGGTTCATGCATGCCCTCGGCCTTATCACCGTGGCATTCGCATTCTTCTGGCTGCTGATTCCGATGGTCGTCGTGCGCCTGCGAATCCACCGCCGCCGCGTGCAGAACCGCGAACGCTACATGAAGTGGCGCGCAGAGCTGGGCGACGGCGACCCGCAGCCCCGCCCGGGGCGCAACGCCCGCCTCAGCCTGGAGCCGGACGAGCAGGTCTACCTGCACGAGAAGGGCACGCTCTATGCGACGAAGGGCGCGGCAATCGGCGACGTGTCGCGCGAGGGAAGGCCGAGCGACGTGGCGTTCCCGCGCTTCAACCGTTCCTGCTGCCGCGTCCAGCGCACCCACTGCTACGTTACGGACAGGCGCCTGGTGTTTGTCAGCAAGGGGCTCTTCAACTCCATTCCGTTCGCCGAGCTGAAGTCCTTCTCCGACACGCCGGGCGGAATCGTGTTCGACGTCGGCGGAGATGGCGCGGAGGCGCTTCTCGCCTTCACGTTCCAGAACCCGCTTATCGCCGCCGACGTGCTGCGCTTTGCAAGAAAGGACGCTAAATGACCGCTTCGGAAGTTGTGAGGATCGAGGGCGCGTCCCGGTCGTTCGGGGACGTGAAGGCCGTCGACGGACTCTCCCTGACCCTGAATGCCGGCGAGGTGATGGGATTTCTCGGAACGAACGGAGCCGGTAAGACAACGACCATCAAGATGATGCTCGGCCTCCTCCGCCCCACCGAAGGCTCTGTCGTGGTCCTTGGCGGCGACCCGACGGACCCGTCCGTCCGCGCGAAGATCGGCTACATGCCTGAGATCGCCTACTACTATCCGTATCTCAATGCCCGCGAACTGCTTTCGTTCTACGGCGGCATCTGCGGCATGGACGCCAAGACCGTTCGGGAGCGGGCGGACGAGCTGCTTGAAGCCGTCGGTCTCGCTGACGCGGCGAAGCGTCCGCTGAAGACCTACTCCAAGGGCATGCTTCAGCGCGCGGGCATCGCCCAGGCGCTTCTTAACGATCCGTCGCTCCTGGTTCTCGACGAGCCTTTCACGGGGCTCGATCCGCTCGCGCGCATCCATTTCCGCGAGCTGATGCGTTCTTTGCGCGACCGCGGCAAGTCTATCTTCTTCTCGTCCCACGAGCTGGGCGAGACCGAGCTCCTGTGCGACAAGGTGGCCGTCATGAAGAACGGCCGTGCCGTCTATCAGGGTCCGGTGCGACAGCTTGCCGGCGACGGCGAGCGTAACCTGGAGAGACTCTTCCTCGATGTCCTGGAGAAGGGAGGCGCGGCATGAGGCTTTTCATTAGGCAGGCGAAGGCTCTGGTGAAGCTTTCGTTCGTCGAGCTTTGGCGGCGGAACGACGTGTTCGCGCTGCTCGTCCTCGCCGTTGCGCTGATGGTGCCGCTGTCGCTGTCGTCGCCGTTCGGCGCGGCGGGCGCGTCGCGCTATCTCGACGAGGCAGCGATTCTCTTGATCTGGGGCTTCTCGCTCGTCATAGCGCTGGGCACCGGTTCGCGCCTGTTCCCGCCGGAATTCGAGAGCCGGACGATCTATCCGCTTCTCGCCAAGCCCATTTCGCGTGGGGCGCTGCTATTGGGTAAGTACGCTGGCGCGGTGGCGGCGTCCTGGTCGGCGCTGCTGCTCTTCTATGCGCTTTTCGCGGGCAGCGTATTGCTCCGCGGCGGCAGCTTTTCGTCAGAACTGGCGCAAGGCGTCGTGCTGCACATGGCGTTCGTTGCGCTGGCCGTGGCCGTTTCGTTGGCCGGGTCGCTCGTCACGACGCCGTCCGCCAACCTCGCCATCTCCGGGATTGCGCTCGTGTCGATGTTCTTCTTCGGGCGCAGGCTGCCAGAATACGCCGACGCCGTCTCCGCGCCGCTGTCCTGGCTTGTGGACCTAGCATACGCCGTCGGGCCACACGCCGAGTTCTTCGACATGCGCCAGAGGCTTATCCACGGCTGGGGTGCCGTGGACGCCGCAGTGTTCTTTGCAGTCCTGCTGTACGCGGCGTTCTATGTAGCGTCATTGCTTGGGTTTGCCGCGCTTGCGCTGAAAAGGAAGAGACTGTGAACCGCATTGCCGTCATGGCTGCCGGGTGCGCCATTGCCGCCGCCGCTGTTGCTGTCGCAGTCGTGTCCGTCTCTGCAGGCCGTTTGCCGCAGGTCGTTAAGGGCGGCGGCGCGCTCTCTGTCGCGTTCGCCGACGCCAAGACTACGATCAGTTCGGCGATGGTGCACAAGGCCGACAGCTACTTTCACGGCGGCATCGACATGGAGTGCAACGAATGCCACGGGCATGACCATGATCATGCTGCCGAGCATGACCACGGCGCCGAGCATGACCACGCTGGCGAGCATGGTCACGGCCATTTTGAAGGCGGAGAAGCCCTCGATCCGTGGCGTTGGATAAACCGGCACGTTCGCGCGCCTGAAAAGCATGTTCACCTGGACGGGAAGGAGTCCGTGGAGATGATGCCGTGGTTTTGGGCGGCGGTCAGGGCCGACCCTCACAACGTCGACGCCTGGACTACGGCCTGGTACGTGGCATACAAGATGATGAAGGACCATGCGCTGGCGCAGCGCGTTCTCGACGAGGCGAAGGAGAGGAATCCGGACAGCCTTGAGATCGCGTTTACGGAAGCGCGATTCACGTACGATGGCGGAAAGGGCGACTCGGCCGCGACGGAACGTATCCTTGAGAACGCCCTGTCCATGGCTGACCGCAAGTGCGGCGGACGTTTCTCGGAGCTCTCCGAACGCGACGCCGAGACCTGTCGCCGCATGCGGGAGTACCTTGCTGACATTCGCAAGCCGTCCGCCGCGCGGTGAAGCCTGTCTGGCGATTATGATATAATATTCGATGATGAACGGACAATTCGATTCTGTGGACGACTGCCTTGCGGCGCTCGGGCGCGGCGAGATCGTGCTCGTCACGGACGACGCCGACCGCGAGAACGAGGGCGACTGCATTTGCGCGGCGGAGTTCGCGACGCGCGAGAACGTCAATTTCATGGCAACGTACGCCAAGGGGCTGATATGCATGCCGATGAGCCGCGACTGGTGCAGGAAGCTTGACCTTCCGCAGATGGTCGCGCACAACACCGACAACCATGAGACGGCGTTCACGGTCTCCATTGACGCCGTTGCCACGACGACGGGCATCTCGGCCGCCGAGCGCGCGATAACGGCACAGGCCGTCGTGCGCGACGGCGCGACGCCCGACGACTTCCGCCGTCCCGGCCACATGTTCCCGCTCGAGGCCCGCGCTGGCGGCGTCTTGCGCCGCGCCGGGCATACCGAGGCGACCGTGGACCTTTGCCGCCTTGCGGGGCTGAAGGAGGTAGGCCTTTGCTGCGAGATCATGAGAGACGACGGCACGATGGCACGCCTCGACGACGTCGCCGCGTTCGCCTCGGCGCACGGGCTCAAGATGATGTCCATCGCCGACCTTATCGCGTATCGGCGCAAGCACGACAGGCTGGTGGAGGCGGTTGAGGAGGTTGACCTGCCTACGGACCACGGGCACTTCCGCCTGAAGATGTACCGCAGCCGGGTCTCCGGACTGGAGCATCTCGCGCTCGTGAAGGGGAGGGTGGACGACGGCCAGCCGGTTCTCGTGCGCGTCCATTCCGAATGCTTCACCGGCGACGTGCTGGGAAGCGAGCGTTGCGACTGTGGCCCCCAGCTGCACACGGCGATGGAGATGGTAGAGCGCGAAGGTCGCGGAGCCGTCCTCTACATGCGCCAGGAGGGTCGCGGCATCGGGCTTGCGAACAAGCTTCACGCCTACAAGAAGCAGGAGGAGGGCTTGGATACGGTGGAGGCCAACGTCGCGCTCGGCTTTCCGCCCGACTTGCGAGACTACGGCGAGGGCGCGCAGATACTCGTGGACCTTGGCATACGCCGCCTGCGGCTGCTTACGAACAACCCGCGCAAGATCGCCGGGCTGGAGGGCTACGGGCTGGAGATCGTGGAGCGGGTGCCGATCGTAATCCCGGCGAACGCGCACGACAAGCGCTACCTTGATACGAAGAAGTCCAAGATGGGCCACCTTATATAAAGCTTGCCGTCATGGTGCCGATACTGTCAGTTTTTTCGTTTGGACTGGGCGCGTGCATCGCGTCGTTCCTGAACGTCGTTATCTGGCGCGTGCCGCGCGGAGAGTCGATTGTCTCGCCGCCGTCGCACTGTCCGAAATGCAACGCGCCGATCAGGTGGTGGCAGAACGTCCCCATCGTCAGCTGGCTCGCCCTGCGCGGGAAGTGCGCCAGCTGCCGTGCGCCGATTTCCCCGAGGTATGTTCTGGTCGAGGCGCTCGGAGGCTGCCTGTTCCTTGCCGTCTTCCGCATGGTCGCCGCCGCGACGCCACCGTCGCCGGACGTTTCGTTGCTCTTGGCCCATACTGTGTCCGTCTTCGTCTTGTGGATATGGGTTTCGCTGATGATCGTCGGCTCGTTCATCGACTACGACTACAAGCTGCTGCCCGACTTCGTGACGGTCGGCGGCATGGTTCTAGGCGTGGTGTATGGGGCGTTCCAGTCCGCAATCTTCCATTCCATGTTCTATGTCCTCAATTCCGTCGCCGGACTTGCGTTCGGCTTCGGGCTGCTGTGGCTCGTCAGGTTCTTTGGCTCGAAGGCGTTCAGGCGTGAGGCGATGGGAATGGGCGACGTGTTCCTGATGGGCGCGGTCGGCGCGTTGTTCGGCCCCGTGGCCGTTCTTGTGACGCTAATCCTCTCGTCCGTCGTCGGTTCGGTCGTCGGCGTCGCCATGATCTTGCTCTCTAAGACCCGCCTCGGCAATTTCGCCGAGATTCCGTATGGGCCTTACATCTGCCTCGGTTGCCTTGCGTGGATGTTCTACGGTCCGGAGCTTGTGGGCATGTACATCGGGATGTTTAAGTAGTAAAGGTTAAAGGCTATGGACATAAGCAGAAAGACATTCATAGGATCGGCCCTGAGCGCACTGGCGTTCGGAGGCTGCCGTATGGCTGGTGCGACGGCGAAGGTGCCGGAGTACGGCTTCAAGTGGATCGACCTTGTGCATCTCGGCATGAAGATGTGGGGCGACCTGCCTTTCAAAGAGAAGCCGAAGCGCGACGGCATCATGATGAAGGTCCTGACGGACGCCGAATACGATGCCGTCACCACGCCAGAGGTCCTGGCGAAGGACCGCATGCATTTCGACGAGCCGTTCTGGCGGGAACTGTCGGCCAAGCTCAGGGCGTCCGGCTGCAACTGCATAATGATCGACGTCGGCGAGGGAATGCGCTATCCGAGCCATCCCGAGCTTGCCGTGAAGGGGAGCTGGTCGCCGGAGAAGCTGAAGGCGGAGATCGCCCGCCTGCGCGGCATGGGGTTCGAGGTGTTCCCGAAGCTGAACTTCTCCACCTCGCACGACGCGTGGCTCGGTCCCTACGAGCGAATGATCGCCACCGGCAAATACTACGAGGTCTGCGCCGACGTGATCCGCGACACGATGGAGGTGTTCGCGCCCGTCAAGAACTTCCACATCGGTTTCGACGAGGAGGACGTGCCGCATTTCCACTCCAACAGCTCAATGCTTGTCATGCGGCAGGGCGACCTCTGGTGGCATGACTTGAACTGGCTCGTGCGAGAGGTCGAGCGGCATGGAGCGCGCGCGTGGGCGTGGAGCGACTACCTGCGCCGCCATACGAAGGACCAGTTCAAGAGCGAGTTCTGCCGGAAGATGCCTAAGACTGTCGTGCAGAACCCCTGGATGTACTGGACTAAGAAGGACAAGATGGACACAGAGCCCTACATTCAGGCGTTCCTGACGCTGGCGGAGGCCGGCTACGACGTCGCGGCGTGCGGCTCGAACTGCTATGGCGTCACCGAGAACTTCCCCGACATGGCCGAATACTGCCACGAAAAGATCGCCCCCGAGCGGTGGAAGGGCATGATAATGGCGCCGTGGATCAAGACGATAGAGCCTTACCGGCGTCTTCACTGGCAGGCTGCGGACCTCATTGCCGAGGCGATCGGCCGCGTTGCGGACAAGGCGTAGGTTATGCTATAATCTCTAATGCTATGAAACACCTCAACCGACGCAATTTTTTGGGCGGCGTGATCGCCGCCGGTACGGCTCCAGTTCTTTTCAGCGGCTGCGCCACGGGCTTCTGTGCCAACCGCAAGATCAACGTAGCGATAATAGGCTGCGGACGCATCTCAAACACGTTTGAGATACCGGGCGTCCTGAAGCGTCCCGACATCGCGCGGATCGTCGCCGTGTGCGACCTCGATTCGAAGCGGGCGGCTTTTTCCAAGGCGAAGATCGAGCAGGCCTACGCCGATGGCACGGTCATCCGCACCTATCATGACTACAAGGAAGTGTGCGCCTGCACCGACATCGACGCGGTCATGATCTGCCTGCCTGACTTCTGGCATGCGCTCGTGGCGACGACGGCGATCTGCTCGGGGAAGGCGGTGTGGCTGCAGAAGCCCTTCACGCAGACGATTCAGGAGGGGCGTATCCTCGCGAATCTCGCGAAGAAGTTCAACACGGTGCTTCAGGTCGGCTCGCAGCAGCGCTCGTGGGGCCAGTTCGAGGCCGTGTGCCGCGCCGTGCGCGAGGGCGTGATCGGCGAGGTGAAGCGCGTTGAGGTCGGCATCGGACTCGACGTCTCGGGCGGCAGCGCGGCGGCTCAGCCGGTTCCGCCGAACTTCGACTACCAGACGTGGCTCGGCCCGACGGACCCGACGGTGCCGTACAACGAGACGCGCTGCCACGCGCAGGACACGAAGAAAATAGAGTCGCGTCCGGGCTGGATACAGCTCGCGCCCTACGGCTGGGGCATGATCACGAACTGGGGCGCGCACCACATCGACATAATGCAGTGGGGCCTCGGCAAGGACTTCGAGGGCCCCGAGTCGGTCGAGGGCACGTGCGGGTGGATGGACCTCTCGGGCGGCAAGCTCTGGAACGTCCACACCACGTACGACCTGCACTACAGCTACAACGGCGGCAAGACCGAGGGCCATGTCTGTGACAAGTACCAGAACGGCGTGAAGTTCATCGGCGAGAAGGGCGACTGGCTCTTCTGCACGCGCGGCAAGGTGAAGGTGACGGCTTCAGATCCCGAGCCGAAGGTCAGGCCCGGCGAACTGCCGCCGATGGCGGCGTCGCGCGACGCGCTGTTGCCGAAGCTCCGCCTGGGCTGCGCTGGTGTGACGAACGCGCACGTTTCCAACTGGCTGGAGGCCATTGCCGCGCAGGATCCAACGCTCACGGCGACGAAGGCCGAGGTCGGTCACCGCTCCACTTCCGCCTGTTCGCTCGGGCAGATGTGCATGGAGCTCGGGCGCGGCAAGCCGTCCGCTAAGGTCAACTGGAACTGGAAGACCGAGTCCACCGGCTGCCCTGAGACGGACAAGATGATGAAGCCGTTTGCCCGCGACAAGTACGACCTGCGCGTAAATCTCAAGGAATTCGGCCTTGACTTCGACGCGGTGCTGAAGGGCTGAACCAAACAAACAAAAGACAAAGAACAAGGAGCAATGACATGAAATCCGTACTCTTGATGTTTGCCGCCGCGGCGACTGCCGTTCTCATCGGCTGCACTACCTGCGTCAGCGATTGTGAAAAGAAGAGCGCTTGCGAGAAGAAGTGTTCGTGCGAGAAGTGCGCTTGCGGTCAGAAGTGCGCTTGCGGCCAGAAGTGCGCGAAGGCGGCGTCGCGTCCGCTCAGCCCCAGCTGCCGCACGTCGTCGAAGCTCCCCTACAAGCTGGGCGTCGCCCGCTACACCCTGCACAAGCAGAAGTTCTGCCGCGCGCTTGAGATGCTGCAGGACATGGACGTCCACTACATGGGCCTCATGGAGGGGTCGATCAAGTTTGACGCCAGCGATGCGGAGATTGCCGAGTACAAGGCTAAGGCCGCCAAGTTCGGCGTCGAAGTCGTTTCGCTCGGGCCGCTCTACTACTCGACGGAGGGGGAGCTTGTCGCCGCGTGCAAGTTTGCGAAGCGCTACGGCATGAAGTACATTTCCGTCGTGCCGTTCGAGCAGAACCCTAAGTGGAAGGAAGGAATGCCGGGGCGCGAGCGTCGGCTCGAGAGCGACAAGATGATGGACCTCCTCGAGAAGTACTGCCGCGAGTACGACCTCAGGGCGGCGGTGCACAACCACGGGCCGGACAACGCGTTCCTCTATCCGACTGCCGAGTCGGCGCTTAAGCGCATCGGCAACCGCGACAAGCGCCTTGGCGTCTGCCTTGACGTTGGCCACGAGCGCAGGGCCGGGCTCGATCCCGTGGAGTTCATCCGCAAGAACGGCGACCGCGTCGTCGAGGTGCATCTCAAGAACATCAAGATCGATCCTGTCAAGAACTTCGCGAAGGAAGGGCCGCGCGGAGAGCTGGACGTTCCCGGCATCCTGAAGGCGCTTGCCGAGGTCGGCTTCGACGGCTACTGCCTCGTCGAGTACGAGAAGGACTTCGAGCAGCTCGAGGTTCCGCTCGCCGAGTCGATCGGCTACTACCGCGGCGTGATGGACGCCATCAAGGTCGCGCCGAAGATGATGCCGGTGCCGGAGGGCGCGAACACACTCACCGACGCCGAGAAGGCCGAGGGCTACGAGCTTCTCTTCGACGGCAAGGCGCTGCCTGCGGACAAGTGGGTCGGCGTGCGCAACAACTGCGAGACCTTCCCCGACAAGGGCTGGTTCGTCAAGGACGGCTGCCTCACGATGCGTCCGCAGCACTTCATCAGCGACGACGGTTCCTGGGGCGACCTGCCGCCGGAGGACATGAAGCTCGGCGGCGGCGGCGACATCGTGACGAAGAAGATGTACACCGACTTCGCGTTCAAGTTCGACTTCCGCCTGACCCCGAAGGCGAACTCTGGCGTCAAGTACTTCTACGACGAGAAGCTCAACAAGGGCACGTGCGAGGAGTACCAGGTCCTTGACTCCGGGCACCCGGACTATACGAAGGGCAAGGACGGCAACCGCCAGGTCGCCGCGCTCTACGACCTCATTCCGGCGCCGCTCGCCGAGAAGGCCGTCAAGCCGGTCGGCCAGTGGAACAGCGGCATGGTGGTCTCGAAGGGCAGCAAGGTCGAGCACTGGCTCAACGGCGTGAAGGTTCTCGAGTACGAGCGCGGCAGCGAGAGCTTCCGCAAGGCTGTGGACGAGTCGAAGTACAAGACGTGGGGCGTCGACGCCGCGGGCAATCCGCAGCGCTGGGGCGAACTCAAGTCCGGCCGCCTGCTTCTGCAGGACCACACCGACTCCACCGTCTCGTTCTGCAACCTGAAGGTCAAGGCGCTCTGACGCGCCGGCCGCAATGGCGCGAGCCGGTGGCGTCTCGGGTTGAGTGATTTCTCGCGCCTTGCTTGGGAGCTGGCGCGACGGCTTGATGCCGAATGATCTTTGACATACTCCCGGAGCCCCAAGCGCTCCGGGACCGGCGGCACGCATAAGCGGAGTCCGCCAGAGGCGGGTGGCAACATCCGTCGAAGTCCTCCATAGCCGCATCTGCGGCAAATGGGGACGACGTACGCAATCTTGCGTATTTGGCTTTGAGAAAAAACGACCAAATTTCATTCAAAGAGGCCGAGTATGTGAGATGCGCTACGTGTGCAATGCACACGTGGTGTGTCTTATATTCGTGTTTCTTTGTAGGCGCTTGGTCGTGCCTTTCTCAAAACATGGATCTACAGGCACGCCACGTTCTCTTTTCCGCGCCTTGACGGGGGTGGCCTTTGTGAGACGAGGCGCAGAAAGGGAACTAGGGTATGGATTTGAACATGCTTCATTCGCTTGGATTCTATATCCAAGTCAAGCGCAGCACGGGTGCGACAAAGGCTGATTTCGAGAGTGCCCCAGATTATCATGATTTTCTGAAGGATATTGAGCAGACGGCGGTCGGCGGTGCCATGTTCGGCGGGTTCACAGCAGAAAAGCCTTTGATTCCGCTCGACGACATAACGCTGACTCAGGTTCAATATGGCGACGCCATAACGCAGATGTTTGACGGAGGTCTTGCGTGCATGCAACTGTCCCTGCCGTATCCGCCTTTGCCTGTCGTAACTGCGCCCCAGCCGGATATATCCTATTTTCAGAACTACCTTGAGACGATTGACGGCGACCCGCGCACGAAATCTGACGTAGAGTCTGTTATGGAGCGAATAAACTCGTTGCTTGCCGAGAAGAATGCCAGTGAACAGCGAGTTAACGGACTTGTCGTAGGACGCGTTCAGTCTGGCAAGACACGCAACTACGTCGGTCTCATGCTCAAGGCGGTTGACGAAGGATGGAACGTCATTATAGTACTTACTAGTTCCAACACCGCGCTGGCCGATCAGACCGAAGGGCGAATAAAGGAGGATTTTGCCAAGTCCGCAGTGCATTCCCAGATACCGCTCGTGTTCCGCAGTCAGAACGCAGCGATTTCGCCTACGCATCTTCTTTCTCCTGGCAACATCTCGTTCTATTGGGGTGTGGCGATGAAGGAGAGTCACAACCTTGAGAATCTGCTTGTTTGGCTTCGCCAGAATGCGGATATAGCCCCGAAGATGCGCATCATGATCATCGACGACGAGGCCGACAACGCGACACCTGACTCCAACACGAGAAAGAACATCCAGCTTTCAGAAAGCGAGATCGACGAACTCGTGGAGGCGATCCGCGAAGAAGACGGAGATGGCAGGAACTATTCATGGCTTGCAGATTGGATCGTGTCGATACAGGACGACTTGACAGCAAAGCAGACGGGAGCTGAGAACGACCCCGGCTCCAAGGACGATGAACGCATCAAGGCGCTGAGCACGATTCTCCGACAAGGCGGAATGACAGTCGCGGAGAAATGCAATGCAATTCTAGGCAATGATGAATTTTGCGAACTGCTTAACCTAGGGACGTATCATGAAGGCGACGAGCTTGTTGACTTGAAGCAGGACATCCTGCATTATTTCAACGGTAAAGGAAAAGGATTTCGGTCCGCAGGAACGTTCCTCAAGTTCCTCAATACGCTGCTTGCGATTGCGGTTGAGAGAAGTGCCATCAACAAGAAGATTTGCGAGTTGATAGACCGCGTGCAGGGGAACGACGGGTACACTTTCCAGTTTGGTCGTTGCGCCTACGTTGCCTACACGGCAACTCCCTACGCGAACATCCTCAACGAGCGTCCGGGCGAGACGCCGCTTTACGCCGACTTCATCAAGTCGTTGACGACATCTCCACAATACTTCGGGTTGGACAAGATATTCGGTCGCGACTACAAGAAACCGAAGCCCAATATGGGCATAGTCGAGGACATTCTCGACGATGAGAAGCGGTATATCCTCAATCCGCTCCAAGAGCTGAAAGACCCGCAGACTGGCAAGATACTTGAAGTAGAAATAGGAGCCGACCTCAGATGCAGCTGTGCAAAGGAGGGGAAGGAGCTGCCCTGGACGTCTATGACGACGGCGATTGCATGGGCGTTCTGCACTGCCGGTGCAAGACGCCACCGCAGGTTGACTAAAGTGGTTCCGGGAATTGAGAACGACAGTTCGCTTTCTGCAGACGAGAAATCCAGGAAACTGAAGCGCCTCGACCATCGCTGGACGACCATGATGGTTAATCTTTCCATGAAGACAACGACACACGGGGATCTTCATGAGAAGATAACGGCATATCTTACCTATCGTTGCGCTGCGCTTGAAAGCAAGCAGTTGTTCATCGACGAATGCAGTCAGACTTGGGACACTTTGACCAAGGCTTACGCAAAGGCAGACTTTGACAAGTCTTTCAATGACGGAACAGATGAGACGTATGGCGAGATCGAAGATTATCCGCAATGGAGCGAAATCGCTGACGACGTGCGGTACTTCATCGACGGGTGGAACGACAACCGCGTCCATGCCATTGTCATCAACTCGGATTTGAATCACGGCGTGAACCATGCTGCGCAGAACCGCTACAATCAGGCAGAGGGCTACGCGAACACGCTGCCGGACGACCATCTCTGGATCGTAATAGGCGGCAACACCATTGGTCGCGGACTCACCTTGACTGGCCTTACCGTAAGCTACTTCGATCGCGTGAGAAAGACTGTCGCCGTCGATACGATGACGCAGATGGGCCGTTGGTTCGGCTACAGGAAGTTTTATGAGCTTCTCCCGCGCGTCTGGATGACGTCAGACACTGTCAAGGAGATGAAGCGCACGGCTTACATAGAGGGGTCCATGCATGAAAATATGAGAGAGAAGTTCAATCAAGGCTGTTCCCCCAGCGACCCCGCCCACTATATGAAGATTTATTGCTGGACGCGAAAACTGACCGGCAGGGCTCGTGCGCAGGCTTCCTTGTCCGGTTCCATGGGGTTGATGTCAACCACCGACAAGATTTCTATAAAACAGAACGACGTCAGCGCTATCTATGACCTCGCGCATGGTTTCGTCAATGGACTTGGTCCGCAAGTCGTCCGGGATGAGGCGGAATATGGAAAGTACGGCAAGTTCCCGTTGTGGGCAAACGTTGATAAATATGCTGTCAAGCAGTATCTCGAATCTCTCTTGCCTTACTGTCCGGAAGACACGAAACGCGTGCTCAAGGCCGTCATGCGAGAAATCGATGTTACCGAATCCGACGATCCGCAGAACCTGAAATGGTGCGTAGTGATCGGCGAGCCGGCGGCACATCGCGGCGAGTCGTATCTGATTGTCGATGGATGTCCGAAGATTTTTAGCGGCAATCCGGAGACGGCCAAGACGGATTCCGGCGTGGCACGTTACGGTTCCGTCCGTTCAGACATGGCGTTCTATGCCATGATTCCTCAATGGTGCATAAATTACACTGATGCCGAAATGGTCGAGGACGGCATGGCCGATGTCATCAAGAAGGCCAAAGACGTCAATGGCAATCCGCTGCCCGTCGTGTCGAATGTTCTTGCAGGATACGACGGCGCGACGCTTGAAGACAAACTTCGAGCCATGGTCAAGGATGTCAAGGACCATCCCGAAAAGCCGGTGCCGTCTGCCGTCAGAGGTTGCCTCAAGGAAGGCGAGCGCAACCGTTCGACTATCGAATACCGCGAGGCGGTCTATTCTGCTGCCGGACACAAGAATCCCATCTTGCAGCTTTATCTGCTTACGCCGCCGAACGGCGCCGATCCAACCGACAAGCCGTTGATCGCCCATGCTTTCTATTGGCCGGGACACAGCCCTGACGATTTCAGCCTTGTCTCCATTGGCATGAAACCCGAGCCGAAGAACCCTACTCTGAAACAGTTTTTCAAGCAGGTGGAAGACGTGCTTGCTCAGAATGGTTTTCCAATGTCGGTTCAGCGGTTGAAGGCAAAGGTACTGGAAGCGTTTCCTGGGTGCAAGGAATCGTTCTTCGATGCTCACATTGCGCAGATTGACGGCGGCGCCAAATACGCTAAAGTACCTGGAAAGGACGCCTATTACCATATGGACTGGACTCTTGATCCTGTCGTGCAGATACGGCAGTTCGTTCTGGAACGCGCGGCAGAAATCCTCCTCGACCACCAGCCGCACGAGCGGAATGCGCTGGCCGGGCAGATTTTTGCAGAAAACCCGAGACTGGAAGGCTTGTTCAATCCGGAGTCCAGCGCCGACAAGAGTGCCACTTTCGTTGACGCGCTTCTTCCGCAGTTCGGCATCATGAAGGTCTGCGGCAAGCCGATCACATACCAAATACCTTGAGGTAAAAGAAAGACGAATGCAATGAACAATCAGAGCGAGGCCGAGAAGTTTCTTGAAAAAAAGAAGGCTGTCGTCTTCCGGGCGACGACCATGAAGTCCGGAGAAGTCGTGCAGTTCGACGACTTTCTCTTCTTCCGTCGCGGCGACCGGGTGGGCGCGGCGATTTCGACTGGCGAGAGCGCCATCAACATCCACAACGTCCATCCCGGGCGCAGCTATTCGCTTGACGGCGACGGCGCGCTTCCGCTTGTGCCGGGCAACTTCTTGACCCTTACGGCAGATTTGTCGAGCGTCAATCTTGCGGATCCCGTCAAGGTGGAGGAGTTCGCGAACCGCATCCTCAGTTTCGTCAGAACAGAGGACGGCAACCGCGAAGCGCTTCTTTCCGATCCGTGGGCGTGGGCGGAGAAGGTAATCGAGATGTCAGGCGACAAGGTTTCCGACGTGCGCCCGTATCCGATGATTGCGGAGCTTTGTCTTGTGAACGCGCTTCGCTCCGCAGGGCTTCTCACCGACGTCAAGCATGAATACCGCGGACCCGACGCGGGAATCCATGACTTTGAATTGCCGTTCATGTCGCTGGAATGTAAAGCGCATCTTCATGGTGACCCCGAAGCGAAGAAGGGCGAGATTGTCGTCTCCAGCGAATACCAGTTGAGCCGAACGGGGGCGAAGCCGCTGTATGTCGTCTATTTCCCGATGGAGGACTCCGGCGATCTCACGCTGGAGAAATGCGTTGCGGCGTTCGGCGAGCCACGGCAGGACATATTGGAGAAGTTGAAACTTGGTAAATTCGTTGAAGGCGACTTCTCATGGCAAAGGCCTTATCACATTCTCGGACAACCGCTCGTGTTCGAGATCAACGACTCATTTCCGCGCATCACGCCTGCGCAGTTCCCGAACGGGCAGTTTCCGAGCGGCATAACGAAGCTTGTTTATGCGGTCAGTCTCAAGAACCTGCCGTCTTGTCCGCTTGATGCGTTCATAGCGGCTATGAAGGGCGGAGAAAAGCCTGAGTTCAAAGTGTGAATTTTCTCCCGCGGAGAGGGGGTCGCAGATGGAAAAGGAGTTTGTGAAATGAAAGCGCCGAAGAAACTTATTGAGGTCGCGCTGCCGCTCAAGGCGATAAACGAAGCGTGCGCGAGAGAGAAGTCGATTCGTCACGGGCACCCGTCGACGTTGCATCTTTGGTGGGCAAGGCGTCCGCTCGCGGCGGCGCGTGCCGTCATCTTCTCGCAGATGGTGAACGATCCGCTGGAGAAATATGGTGCCAATCCCACGCCGCAGCAACGAAGCGCCGCGACGAAGGAACGCGAAAGGCTCTTCAAGATCATAGAGGAACTGGTGAAGTGGGAGAACACGAACAATGAGGCGGTTCTCAAGAAGGCTCGCAAGAAGATTCTCGAATCATGGCGCGAGACGTGTGAAATGAACAAGGGGGAGCCAGGTTTTGACCCGGACAAGTTGCCGGCGTTTCACGACCCCTTTGCGGGAGGTGGTGCGTTGCCTTTGGAGGCGCAGAGGCTGGGGCTGGAAGCATACGCAAGCGATTTGAATCCTGTCGCCGTTATGATCAACAAGGCGATGATCGAGATTCCGCCGAAGTTCGCAGGACGCAAGCCGGTCGGACCGATTCCTCCCGCAGAGAGCGCAGAGGCCGCAGAGATGTTTGATGGAAAATGGCCGGGAGCGACTGGATTGGCCGAAGACGTGCGGCGATACGGCTACTGGATGCGTGAGGAGGCGAAGAAGCGCATCAGGCACCTTTATCCGCAGGTCACGATCACGAAGGACATGGCGAAGAAGAGACCCGACTTGAAACAATACGTCGGGCGGAAACTGACGGTGATCGCTTGGCTGTGGGCACGGACGGTGAAAAGTCCGCATCCGGCGTTCTCGCACGTTGATGTTCCGCTCGTCTCGAGTTTTGTCCTTTCGTCTAAGAAAGGCAAGGAGGCATGGGTCAAACCGATTGTTTCCAGAGGCAAATGGCATTTCGAGGTGTGCGTCGGCAAGCCGCCGAAGGGTGCGGAATTCGGTACGACACTTGGCAAGCGAAAGGCGTTCAGGTGCATTCTTACGGACAGCCCAGTAAGTTATGACTATATTCGCGACTTTGGGAAGAATCATGGCTTGGGACAACGAATGTTTGCAGTTGTTCTTGATGGACCCAAAGGTCGCATCTATATTGAGCCGCCAAAAGGAATGGAAGAGTTGGCAAAATCTATGAAGCCAACAAGGAAGCCGATGACTCCATTGCCAGACAATCCTCGTGATTTTAAGACGCCTAACTATGGCTTGACAACGTATGGCGATCTTTTCACAGATCGGCAACTGACTGCGCTCAATACATTTTCCGACCTTGTGCAAGAGGCGCGGCAGAAGGTTATTGCAGATTGCGGAGATGAGGAATATGCGAATGCAATTACAGTATATTTGACGTTTGCTGTGGACAAAATTCCTGATAGGAATTCTTCGCTATGTGGTTGGGATAGTTCTCGTGAACTTGCTAGAAATGTATATGGGAGGCAGGCAATACCCATGGTATGGGATTTTGCAGAAGGGAATGTGTTTTCTGAATCTTCAGGGTGTTTTGCAAATTGTATCACATGGATAGAAGAGTCGTTAATCAATCTTCCAACAAATACACTTGGTGGGGGTGCTAATCAAGCAGATGCACAGACGCAAGTGTATTCTTTGGATAAAGTGATATCTACAGATCCACCATACTACGATAATATCGGGTATGCTGATCTTTCGGACTTCTTTTATATTTGGATGCGACGAGGGCTTAAAGGTGTTTATCCTGAACTCTTTTCGACAATGACTACGCCCAAAAACGAAGAACTTGTTGCTACGCCATATAGACATGGCGGGAAGGAGGTTGCAGAATCCTTTTTTATGGATGGTATGACAGCAGCGATGCACAACCTTGGAACACATTCCAATAGTGCACTTCCTGTGACAATTTATTATGCCTTCAAGCAGTCTGAAACGAATGATAGCGGAACGCGTAATGCCGGATGGGAGACGTTTCTTGAAGCGGTTATTATGGCTGGCTTTTCGATTACCGGCACTTGGCCGATGCGGACGGAATTAGCCAACCGCATGATTGGTTCTGGCACCAACGCACTTGCTTCGTCAATAGTCCTTGTTTGTCGCAAGCGTTCGGAAGATGCGACGGAAATTACGCGGCGCAAGTTTTTGCGTGAGTTGAAGGCGAAAATGCCAGGCGCGTTGGCCGATATGCGTGGTGGCGATGCCGGTTCGGTTCCTGTCGCGCCCGTTGATATGGCGCAGGCCGCCATCGGGCCGGGCATGGAAATCTATTCGAAGTACAAGGCCGTACTGAATGCAGACGGGTCGCGCATGAGCGTCCATGATGCAATCATTGAAATCAACCGCTTTCTTGACGAAGGCGATGACTTCGACGCCGAGACGCAGTTTTGCCGCGACTGGTTCAAGGAGCATCTGTGGAAAGACGGGCAGAGCGGCGAGGCTGATGTGTTGGCACGCGCGAAGGGGCTTTCGGTCGCGAGAGTGGTGGATGCTGGCGTTCTTGTTTCGCAAGGAGGCAAGACGCGGCTTGTCCATTGGCAGGACTATCCCGAGGACTATGATCCCGAAGAGGACACGCACCGTCCTGTCTGGGAAGTGTGCCATCACCTTGTGCGAATCCATCAGCGTCACGGCACTGGCGAGGCTGGCAAGTTCCTCTCGATGGTGACGTCGCAGGGCGAGGCGGCACGGCAACTCGCCTATCTCCTCTACACAATCTGTGAGCGCAAGGGACTCGCTGACGAGGCGCGCGTCTATAACGAGCTTGCGAGAGGCTGGGGCGACATATTGACATCGAGCATCGAGAACCCGAGCAAGAAATTGCGTCAGGCCGAACTTGGAATTTAAGGAGGGAACACGATGAAACCTTGGAGAGAAGTGGCGAAGCCACATAAGGACGTGCTGGCGGGAACATTCCAACAGAGCGACTTCGCGGCGGACATCTCGCGCGTGGTGAACCGCACGGCAACGGCGGAATACCAGGAAGCCGAAAGTTTCTTCGCGCGGACCTACGTGACGGAGGGCATGAATCAGCTCATGGTCGCCGTGGCGCGGCGGCTAAACGGGCTTGGCGACGAGCCGGTCATCGAGCTTCGCACGAACTTCGGCGGCGGCAAGACGCACACGCTCCTTGCGGTCTATCACCTTGCGACGCATGAAGGAAGCAAGGCCGAACTGCAAGGCGTTGCGGACGTGCTGAAGGCTGCTGGCGTTGCGGACGTGCCGGAGGCGAAGGTCGCCGTCATCGACGGCAACGCGCTTGCGCCGAACCAGCCGCAGAGGAGGGGTGGATATTCCATCAGGACGCTTTGGGGCAATCTCGCATATCAGCTGCTTGGCGCGGACGGATACGCCAAGCTCGCGGAAAGCGATGCGGCGGGAACGTCGCCGGGGAAGACTATCCTTGAAGACATCCTGCGTTCGGCGGGACCATGCGTGATCCTGATGGACGAGCTTGTCGCGTATTACCGCCAGTTCAACACCGGGGAGAAGCTTTCCGGAGGAACATACGAAAGCAACATCTCGTTCACGCAGGCGTTGACCGAGGCCGTAAAGGGGGCTCCTAACGCTATACTTCTTGCGACGCTGCCGGAGTCGGAGACCGAAGCGGGCGGAGGGTTCGGACGGCAGGCGCTGGAGGACCTGACCAAGGTATTCGGACGTGTCAACGCGATTTGGCGTCCCGTTTCGACGGAAGAAGGATTCGAGATCGTAAAGCGGCGGCTTTTCGAGAACATCGCCGATACGGCGGCCATGGAGGAGACTTGCCGGGCGTTCGCGGCGTACTATCACGAGAACCGGGCGTCGCTTCCGGCGGACGTGCAGGAAGCGACGTGGGGCGAACGGATGCGCAAGTGTTATCCGATACATCCGGAAGTGTTCATACGGCTATACGAGGACTGGTCGACGCTCGACAAGTTCCAGAAGACGCGCGGCGTGCTTCAGTACATGGCTATTGTCATAAACAGGCTATGGGAAGCGGGGAGCGACGAGCCGATGATCATGCCCGCGTCCATTCCGCTTGGCGACACGTCGGTGGCGAACAAGGCGACGCAGTTTCTTCCAAACGGGTGGAGTGCGGTTGTGGACAGCGAGATCGACGGCGTGGATTCCGCGCCAGAGAGGATCGACAGTTCGGATGCAAGGCTTGGCGAGATAAACGCGGCAGTACGAGTGGCACGGACGATTTTCATGGGAAGCGCGGCATCGTCGGAGGCGCAGGCCGTGCGCGGCATAGACCGCAAGCGCATTTTCCTCGGCTGCGGAGTGCCCGGACAGGAACTCTCGTTCTACGAGGATGCGATCCGCAAGCTGCGCGAGAAGCTGCAGTACCTATTCGTGCAGAACGACCACTACTGGTACGATACGCGTCCGAACCTAAGCCGCACCATGAGCGAGATCAAGGGCCGAGTCAAGGACGCGGCTGTCAGGGAACGCGTTGAATCCGTCTTCAGGAGCCGCTGGGGTGCGCCGGGTGCGATTGCAGACAAGCATGTGTTTGATGATGACCGGGATGTGCCGGACGACATTACGGACGGCGTAAGGGTAGTGGTGCTTCCTCTGGAAAGCGCCTATTCCAAGGCGACGGAGGAGCATGTGTTCGCCGCCGCGAAACGGTATCTCGACAAAATCGGAGCGAAGCCGAGAATGAGGCCGAACAGGCTTGTGTTCCTTGCGCTCGACCTGAACATGCGGGGACGTATCGAAGACGTCTGCCGGACGACGCTTGCATGGCGCGAGATCCGTGAACTCATATCCAACGGTGGAATTAACACGACGCGGCAGGAGGCTGACCAGGTCGCGGCTAGCGAGCGGCAGAGCGAGCAGGTCTTGAGAGGACTCGTCGGGGATGGATTCAAACATCTGATCGTTCCCGTGCCGGAGGGTCCGACCGGCGTGGGATTCGAGGTGCGGAAGATTAATGTCGGAACGAGCGAGAATATTGGCGACGTCGTACAGCGTACGCTTGAAAACAACGAATACATCATAGGCAAGTGGTCACCAATGTTTCTCAGGAACGCTCTCTCGGAGTCCTATTTCAAGAACGGCTGCATTGAAGTGTCAACGCGGAAGGTCTGGTATGACATGGCATCGTTCTACGGATTCCCTAGGCTTGTCTCTCACAGCGTATTTCGCGATGCCGTCCGTGAAGGCGTAAAGGACGGCTTGCTCGGCTATGCGGCGGGGAAAGCGGACGATGGTTCGTATGTGAACTTCAGGTTTGGCGAAGAACCAGGATTGCTTGGCATATCTGATGCAGAGCTCTTGATCAAGAAGGATGCAGCGGAAGCATATCGCAAAAAAAAGAATTCAAATGGATCGGGAAGTATCCAAGACGAGCCGACCGATGCGCCGATACCGACCACTGGCGGCACAGACTTCCCTTCGCCGGGCCATTCAGGCAAGGCTAAGATTCCGACGCCGGCGAAGCGCAAGTTCATCGGCAATGTCAAGGTAAACGCATCGAACGGTACTGATGCGTTACAGCAAGTGGTGGACGAAGTTATTGCGCACCTTGCGGGCAAGGGCGCGAAAGTGACCGTTACGGTTGACATTGCTGTGCAGAGCGTAAATCCTCTTTCTCCGGCCGTCGTGCGGACAGTAGTCGAAAACGCCAGTGCGCTCGGCTTCAATCGCGTCGATTTCTCATAGGCCAATATTCAATGGGTATTCAATGGGGAGGTACCCTGTTAGACATGGAGATTTTATGTGGTTATTGCGCAGTTTTGGCAAGATAAGGCAAATCCCAGTTGGGGACAGTCCCCCCAACCAATTCACTTCGGCAATCATGATGGGAAGTCTTCTCTTGTAAAAATTTCATGTCAGATTCCAAGTCTGGGAGTTGTGCGCACCATCTGGTGCGCATTCATCAGCGGCATGGCACGGGCAAGGCAGGCGAGTCCCTGTCTCTAATACAGGGAGAGCTTGGAATCTGACAAACCGTGGGAGAATGGGGCATCAAGGTGATTTAGAGTGGGTAGTGGATGGAAAGAAATACTCTATGGACAATCGGACCCCGGATAGTGTATAATACCAATAAACAAAACCATTCATTGGCAGTAAACATTATTGCGAGGCGAGAAAAGGAGACTGAAAATGCTGAGAGCTCAAGTCATTGCGGAAGTCGCCGCGAAACAGAAGGCGAACGTTCTCGGACGTTCGCCTGGGATGTCGCGGTTAGAGCGTCTTGGAAATGTGCCGACGGGGTTTCTGTCCGTTGTCACCGGCGTCAGGCGGTGCGGGAAGTCCACGTTGATGGAGCAGCAGATGCGCCTTGCGCCAGACATGGCCTTCTACCTCAATTTCGAGTCGATGGCTCTCGCCGGGTTGGAGCTGAATGATGCCGTGAGAATCGACCGCGCCATCGATGCCGTTGGCGCGAAGCACCTCTATTTCGATGAAGTGCAGCAGATGAAAGGGTGGGAACGTTATGTGCGCACCAAGTTGGATGAAGGATTTGACGTCACTGCAACGGGCTCAAATGCCTCGGTGTTCGCCAAGGAGCTTGGAACAAAGCTGACAGGCCGACATGTTGATTGCGAACTTTTCCCGTTTGACTATGGCGAGTACCTGGCCTTTGTGAATGCCTCGGAAGGCGCCGGAGCGACAGGCGAATACCTGCGAAGGGGCGGATTCCCCGCCTATCTGGCATCGGGAGACGAACGGTTGCTGGAAACGCTTTTCGAGGACATCCTTGTCCGCGACGTGGTTGTCAGACACGGAATCCGCGAAATAGACGCATTGAGGCGACTGGCGTCATATCTGGTCGAAAACATTTCGTGCATGATCTCCGCAACGCGCTTGCGGCAGCCGCTCTCGATTTCCTCTGCCGCCACGATCCTGAAGTGGTGCGACTATCTTTCCGATGCGTATCTCTTTGACTTCGTGCCGATCTACAGCGCATCCGTAAAGGTGCAGATGGTGAACCCGCGCAAGGTCTATTGCATCGACACAGGGCTCCAGCACGTACTTTCAGCTTCGACTGCGCCGGACGACGCGCGTGCGTTCGAGAACATGGTCTATCTCGCCCTGCGTCGGGTATGCCGCGACGTATCCTATTTCGACGAGGGGGCAGGGGAGTGCGACTTTGTCCCAGTTCAAAGGAAACGTGCGGGCGCTCCCGTGCAGGCGACGGTCACATTGAGCGACGAGTCGGAAGAGCGGGAAATCAACGGAGTGCGGGCGGCAATGAAGGCGTTGAGACGAAAGACCGGGTGGATAGTGACATTGGCGGACGAAGATGAAATGTCCTTTGAAGAGGGGAAAGTGATGATCGTCCCATTCCATAAGTTCAAGCCAGAAGCAGTGTTGACACCATGAAGCCCAAATTCAAGAACCAAGGATTTCAATGGGGAGGCTCCCCGTTGGGCGCGGTGGTTTTGTGCGGTTATTGTGCAGTTTTGACAAAATAAGACGAATCCCATTTGGGTCCCCTTGTTGCGGCAGTCGATCTGAACGGCTGATAATACATAAATCAATAAATCCATATTGCAACGCGGCGGGTGCGTTTGGTATACTACTTGCCATGAGAACCACATTGGACATTCCCGATACGATGTACCGGAGGATTAAGACACGCACGGCCCAGGAAGGGGTCACGGTACGCTCTATCACGCTTGTGCTGTATTCGCAGTGGCTTGGCGACGAGCCGCAGCCGTCGATTTCGCGGCGCCGCGCTGCGCACAAACTAAAGACGCCGCCATGGTTTGGAAGTGTGAAGGTTGACGAGAAACTTCCGCACGATATGGCGTCCGTCCGCGAGAGCATTGCGCGTCATCATGGAGAGTGAGATATGACATTCGGGTTTGATACGTCTGTTGTGCTGCGGCTTCTGACCGGTCGGCCGGCGGATTTGGCAGCAAAGGCGCTTGCCCGCTATCAGGACGGCATCGCCGCGGGGGATGATTTCACTGTGAGCGATCTGGTCGCTTCCGAAACGTATTATGCCATCCAGCACCATTATGGGAAGACTAAGGAAGAGGCGCTTGTCGCCCTGAAGAACTTCTCTTTAGGCGATGGAATCTCGTTTTCGTCCAATTTCCTGTCAGCCATCAATACGCCTGACATCCACAAGGCAAAACCGGGGTTCGTCGATCGGATGTTGGCCTTGGATTATGGCAGCAAAGGGCAAATCACTCTTTCATGTGAAAAGTCGTTCCGGCGACTGCCCGATACCGAAATCATCGGCTGAAATGTCGGCTTTTAACTGGATGCAGCCCGAAGTCGTGGTATCGCGGTGTCGCGGTTGCAAGCGGCGGACGAAATTGATACAATACTGCGGCAGTGAAAACAAGGCTAGGAGATAGCGATTTGAATATGAATATGGATAGAAAAGGCTTCATAAAGGCGGCGCTGGCGGCAGGGGCGTTCCCGATGGTCGGCGGATGCCTTTCGCCGCGGGGCTATTCGGCGAACGGCAAGGTTCGGCTTGCCGCGATTGGCGTGGGGCAGCAGGCGTGGTATGACCTGGAGCAGTTCAGGAAGGGCGCCTCCGACATCTGCGAAGTCGTCGCGCTCTGCGACACCGACATGGGCGCGAAGGCGACGCTCAACGCGATCAATGCGTACCCGACGCTTCCGCGCTACCACGACTTCCGCAAGATGTTCGATGAGATGGCCGACGGGATCGACGCGGTCCTTGTTGCGACGCCAGACTTCTCGCACTTCCCGGCTGCGATGCACGCCATGAAGCTCGGCAAGGCCGTCTATGTCGAGAAGCCGCTCGCCCACACCTACGAGGAGTGCAGCCTTCTCATGAAGGCCGCCGACAAGTACGGCGTCGTCACTCAGATGGGCAACCAGGGCCATTCGACGATCAAGTACCACCAGTTCAAGGAGTACGTCGCCAAGGGCGTGGTGAAGGGCGTGGAGCTCGTGCGCGTCCACATGAACATGGCGCGGCGCTGGCACAAGTACAAGGGCAACATCTTCAACTACCCGATAGGGGTGGACATTCCGGAAACGCTTGACTGGGACACTTGGCTCGCCACGGCCCGCTACCACGAGTATTCGCCGGAGTACACGCAAGGCGAATGGCGCTGCTGGTACGACTTCGGCAACGGTGCGCTCGGCGATTGGGGCGCGCACACGATGGACTGCGTGCACGAGTTCCTGCTGAAGGGCGACCTGCCGACGAAGGTGGAGCTGCTGAAGTGCGAGGGCTGGAACCAGTTCGCGTTCCCGTGCGCGACGACGCTTGCGTTTACGTTCCCGAAGAATGCGCTTCACGACGAGTTCAGGCTCGAATGGTACGACGGCGCCGACAACTGGCCGGAGCTGCCCAAGGGATTCGTCTTCGACGTGCCGGACGGCATACCGCAAAACTCTGCGAACGTCGAGGATAGCTCCTCGAAGAAGCTGTATCCCGGCAAGGAGATGTACTGCAAGGACGGCACCGTGTGGCAGTCGCTCTCGCACAAGCACCCGCTCCATATCGTCGGCGACTTCAACGCGAAGCTGCCCGACTATCCGCCGGAGACTGAGACGCACTACCGCAACTTCATCCGCGCTGTGCGCGGCGAGACCAAGACTAACAGCCCGTTCTCTGTGGCCGGGCGCATCTCGCAGCTGTTCACTCTCGGCTGCATAGCGCAGCGCGTCAGGCGCGGGTTCGAGTTCGACCCTGCGTCAGGACGGATCAAGGGCGACGAATACGCCGACTACTTCATCAAGGGGCATCGTCCCCGCAAGGGCTGGGAGGGCTATTACAATGTCTGACAAGGGCAAGATGTCCAACTTCCGCTGGATGATCTGTTCGCTGCTGTTCTTCGCGACGACGGTGAACTATCTCGACCGCCAGGTGCTGTCGCTGACGTGGAAGGACTTCATCGCGCCGGAGTTCCACTGGACTGACGCCGACTATGGCGTCATCACCGGCTACTTCTCCCTCATCTACGCCTTCTGCAACCTGTTCGCAGGCAAGTTCGTCGACTGGATGGGCACGAAAAAGGGCTACATGTGGGCGATTTTCATCTGGTCCCTCGCGGCATGCCTTCATGCGGCCTGTGGCTGGGGCACGGTGCTGTTCGTCGACGGCGTGGACTCGGTCGCGGCGATGCGCACGATCGAGGCCGGTTCGGCCGTGGCGCTCTCGGTGGCGTCCGTCTCCGTCTGGCTCTTCCTCGGCTGCCGCTGCATGCTGGCGCTTGGCGAAGCCGGGAACTTCCCGGCGGCGATCAAGGTGACCGCCGAGTACTTCCCGCCGAAGGACCGCGCGTTCTCGACGTCGATCTTCAACTCCGGCTCGTCCGTCGGCGCGCTTGCCGCGCCTGCGACGATTCCGCTCATCGCCGAGTACTGCGGCTGGGAGATGGCGTTCATCATCATAGGCGCCCTCGGATTCGTGTGGATGGGTTTCTGGCAGTTCCTTTACAAGAAGCCTGCGGAGAACCCAAGGGTGAACGCGGCGGAGCTGGCGTACATTTCGTCTGACGAAACGCAGGCCGCCGGTGACTCCGGAAAATCCGAAAAACCCGACGACAAGGGCATCGGCTACTTGAGGGCGTTCTCGCTGCGCCAGACCTGGTCGCTCGTGCTCGGGCGCCTGCTTACCGACGGCGTGTGGTGGTTCTTCCTCTTCTGGACGCCGGGCTACCTTTCCGACCAGTTCGGCTACAAGAGCTCGTCTGGCATGGGCATGGCGCTCATAGTCACGCTTTACGCCATCGTGACGTTCGCGTCGATCTACCTCTGCAAGCTGCCGACGTGGTTCGTCGACAAGAAGGGCATGAACGCCTACGAAGGCCGCATGGTGGCGATGTTCCTCTTTGCGTGCCTGCCGCTTCTGGCGCTTGGCGCACAGCCGCTCGGAAAGTTCAGCGCATGGTGGCCGGCGATACTGATCGGCTGCGCGTGCGCGGGGCACCAGGCGTGGAGCGCGAACATCTACTCGTGCGTGAGCGACATGTTCCCGAAGTCTTGCATAGGCACGCTGACCGGCATCGCGCAGTGCGCGGCTGGACTCGGCAGCTTCCTCGTGAACCTCTACGCCGGCAGGCTCTTCACGTATGCGGCGGAGAAGGGCGACGCCTTCGCATTCCTCGGCTATACCGGCAAGCCCGCGGGCTACATGATCGTGTTCTGCTACTGCGCCGTCGCCTACATCGTGGGCTGGGCGTGCATGAAGTCGCTCGTGCCGCGCTACAAGAAGGTCGAGCTGTAGGACGCGTCGGCCAGTGAATGCCAACCGGCCACCTGCGCTTTCGGTCGTCGTTCCCACGAAGAACGAGGAGGCGAACGTAGGCGCGAGCCTTGGGTCGTTTGCGCCGTTCCGCGGCGAAGTCGAGTTAATCGTAGTCGACAACTCATCCCCTGACCGCACGCGCGAGATCGCGGCGGCTGCGGGCGCGGCGGTCTTTGTGCAGGGGCCGGAACGCTGCGCCCAGCGCAACCGTGGGTGGCGCGAGGCTCACGGCGAGTTCGTGATGTTCGTCGATGCCGACATGACGTTGCCGGAAGGGACGGTGCGCGAAATCATCGAAACGTGCCGCGCCGGAACCGCAGACGCCCTCTACATACCTGAGGTTCGCGTCGGCGGAGGGGTGCGCCTGAAGGCGAGGAACTTCGAGCGTGGCTTCTATGACGGCACGTGCATCGACGGGCTGCGCGTCGTCCGCCGCGCCTTGCTGGAGCGCGTCGGCGGCTACGACGAGGCGCTTGTCGCGTGCGAGGACTGGGACCTCGACCGCCGGCTTCTCGCGGCAGGTGCGCGGACTGCGACGACGCATGGCTGTCTCTTCCACAACGAGGCGCGCCAGAACCTGCGTGCGCTTTTGCGCAAGAAAGCCTATTACTCTACGTCCGTAGCGGCCTATCGCGCCAAGTGGGGCGACGACGCGGTCTGCCGCCGCCAGTTCGGGCTTGCCTACCGGTTCTTCGGGGTGTTCGTAGAACGCGGCAAGTGGCGCCGGCTCATCCGCCATCCTGTCCTCGCCGCCGTTATGTACGCCGAGCGCATCGCCGTGGGCGCAACCTACCTGATTTGCAGATGAACTCCGACTGCACAGTTCTCGTTACGAGCTGCGACGCCTACCGGGACGTCGAAGGGCCGTTCCTGACGCTGTTCCGGCGCTACTGGCCGGACTGTCCGTTCGAGCTTGTCGTGAACGGGGAGACAGGCGCGGCGGACGGTTTCGACCGGGCGGTGCTTTCCGGCAAGGGGAAGACCTGGAGCCAGATGCTGGCGGAGGCACTGGACGAGGTGTCGACGCCATACGTCCTCATGCTCATGAACGACTATTACCTGGAGTCGCTGGTTGACACCGCGCTATTCCTGCGTCGGCTTGGCGAGGCGAAGGCGAGTGACGCGCTCAACTACAGGCTGTGTCCCGATCCGCCGAGGGCGGTGAAGAACACGGCCTATGCGGTGTCCTGCAAGGCCGGGATATGGAACCGCGACTTCCTGCGGGACCTTGCGGCGCGGACGAAGAGCGCATGGGAGTTCGAGCGGTACGGCAGCTTCATGTTCGACATGAGCGACCCGCGCCCGATCCTCGTCACGGAGCGGCTTGAGTTCCCGTTCCTCGATGTGGTCCACAAGGGCTACTGGGAGCCGTTCGGCGTTGAACTGCTGCGCCGGGAGGGAATCGCCGTCGACTTCGCGAAGCGCACGTTGCCGCCGCTCGGCGTCAGGATACGCGAGACGGTAAAGAACCGCATCTTTCGCCTGAGCCCCGAGCTGGTCACGCGCGTGCAGAACGTCTTCAACTGGGGGAAGAAGTGACTTGCGTCGGTTGCGCAGGGAGTGCGCCCTTCGCCTGCCCGGCCTTTTTTTGATATAATATCAACTCTTGAAAGGAATGTGAAATGAACGACGACTTCATGGTGTTCTCGGGAACGGCGAACCTGCCGCTTGCTGAGTCTGTCGCCGCCTATCTGGGGCGGCCGCTCAACCGCATCGACATCAAGCACTTTCCGGACGGCGAGACGTTCTGCCAGGTCACGGAGGGCGTTCGCGGCAAGGACGTTTTCGTCATACAGTCCGGCTCGCCCGCGCCGAACGAGGCGTACATGGAGCTGTTCATCATCATGGACGCCCTGCGCCGCGGCTCTGCGGCCCGCATCACCGCCGTAATCCCGTACTACGGCTACGCCCGGCAGGACCGCAAGGACCAGCCCCGCGTGCCGATCACGGCGCGGCTCATAGCCAACCTGCTCCAGCGGGCCGGCGCCGACCGCGTGCTGGCGATGGACCTTCATGCGAACCAGATACAGGGCTTCTTCGACATTCCGCTCGATCACCTCAAGGCGGAGCCGATCATCCTCAAGTACATCCGCGAGCAGAACTGGGCGAAGCCCGTCGTAGTCTCGCCCGACACCGGCGGCGCGAAGACGGCCTACGGCTACAGCCGCAAGCTCGGCTGCGGCCTCGCCATCGTCGCGAAGCAGCGTACCGGCGACTCCACCGTGGACGCGTTCTCGGTCGTCGGCGACGTTAAGGACTGTGACGTCATCATGGTCGACGACATGACCGCCACCGGCGGCACTCTCTCGGCCGCGGCGAAGATGTGCCGCGACAACGGCGCACGGTCGATACATGCGTTCGTGTCGCACTTCCCGCTTACCGAGAAGGGCGTCGACCGTCTCATGCACGAGACGGAGCTGGACGAGCTTGTCGTGACCGACACGATTCCGCTGCGCGCCGGATTCGATCCGGGGCGGCTGCCGTTCAAGCTGACGCGGCTTTCCGTCGCGCCGCTCATCGGCGAGGCGATCCGCCGCACGCACAACGACGAATCCATCAACGACCTCTTCAACCACGAGTGAGCCCGGAGGGTTCCGTCAGGCCATGACGACTCCGGCCCAGTTCATCGACGACCCGGGCTGGGCCGATTTCCTGCCCGAATCGCACGAGGCTGCGCGTGCGCGGCACCTTCCCGCGCACGAGGATTGCGCCAGTCTGGACGAGGAGTCCGTCGCGGCGCATCTTCGCTGCGGCGGCACGCTCGGCTCCATGCCCGGCTACGAAGAGCGTCCCGGCCAGGTCGACATGGCCCGTTCTGTTGCCCACGCCTTCAACGCCCGCGAGCACCTCATGATCGAGGCCGGCACCGGCGTCGGCAAGTCGCTTGCCTACCTCGTGCCGTCAGTCCTTTGGGCCTGGACCAACGACACGCCGGTCATCGTCTCTACGGCGACGCGCAACCTGCAGTCGCAGCTCGTCGGCTCTGACATTCCGCGCGCCCTGCGCGTTCTTGGCGACGATGCGGCGAAGTTCCGCGTCGCGCTGCTGAAGGGCAGGTCCAACTACCTCTGTCTTCGCGCTGTCGGCGACTTCTTCGCCGCAGGCTACTGGACCATGTCCGCCGACGAGCAGGCCCTCATGCCGGCGTTCATCGAGTGGCTGCGCACGACGCCCGACGGCGACCTCGACACATACGAGGGCTTGCCGCGTCAGCTTATCTCGTGTCCCGGAGACGAGTGCAGCGGCAGGCGCTGTCCGTTCTATTCCCGCTGCTTCGTCTACCGCGCGCGCAAGGCTGCCGCTGCCGCGCACCTCGTGATCGCCAATCACGCGCTCGTCCTGGCGGAGGCGTCCGCGCCCGGCAGCGGACTGCTTCCCGCTTGCGGACGACTTGTTTTCGACGAGGCGCATAACCTTGAGTCGATAGCGACCGACTATCTGGGCGCTGAATTGTCTATGCCGGCCCTGACGCGCATACTGAACCGCCTGCTGCGGCGCGGCAAGAGCCGTCGCGGACTGCGCCAGGGCGGCGTTCTGCACGCCATCGAGCGCCAGTTCAGCCGCGGGGCGTTCTCCGGCAGCCCGGTCGGCGGACGGGTGATGAGCGCGCTTGGCGAGGCGGCGCGGCTTGTCAAGCGCATCGTCACTGCCGCCGACGGTCTCTTTTCTGTTGCCGAGCGGCTGCTGGCTCCTGCGAAGGGAAGAGACATCTGCCGCTACCGCGTGGACGGGGTGCGCAGCTTCAGCCTGCACGGTCTCTTCAAGCCGTACGATCCCGAGGAATGGAACGAGACGGAGTTCCGTCAGGCGCAGACCGCCCTGGAGGCGGAGCTTGCGGCGATGGTCAACCTGTTGCATTCGCTCGGGGGTGCGCTGGAGGAGGCGGTGCCGGAAGGCGAGCTCAACTATCTCGGAGACCTGGCGGCGCAGGTCTCAGGCATCGCCGATTCGCTGGTCGCTTTTGCAAACGAGGCGAATTTCGTCATCTCAGGCGAGAAGGACACGCACGCCTACTGGGTGGAGAGGGTGCGCGTCGAGAGGCGTCCGGCGTGCCTGCGTCTTGTCGCCGCCCCGCTGTCGGTGGCCGACGACCTGCGGCGGCTGTTCTATGACGTCCGCGACTCCGTCGTGCTCTGCTCGGCCACGCTCCGCGTCGGCAACGACTTCGGCTATATGGCGCGGCGGCTTGGCGCTGCCCCGTTGCCCGACTGCGAGAGCCGCTTCCGCTTCCTGGTTGCGACGAGCCCGTTCGACTATTTTCGGCAGGCGCTCGTGCTGGCTCCTGACTGCCTGCCCGATCCGTCCGCCGACCCTGCGAAGTACGCCGAGGCGCTGGCCTCGCTGACGAAGGACCTCTTTGCCGTCACGCGCGGACGCGCCCTTGTGCTTTTCACGAGTTACGAGATGATGAAGGCCGTGGCCGCCGCGGCGCACCCGTTGCTGATGGAATCGGGCGTTCGCCTGCTTGTGCAGGGGGAGGGGCTCTCCCGCGAGTCGATGACGCGCATCTTGCGTGAGTCGGCCCCGCAGGACGCGCCGACCGTGCTTTTCGGGGCGCAGAGTTTCTGGGAGGGTGTGGACGTCGCCGGGGAGGCGCTTTCGTGCGTCGTGATGGCGCGTCTGCCGTTCGCGCAGGTCGGCGATCCCGTTGTCGAGGCGCGTTCCGAGATGATAGACCGCGCCGGCGGCAGCTCCTTCCGCGACTACGCGCTTCCCGAGGCGGTGATCAAGTTCCGGCAGGGCTTCGGAAGGCTGATTCGCACGAAGTCCGACAGGGGGGTCGTAATCGTAACCGACCCGCGCCTTGTCACGAAGAGCTACGGGGCGACGTTCCGCAAGTCGATACCGGCGTCCGTCCACACGGTGACGGAGCAGGACGAGCTTCTCGCCCGCGTCGGCTCGTTCTTCTCAAGCCTTTAGCGGTTTGGATGTCGCCAGGGCCGGGCGCAGGGCGAGCCCGGAGAACGCCGTCTGCCGCCTGACGCGCATAAGGAATTGCTTCCATCTGTACGGGCCGGCATGGCGGTCCAAGGCTTCCAGAAGGGTGCCGAAAACAAGAGAAATTATTTTGAGCGCCGTGAAGCGCACTTTCAGGCTGAGCCTGAGCGGCTTTGGCGGCAGGTGCAGTATGTTCTGGCGATAGTACGCGAACCAGAATACGTACTGCGGCACGTTACCATCGTAGTTTTCGCCCGCGGCGAAGCGCAGGCCTACGCCGGTTAGGTGGAGGACGCAGGGGCGCCACCGTCTTGCGGGAATCATCACGTCCCAGTCGTGGTCGATTATCTTGGCGTCGCCGGCCGACAGCACGTTCAATGCGTCCTGGTCGGGGTACGGCGGGCATCCGTAGGTGCGGAAGAAATCTATCGCCCGTGCGGTAAACCCGGTTTCGCGCCATTTGCGCAGGTTGAGGAGCGCGACGCCGGAGCATGCGTATTCGTGCCCCGGGGGAATTTTCAAGCCGTTTGCGGCGGCCCACCTGTCGAACTCCATGGCGATCGCGGGGAAGTCCTTCACCCAGCAGATCGAGACGGCGTCATCGCGCTCGTTCCACAGCTCCTGCGGATCGCGGAACCACAGCGTATCGACGTCGGAGTAGATTATCCAGTCGCAGTCCGGCAGGATTTCCGGCAGGAAGAGCCGCAGGTACGGCAGCTTGGAGCCGTTCCATTCCCGCAGCGGGAAGCGGCTTTCGAAAGGGGCCATGTCGGCGTCGCCGAACTCGTGAAAGACGAGGCGGCTCGGGTCGGCGCAGGCAGAAGTCATGCTGTGCCGCGTCGCCAGCAGCCCCGGGCGGTACCGTTCGTTCGCGACGAGCGCGATATGGATTCTGCCGTCGTTCATCACAGCGCATTATATCATATTTGTCACCGCTCTACAGGGCCGGAATATGGTATAATCTTCACCATATCAATGCGGGTGAAGGAGATACATGTCCGTGCGGCGCTCTTTGCGGCATCGCTTCTGGCGATGCTGTTCGGGTATCGTCTGCTGCTGACGGTCCATGCGCCTGTCGTGTTTAACGACGTGCTGGAGGACCTTTCCTACGGCTGGTACGTGCCGTTGTTCTCGATTTACGTGCTGTGGCGCGAGCGCCGGGAGCTTGCGGCGTCCGTAGGGGCTCCGTCGTTCTGGGGAATCGTGCTGTTGCTGCCGTTTCTCTTCATAGGCTATCTTGGCACCGGCGGGTGCCAGATTCGCTTTGAGATTCTCGGCTTCGTGGGAATGTTCGTTGCGCTGACGATGGCATTCTTCGGAACGGCCACGGCCCGGCAGGCGCTTTTCCCCGCGCTCTTTCTCCTGTTCTGCATGCCGTTCCACTCGTTCCTGGACATCATAACCATACATCTGCGCATGCTTGCCGTTTCGGTCGCCTACGGGGTTCTTTCCGGATGCGGGGTGGACATAGTCAGGCAGGGCACGATGCTGGCCTCGACATCGGGGTCGTTCGCCATTGACATTGCCGAGCCTTGCAGCGGCCTCAGGTCTCTTTTCGCGATGATGGCCCTGACGGCGGGATACTCTTATTTCACCCAGCCTACGTGGCTCCGGCGCGGCGTCATGTTCGTGCTGTCGGTACCTATAGCGATAGCCGGCAATATCGTGCGAATCCTCACGATCGTCCTTGTCGCGGCGACGTGTTCTGCGGATTTCGCGACCGGCTTCTACCACGATTATTCGGGCTACGTGGTGTTTCTTGTTGCCGTTGCGCTGATGGTCGCCACCGACGGGCTTGTGACGAAGGTCGCTGGCGAGCGCGAGCGGGCTGCACCGTCCGCATCGCAGCCGGGCGGTTTGGCGCAAGGGCCGGAGAGCGGCCTTTCGGTCGCGAAGATGCTGGTTCCGGCGGTCGCTGCGGCAATTACCGTCGCCGTCATGGCCTATCAGGCGCGCACTGTCGAGCCGGTCTTGTGCGAAGCGCCGTCGGTGCGTCTCGGCGATATACAGGGCTATGCGTCGGAGAAGGCCGAGCCGAGCGAGAGCGAGATTCATTCGCTTCCGTCCGACACGATCATCGACAAGCGCATCTACCATTCGCCGGACGGCGTTGTGTATCGCGTCACGCTTGTCATCGGCGGGCGGAGCAAGAGCTCTATCCACCGGCCGGAGCTGTGCCTGCCGTCGCAGGGCTTCCAGATGACGAATCCCCGCAACGTCAACGTAAGCGGCGTCGACTGGCACCTCCTTACGCTAGAGCGGAGGTTGTCAGCCCCGCTCGGCTTCGCCTACACGTTCTTCAATCAGGACGGCTTCCGCACCGCCTCGCATGTCAGCCGCATCTTCTGCGACGTGTGCGACAGGAGCCTGCGCCACCGCATCGACCGCTGGGCGATGATGACCGTGGACTCGTCGACGGCGGACGAGAGGCGGATGGTAGAGTTCCTTTCGCGGCTTAAGGAGGTGGTCTGGTGATAGAGGACATGTTGCCTTATGCCGTGGTGCTCGTCTCCACTCTGCTGCTGACGCTTCTGCTGACGCCGCTGGTGCGCGAGACGAACCGGAGGTTCGGCCTTGTGGACCGGCCTGATGCGCGGCGGATAAACAAGGTTCCGATCCCGCGCGGCGGCGGCATCGCCCTTGTGGCCGGGGTGCTCGTCCCTTACGCGATATTCCATCTGGTGACCGGGCGCCCGTGGGTACAGGGGCTGTCCGACGCGGTGGCCTACAAGGTCACGGCGCTTGCGGTAGTCACGGCGCTTGTCGGGTTTGCCGACGACATCGTGTCGCTGCGGTCGCGCGTCAAGCTTGCATTCCAGATTGTTATCGCCGCTTTGGTCTGGGCGTGGGCCGGGCTTGGCTTTCGCGTGCTCTGGCCGGCTTTGCCCGCTTGGTTCGACTTCCTGCTGACGGTGTTCTGGGTGACCGGAGCCATAAACGCCTTCAACCTGATCGACGGGCTGGACGGGCTGGCGACCGGGCTTGCGCTCATCGCCGTCTTTGGCATGGCCGGTTCGCTCTTCCTGGCGAGCAATCCGCAGACTACGCTCTTCTATTTTGCGATGATGGGCGGGCTCGTCGGTTTCCTGTTCTACAACTACAACCCGGCGTCTGTGTTCCTCGGCGATTCGGGTTCCATGTTCCTCGGCTTCGTCATCGCCGTGCTGCCGCTCGCCTCCCAGACGCCGGACTCGTTTCTCGTTTCCGTCGGGGTTCCGATGCTTGCGATGGGCGTGCCGGTCTTCGACACGGCGCTGGCCATCCTACGGCGGACCATAAGGCGAATGCTCGCCGGCGGCGGAAGCTCCGGCGCCGTAGACCGCGTTATGACGGCCGACACGGACCATTTGCATCACCGCATACTGCGGTCCGTTGGCCTCGACCAGCGCAAGGCGACATGGATACTCTACGGGCTGTCTGCCGCGGCCGTGGTCGTCGGCCTGGTCGCGCTGTCTCTCCGGTCCCATGCCGCAGGGCTGTGGATGGCGGCGATGGCGGTCGCTGCGTTCGTCATTTGCCGCGACACGTCCATCGAGTTCTTTGACGCAGGGCGGCTTCTTGGCGACATAGCCCACTCCAGCGACCGCAGCGTCCGGCGGAGGCTCGCCGGGCTGACAGTTCCGTTTTACGTGGCCCTGGACCTCATTGTGCTTGTCAGCGTCTTTTTTGTCTGCTCGTGGGCGATGCGGATGGAAGTCGACCTGCGGGCGCTGCGCACCGTGCTGCTTCTGCGTGTCCTGCCGACGTTCGTGGCCCTTGCCTACTTCAGGGCCTACAGCACAATCTGGTCACGGGCGGTAACGTCGAACTTCGTGCGCCTGCTCCTGGCCTGCGCCGTCGGCTCTATCGCAGGTTCGGTTGTGATATACTACTGGCCGTCGCTTTCGAGCGAAAGGCTGAAGGCGATGACGCTGGCATATGCGGCCGTGTCGTTCGTAATGCTGGCGTCGGTTCGCGTCTTCCGCGGCGTAGTGCGCGACCTGTTCTACGCGGTGGACTGCTCGCGGCTGCGCAACCGGCGGGACGTCTCGCGCGTCCTCGTCTACGGCGCGGGGCTGCGCTACCGCATGTTCCGGCGCGAGCTCGTGCGCAGCGCGTCCGCCAACGACCGCATAATCGTCGGCATTCTTGACGACGACGTCTGCTTGCGCGGAAAGTACATCGGCGGGATCCGCATCCTCGGCACGATCAACCAGGCGCCCGATGTCATCAACAGCGTGAACGCGGACACGGTCGTGATAGCATGCGACATCACCGACGACTGGCTGAAGGTCGTGTTGAGGATCCTGGAGCCTACCGGGGTGAAGGTCACGGTCTTCTCGTTCGCCGAGCGGGCGTTGCAGGGCCTATGAACGGTTTGCAAACTGAAACCTACAACAGGGAAAGAAAGGAGAAGGAAGATGAAGAGACTGATGATTGCGGCGGTGCTGGCGGCGATGGCAGGCGGCGCATGGGCCGCCGAGAAGGCGCCAGCCGATGCGGCGCCTGCCAAGGCTGAGGCCAGGGCGGAGGCGAAGCGTCCGGCGCGTCCGGCGTTCGACCGCGCCAAGTTCGAGGCGCGCATGAAGCAGCGCCAGGCTGAGAGGCGGGCGAAGGTCGTCGAGATCCTCAAGGCCGGCGGCGTGGCGGAAGGCAAGGTGCAGGCGCTTGCTGATGAGATAGATAAGGTCTATTCCGCGCGTCCTCCGCGTCCGATGCCTCGTCGGGGGAAGGCTGGCGGCGAGAGGCCGCGTGCTTCCGGCGCGAAGTGATTTTTGGTATAATGCGCTCATAATGAACGAGAGCGGTTCCCTGGCGACGATGATCCTGAAGTCGGCCGGCGTCTATTCTGACGAGGCCGTCTCCCGCATATTGTCGTCGCGCGCCGCCAACGCGGGCATGGGGCTCGCCGAGGCGGCCGTCAAGTTCGGCGGCGTGCGGGAGCGTGAGTTCCTCGCCGCCGTCGGGCGGGTGCTAGGAATGAACACCGTAGACCTCGAGCGCCAGAGCCCGAGCCCGGAGGCGCTGCAGAAGCTGCCCGCCTCCGCCGTCTACCAGTTCAACGTGCTGCCGTTCAGCCTCGACGCGGACGCGCTGACCGTCGTGTCGTCCGACCCGTTCGATACGGCGGCGGCGGACGGGCTGCGCCTCGTCGCCGGCTGCCGCGTGCGGACGGCGCTCGCGCCGAAGGAGGAGGTCGAGAAGGCCGTCAAGAAGTTCTACGGCGTCGGCGCCGAGGCCATCGAGAAGATGCTCGAGGACGACCGCTACGACGTGAGCGAAGATTTCGGCGCGATGACGAAGATCGACGTGAACGAGATGGGCGAGGAAGCGTCCATCGTCCGTTTCGTCAACCAGATCATCGCCGAGGCCGACCGCCAGGGCGCGACCGACATTCACATCGAGCCGCAGGAGACCGAGCTGCGCATACGCTACCGCATCGACGGCATGCTGCACAAGGTCGACGTGCCGCCGCAGCTGAACCGCCTGAAGTCGGCCATCATCTCGCGCATCAAGGTGATGGCCAACCTCGACATCGCCGAGAAGCGCCTGCCGATGGACGGACGCATCGGCATACGCATCGCCGGGCAGGACATTGACATACGCGTTTCCACGATGCCCGCGGCATACGGCGAGTCGATCTCGCTGCGACTCCTTGCGAAGAGCGGCAGCTTCGTGAAGATGCAGGACCTCGGCTTCAACGAACGCGACTTCGCGGTGGTCGACAAAATCATCCACCGTCCGAACGGGATTTTCCTTGTGACTGGGCCGACGGGGTCTGGCAAGTCGACGTCGCTCTACTCGTTCCTCAGCGAGGTGAACAAGATCGACGTCAGGATCATGACCGCCGAGGACCCGATCGAATACCACATGGCCGGCATCAACCAGGTGCAGATGCAGAGCGAGATCGGCATGACGTTCGCCAGGGCGCTGCGCGCGTTCCTGCGCCAGGACCCCGACATCATCATGGTCGGCGAGATACGCGACCGTGAGACCGCGGAAATCGCGATCAACGCGTCGCTTACGGGCCACATGGTGTTCTCCACGCTGCACACGAACGACGCCGCAGGCGCGTTCCCGCGCCTCATCGACATGGGCGTTGAGCCGTTCCTCATCGCGTCCGCCGTCGCCGGCGTGATGGGCCAGCGTCTCTGCCGCCGCCTCTGCCCGGAATGCCGGCGCGAGGTGCCGCTCGACCGCAAGTACTACAACCTTGATACGCCTCCGGAGAAGGAGACCGTGTTCGAGCCCAACGGGTGCGAGAAGTGCTCCAAGACCGGCTACAGGGGGCGCCGTGCGCTCTTCGAGGTGCTTGAGGTGGACGAGGACATAGAGGGCGCGATCGTCCGCCGCGAGAACGCGACGCAGATCCGCAACCTCTCGCTCTCGAAGGGAATGAAGACGCTTCGCGAGGACGGCTGGGCGAAGGTCTTCGCAGGCGTCACGTCCGTAAAGGAAATCCTCCGCGTGACGGAGGAGCAGTGATCACGGCACGGGCAAATGGCGCAGGCGCAGCTTTTCGCGGACGAATACAAGGTGAACCTCGACATCTTCGAGGGGCCCCTTGACCTGCTGCTCTACCTCATCCGCCGCGAAGAGCTCGACATCTACGACATTCCCATCGAGCACATCACGGCTGAGTACATGCGCTTCCTGGAGGATGCGCGCCGCTTGAATCTCGACATCGCCGGCGAGTTCATCGTCATGGCGGCGACGCTGATGGTGATCAAGTCGCGCATGCTGCTGCCGGTGAGCCGGCGCGTTGCCGAGACTGACGACGCGGAGGAGTGGGTGGATCCGCGCCTGGACCTCGTGCGCCAGCTCGTAGAGTACAAGAAGTTCAAGGACGCCGCCGGGCGCCTCGAGCTCCTCGAGGCCCGCGCCGCCAACTCGTTCGACTACGGCGGCGGACGCCCCAAGTTCGAGAAGACCGCAGCCGACGCGCTTGGCGCGCTCGCCGGGCTTGACCTCTACGACCTGCTGACCGCGTTCCAGTCGGTCCTTGCGAGGGCGAACGAGGTTCCGCACGAGGAGCTGAAGGGCGTGCGCTACTCGGTGCCGGACAAGATGGACTACGTCCTGGACCGCGTCAGGCGCGCGGGACAGGTTTCGTTCCTCTCGCTCTTCGACCCCGAACGGTCTCCGAAGGGAGAGATAATCGTCACGTTCCTCGCCCTGCTGGAGCTGCTGCGCCAGCATCGCGTGATAGTCTACCAGAACGCGGCGTTTCACGAGATTACGATCCTCGCGTCGAAGGAGGATCCGCAGGACAGGCCGCTGGAGAGGCCCGACGACTATGAGTGACGAAGTCAAGATGCCCCTGCCGGGCTCCCTGCAGGAGATCGTAGGCGCGCTCCTCTTTGCGAGCGAGACGCCGCTGACCGCGGCCGAGCTGCGCGAGGCGGTGCGTGCGGTGGACGCCGAGGAAGGCGAGAACCGCGAGATCATGGACGTCTACCGCACATGCACGGCGAAGGAGATCGACGCCGCGCTGCGCGGGCTTGAGAAGGCGCTCGAGGTGGCGGGCTCGGGCTTCAGGCTCGTCTGCACCGGCGGCGCATACAGGCTCCAGACCGCGCCGAGCTGCGGCCGCTACGTGCGGGCGCTCCTGCGGCTGGACAGGCCGAACCGCCTCGGGCGCGCGTCGCTTGAGGCGCTGGCGATCATCGCATACCGCCAGCCGCTCACCAAGAGCGAGATAGAGGACATTCGCGGCGTGGACGTGACGGCGAACCTGAAGACGCTGATGGACCTTCAGCTGATCAGGCTGGTCGGGCGCTCGGAGCTGCCGGGACATCCGTTCCTGTACGGCACGACGCCGCTGTTCCTGGAACATTTCGGGCTGGCCTCGCTCCAGCAGCTCAATGAAATCGACCCGACGCTCCAGCGTTCCAACCCGAGGCTGAAGGCGGAGCAGTACCGCAAGGAGAAGAAAGATGAGAAGGAACCGGAACCGACTTCCGCACCTGCCGGCGACGGCGTGGGCGACGCTGGCGGCACTGACGGCGCTGACGGCGTGTGACCCCTCCGCCGCGCGCGACGTGCGCGGCGAAAGGGAGAGCCGCCGGTACCAGGCGGCGATGGCCGACTACAAGGCCGGTCGCGTGGACGCGGCTGTCACTGGCTTTGAGGCCGCAGTACGCGAAGACCCGTCTAACGCCGAAGCCCGCTTCCAGCTGGGCTGCCTGCTGCATGACGCGAAGAAGGACGCGGCAGGCGCGTTCTGCGCCTACCGCGAATACCTGATGCAGCGTCCCGACGGCGACAAGGCCGCGCTTGCCAAGCAGAGGCTGGACGTCTGCGAACGCGAGCTTGCCGCGATGCTGGCGGAGCGCCACAAGCTCGTCGCCGACCCGGCCGTCGCCGACGCGCAGGAGGCGCTGCGCAAGGAGGCCAAGGAGGCGAGGGCGCGTGTTGCACAACTTGAGAAGGAACTCGCCTCGGCCAAGGCCAGCATGGAGGCGATGGCGGCCGAACGCACGAGGCTTCTCGCTGCAGTCCGCGGCGAAGACGAGACTACCGTCGCCTCCAAGGGCCCCGACGTCAAGGAGGTGAAAGACCTGCTTGAGGAAGAGAACGAGAACACGAACCACGTTGCCATTGCGGACAACGCCGCGGCCCTTCGCAGCGAGGAGCTGGCCGAGACCGCAACCGGTCCGTCGCTGCTCCCTCCGCGTGCGACGGGCGACGTCGTGAGGGCAGAGAAGAAGGTTGAAGGCAAGGCTGCGGTCCGTCCCCCCACTTACGAGGTCCAGGAAGGCGACACTCTCTACAAGATCGCAATCCGCTTCTACGGCAGCATCCGTGCGTGGCGCATGATCCGCGACGCCAACAAGACCCTTATCTCGACGGACGGCCGCGTGCAGGCCGGCCAGACCATCCGGCTGCCGTAGCATGAGCGCAATCCATACCACGGTCGTCACCGACGCTCACGCCTACACGCGCTCCAGCAGCCCGTGGATCATCGGCGAGCATCGCTCCGTGTACGGCAAGCTGATACATTACCTTGCCGGCGGAGGCATGGAGGCGTTCGGGCGGACCGTCCGCCAGGAGGAGGTAAGGCGTTGCCAGATGCGTTTTCTGGCGGTTGCAGCGGCCCTCGCGGCCGCATGGCTGCTGTTTCTGGTTTTTTGAAAACAACGGGAAGGAGAAAAAGAAATGAACAAGATGACGGTTGTATCGGTCTGCATGGCGGCGTGCTCGGTTGCGTTCGCACAGGGCAGGGACGATTTCATGCGCCAGCAGGCATACGCGGAGATGCAGCGCGTTTCGGGACAGGTGGACGTTCTGCAGTCCAACCTGGGCGAACTTCAGAACCGTGTCGGACGACTTGAGGGCGGTGGCGACGCACGGGCCCTCCGCCAGGAGATCGACGCCCTTAAGGCGTCCGTTGCCGAAATCCGACGCGAAATGAGGAACATGCACGGAGAGATTGTCAGGGAACTTTCCGCGAAGTTCGCCGTCATGCTCAAGACTGTCACGCCTCCCGCGCCGCCGCCTCCGCCCAAGCCGCAGAAGCCGTCGTATACCGGCCCATGCAAGGAATACGTCGTCGAAAGCGGCGACACGCTGTCGGTGATCGCCGAGGCGTTTGGCACCACGGTGCCCAAGCTTAGGGAAATGAACAACCTCAAGAGCGACACGCTGCGCATCGGGCAGAAGCTGCTCGTACCGAAGAAGTGAGGACTGGCCAAATGAAGATACTTGTCGTAGGGTCCGGCGGACGCGAACATGCCATCGCGTGGCGTCTCGCGCAGGACGAGGAGCGTCACGAGATATACTGCGCGCCAGGCAACGCCGGTACTGCCGCCGTTGCGACGAACGTCGCCATCGGCGCGGAGGACGTCGCTGGCATGGTCGCGTGGGCGAAGGACGAGCGGCCTGACCTCGTCGTCGTCGGCCCGGAGGCGCCGCTTGTCGCCGGTCTTGCGGACGCCCTTCAGGCCGAGGGGATCGTCGTGTTCGGCCCTACGGCCGCAGGCGCCCGCATGGAAGGGTCGAAGCGCTTTGCCAAGGAAGTGATGGACGCCGCAGGCGTGCCGACCGGAAAGGCCGAGACGTTCACCGACGCCGCGAAGGCCAAGGCCGCGCTGCCGGCGTTCGGCCTGCCCGTCGTCATCAAGGCGGACGGGCTTGCGGCCGGGAAGGGCGTCGTCGTCGCCGAGACCGCCGCGCAGGCGGAGGCCGCGATAGACGACATGCTCGTCGGCAACCGCTTCGGCAAGGCCGGCGCGGAAGTCCTCATAGAGGAGTTCCTGCATGGCGAGGAGTGTTCCATTCTCGCTCTCGTCGACGGCGAGAACGCCGTGCTGTTGCCGAGTTCGCAGGACCACAAGCGCGTCTTCGACGGAGACACGGGTCCGAATACGGGCGGCATGGGAGCATATTCGCCTGCGCCTGTAGTCACCGCCGACAAGTTGCCTGCAATCAAAGAAAAGATCATCATGCCGGTCGTCCGCGAGCTGAAAAATCGCGGCATCACCTACAGGGGCGTTCTCTACGCCGGGCTGATGGTCAACGACGAAAACGCGAATCCGCACGGCCCGCTTGCGAAGAGCGGCTCGACCGTGAACGTAGTTGAGTTCAACGCCCGCTTCGGCGACCCCGAGACGGAAGCCGTGCTGCCGCGTCTCGGCGGCAGCTTTGCGCAGGCGCTCTTGCACGCCGCCACGGGCTGCTTGAGAGATTCCGACGTGACGGTGCTGCCAGAAACCGCCGCGACAGTCATCTGCGCGTCCGGCGGCTATCCCGGAGCCTACGAGAAGGGCAAGCAGATATCCGGCCTTGATGGCAACCCGGCGCTCGTCTTCCATTGCGGCACTAAGGAGTCGGGCGGACAGGTCGTCACCTCGGGCGGGCGCGTCCTTTCCGTGACGGGGCGCGGCGCGACATTGCGCGAGGCTGTGGACCGTGCTTACGAAGGTGTGGACAGGATTTCCTTCGACGGGATGTTCTGTCGTCGTGACATTGCCCATCGGGCGTTCGAGAGATGAAGACATGAAGATAGGCGCAGGAAAGATCACAGGCGCGGCGATGTTCGTCGCCGGAGTTGCGGCAATCTGGCTTTGGCCGAAGGGCCAGTCGGAGAAGCCGGCGGAGGCCGTCGTCCGCCCAGTGCGGAGCATCGTGGTTTCCGACCGGGTCAAGATGCCCGAGCTGCGGTTCCCGGGCAAGGTGCGTGCGGGGACGACTCGCGACCTGATGTTCGAGGTCCCCGGCAGGCTCATTGAGTTCGACCTCGACAGGGGACAGCGGGTCAAGAAGGGGGAAGTGCTGGCGAAGCTCGACACGCGCGACTACGAGGCCGACGTGAAGAAGGCCGAGGCGGAGTGCGCGAGGGCGGAGCTGACGCTCAAGCGCACAAGGACCGCGGCGAAGACGGGCGGCGTGTCAAAGGAGGACGTCTCGAAAGCGGAGGCTGACGCCAAGACCGCCGAGGCGCAGCTTTCCATCGCGAAGAAGGCGCTTGATGAATGCGTCATCAAGGCCCCGTACGACGGAGTGGTTGCCGACAAGTATCCGGAATCGCTCGACATGATCTCCGTCGGACAGAAGATACTGACGCTCCAGAGCACGGACCGGGTGAAGTTCGACGTGTCCGTTCCAGAGACGCTGCTCATCTCGCGGCGGCTTACGAACGAGTTGAGGGGCAGGCGGTGCTTCGTTGTGTTCGACTCGCTTCCGAAGCGCGAGTTCGACGTCAAGTTCGAGGAGTTCACGTCCAAGGCCGACGACAAGACGCAGACGTTCACCGCGACGTTCTCGATGCCGACGCAGGACGACTGCATCATCTTGCCCGGAATGAGCGTCACGCTCGTCGTCGAGGGCGGGGAAGTGAAGAACAAGGAAGGCGTCCCGCTCATGGTGCCTACCGCCGCGGTCGGCGCCGACGCTTCAGGCGCGCACTTCGTGTGGAAGCTCGTTAAGTCGGGAAAGGACGGCGAGTACGCCATCTCCAAGCAGGCCGTGGAGACGGGCAGGCTCTACGGAACGAACATCGCAATCTTGTCCGGGCTCGCGAGCGGCGACCGCATTGCCGTCGCCGGCGTCACGATACTGACGGAAGGTCAGGTCGTCACGCTGTACGGGGAGCACGCCGATGAACATCGCTGAGGTCTGCATCAAGAAGCCGACGGTGACGGTGTCGCTCGCCGTCGCCCTCCTCCTTGCCGGCATCCTGGGCTACTTCAACCTGGGACGGCTTGAGGACCCCGAGTTCACGATCAAGAACGCGCAGATCATAACGCTCTACCCGGGAGCGACCGCGGAGGAGGTCGCGAACGAGGTGACCGATCCGCTCGAGACTGCCGTCCAGCAGATGGGCCAGCTCAAGAGGGTTACGTCGACATCGTATCCGGGTAAGTCCATCATCCTCGTCGAGATGAAGGACAAGTACGACAAGAACGACCTGCCGCAGATATGGGACGAGCTAAGGCGCAAGGTCGGCGACAACGCGTCGTCGCTTCCGGCCGGATGCTCGAAGCCGATGGTGTACGACGACTACGGCGACGTGTACGGGGTCCTGTACGCAATCTACGGCGACGGGTTCACCGAGGCGGAACTTAAGGAGCACGCGAAGCTCCTCAGGCGCGAGCTGCTTCTCTGCGACGACGTGGCGAAGATCGACCTGCTCGGCGACAGGCAGGAGATCGTGTCCTTCGAGATGTCGCGGGCGAAGATGGCGAACCTCGGCATCACGCCCGAGGCGATACAGCGCGTGGTGGAGGGGCAGAACGTGGCGGCCGACGCCGGACACATCCGCGTGGACGACAAGTACGTCCGGATATTCCCCAGCGGGGCCGTGAACTCCGTCAAGGACTTCGAGAAGCTCATGATTACGGTTCCGAAGGGCGACGGTTCGTTCTCTACGGTCCATCTCAGCGACATCTTGACGGTCTCGCGCGACTACAAGGAGCCGCCGACGTGCATCGTGCGCTACAACGGCAAGCCGTGCGTCGGGCTCGGCATATCGACGGTCAAGGGCGGCAACGTCATGACGATGGGCGCGTCCATCGACAAGCGCATGAAGGAGCTCCTCGCCGAGACCCCGGTCGGCATCGAGGTCGGCATCGTCTCGCACCAGTCTTCCAGCGTCGAGACTGCCGTGAACGGCTTCGTGGTGAACCTCATCGAGTCGGTGGTGATCGTGATAGCGGTTCTCCTGTTCACGATGGGAATGCGTAGCGGACTGCTCATCGGCGGCGTCCTCATTCTCACGGTCATGGCGACGGTGATGGTGATGGACATGATGGGCATTATCTTCGAGCGCATCTCGCTTGGGGCGTTCATAATCGCCCTCGGGATGCTCGTCGACAACGCCATCGTCATAACGGAGGCCGTGCTTGTCGCGGCGGAGCGCGGCGAAAGCCGCACGAAGGCTGCGATAGCCGTCGTTACGCAGACGCAGTGGCCGCTTCTCGGCGCGACCGTGGTGGCGATTCTTTCTTTCGCGCCGATCGGCGCATCGCAAGACTCCACCGGAGAATACTGCCGCTCCCTGTTCCTCGTGCTGATGATTTCGCTTCTCATGAGCTGGGTGCTGGCCATTACCGTGACGCCGCTTCTTGCGTCGAAGTTTCTCAAGAGGAAGGAGACCGGGGCGGAGCAGGCTGCGGCGTCCGACCCGTATGCGGGAAGTTTCTTCCGCGCCTACCGCGGGTTCCTTGAGTTCTGCATCGTCCACCGCGGCCTTACGTGGATAATTCTCGGTGCGATGCTCGCCGCCTCGGCGTTCGGCTTCACGAAGGTCAAGCAGAACTTCTTTCCGGAGTCGACGCGCAGCCAGTTCATGGTGCACATCTGGATGCCGGAGGGCTCGTCCATCCGCGCGACGGAGGTCCGCGTCGCTGAGATGGCCGAGGCTGTCGGCAAGCTGGAGGGCGTGACGGGCGTCACGTCCGTCACTGGCGGCGGCGGGCTGCGCTTCCTCCTGACCTACACGCCCGAGGATAACGACGACGCATACGGGATTCTCTTCGTGGATGTGAAGGACTACCGCCGGATATCCGAGCTCATGGCGAAGTCCGAGGCCATTGCCGCCGACCTGGTGCCCGACGCGCTGGTGTACGGACAGAAGTTCGTGCTCGGTCCAGGTGACGCGCAGAAGATACAGTTCCGGATCATGGGGCCGGACCCGAAGGTGCTGCGCGCGGCAGGGGAGAAGGCGCTGGGGATCCTTCGCGACGACGGGGACCTGAAGGAGATTCAGAGCGACTGGCGCAACCGCGTTGACATGATGGTTCCAGTCGTCGCCGAAGTCCGCGCCCGCAAGCTCGGCGTCACGCGCTCCGACATAGCACGCTCGCTCAAGGAGGCGACGCTCGGGTTGACCGTAGGCTCGTATCTTGAGGACGACGAGACGCTGCCGATCATCCTGCGCGCGCCGCGCGAGGAGCGCGACGACCCCAACTCGCTGCGCTCCTCGTGGGTGTGGTCTTCCGCGCTTGGTTGCTCCGTGCCGTTCGCGCAGGTCGCCACCGCCATCCGCACCGAGACGGAGGAGGCGCGGCTCAGGCGCCGCAACCGCCTGCCCTGCATCACGGTGAAGTGCAATCCGCGGCATGGCACTGCGGCCGAGGCGAGGCTCAAGGTCAGGGACAAGCTGGAGGCCCTTGCCACGGAACTGCCCCCGTCCTACTCGTGCGAATGGGGCGGCGAGTACGAGAGCTCCTCGAATGCGAACGCGGCGCTGAAGACGAAGATACCGCCGATCCTGGCGGTAATGGTGCTCATCGTGATAACGCTCTTCAACTCTGCGCGTCAGGCTCTCGTGATCTTCATGACGGTGCCGCTGATCGTCGTTGGCGTTGTGTCCGGGCTGCTTGGCTTCGACCAGCCGTTCGGGTTCATGGCGCTGCTGGGGTTCCTGTCGCTCGTGGGCATGCAGATCAAGAACGCGATCGTGCTGATGGACGAGATTAACGCGCAGCTCGCGTCCGGCGCGGAGCCGTTTGACGCCATCGTGTCGTCCGGCGTCACGCGCCTGAGGCCGGTCGCGAACGCGGCGCTCACGACTATTCTCGGCATGATGCCGCTCGTGACGGACGCGTTCTACGCGGCGATGGCAGTCACCATCATGTGCGGCCTCGCATTTGCAACGGTCCTCACCATGGTCGTCATACCAGTCAACTATGCGCTCGTCTACCGCGTCAGGCGCCCGAAGGCCGAAGCGAAGGGGCCGGCGGCATGAGGATAGTCTCCCTGGCAAGCGGCTCGGGTGGAAACGCAACGGTCGTCGAGCATGGCGGATCGGCGATACTCGTAGACTGCGGCGTTCCGTGCTGTGCGCTGAAGGACTGCGCCATAGATGCGGTGCTGATCACGCATTCGCACATAGACCATGTGAAGGGACTCAAGGCGTTGCTCCGTCGCCGTGACATTCCGGTATACGCGAACTTCATGACGGCGGAGGTCTTGGCAAGCGAATACGGCGTCCCCGAGTCGGCGTTCGTCTGTTTCGAGAACGGTCAGCCCTTCGACGTCGGAGCGTTTGCAGTCAGGGCGTTCTCTATCCCGCACGACACGAGCGATCCGGTAGGCTACCTGGTCCGCGCCGAAGACGTCACGTACTTCCACGGCACCGACATCGGAACTCCGCTGGACTCGATCGGGCTGAAGCTCGCCGAGGCCGACGTGGCGACGCTGGAGTCCAACCATGACCCGGAGATGCTCCGCACTAGCGGACGTCCACCGTGTCTCATACAGCGCATCGCCGGACCGCGCGGACATCTCGCCAACGATCAGGCCTGCGACCTCGTGCGCCGCTTCGCATCTCCCCGATTGAAGCGCCTTGCGCTCGCCCACATCTCACGCGACTGCAACTCGCCGCATCTTGCGTTTGACGCCATGCGCGCGACTCTGCTCGAGATGGGCCGCAGTGACGTTGTCCTCAAGACTCTCAGTCAAGATGGAGCGGTGGAAATATAGGCAGGCTCAGGCTTTGGCCTGCTGCCTGGTCCTCGCAGGCTGCGGAAACGTCGGGAGCGACCGCGTAGAGTGGACGACGATGGGCACGGTCGCGGCATTGCAGACGCGTGGAGCCGGCGATGCCTCGAAAGTCAAGGCGCTTGTCGAGGAGACGAAGTCCGTATTCGGCGGAGTGGAGCTAAGGCTCAACGCCCATTGCCCGACGTCCGATGTGAGTCGTCTCGCGGCGCTTCCGCAGGCGGACGTCCTGCGGCTGTGCGCTGCGGCGGACCGCCCGTGCTACGAGGCGGCGTTCAAGCTGATGGAGGCGTCGGGCGGCGCGTTCAATCCGCGCTGGCGCGGCCCCGGCACCCTTGACCTTGGCGCGATAGCCAAGGGCTTCGCCGCAGACCTCGCGGCGGATGTCGCGTGCGCAGGCGGCATAGACGCGCTCGTCGATCTCGGCGGAAACCTCAAGGCTGCGCGGAGTTCGTCAAGGCCCTGGCGGACAGGAGTGAAGGACCCTAGCGGAAACGGTTTCGCAGCGGTGGTGGAGCTTCGTGGGGGAGAAGCCCTGGCGACGAGCGCCACGTACTTCCGCGGCAGCCACATCTTCGACGGGCGGACGGGAAGGGCAGTGACGAACGGCGTCGCGTCGGTCACGGTCCTTTGCGAATCGGCGATGTGGGCAGACGGACTCTCCACGACGCTTTTTGTGCTTGGTCCTGAAGAAGGTCGCGCATTTCTTGCGCATATGACCGGTTCCGGACAGGTTCCGGGCGGCGCTCCAGCAGCGCTCTGGATCCTAGACGACGGCCGCCAGGTCAAGCACGATCCCAACTGCCGTTTCCGACACTAAAAAAAATTTTTTAAAAAATTTAAAAATTCCCTATTGCAATCCGGTGGGGGAAAGTGTATAATGGTGGCAGAAAATGTCAGAGGAAGGCAACAAGGGCGTCGCGAAGTCGACAAGGGTAGGAAAAAGCGGCTTTTCAGGCCGTTTTGACCGGCCTTTGGATGGCAAAAAGCGTTTTACCATTCCCAGCGAGTGGCGAAACCTGATGGGCGATCCTGAATTCGTCTACGTAATGCCCGACCCGACCGACAGGTGTCTAAACATCATCCCGATGGCGGAGTGGGAAGCCAGAATGGAGAAGCTCGAGGAGAAGGCGCTCTTTGATCCGGCGCTGAAACCCGTGCTTCAGAAAATCGGCATCAGCTCCGAAATGCCGGCCCTTGACGTTCAGGGCCGTATCCGCATAAGCGACAAGCTCCTTCAGTTTGCGAACTTGACGACGACTGTCGCTATGCTGGGTGCGGTCCGTATGATTCAGCTGTGGGATCCGGCGGTGCTTCCGCCGGTGGGCGAGGTCGATCAGGCGGGCCTGGCCGAGGCTCTGGCCATCGCCGGCTTCTGACGGAGGAATGCGGACTATGGAAAGCCACGTTCCGGTTCTGTTGGAAGAGACGCTTGAGGCTCTGGCCGTGAAGCCCGGCGGCCGGTACGTTGACGGCACGTTCGGCCGAGGAGGCCACGCGCGGGAAATCGTCCGAAGGGGCGGGGAAGTCCTGGGAATCGACCGGGACGAAGAGGCCGTAGCGGCCGCGGGCGACATCCGCGTCGTCCATGGGCGGCACGGCGAGATGAAGGAGATTGCAAATGAAATCGGATGGCAGGAAGTCGATGGCATACTACTGGACCTTGGTGTGTCAAGTCCTCAGCTGGATGACGCCGGACGCGGCTTCAGCTTTCTCCGCGAGGGACCCCTTGACATGCGGATGGACCGCTCGTGCGGAACGAGTGCGGCCGACCTGGTGAACGGTGCCGACGAGACCAGTCTGGAATGCATCTTCCGCGAGCTTGGCGAGGAGCCGGGAGCGCGCCGCATCGCACGGGCGATAGCCAGGCGGCGCGGGTTCCGGACGACTACGGAGCTGGCGGACTTCGTGGAGCGGACGGCTGGGCGGCATGGCGCGCACCATCCGGCGACGCGCGTGTTCCAGGCGCTGCGCATGGCCGTGAACGACGAGCTGGGGGAGTTGAAGAGGGCTCTCGCCGGCGGCCTGGAGCTGCTGCGTCCGGGCGGGCGCTTCGCGGTCATCGCCTTCGAGAGCCTGAGCGACCGCATCGTAAAGCGTTTCTTCGCGGCGCACACGGGGCGCATGCAGTCGCTGCAGCAGGGCGGCGAGGAATGGGTAGGCGAACTGCCGCGCACGCGCGCGGTAACGAGGCGGGCGGTCGTGGCGGGCCGCCGGGAGCGTGAGATTAATCCAAGGTCGCGCAGTGCGCGTCTGCGGGCAATCGAAAGGCTGAAATGAGAAAGAACAGGAAGATATCGAAGAACCTCTCGGTCGTGGCAGCGAACACGATGCGCTTCGGCGCCATACTGGTGTTCGGGTTCGTGATGGTGATACTGAACCTGCTCGCCTCGTCGACCTGCAAGCACCTGATGAAGACGAAGGGCGAGATGGAGAAGGAACTCGCCCGGCTGGATGACGCTTTCACGCAGGAGTCGACCCGCTGGGATGAGATGAAGACTCCAGATCGCATCGAGACAGCGCTTCTCAGGCACGGACTTTCGATGAAGCTTCCTCGCCCGGACCAGAACGTCCGCATGCGGGCCGACGGCACGCCGTACCCCGGACAGATTTCGCTGTCGCGCAACAGGCGTAGCGTCGGCGGTACTTCGGCGGCGCTTTCGAAGACTGCGGCTCCCGGGGTGCGCCGCCGGCTGCGCTGAGGCTGGGCCATCACGCGATGCGCGGCGAGAACAATTGGCGTTTCTGGCTGCCGGTCGCGGCACTGGCGCTGTTCGGCGTCTATTCGGCGCAGAAGCTCATACGCTGCCATGTCGACCCGAAGGTCGATGCCCCTGACTATCTCTTCACGCGCAAGATCCTTGCGCGCCGCGGCTCGATATATTCTTCCTACGGCAAGAGCTATCCGTTCGTCAAGTCCGTGCCGTTCTGGGAGTACAGCCTCGACCCCGTGTCGCTGACCAACGCGGTCGTCCGGCGCAGGGGGGAGCCGCGGCGCCCGAAGGAGGCCATCGTGAAGACGATCGCCGATGCTCTCGGCCTCGATTACCGGCGCGTGCTGGCGATGGCCAACTCCGCGCCGTGCCGCGGCTACCGCAGCCAGTTCCTCGCCCTCTCGTCCGATCCCGACGCCCACCGCACGCTTGCCGACTCCACACTGGTCTCAGGCGTGGCGATACAAGACAAGCAGGTGAGGCAGTACATCCACGGGCGGCGCCTCGCGCACGTGCTTGGCAGCGTCAACGCCGAGCATGTCGGCTCCGCCGGCATCGAGCAACGGTTCAACCGCGACCTGACCGGGACGCCTGGAACCATACAGGGCATGCGCGACGCCTGCCGTCACGAGCTCTACGACCGGCGCAAGGTGTCGATAGACCCGATACCGGGAGCCGACGTCTACCTGACGATCGACCACAACATCCAGTTCGAGGCCGAGGACGCCCTGAAGTGGGGCTTGCAAGAGTTCGAGGCAGGCTCCGGCTGGTGCATCGTGATGGACTCGCGCACTGGCGCCATCTTGGCGATGGCGTCACTGCCCGACTTTGAGCCGCTCAGGTTCGGGAGCGCCTCCGACAACGCCAAGATCAATCGCGCCATCGCCTTCAACTACGAGCCGGGATCCGTGATGAAGACGCTGACGGTAGCCGCCGCCATCGACTGCGGCTTCGTGCGCCCCGGCACCGTCTACCGCACCAACCGCGACGACCCGAACTACTTCCGCCTGCCGGGCGACGGGTCGCATGTCTGGGAGCCGACGATGACCATCCGCGACGCGATAGTCCACTCGTCCAACATCGTCGTTGGCAAGCTCGGATACGACATGAAGCCGAAGCGCCTCTACTCGTATTTCCGCAAGTTCGGTCTCGGCGAGCTGACTGGCATCGAGCTGCCGGGCGAGCAGTACGGCATATTGCTCGATCCTAACAAGCGCATGTGGGACATGGCGTCGTGGTCGCGGGCGGCGATCGGTCAGTCCGTCGCCGTCACCGGCATACAGCTCATCAGCGCCTACCAGGCGATCGCCAACGACGGGCTGCGCATGCGGCCATACGTCGTCGACAAGGTCGTAGGCTCCGACGGCTCCGAGCTTTATCGCCATTCGCCGGTTTCGGCAGGTCGCGCAATCTCCGTGAAGACGGCGCACACGATGCGCGACATCATGCTCGACGTCGCCTCGCCGAAGGGCACCGCCCGCCGCGCCGCGATACGCGGCTACTCCGTCGCAGGAAAGACCGGCACCGCCCAGAAGCATCTGCCAGGCATCAAGGGCTATGCGCCCGGGCTATACCGCGCGTCGTTCTGCGGCATTGTGCCGGCGTCGGACCCTCGCCTTGTCGTTCTCGTCACGCTCGACTTCGACAAGCACACCAAGTTCCATCAGGGCGGCAACTCCGCAGGACCGGTCTTCCGGCGCATCGCGACCGCCGCGCTGCGCTATCTCATGATCCACCCGGACCGCCCCGACGAGCTCGCCGAGTTCGATGACGACGACGAGTTCGACCGCATCATGGAGGAACGCGCGCGCAAGCGCGCCGGAATAAGCGCCGAGCCGTAGCAGTTGCGGGAACGCGGGGAAAAGCGTATAATTCCCGCCCAAAGTCAACTGTAGAACAACGGAGGAGACGGCTGAAATGGCAGACAAGTGGACGAATCTCGACGACGCGATGGCGGCATCGAGGAAGAAGACGATAGCAGAGCTGTTCGCGGAGGATCCCGACCGGGCGAAACGCTTCTCGGTCGAGGCGGCGGGGTGGTTTCTCGACTACTCGAAGAACCGCGTGGACCGGGCGGCTATGAAGTCGCTCGTGAAGCTCGCCGAGGAGTCGGGGCTTAAGGGCGAGATCGAGCGCATGTTCACGGGCGAGAAGATCAACCGCACCGAGAACCGCGCCGTGCTGCACACCGCCCTCAGGAACTGCGACCCGGCGGCGAAGGTGTTCGTGGATGGCAAGGACGTCATGCCGGACGTGCGCGCCACGCTCGCCCGCATGGGCGACTTCGCGGACCTCGTGAGGACTGGCAAGTGGCGCGGCTACACCGGCAAGCGCATCCGCTACGTCGTGAACATCGGAATCGGCGGCAGCGACCTCGGCCCCGTAATGGCGAACCTCGCGCTTACGCCGTACGCGAAGCGGAGCCTCCGATTCTTCTTCGTCTCCAACGTCGACTCTACGCACCTCGCCGAGACGCTGCGGGCGGTAAAGCCGGCCGAGACGCTCTTCATCGTCGCGTCAAAGACGTTCACCACGCAGGAGACGATGTCCAACGCCCTCGCCGCGCGCGAGTGGCTCGTGGGGCGGCTTCCGGGCGTCAACCCGAACGACGTCGTGTCCAAGCACTTCGTGGCGGTGTCCACGAACGCCGAGGAAGTGTCGAAGTTCGGCATCGACACTGCGAACATGTTCGGCTTCTGGGACTGGGTTGGCGGACGCTACTCGCTGCCGTCGGCGATCGGTCTTTCGCTGATGATCGCCATCGGCCGCGCCAACTACGCGAAGTTCCTGAAGGGCTACTGGAAGATGGACGTCCACTTCCGCACGGCGAAGTTCGAGAAGAACATGCCGGTGCTGCTGGCGCTCCTCGGCATCCTGTATTCGGACGGCTACGGCGCTGAGACCTACTGCTGCCTGCCGTACGACCAGTATCTCGCGCGTTTCCCAGCGTACCTGCAGCAGATGGACATGGAGTCTAACGGCAAGGGCGTCGGCCGCGACGGCAAGCCAGTGTCCCGCGCCACCGGACCGATCGCGTGGGGCGAGCCCGGCACCAACGGGCAGCATTCGTTCTACCAGCTCATCCACCAGGGGACTCACCTCATACCCTGTGACTTCATCGGCTGCTGCAAGACCCATAACCCGATCGGCGACCTGCACGACAAGCTTATGGCGAACCTCTTCGCGCAGACGGAGGCGCTGGCGTTCGGCAAGACGGCCGAGCAGTGCCGCGCCGAGGGCGTGCCGGAGGAGCTTGTGCC
>JAFRDO010000032.1 GCA_017403825.1 Kiritimatiellia bacterium
CCGGTGTGCGCGTGGTATCGCGCCCCGCATGGTGGACCCCCATCCGTCTTTTGTGCGTCATCGTCGCCCTGGCCGCTGCCCTCCTCGCCATATTCGCATGGAACATGACGCTCAGGACGCTCGTCGTCCGCCGTTCGCGCCAGCTTTTCAGGGCCGAGCTGTCAAAGGCCGACGCGCAGCTTCGAATCGACGAACGCACCCGTCTGGCAGCCGAACTGCACGACTCCATCGCCCAGACCCTTTCTGGAGTCTCGCTTCAGATAGACGCGGCGGAACGCCTGGTTGACGGCGACCGCGAAAAACTCGCGCGGAGCCTGCACCTCGCCTCCGTCGCCCTCAAGTCCTGCCGAGCCGAACTCCGCGACTGCCTGTGGGACCTGCGCAGCTGTGTCCTCGACGAGCCCGACATTGGGGGCGCGATCCGCCAGACGCTCGCCCCCATAGCCGGCGACGCAAATGTCCTGGTGCGCTTCAACGTGCGGCGAAGCCTCGTCTCCGACAACACCGTCCACGCCATAATGCAGATCGTCCGGGAACTTGTCTCCAACTCAATCCGCCACGGGAAGGCAAAGACCATCCGCGTCGCAGGCGTACTGGAGGGCAGGCGCATCGAATTCTCGGTTCAGGACGACGGCTGCGGTTTCCGCCCCGGCAACGTCCCGTCCATGAGGCAGGGCCACTTCGGCCTCGCCGGCATACGCGAACGGACCAGAAAGCTCAACGGCTCCATCAACATCGAAACAGCGCCGGGACGTGGGACCAAGGCCACGGTCTCGCTGGAAGGCGCCAACACGGAGAAGCCATGAGAAAGACAAGGGTTCTGATCGCAGACGACCATGAAATCATGCGCATGGGACTGGCCACGATGCTGGAGACCGACCCTGCGCTGAAAGTCGTCGCCGAGGCCGCCGACGGGGCGGACGCGGTGGAAAAGGCGCTCAGGCTGCGACCGGACGTGGTCGTCATGGATCTCGTAATGCCGCAGATGGACGGCGCCGAGGCAACGTCTAAGATCAAGGAGTCCTCCCCTGGCACAAAGATACTGCTGCTGACTACGTTCGGGGCATTTGACGACATCGCCCACGCGCTTGCGGCCGGCGCAGAGGGCGCGATGCTGAAGAGCGCCGCAGGCGCCGACATACTAATGGCCGTGAAGCGGATCGCCGGCGGAGAGCACTTCGTATCCGAAGAGGTTCACAAACTCATCGCCAGAGAGCCGCCGGTGCCGGAGCTGACCGAACGGCAGAAGGTCATACTCAAATCCATCACCGAGGGACTTACGAACTACGCCATCGCGGCGCGTCTAGGCATCAGCGAGGACGGCGTGAAGCGCCACGTCAGCGCAATACTTCTCAAGCTCGGCGTCGAAAGCCGGGCCGAGGCCGTGGCGCTCGCATTCCGCAAGCATCTCCTGAAGGCATAGCCCCGCCCGCCGTGGTACACTAAAGTGTATCTCGTTTCGCAGCGCGGAAAATGATACAATCTCTTCCGAGGTATTGCTATGCAGATCACTTTTCTTATCGCCGCGCTGACCCTTGTGCCGCTACCGCGGAACATCCAACCAACCGGCGGTGAAACTACTCTTGCCCCAGGCGAAATCGAACGCGCCATCGCGGCGTTCAAAATTGACGGGGCAATACCCGCCGAGGGCTACAGGCTGCAGATCGACGAATCAGGAGCGTCGATATGCGCCTCCACAAAGGCGGGCGCGTTCTACGCGGGGCAGACGCTGAGGCAGATTGCCGAGGACGGGGCCGCCATCCCGTGCATGAAGATATACGACGCGCCGAAGTTCGCATGGCGCGGCGTCATGCTCGACGAAGTGCGCCACTTCATGGGCAAGGCGACTGTGATGAGGCTTCTGGAGACGATGGCCCGCTTCAAGCTGAACGTACTGCACTGGCATCTGACAGACGACCAGGGATGGCGAATCCCCATCCCCGGCTACCCAGAGCTGACACAGACCATCCGCCCCGCCGAAAACCGCCGAAACTTCCGTGATGTCGCAACAGGACTCGTACCGCCGGCGGCCTACACGCGCGAGGAACTTTCCGAAATCGTCAACCGAGCGGGCGAACTGCACATTCGCATCGTCCCGGAGATCGACATGCCGGGGCACTCGGCGGCGGTGCTGTCCGTCGAGCACGAGCTCGGATGCTTCCCCCCTCAGGAGTTCGCCGGCGGTGGTCCGCCCGACAAGGTGCGGAACGTGCTCTGCCCCGGACGGGACGCGACACTGCGCTTCTGCGAGCAGGTTCTGGACACCGTCTGCGAGATCTTTCCCGACCCGGTCGTGCACATCGGCGGCGACGAATGCGACCGCTCCAACTGGAAGCGCTGTGCGCACTGCCAGTCGCGGATGGTGCAGAACGGGCTAAAGGACGTCGCCGAGCTGCAGTCGTGGTTTACGGCGTACTTCTGCAGATACCTCGCCTCCAAAGGTCGCCGCCTGCTGGGCTGGGACGAAATAGCCGAAGGCGGGCTGCCCGCATCGGCGATGGTGATGAGCTGGCGCGGCGTCTCAACCGGCATCGCCGCCGCAAAAGGCGGTCACGACGTAGTCATGACGCCAAACGAATTCTGCTACTTCGACTACGAACAGTGCATCGACGGAGACCCGCAGCACTACCCGTTCAACTGGGCCGTCCCACTGCCGCTTGCGAAGGTCTACTCGTTCGACCCGATGAAGGGCATCCCGGAATCATGCCGTGGCTTCGTCCTCGGTGCGCAGTGCAACAACTGGACGGAGATGACGTGCTCTGGCGCGGAGCTGGAGTGGAAGCTCTGGCCGCGCGCCGCCGCACTGGCTGAAGTCCTGTGGTCGTATCCCGAGCAGCGCGACTTCGCCGACTTCACGCGCCGCGCCGAGACACAGCGCACTGCACTTCGGAAGGCGGGGGTTAATGCCGCGCCGGTCGCCCTGTACGGGAATCCGCCGCCACGCGGCGGACTGACCAGGACAGCCGAGCGCATAGGCTACAAATGCGGCGCGACGCATGCCGCAGTCTCGATCGAAGATGGCGAACTTCTCTTCTCCGTGAACGGCAAGACGCAGCGAAGCTTCAAAGACGACGGAAGGTTCGTGGAACTCGACGTAGTCGAAAGCGGTCCAAGGACTTACTTCGCCACGGCAAGGCGAGACACAAGCGAGATCGTGGCGACATTCAGGTTCGAGGGCGAAACGGTTCTCGCAAAGGAACGATGGGACTGGGCTGGCGAGGACGAAAGGCCCCTCGACGTGCAGGCCCTCATAGACGCGGCGGCAGCGAACGGCGGCGGCGAAGTCGTGGTGCCGGACGGTCAATGGCTTGTTAAACCGTTTGAACTTAGGAGCAACGTCACGCTTCGGCTCTCCGACAAAGCCGAGCTGCATGCGAGCAGAGACCCCGACGACTACCCGACCGCGAAGGGAAAGCGGTGTCTTGTATATGCAGAGGGCGCGACGAACGTCGCAGTCGTAGGCTGCGGACTGTTCAACGGGCACGGCTACCGCTTCCGCCAGTGGAAGAAGCTCGCAGGCGAAAGCCAGCCCCAGGCGCTGCCGGTGATGATGAGGTTTTCGCGATGCCTTAACGTCCACCTGGAAGACCTCACCATCTGCGCCGCCGGGTCATGGGGCTGCCATCTGCGCAACTGCGACGGCGTCGTCGTTCGCCGCCTGAAGTGCTTCAGCCACGTGAACAACACGAACGACGGCATAGACATAGAGTCGTCAAACGTCAAGATGGAGGACTGCGACATCGACGCAGACGACGACGCCGTATGCTTCAAGACCGAGAGCGACCCGTCATTCCCCGTCACGAACGTCGTCGTGCGCAACTGCCGGCTGCGCAGCTGCTGCAACGCGGTCAAGTTCGGGACCGGCAGCTACGGCGACATACGCGACGTGACGATCGAGAACTGCACGCTCTCGCGTTCGCGCGGCAACTACGGTTTCATCTGGAATCGACGCAATCCCGGAGTGACGAACCGCTTGTGCGGCATTGCCGCGCTCGCCGTCGAGGTCGTGGACGGAGGCACCCTAGACGGAGTCACATTCCGCAACATAAAGTTGGACGGCTACGCCGTGCCCATATTCATCCGAGAAGAACGGCGCCACGATCCGCCGCCGGGGCGCGAAACATATCTCCGTAACGTCCTCATCGAAAACGTAACCGGGCGAGCCGACAGCCGAATTGCGTCATCAATAACCGGCACTCCCAGTCGGCGTCCGCAGGGCATAACGCTGCGCAATGTAGACCTGACCCTGCCGGGCGGCGGGACAAAGGACGAGGCAGAGGCGGAAGTGCCCGAAATGGAGACGGCATATCCCGATGCCCACATGTTCAACCACGCTGCACTGCCAGCATACGGCTTCTACATCAGGCATGCGGACAACGTAAAGTTTGAGAACGTGTCACTTCGCACAGAATCTCCCGATTCGCGCAAGGCATACGTCCGCGACGACTGCCGCTAAACCGCGAGCTGCTGACAAAATTCGCGAAGCCCTTCATCCCCTTCTCTTCCGCCCCGCCCGAAACCAGCCGCGAGCAATTGGGGAGGCGCGAGTGTGTCATCAAGTCCGTTCCTTAATGCCGCAAAGTTACTCTATGCAATGCGGAGGGTTGAGAAGTGATCGCGATAGTGGCTGCTCGCCCGAAGTCTGTTTCGTGAATACGACGAATACCTCCTATTTCAAAGTGCTCGAACTCGACCACTTCCCGAACTGTAATGATATGCCAACATTTGTGAATGTCTCTTTCGTACTATAAGAGGGATCTCCTACACCAAGCACAATCTGGACACAGCCAATAACATGTAATGATGGAGGGAGGAGGGATTAGAACCCTCGCGTGCTTCTCTTAGGCACAACCAGCACTGATTATCACACAGCCCACCGTATTCGTGGCTCCACTCCAGTAGCACGCCCATTACCCCGAAGGTTAGGATTACTCCCACTGCAATTTCCCTGTTGCCAAGAACAATTGTAAGGCAGTTTACAAGTATGCTCATGATTATTCCTCCAATTAGTTTTCCAACTTTGGAGCGAAGCCATTCGTATACAGGTCCCAGCCATGCAACAAAAGTACTGATTGTGCCTAAATTCTTAACAGAGCCGCTTGCTCTGCCGCATCTACATTCTTTACCCTTAAATTTTGATAATGTGGCAAAGTCTGGGATGAAGGTCCGGTGATGCACAGCCACTATTGCACCTCCAGGACCTTGAAGTTGAGCATCACGGACTGGTTCAGGTCCATGCGCTTGCGCCAGTATTCCTCCCATTCGCCTTCGGTGGCGAACAGCTTCAGGACAATGCGGGCGATCTTGCCCACGCCTTTGTCCTTCCAGTTGTAGCCAAGCTTCTTGATGCGCCTGCCTATCGCCCGCATCGTCCGTTCGATGAATGACGACGCCCTTGGGCACACGAGGCCCAGTGCGAGCCACCTGCGCACATAGCCGAACATGGCGTGCTTGGCGCGCTCGAGATAGTTTACGGCAACGGTGTAGCCCTTGCTCCTGATGTCGTCGATCAGCACGTCAAGATTCTTCTCCGCCTGCTCCATCTTCGCCTTGATGGATGCCTTCTGGTCTTCGGACACCTGGGCGAACGATTCCTTCGGAAGCTCGATGGCCATGATGCCCCTGAGCCGTTCCTGCATCGGCCTCACGTCCTTGATTTTGCCGCCATTCATTCGCATCACGTGGTAGAGGTCGCGGTGTACGTGCCACTGGCAACGCTGCTCGTCGCTGGCCAGCTTCGACAATGATTCGGCCAGGCCAATCTCACCGTCGCATACGAGGATGGTGCCGTCGGGGAACTTGACTTGCCGCTTGGCCAGCTGGTCGGAGATTTCCTGCCACGTCTCGTGCCCCGTCCACGTGCCGATCGGAAACACCGTGCCTTCGTTCCTCACGCCCAGCAGAACCTTGACGTCGCCCTTGCAGGCATGGCCATCCGCGCCGATGCTCTTGCACTTCGTGCCGTCCGCATAGAGGACGCCAGGCACGGCACCCATCGCCCCCTCCGGCACGCTGATCTCGTCGGCGTCTGACTTCAGCACCCAGCGGCGGAATGTCGAATGGCACTCCTTCGCAGCCGTCATCTCGTGGATATTGCCGGTCGCAACCCGGTAGCTTTCCTGCGCACACTGCTCAAGGACAAGCTTCGCGAGTTCGTTGGACATCGTCTGGTGTTTCTCCAGCCCGCACATGAGCGCCAACGGCACGAAGGTCTTTCCGCAATGCTTGCACTTCACGCGCGTGATTCTCGGCAATTCGACGAGGCCAAGGCGCGTGCGAATCTTGCGCGGCATGCCCCCGTCGAGGACGAGGTCGGGATGCTCGCAGGTGCAGCCGCATTTCTCTGGCAACGGTTGCTTGAGCATGACTTTCAGCCTGAGGTTCTCGTCGACGAGAAGAACAATGGTCTTCAGCAGCTGGGGAAACGCCTTCTTGTTCGCAAGCTCCTCCATGCGGTAGATGAGCTCGTCCAGGCCGAAGCCATTTTCCGATAGCGAAACGATCAAAGATGTGGTAATATTATACTGCATTTTTGGGATCCTCCTGTGTGGTAACAAGAGCATCTCAAAAATGCTTTCCTTTTTCAAGCCCCAGGAGCTGTTATTCAGCCAGAACATCGTCAGTTTCCTTGTCCTTCATCCCAGACTTTGCCACATTATCTAAAAACAACATTTGAACTCATTATTACTTTCTCCTATTCTGTTATATCGAAGTTATGCATTTTCATCTATCCACATCTAGCGTCAATCTGACTGCGCAATTCTGTGAAATCATTTTGAGGCACACCTTCAAACACCGATGTTGAGAACCCTGTATTAAGAACGAATATGAACTTCTGGAAATCGTAGAAGCCAGGTGTGCCATAGTTGCCAAGGACATTTTTTTCGATAGTTGTGCTTTTGGACAATAGGCACTGATACTGATACCCAGAATCAATCTTTGATGTATCACCGTCGGGATGCGCCATTCCAAGATGCTGGCCTGCCGTCAGCGCGATTATGTTTTCGGGGAAATCTGCGATTGTGGGATAATGAGATGCCATGAACATATGGTGCATGTGCGTGGCTTTGCCTGCATGATGCAACCCCATCACCTCAGAAGCACCGCCGAAGAAATTATCGTTAAACGCCCGAACCTCTTTCTTGGCTTTCTGAACAAGGTAGGGCTCTGAATACTTCTTGGCTTTCCCTGATGCGTATTCCTGCCTTGTTAGATCTTTAGGCTTCCCGGCGTCACGCCAGTTTTCCTGATTATACCGCAGTAGCGAGAATGTCATTTTGAACTTCGTCATACGACCTTTTGCAATGCCCCTTGTACCATAACGACAGGCTAGAGCATTCAAGACCTTGGGAAGAATCCTCATGACCTCACGCCCTGTTTTCTTGGGAGTGTTGTCGAGTTGAAATTTTATAAACGCATCCTTGAGGAACAGAAAACTGTCATTCGTCTGCTCTTCAATGAACGTAGCAAACGGATCCCAGATGCCACTATCCTTTAGAACTTTCTCGACGTAATGCGTTAAGAACAAGTAGGCGTTCCAGTCGTTTCTAGCAACAAAGGTCAACACATCAGGGTTCTTGACGGAGAATTGTATGGTGTTGTTTTTACGGCCATGATTCTCGAGTACGCCTGCTCGAACAAACATTTTCATCGGCTGACGGAAAAATTTGTTGTACTCATCGGTAGCCTCCTTTGAGAAAGGATCAGGCTTCCCAAAATAGACCTGAACCTGCTGTCGAGCGAATTTGCTGTGCCAAATATCTGGAGACTGAAATGTCTTTTCGTGTGTCTCATTCAGATATGCAATGATACATTCTGCAACGAAACGAACCTCGTCTGGTGCGCATTTTTGATCTATCCACGTGCCATCGTGATGCACGCGAATATCGCAATGTTGTTCTTCAAGGAACTTTATTAGGAGATTTTCAGTCATTGTTTAGTGCTCCAAAAAAGAATACGCTGGTTTTGTCAATGTTGATGGACTGCGTAGAGTAATTCCGTGCGACAGCATAAAATCGACGGAATTCCTCGGTCGCGAAATAAGCCATCTGCCTATCAGTCAGTCTTACACCGTCAATCGGCACAAGAACGGCAACAGAACCATCAGGAATCCATTTGTCCGTGTTGCGAATGACTCTTGGATTATATGTCATGTTCGGGGAAAGGTAGACCGACTTGTCTCCAAAGTACTTGTAGATGGCACATTTCTTTGCCGTCTCGGTGTCCATGTACATATCATAGCCATCTATATCAACTATGCTGCCGTCGTCGGCAATATTACGAGCCTTAAGCACTCTGATTCTATCCGAGCCAGGTTCTGCTACAAGTTGTTTCTTCGTTATCTGCCGATCACGAACTACATTGAATACACCGAAATGCATTTTATTAGCGACTTTGTCAAATGCCTCGTCTCGGTAGATAATGAAATATGGAAACCTCCTGTCGGTGATGTGGTGCTGCTCGACCATTTCCAACCGATTGTGTTTCATGTTATAGACCAATGTTTCACGAGGCGATTTTTTCGGCTCAACGATTAGACACATCGTCTCAATGGAAACACCCGTAAATCCATAACGGCCAAAATCAAGAATCGCCGTTATACGATTGCGTCGCAGCAATTCCCTCGTTGCCGCATACTCGTCTGTTGTCAGCAATGTCTTATTTAGTACCAGTGCAACACAACTCGATATCGACATGCACTTTTCAAGGAACAG
>JAFRDO010000004.1 GCA_017403825.1 Kiritimatiellia bacterium
CATGGCCATGGCTGGGGAGGTGACGGCAACAACAGGCTAGATCCGCCAGCCCGCCTTTCTGCGCTTAACGTGCATTTCGGTGGAGAGGGTGCTGGGCGCGTGACGCTCCGTCGCATTGAGAGCGTCGAAAGCCCAGATGGCGTGAAACGAACAGTCCTTTCCCGCGAGACCATTTCGACAGACACTTCTTCCCCCGGAGCACGTCCATTCAACGGGCCGCGTGCGCTTGCGTTCGTGGTGCGTCCGGCCGTTTCGGGTACGGCGCGACTGACGCTTTCTTCCGGCTCCATCGGAAACGCATCTCAGGGACATATGGACGGCTTTGATGGCATCGTCTCCAATGGCGTTGCCAGGTTTGGCCTTGATCTTCTGTATGACCGTCAGTATGAGTTCATGAAGCTTGACGTCATGTCGTCTGGGGCTGAAGCAAATCAGTCAAAGACGTTTGAGATTGCCCGAGCCGCGGGCGAGTTCGTTCAGACCGAGGCGGAGGCGATGCGGCTTGATGTGAAAACGGGAAATCCGCTGCACCTTGTCCGGGACGAGGCGGAGAAGCCGTCGCTTGTCGTGCGCAATCCGGCGGAGCAGGCTGTTTCGTGGCAGACCGTCTTTGTGTTCACGGACATCTTCGGGCGTAGATTCGAGATCCCGTTTTCGCGTGAGGTGGCGGCGAAGTCTGAGGTGCTCGTGGAAGTCCCGTGGCCGCTCCCGGCGAAAGGGTTGTGGCGAGTGGCGGCGCGGGTGAAGGGTGGCGACGGGTCGACGGCTCGTAAGGAGACGCGTTTCGCCTACATTCCGCGCCACGATGTGACGCCGCGCCTTGAAAAGCCAGCCTTTCGTCTTGGCATCCATTGGCACGGTTGGCGCTACCCGCCGGCGATACGCGGAACCGCCGTGGATGCGCTTGTCGCATCGGGGGCTAAGCTCACGCGCACGGACTACGGCTTCCTCTTCTCCGAGGTCGAGGCGAAGGAAGGCGTGTTCGACTGGACGGGTGGCGATGACATTGTCTCTCGCATGCGAGGTGCAGGTCTTGCGATGGACGTTATTACCGGCGGCACGCCAAGCTGGAGCTGGGACGAAGGCGCGTCGTGGAAGACGGCAAAGAACCAGGATCGCCCAGGTTGCCGCCCGTCGCACCCCGGCGTGTTCCGCGAATACTGTCGTGCGCTCGCCGCGCGATACGGGAACAAGATCGACTACTACGAAATCGGCAACGAATGGGACATCACTCCATCGGACATGCTGTCGCACGACGAGGCCCTCAGGATGCAGCGTGAGGCATACGAGGGCATACATGAAGCTTTCCCTGACGCTTGCGTAACGCCGAACGGATGGGCTTACGCCGCCACCACAGATCATATGCGCAGCAATCCCGCGCACTACAACGTCGGCATCATTGAGGCGTTCGCAGACCACCCTGAAATCTATGATGTATGGGCGCTGCACGTCCATGGCGGCTTTGGACACTACCAGCATCGGATTGACGAGGAGTTTCTGCCTATGCGGGCGCGGACGGGACTGAAAAGCCGTCCGTGGCTTTCCAGTGAGACGGCGCTTTCCTCGGCACACGGCGTCGAAGACGTCGTTGCACGGACGGTGTGGATGAAGCCGCTTTTCGCCTGGAGCCGAGGCGCTGTCGATTACATCTGGTACAACCTGCGGGCGACAGGCTGGTTCAACGGCGGAGAGCCAGGCTACGGACTGATGACCCCCGATTTCTATCCGAGAGCGGGCTATGCTGCATTCGCCGCATTGACAGAGATTTTCCACGGTCTCTCGTTCGACAAGATCGTTGTATCTGAAGGCACGCGGCATCTGTTTGTCTTTCACGGCAAGATTCTTGGAGAACAGGCGATTGTGCTTGCCGGATGGGACACTGCCTTTGCCGACAAGGCAGATGCTGTCCGTGTAAAGACGGACGCCCTCCGCGCCGTCACCTCCGACATCATGGGCAATCGCGCCGATTCGCAGATTTCGGCGGGGGGAGAGGCGACGATCATGCTTTCATCAAGCCCAGTCGCATTGATCTTGTTTGGTGCAACGAGAGCTGACGTAGAAGACGAAAACACCCCAGGCCAGAAATGGATGCCATGAAGAAACTACACATTGCCGTTTTATCGGCAACTGTCGCCGTTGCGTATGCGACATCGGCGCTGTCGCTTGTGGCATCGACAGTGAAGGTTCCGCTGGCGGACGGATGGCGGTTCGCCAGGGGAGACGACCCGTCCGCCCCGGACAATCTTACGCAAGGGGAGATGAGCCTCATACTGGATGCTGTCATGCGAACGGGCTTTTGCCAATGGAACCGCCCGAAGTTCGGGTGGGCGGCATGTGATTTCGATGATTCGGGATGGAAGAGCGTGCGCGTGCCGCACGACTGGGGTGTGGAGAAGGGGTTTGACGAGTCGTTGCCGTACGGTGACGCGTACCTTGACGTGACGGGCGTGGGCTGGTACAGGTATGAGTTTAGGGTTGAGGGTTGCGAGCTGAGAGTTGATGGGGGCGGTTCAGTGGCGATTCCGAAGAACGGCAGCGTGTATTTCGAGTGCGACGGAGCCATGAGCTACGCGATGCTGAATCTCAACGGCAAGTTTTTGGGCGGATGGCCGTACGGCTATACGCGGTGGCGTGTCAATTTGACGAAAGAACTGGTTCAAGGACGCAATGTCATCGCGATACGGTGCCACAACCTGCGTGACTCGTCTCGTTGGTACACGGGCGGCGGGCTTTATCGGCGTTGCCGTCTTCTGGTCTGTCCCGACGATCATGTCGTCCCCGGTTCCGTCTTCATCTCCACGCCAGAAGTGACGAAGGAGCGGGCGACTGTGCGCGTCGTGTACGAGATGAGCAGGAGCGGACGGCGCGAACGGTCGTTCACCGTGGAGAATCCCCGTCTTTGGGACATCGACGATCCGTATCTTTACGAGCTTGACGTGGAAGGTGACAAATACAAATACGGCATACGCACGATTTCGTTCCATGCCGATGGACGGCGTTTCATGCTGAACGGACGCACTGTGCCCCTCAACGGCGTGTCGATGCACCACGACTTCGGCGTACTCGGCGCGGCGTGGAACCGCACGGCGCAGGAACGGCGTCTCAAGGAGTTCAAGGCGGCGGGCGTGAATGCGATCCGCTCGTCACACAATCCGCCAGACGAGGGATTGCTCGAACTTTGTGACGAAATGGGTTTGCTCTTCAAGGACGAAGTCTTCGACGAGTGGTGGATCGGAGCGCGCGACAAGCGGGCGAACGGCTATGCGCATCTGTTCGGGCTGTGGAGCGAGCGAGATGTACGGGCATGGGTGCGGACAGACCGCAACCATCCGTGCGTGATCATGTATTCGGTCGGCAACGAGATCGTCGACGGCTACCCGGAGTTCGGACGCACGACGGAGGAGTTCGCTGCCGATACGAAGCGGCTTGCCCGGTTCGTTGCCGAAGAGGACCCGACGCGTCCGTCCGTGAATGCGAATAACAACAAGGTCAACTTCACGAACGACTTTCCGCGCACGCTGCCGGTATTTGGCTGCAACTACTATTCGTGGCAGTACGGGGAGCTCCGCAAACACCATCCCGACGTTCCTTTCTTCGCGTCAGAGTCGATCTGCATGTCCTCGACACGCGGCGAATTCACGTTCCCCGTCAGGCGGCGCTGGCCGAAGACCGGCGAGGTACAGAACAAGTGCAATTCGTCCTACTGCTGGGAAGCCGGCGGGTGGACGACGCTTGGGGCTGGCTGGGCGTGTCCGCCGGACGTTCAGTGGCATTACATGGATGCGGAGCCGTCGTGCATGGGCGAGTTCGTCTGGACGGGTGTCGACTATCTGGGCGGGCCATACTGGTGCGAGGCGTGGAAGGCGCCGCTTCATACGTGCAACGTCGGTTTCCTCGACTCCTCCGGTTTCAGAAAAGATTCGTTCTACCTATTCCAGTCGCGTTGGTGCCCCGATCTGCCGATGGCACACATCCTGCCGCACTGGAACTGGAAGGGGCGCGAAGGAGAGATCACGCCGGTCTATGTGTTCACCTCCGGCGACGAGGCGGAGCTGTTCCTCAACGGACGTTCTCTTGGACGGCGGCGGAAGGAGCCGGGTGTCTGGAACAAGGCGTATCGGCTGTGCTGGGATAATGTCCGGTATGAACCGGGCGAGCTGCGTGTCGTCGCCTACCGCAACGGCAAGGAGTGGGCGCGCGACGCAGTTCAGACAACGGGGCCGGCCGCCAGGCTTGAGCTGAAACCTGAGAAGTCGGCAGTTGCCGCTGATGGGGACGATCTGGCGTTTGTGAATGTGTCGGTGCGTGACGCGGAAGGACGTGTTGTTCCGCGCACGGATACGGTCGTGGCGTTCAGCGTTGAGGGTCCAGCGGAGATAGTCGCTACGGACAACGGCGACGAGCGTGACTTCTCGGACTTCCACAAGCCGGTCCGTCGCGTCCTCAACGGATGGGCGCAGGCGATTGTCCGTGCAAAGCGCGGTGCGTCCGGCACGATTACGGTTCATGCCACGTCGGACGGACTTGAGGCGGGGATTGCGCGAGTTGAGATACTGGATGTGAAAGGTGCGGTGAGGTGATTCCGAGCAGACATCTGATCTGCCTTTCCCTGGTGTTCGGGAGTGCAGCGGCGCTGTTTGGCGATGCTTTCGACGAGAGCATCCTGCAGATGTTCGCTTCCGAGTCCTGCACTTTTACCGGACGGCTCTCCGCCGAGTTCGAGACTGCGTATCTATCGTCAAGCGGGACGCTTTGCGACACTCGGCCTACGGCGCTTCAGAACCTTGATTGGGCGGTGCACCTTGGCGATTACGGTCGGCTCTACGGTTACGACTGCTTTCTGAGCATGTTGCACGACCGGCAGCATGAGCTGCACCGTCCGGCGTTCAACGAGTTCGAGGGCGGCGTGTTCTACGGATACGACTGGCGTCTGTCAGAGAATGTGACGTTCTTCAATGGTGCAGGAGGGGTGTGGAATCCGCTCTTCGGCTACCGCAACGGCCATGACGACACGCTTTGGGAGTTCCGCTATTTCCAGTCGCTGGAGAATCCGTATGTCACGCCGTACTGGGATACGCTTACGCTGATAGAGCCTAGCCAGTGGACGCGGCTTCGTTTTGGCGTGCGCAGGGATTTCGACCTGACGGAGACCCTGACGCTTTCGGCATGGGCGGACGGCGTTTGGGGCTGCAAGCGTCGGTTCGCGGCACGTTACGGCGACGAGCCGTATCATCAGTTCCTTGGCGGCGCGTTCTGCACGTCGATAGTCGGGCTCCAGCTTTCGTGGCGGTTTGCCGAAGGCTGGTGCGTCTATGTCAAGGTGCGGCAATTTGATACAATAAATCAGCAAGCGCGGCGGGCCGAGAAGCGCAAGTCCGCATATTACGCCCGCCGCGACATCGCAATAGGGACAATAGGAGTTGCATATGAATTCTGAGGTAAAAAAGTCGGCGTTCCTCTCTGGCATTCTGCTTGTGGCGTTCGCGGCAACCGCTGAAGAGGCATTGGTGCGCGTCAATCTTGCGGACGGCGGGGTGCGGACGGAACGTGTCGCGCTGGCGTCCGTCTCGCCGGCTCAGGTGCGCTTCACGTACCCAAAGGAACGGATTACCGATGATGCCGTTTCAATTGACGTCGTTCCTGACTTCATGACGGCCAAGAAGGGCGACGACGGCTACTGGATCGATGCGCGCGGCGCGTATGGCCGGTTTGAACATGAGTCGGGCGTGTATGAGAACGACCGCGCCGGATGGATGCCGATCTTCGGGCTGAAGCGCGGCGAAACGCTCTGGTACGGGCAAGTTATGGGCTGGCGCTGCGACTACCATTTCTGTGCGGAGGCCAAAGACGGGCGGTACGAGGCGTTTCCGCGTTTCATGGTCAAGGCGCTACGTGCGTACTACCCGGTCTATCAGGACATCGTCGTCGATTTCCGGCGGTTAGACGGCGCGGCGGCGGACTATGTCGGCTATGCGAAAGCGTATCGCAAATACCAGTTCGCGAACGCCGGCATCAGGATGGCGAGAGACCGGGCGAAGACGAATCCCGTGACCGACTACCTCCTCGAATCATTCGTTATCCGCATTTCACAGCATTGCCGCAAGCAGGTGCTGAAGGACCGCACCCTGCGCATGACGCGCGCAAACGAACAGCCGCTCCTCGTTCACATGCCGTTTCTCATTTGCCAGGATTACGCGCAGCAGCTGCACGACGCCGGTGTCGACAAGGCGACGTTCCTTTCGGCGGGGTGGACTTCTGGCGGATATGACGGACGCTATCCCGACATGTTCCCCGTCGAACCGGCCATCGGCGGCGAAGCCGGATTCAAGGCGTTTGCGGAACGGTGCAGGGATCTCGGCTTCCAGATGTCGGCGGAGGTCGACTACACCGAGATGTACGGCCCGGCGGACCGGTTCAACCTCGACCTTGCCTGCCGCTACGCTAACGGGCAGTTCCCAGATGGCGGCTTCTGGCCGGGCGGTCTCGCCTACAACCTTTGCACGAAGAAGGCGCTGGATCTCGGCTGGTGCCAGACGGACTTCGCACGCCTGCGCGATGTGATTGGCCCGGGTCCGCTCTTCTTCGATGTGATGAGCGCCATCGAGCCGCGTCGCTGCGGTCACCCAGCGCACAAGGTGACGTCTGACGAAATGGGCGCGGTGTATTCGCGGCTTTTTGAGCTTGCGCAGGGTGCGATGGGCGGCGCGGCGAGCGAATGCGGCTTTGACCTCGGCATACGGCACTTGGATTACGTGAATTACCTCTGGCATGAAATCGGTTTCTGGAAGTCGAATCGTTACAAGGGTTTTCTGAGCGGTGTGTTCCCGGTGTGGGAGCTTGTCTATCATGGCGTCGTGTTTTACACGTCCGACAGGTGGCTGCAGAACCATACCTACGGCAACGAGGACCGGTCGAACGGTGCGTTCGACTTCGGCTGGGGCGTCTACGACCGCAAGGAAGACCCCGAAAAGGCGTTGAAGATCGTTGAGTTTGGCGGCCGTCCGATTCTCTACACGCACACGTTCGGCGATATCCCGTCCATCGTCAAGGCATGGCGCGAATACAAGCCCGTCAGGCATCTCCAGAAGGAGGAGATGACAGGCCACCGCGAGGTGGCGGCAGGCGTGTTCCTCACCGCCTACGGGGATGGCTCATATACCGTCTGCAACTACAACCGTTCGTCCGCAATTTTTGACGGCAATGCGATTCCCGCCCTCGGCTACGTGCTTTTCAATCCCGACGGCACGAGGAAAGCGTTTGCCTTTGATTCGGAAAACGGCCTGTGCGAGGGTGTAACGAGACTTTTATGCAGGGTTAATGAGGTGAAGGGCGGAATCATGCCGCGCAGTCGACCTGTGGAAGATCCTTGACGAGGTGGTTGAAGAACTCGTCCAGCCGGTTTGACTTGTAGAGCGTGCGCAGCGGGAG
>JAFRDO010000033.1 GCA_017403825.1 Kiritimatiellia bacterium
ACATCATAGTCAAGATAGGCGAACCTTGCGTTATCGCGCTCAAACCATGAGGAGGTCATACCCCCTAGCGGCATGTTGATCTTGTACCGCGACCGAAACAAGTCTGTGACTGTTTTGTTCATTCTGTGCATCTTTCTTGCCCTCTCACTTCAATCACGGGCAAAGAAAGAGGGCGCAATCCCTGTCCGTGTTTCGTCTGAGGCCCTGGAAAAGCCCTGTGTGACCCACGGAGGAAGATGCGCCCAAGGGACGCATTCTTCACTTCGACAGGCTCACACATCTTGAACTTTCCAGGTTTCAGACGAGCCAACCAAAGCACTGAACGCTTCAATCTGCGAATATTATATCAAAAATTCCGCGCTCTGTGCGCGAGATTTTGAAAATCCCGAGTTTGCCACTTTGATGGCGGGTGCCAGATCTGACCGCGTAAAGGATTCTCAATAAAATCAACATTCCCCCTTGCGGAGCCGCTGTCGATATGTTATAATTTACATGTGATTGCAACCTTGCTAATAAGGAGACCACATGCACATTGAACAGTTTACCGTACGCCAGAGGCCGTACCTGCGCCTCGTCGAGTCCAGGAGAATGCTGTCGGGCAACGGAAAGCCGATTTCGGGCAAGAGACTCGTGCTCGGCCTTGGCCCGCTGTCGCGGCACGACGACGGCAAGCCGGGCTACCTCGACCGGCTCCGCCAGTCGTTCCGCGAGGGGAGGCCGCTGATCGACGCGCTGAAGCCGTACGTCGGGGACGCTCCGAGGGAGGAGTGGAACATAAGGTTCCGAGCAGGCGACGACAGCTGCGACGGCGAGACGAAGCGGCTCGCGGCGTGCGTCCTCGACCCGGTGTTCTCCGCGCTCGGCCTCGACCAGCTCCTCGCGAGCGTCAAGCACGCCTCGAAGATCCGGTACGACCTGCAGGGCCTTGTGCGGCTCCTTGTCTACGGAAGGATCCTCGAACCCGCGTCGAAGTGGGCGACGATGGAGCAGAACAAGAGCTACCACGAGCCCCCGGTCTCCAGCCCGAACCCAGACAACGTGTACGACGCGCTGACGGTCGTCGACGAGAACGCCGGGAAGATATTCAGGAGGATGAACACCTGCATCAAGCGCGGGATCGGGCGGAACCCGTCGCTGGTGTTCTACGACGTGACGAACTTCTACTTCGAGATCGCGGAGGCGGACGAGGACGTCCTCGACGAGGCGGGGAACGTGGCGGTGAAAGGCCTGAGGAAGTTCGGCGTGAGCAAGGAGAACAGGAAGCAGCCCATCGTGCAGATAGGGCTCTTCATGGACGACAACGGCATCCCAGTGTCGTTCGAGATGTTTCCCGGCAACACGCTCGACCACCACACGCTCAGGCCCGCCATGGAGCGGACGGTGGACGGCTTCGGACTCGGCAGGTTCGTCCTCGTCGCGGACAGGGGCATGTACTCGGCGCCGAACATGTGCCACGTGACGGACGCGGGCAACGGCTACATCGTCTCGAAGAGCCTCAGGAAGAGCACGGCGGCGACGCGCAGGTGGGCGGTCTCGCCCGATGGGTACGAGGTCGTCAGCGACAAGTTCCGCCGCAAGTCCAGGATCGTCCAGCGCGACGTCACGCTCGTCAAGAAGGACAAGGACGGCAAGGAGACGCGCGAAAGGCGCAGGCTCAAGGAGAAGGAGGTCGTCTACTGGAGCGAGGCGTTCTACAGGCGCGAGATGCACGAGCACAAGTCGTTCCTCGACTTCGTCGAAAGACTCCGCGCCAACCCCGCCGGCTTCAGGGCCTCGGCGGCGCAGTCGAAGAACCTGAAGAAGTTCCTCAAGGACGAGTACCTCAACAGGAAGACGAACGAGGTCGTGGACGGGAGGAAGCTCGTGGCGATGATAGACGACGGGAAGCTCAACGCGTTCACCGAGCTCATGGGCTACTACATGATCGCCACGTCGGAGCTGGACGCGCCCGACCAGGAGGTCATCGACATGTACCACGGGCTCACGCAGATCGAGGACCAGTTCCGCGAGATGAAGGGGACGCTGGAGGCCCGGCCCGTGTTCGTCAACACCCCGGAGCACATCCACGCGCACCTCCTGGTCTGCTTCGTCGCGCTCACTATGATGCGGCTCATCCAGCGCAAGATCGCGATTGCGGAGCCGAAGAGCGACGCGGGAGGCGACCTCAAGTGGACCTACGGCATGTCGGGCGAGCGGCTGTCGGCGGCGCTGCGCGACTGGCAGGTGCTGCGGCATCCGGGCGACCTGTACCAGATGGTGAACTCGTCGGGCGAGGACATCCGGCGCATCCTGTCCGCTCTCGGCGTGGACGTCGGGAAGCGGATCTACACGAAGGGAGGCATAGCGGCGCTCAAGTCGTCGGTCAAGGTCTTCTAGGATGTGAGTGCTACAAAATTATGGCGTTTTTTTCACGCGACCCGCGTGAACATTGGCCCAAACCGCACTTTTCAAAAATCAAAGTGGCAAACTCGGGTTATATCAAAAATTCCGCGCTCTGTGCGCGAGATTTTGAAAATCCACAAATTCAGCGTCCCGCCGCGAGTCCCAGGGCTGTCCCAGGCCTCTATAAACATACTACTTTGAGATGGGGAAAATCTTACGCAAAAATGATGCTTCAGGGGGCGGCGGATGCTCCACCGCTCACTCTCGTCCGTAAAGTTTTTGCGCTTTTCGCTGGAGACAACAGAGTATTTTCAGTCTGCCATGCCTCGACAAAACACCGCATTACATA
>JAFRDO010000034.1 GCA_017403825.1 Kiritimatiellia bacterium
GACCGAACGGCAGCGCCCGCCCCGGAGGCGGTGACGCTTGCCGCCACAGGTTAAACGCAACCCTGGCAGTTCAAATGCAACCCCCTGAGACTACGGCGCATTTAACCTTGCCACAGTTGCATTTACTCTGTCCGGTGACCTCGTTTTCGCAAAGGCGTCAAGGCCGGCTCCCTGCGCACGTCGCCCATGTCCTCACCGCGTCGCGACAATCAGCACCGCTTCGTTCGAACGGACGGCATTCATCCGACGATGAATTTCCGGTCAACCAGTCCGAGTTCGGCAAACTGTCTGACGCACTTCCTTCGCGCCGCGGCCGAAAGAGGTGCGTATGGGCGGCGCGCGGCGCCGCAGTCTATTCCGACAAGGCCCATCATAGCCTTCCAGCACGACCAGTTCTCGTCCGAGAGGAGAAGATCCACAAAACGGTTCGCTTCGTCCTGCCACCGCCCCGCAGCCCTGAAGTCGTTCTTGGCGCAGCATTCGCATATCCTGGCGAAGTGCTTCGGAATCAAGTTGTAGCAGGTTCCGATGCCGCCGGAGAACACGTTTCCGTATGCGAGCGCGCAGCAGAGCTGCTCGTCGCGCCCTGCAAAGAAAATGGCCTCCTTGCCCAACCGCCGTTTCATGCGCTGCACGGCATAGTAGTCGCTCCCCGTGTATTTCATGCCCTTCACGTTCTTGATGTCGAAGAGCCTGATATCCCGCTCGGGGACAAGCTCGCTCCTGAAGCAATATACCATGAACGGAAGATCCGTGGCGCCCGAAATGGCGCTGTAATGGCGATACTGGGCCTCGAAACTCTGCCCGAAATAGACGGGCGCGACGGACGAGACCCAGTCGCAGCCGACATCGGCGGCGCACTTCGCCAGTTCGATCGCATCGTCCGTGCGCGCGGCCCCGACATGCGCGATCAGCTTGCATCTGCCGTTCGCGGCCTTGGCCGCCCGGCGGAACACCTGCTTGCGCTCCTCCACGCTCATAAGGAGGAACTCTCCGGTCGATCCCGTGAGGTAGAACCCGTTGAGACCGTTGGCGAGGCCGTATTCGATCAGCTGCTCGATTGCGCCCTCGTTGACCTTGTCATCCTTCGTGAACGGCGTAAGCATGGCCGAATACGCGCCGGCCATGTCCTTGAACTCACTGCCTGTCAGCTTCAGCTCCATTGGCAAACCTCCTTACAAGCACTCGACCGCATAGACAGCTGCGGCGCTGATATCGAATTTGATCCTTACGGGCTTGTTCAACGGTATCTTTCGCCCGTCCCTCCAAACAAGTCCGGCAAGCGTATCGTCGGCCGATACAAGCTCCGATACGGCCAGCACGCGCTTGCCGTTTTCTGAAAGGACCGACACCGTGACGGAGGCTCCGCCCCGTCTTTCGACAATCCGTTGACCCCACTGCTGGAACACATGAACCCACTTGCGTTACAACCATCTGCCACCGCCTCAGATGCCCGTCTCCGCCAGCTGGTCTATGGCATCAAAGTGTCTTTGCTCATGCTCTGGCAACGTGCTCCGCCAGATCGACACCTGAAAGCCCTTCAATCGTTCAGGCGATATGACCTTCTTGCAATAGCGCACCGTGTCGCCGATGTTCGTCGTGCTGGAGTCGTTCCCACCACCCGGCATCTGATCGAAACCCGCTTTCTCGAGTTCGTCATAGGTAAGCAGGTATTCCGGATGAACCATCTTCTTCGGGTCGAACTCCGCCCCGTAGTACCAGTTCGTCTGGAGGACCGAACGGGGAGCCCTCTTCAGGAACTCCTCCTTGTGTCCCCAGGCATAATCAGCCGCCATCTGCGCACGCACGCCGCGCTTCTCTACTTCGTTGACGAACCAGTAGAGGTCATGCCACCAAAGGTCTCCCTGCCGGCACACGCAAAACGCCTGATTGCGCTGCAACCGCGGCGATTCCTCGTCGTACCCGATGCTCATCACGCGCGGCGTGGCGCAGATTTCGCAGACGTCGCCAATGAGATCGGCGCAGACCTGATAGTATTTCCGCGTCGAGATCATCCGCGAATACTCGCCGAGCCAGATGTCGTGCGCCGCGGAGAAGTTGAGGGACGGAATAAGCTCGATTCCCATGTCGGCCAAACGCCGCACTTCGTCGCGCAGACGTTCGGCGGACCAGGAATCCGAAACGGCGAGTTCGGGATGGCTCGGATACTTCACGCCTTCCGCAAGATCAAGCTGAATGGCGTTGAACCCGCGTTTCGCCGCATATTCGACGATACGTCTCCACGATCCGTTGTCGAACTGAAGCCGATCCCAATGTTCCGCCACCCAGCGCGCACCCTCGTCATACGGAGCGTTCTTGTCGCCGCGGACCTTGCCGCCGAAGGTGTCCATGGGGCCGCGCCACATGTGCTGTCCGAGCTGCATGTACAGGCACTTGATGAGGCCGTCCGCGGCCGGACGCCGCAAAGCCGTCTTGTCACCCACGCACCCGGTGACGGCTAAGGCCGCAGCCCCGCCGATAAACTCCCGCCTGTTCATTCGTCCTCCCGACAAACCATCAGCGGATAAGCAGATTCAAGCCGTCAAGATAATTGTCGTCCATGAACAGCATCTCGTCCGCGGTCAGCACTCGCCTCGTCACGCGAACGGCATCAAAGCTTCCGTTCACCGCTGGAGATGTCGCCCTCTTGGCCTGATCGGACGGATTGGGCACTTCGCTGCCAAAATAAAGTGCCGTGCGGCCCGTGACACCCGCGGCAGACAAGTCGCATACGACCGTACAACCGGCGATCTTCACATAATCAATCCACAACGCCAGTTCCTTCGTCGCCGCATCGTACGACACGGCAAGATGGTGATAGAGGCGATCGCTGAGGATGTCCACGGCCGAGTCAAAAACCTGCTGCGAGACCGTTTCCCCGTCCACGATAAGCTGCGCCGTCGTCCCGTTCGCCGCAATGAACACGCCCCAGTCAAGAGCCGTCGTCGACGCGTCCTTCGCCTTGGCAATGATGTATTGCCCGTTGTTCAGGGCCTGAGCCTTCACCAGCGTTTCGACGGTGAAATCAGACATGTTGAGTTCGTTCCCGTCTATCGCGTAACTGAAAAACGGATACCCGCTCGCACCGCCCGTACGGTCGACGACGGCGCGATTCGAATCCGCTTCTACGACTGCGGCATCGCCCTTTGCCTTCCGAACGGTCCGTGCGCGATGGATGTTCTTCACCACCAGGTCGGAGACCCCTCCAATCGGCTTGCTGGTCACGACCTCGTATTCGGAAACCTGGTCATACCGGTGACTTGCGTTTTCAAAACTCGTATAGACAAGGGTGTCATCGTACGACATCGCATCCTTGACGAACGGCAGAAGCTCCCGCATGGCGAGGGCCTTGCGCGAAAGCCTGATGCAGCCGATGTTGCCAAGCATGTCATTGGCCGTCGAAGACGACGAACCGGAAATGTAGATCTGAGCACTCGTCGCCGTTGTCGGGTCCGCCGTCAGTTTCGTCGATTCGACGGTGCCGCGGCGGTAACCGTTGATGAGCACCGTCCACTCGCTCATGCCATTGCCATTGTCATACTTGAAGCGAAGGGCAAAATGGTTCCAGATATTGAGCAGTTCTTCCGATCTGACGCCGGTGGCGACCGTGTAATAGGAGCTCTGTGCATCCGGCGTGCAATACATGTTCACATAGAACCGATAGGTGCTGCCGCCGTCCTGCGTGTCCATTGAGAACGACCACCCGCCGATCTTGCCCGTTGACATGCAGAAGACGTCCTGTCGACGACCCGCCGCTGGCAGGCTTGTAGCTCTGTAGTAGTATTCGAGCGTGAAGTCATTGCGCAGGCTGAGATCGCTCGCCAACACGTCGTTCTTCGGCTCGAACTCAGCGTGATAGGAACCGCCGGGGGCTATGCCTGGGTTGATGTTCACGTACTGCGTACCCGGCGTATAGCCCGAGAAGAACGTGCTATCCGAGGCGAAGTTCGGCGGCAGCGACCAGCCGATGTCCGTTGAAGAAAAGTAGGTTGCGCCAAAGCCGCCGGCACGCGGAGTCAGGTTATTGACCGACGAGATGGCACAAGGAACAACACCGCTTGCATAGTTCATCGGCCAGTAGGCGACCGTATGCGACTTCTTCGCATCACCATAGCAGAAGAGCTCGCGGCCGACAAGCGCCTTGTCCGAAAGCCGCCAATAATACGCGTGTCCAAACGGATTCGTCCCCTCCGTCTTGCCCGTCGAACACCCGAACATCATGAAGTTGCCCGTTATCGCCACGGCCTCACTAATGCGCGGCACGACGACCTGACCGCGGCAGACGCCGTCCCAGTAGAATCGCCATTCGCTCTTCGTATTGTCGCGGGGATAGGCATAGTCAAAGGTCAAGGCCAGGTGGTGATAGCCGTTCGTCAGCTCGGAATAGGGTATGTCAGGCGTGAGGTCCGTAATCTGCGCATACTGCTGACGCCCGGACTCTGTTTGTTCGCTCAACACGAAACGCCAGCATCCGCTCGTCGTATTGCTGGAACAGTTTACCGCCCAGCTGCCCAGCTGCGTTCCGCCTGCGCCCACCATGAACATCAGCCGGCTACCGACATTCTGGACCTTGTTGAACCAAAAGTACCCTTCGAGAGTAAAGCTATTCGTCGGTGTCAGCGCTGCAATCAAATCGGCATTTGCCGAACGTGCGCACGGGTTGTTTTTGTAGAGACCGGCAATGTTCAGGCACTGCGATCCAACAAGCGTACGCACCGTCGGCGTCGTCGTATCCGGATTCGGCGGAAGCGTCCAGCCCGCGTCCTGATCCATCTTGGCAATCGAACCGCTGTAACCAATCGTCAGGTCATAAGCCGAATTGACGGAACAAGGAGCCTTGCCCGTGCCTGAGCCTGGGGCTCCATCAATCGCCATCGTCCAAAGGGCAACGGTTTTTGCCTGGACAATCGTCGCACTCGCTGCAACGAGCAGCATCATCACAGTTCTCATGATATCTCCGTTTCTTTTGTATGGTTGTTTCTTTTGTGTGGTTATCGCATCAAAGCCGCTTTCAAGACCTGACGAACGTCTTCCGGGTAGTTCGCATAGTCGACGCACTCCAGGATGACGCCCTTTCCGCCGATTTCCTTCGTCATGTCAACAAGTTTCTTCGCCGCCTCGCCAAATGGCATATTCAACTGGCGCGCATACATGGCATAGCCGAAATTGCAGTCATAGGCACTGCACTGGAAATACAGTGCAGCGGAGCCGATGCACTCCCGTGTCTTTGCCAGGATACGCCGGGTAGAACCGAACGGATCGGTCTCCTTGACCTTGACGCCCATTGCGACGACCCCGTCAAAAACACCTTCGGCGGCCAACCTCTTCCAATCTATCGCCCATTGGCGATAAACGAAGTCATCTTCGTCGTCCACCGGCGAGATGCCGATGAAAAACTCAACGCCGGCCGCATGACATCGTACGCCAAACGCACGCAGATATCGGGAGACGTTCTCGGCGACCAACGCAGTCCAACGGGGATCCTTCCAGTCCGTCGGCGGTTCGCACCCGTATTTGGCCCGCCATGCGGCAATGACCGGCTCCACGTATTCGCACGCCGGCGTCCACGCGCCCATTCGCGTCTCGCAACAGTCCAGGAAGATCGTCTTCGGCCCAAGCGCGAGCCGCTCGTCGACAAGCCGAAGCTTGTGCTCAAACACTTCGGGATACGACAGCGAGCAGGTGTCCGTCCGCGGCTTGCCGCCCAACGTACGGCAGGCGAACTGCGGATGACGCAAGTTCCAGGGCGATTCCGAATTAGGCCAACGGTGGTTTTCCTCGTAGGTCGTATGGATGCCGAAGGAGACCCCTCGCTCGGCGCAGCTTCGGGCGACGACACGGAAAACCTCACTTCCCCCCGTCGCAATGTTCACAAAGGAGTTGACACCCTGATCCAGCAGGCGACGGGTATCAAGGAGGCACCGAACATCGGATACGGCGTCTTCGCGGCTGTCATAGCGCACGCATCCGCCGCCCTTGTCACGCCAAAGGACATCCGTCGGGAACGTTGACATCACATGATCAAGGACCTGCAAGTTGCCCGATACCGTTGAAAGGTCGTAGACGCTGTCGAAGTCCCGCGAATCGACAAGCGCCAGCACGCGAAACGGCCGTTCGTCCTGCGGCTTCAAAGGGATCTCGCATCTTGCGGCGACATCCCAGAGATAAAGCGAACGGCCGTCATCGTAGACAATCTGCCGTCCGTCCGGGGAAAAAGAGGGGTTCTCGCCCGTGCAGATGCGCTGAACGGAATTGTCGGAAAGCCGCGCAAGATAAACACTCCAACCCGGATCGCCGGCACGGAAGCCCGTAAAGCAGAGGAAATGTCCGTCCGCGCTCCACTTCGGGCCATACGCCGTCATATCCGCAGGAGAGACAACCGTCGACACCCGCAGGTCGTTTGTCGCAGCAACCCGCACGTGCATTTCGCTTTTCCGGAAAGCGTCAAGCTGCGACCAGGCGACGCGCGTCCCGTCAGGGGAGACCTGCGGAGACCGCACACCGCACATCAGCGAATTGGAGATGGCATGGACGGTCGTGACACTGCCGTCCGACAGGTCGCGTCTCACGATCTTCGCGCGGAAGCCCTCGCCGGGATACTGCTTGCACGTATCGTAATGTTTGATACCCTTCGTCGACGCATACCAGACGCAACGGCCGTCGTCGGGCATGGACGGCGACTCCTCAAACCAGCGGCCGTGCGGAAACGTGCGCACCGACTCACCTTCGCGGATTCGCACCCCGAAGCCCTCCGACCTGCATTGACCCGCCTTATGCGCCGCCGGATCTACCGTGCCAAAGGAATAGACAAGCCGTCCGTCCTTTGCCCAGAACGGAAAGACCGCCTGACCAGAGGGACGCTCGACCCACTTGACACGCCCGTCATCCAGACTCAAGATACCAAGATGGATGTCGCCTCCGACCATGCGCTGAAAGGCAATCTTCCGGCCGTCCGGGGAAAACGTTCCGCGAACACCTGTAACCGCCGCAGGCAACAAGTGAGCGATCAACACGCAGCCAAGCGCTATTGCCAACTTCTTTTTCAACTCACCTCTGTAGAGTAGAGCCCCACGCCTCGGCGTTGCCGCCGGTGCGACTTCCCCTCGCCAAGGCGACATAGGCTCGCGCATCCACGCCGGATGCGTTCGACACCGTTCCCAAGGCAACCGTCTCCGCCGGATGCGAAGACGTATCGTAAAACCATGGCAAACTGTCGTCATACGCGAACAGCGCGACGGCAGCCAGAGAAAACACCATTGCCAATGACAATCGCTTCATTGAACACCCCTTCCAGTTGTTTGCATATATAATATCACAAACACCTTTGCAAAGGTTATGTAAAAATAAACAATTCTTTTATTGTAACTTCACGGCAACTCCGGAATCTCCACGCGATCCACCCAAATGTCAAGGCGTCATGAAGGTTCCGCCGTGCCGCGGACCCGCTTGAGCCAGTCACGGGGGCACATCCCCGCAGTGGCCTTGAACTGGGCGGAAAAGTGCTGCGTTGAAGGGAAGCCGAGGTCGTGCGCTATCCGGGATATTGTGAGGTTCCCCTTTGCCAACCTGCGCTTCGCGGCGTCTATCCTGCACTTGATCAGGTAGGCATGAGGCGGAAGCCCGGTCGCAGCCTTGAATTGGCGGATGATTGCCGGAGCGGAAATCGAAAGCCGGGAGATCAGCTCGTCCATCGAATAGCTTCCATCCGGATGAAAGCTCATCTCCGCCGCAAGATCGCGTACGCGCTGGGTCAGCGGATCCCGTTCTTCGTCAGATAACCCGTCCGAACCAAAATTAGCCAACAGGGCAAGCATCTCGGCCCGCATGCGAAGCGCCTTCTCGGCGGCGGGCATCGAGCGGTTCTGAAAAAGCAGCGCAATCCGGGACATGACCCTTGCCGCGAACGTCCCGCACTCGACCATCACCGGGAACTTCCTGAACTTTCCAATCAGCCAGCGTGATTCCGCCATGCTCAGCCCGTCGAGCGCATTCCCCTTCTTCGGCAGCGTAATCAGCAGGGAATACGCCACGTAGCTTCTGCTCATCCATGTCATCTTGTGGCGGTCGGAGGGACCCAGGACAAGGGCGCGTCCGGGCCGGAGACGATAGCGCATCCCACGCACGCAATAGTCGCTGATTCCCCGATGGCAGACGATGAGCTCAATACTTCCCTTATGGACGTGCTCCGCCGACGGGGCGTGAACCTTGCGGAACGAAATCTTCAAGAATACCGGAATCCACGGCAACCCGTAGATGCCGAGATTGGCTATGACTCTACGGTCCTCATGCGGCTCGCAGAGTTCTTGAATGGATCCGGGCGGAGGGCACGTCGTAAAATCAGAAGCACCCTTGTCTATAAATGAAGTGATCATATTGCCTCTCCCTAGTGCGAACCTTGCTGTAGATTCCGCTCCACAGACGGGAACGCGCCTTTCGCAATGGTGATCGTATAGATGTCGTCGCCCTTGCGCGTCTTGCCGGTTTCGGAGCCGTCGGCGTTCTTTACAAGGCCAAGCCCGCGCGTGGCGTAGATCGCATCTCCGTTCGCGCGCATCCACTTGCCGACATCGGCCATCACCCCTACGGCTGGCGCGGGAAGTCGTCCCGAGCCGTCCGGACCGATGTTCATCAGGAGATTCGAGTCCTTCGCGGCGCAGCGGCATATCATCGCGCAGACTTCTTCGGGCGTGCGGAACGTGCGTTCGTTGATCTTGTAGCCCCAGACGCCCTTCTGTATCACGTCACACTGCTCCACAGGCCTGTCATGCGCAAGGGGCTGGTTCTTTGAGAACATCTCGCCCTCCCCAGGCAAGTCGCGCTCGAAGAGCTGGATGTCCTCCTTCGGGCGGATCGGCTGGTGGTTGTTGTTCGCGACCAGCACGTTCTTCGAATGGATGAAATCGTAGATCGTGTCAAAGTCCCAGTCCAGCGTACGGCTCCACGTGCCGTCCTTCCGGCGTCTCGCATGCTCCCACTCCCCGTCCAGCCAGATGACGCCGGGACGGTAGCTATCGATCAGCTCTCCCATCTGCGCGAGCATGAATCTCTTGTACGACTCGTAGTCGCCCTTCTGGTCGCCGAAGACCTTCTTCGCCGCGCTGCCGGCAGGATAGTCCTTGCGATGCCAGTCCATGAGGGAATAGTAGAAGTTGAGCTGGAGCCCAGCCTCGCCGCAGGCCTTCGCGAGTTCCCCGAGTATGTCGCGCCGGAACGGCGTCTCCGCGATGTTGTAGCCGTCGTCCGCCTTCGTCGGCCAGAGCGAGAAGCCGTCGTGGTGGCGCGAAGTGATCGTAACGTACTTCGCCCCCGCGTCCTTGAACACCCGCACCCATTCCTTCGCGTCGAACTTCGACGGACAGAACCCGTCCTTCATGCGCCCGTACGTCTCAGTGTCAATGCCGATCTGCTGCTGGTACCACTCGCCCTGCGCATAGTTGGCGTAGATTCCCCAGTGGATGAATATGCCGAAGCGCTGCTCGGCGAACTTCTCGCGGGCGGCGAGGTTCCAGCCCTCCGGCACATAACCGGCGCCGGCAGACATGAACGTCAGCGCCGCCGCGATTAATGCAACAGTGTTTCTGCTCATGGCATGTATTATACCATATCGCCGCTTTGCCCGAGAATTCGCCTCCCCGACCTAGCCTAACGGACCTTGACGAGCGAAAGGCCCCTGAAGCAAAGCTCGTCGCAAGGCTCATGGCAGCGAAGGAACACCGAGACGAGATCCGTCACACCGAGGTCGAAGTCCAGCTTGATGTCAGCGCTAAAGCGATGCCACGCCCCGTCGTTCGGCACAGAAAACGCCTCTGAAACCCCCTTTTCGTTCGACATCACGCGCGCCTCTATGGGGACAGTCCCCCCACATTTGGGGACAGTCCCCTCGCATCTCGCGCGTGACTCGAACGAGAGGCGGTAGGTGCCGTTGCCGTGCCTGAGGAACGCGTCCGTCACAATGCTCTGCATTCCCGCGTTCTTCTCGCACTGGACCAGGCGGTAGACCCGCATGCCGTCTTCCGTCGTCATCGCGTCGAACTTGACAAGCCACGACGGGCATCTCTGCCAAGCGCTGCGCGTCGAAGGACGGTCCACAAGCAGGTTCTCACCGTCCTCCGGCTGAACAATTCTCTGCTCACCCCTTGCTGGCGACACCTTCCTTACGTCCCGCTGAAGCGACGCTCCTACGTATCGCTTGAACGGGCACGTCCAGTTCACCTCATGCCTGTCGGCTACCGCCGGGATCGCCGGCGAAACGCGCGTGTTCACGACGGAAACCGACACCCTGTCCGCATTCTTAACCGATTTCTCCGGCATTGCGTCGACTCGTGAGCCTCCCATCCAGAAGTTGGTGATCGCAAGCACGTAGCCGGACGTGTCGAGCCATTTTGCCGAGTCGTGCACGACGTTCACGACAATGTCGCCCTTCTGCCCAATCGTATGCCAATCGTCCTTCCCTGTGGGATATGGAATCGACAGGTTCTCGAAGCCAAACGTCTTCGGCAACGTGCCCATGTTCCCCCCGAAAAAGAAATGGGAGAACAGCACGCAGTCTACGGCGGAGAGGTTCTTGAAGAAGAAATCCTGCCGACGATGTACCAGGTCTTGCGGACCTGGCTCCTTGCGCGCCTTCCCGGCGTTCGTCTCGTTCCATTTCGTGTTTCGCCTCAGCACGCCGTTGTAGAAGTTCTTAAGAAGGCCCTCGTCGGCACGGAAAACGTCCACGTTCTCCATGACCACGTTGTAGTTTGACCCCTGGGGGAAAATCGCGTTGCAGGAGGTGCCTATGGCGACGTCGCGCAGGAAGGCTCCCTCGCTCACGCCACCTACGACCAACGCGTTGTCGCCGACGTAGAGCCACGCCCCATCCACGCGGAAGTTCGCTCCGCAGCATGTCATGCCATCGGAGCACATCATCGAGGAAAGCGCCTTTACGTTCCTGAACGTGGTGTTTCGCCTCCAGCTACAGAAGTTGAAGGTGCGGGAGTCGACGAGCTTTATGTCATCGACCGTGACATTGTCGGCGTTGACGACGAGGAATCCGCGCTTCGTGTTCTTCCGCTGGTCGAAGCGGAAGATGTCCGACATCGGGTCAAGCATCATGCCCCGCCCGTGCACGCATGCGCCGCCCGACTTCACCACAAGCCGCGCGTTCAGCACCGCACCCGGCGCGACGTACACCTCCCTGACCGGCTTTTCCACCACGATGACGCCGTCCTCCCCCGGCGGATCAGTCCATCCGTCGACGTACAGCACCCCGGCGTCGCCCTTGCGCGGCACTTTCGAGGCGTCCTCAGGCGCATCGGCGAAGACGGAGAGAATCGTCTTGTCGTAGTCGTTGATGCGTATGCCGAAGTTGACGGGTCTGTCGAGCGTAACCGAGAGGACTCCCTTCCTGAAGTCACTCTTCAGTCCAAGCCGAGAAGGAAAGACCGAATAGGACTTCACGTCCTCGCAGAACGCGACTTCCACCCTGACGGGCCCGCCGTCAAACGCAAACTCGCAAAAGCGGCGATTGACGTCCCCGCCGCGCGTGCGCGGCGACAGAACGGACTTCTCGCAGTGGTTGTAGACCGGCACGTTCCTTTTGTCATTGCCCTGCACGATGCGAACCGCATAAGCGTAGTCGCGCTCGATCTGCGCCGGATATTCCGGATAGACGATGATCCGCGCCTCGAGCGCAATCGCGGCAAGCGCCACGGCTAGGGCCACGAAAATGGCTGGCGGTGCTTTCACGAACGACCTACTGCACGATTTGCATTCCGACATGGCGATAATTATACCAAAACGTGGGCAGTTGGAGCGGGCGGGGCAAAGAAAAAGGGCCGGCGTATCCCCCGAGCGCGCAGCGCGAGCCGCGAAGCGGTCGCTAGAGGGGTGCGTCCGCAGGACGGCGCCGGGCTTTTTTCATGCCCGTTCCCGGGCATGAAAAAAGGGCCGGAACGATTGCGGGCACCGCCCGCAATGGCCGGGGGTCCCTTTTCCTTTTCCGCGAAAAGAAAAAGGGCCGGCGGCGTCCTACTCTCGCGCGGGCGGGTCCCGCACTACCCTCGGCGATGGGGCGCTTGACTTCCGTGTTCGGAATGGGAACGGGTATGACTGCCTCTCCATGGCCACCGGCCCGGAAAGGGCCGCAGTCGGGGACTAGAGAGAATTACAACTCATAGGGACCGGGATCCTCCTTTGAGGTTCGGTCTCACCATCGGGTGAAGTTAGAAAAGCTAAGCCGCACGTCTAATTAGTACCGCTCGGTTCAGCGCATCGCTGCGCTTGCGCCCGCGGCCTATCAAGGTCGTGGTCTACGACCTGACTTCAGGGACTTGCGTCCTGGGTGGTCTTGTCTCGGGGGAGGCTTGGCGCTTAGATGCTTTCAGCGCTTATCCGTTCCGAGCACAGCTACCCGGCCTGCCGCTGGCGCGACAGCCGGAACACCGTTGGCTCGTGACTCCCGGTCCTCTCGTACTAGGGAGTCTTCCCCTCAGATCACCTGCGCCCACAGAGGATAAGGACAAAACTGTCTCACGACTTTTTGAACCCAGCTCGCGTTCCGCTTTAATTGGCGA
>JAFRDO010000035.1 GCA_017403825.1 Kiritimatiellia bacterium
GATCTATCGCCTGCCCAATGAAAAGATGTGCGAGCAGATCTGGAAGCAGTCCATCCAGTTGGAGAACGTACTGGGCGTGCGCTATCAGCCCCACTTCCTCAGGCTCTACGGCGGCAACGGCGAAAACGACCTGCGTACCCACGGCTACCTGCGGCAGCTGGGGTACTACGGCATTGCCAGCTACACCTACAACGGCAACGCGCTGTCCTCGAAGAAGCTGGTGAAGACCCTGGCTCCCGGCAACGTGTACATGTTCAAGAGCACCGCCAAGGACGCCAAGAAGATGAGCGCCCTGATGAAGGCCGCCAAGGCCGGCGGCTACAGGATGGTGACGCTGAACATGCTGTTCGGCTATTCCAGGAACGCCACGAAGAAGATCAGCGGCAACATACTGGCTGAAAACATGCCCACCCTGGGCGATTACAACAACCACTTCTACTTCATGAAGAAGGGCGACTGCACCTGGGCGGTGTACCAGCTCCAGAAGCGCCTGGAGTACCTGGGCTACCTGCATCCCGGCAGTGCGGACGGCGTGTTCGGCAAGTCCACGGCGGTGGTGCTGAGCATCTTCCAGGCCAAGTGCGGCCTGGCGGCCACAGGCGCCGCCGACGTGGTGACCCAGGAGCACCTCTACTCCGCCGACGCTCCCACCGCCGACGTGGGCGGGCAATACGTTCGTCGGCTGGTTCACGTCTGCGAGCGGCGGTACGCAGGTGACGTCCGCCACGACGGTTGCAATCACCGCGAACCAGACGCTTTACGCGCGCTGGACTGCCAACTCGTACACCGTCACGTTCAACGCGAACGGCGGCAGCGTCACTCCCTCGTCGAAGAGCGTCACGTATGGCTCGGCTTACGGCGACCTCCCGACGCCGACGCGGGCGGGCTATGCGTTCGGCGGCTGGTTCACGTCTGCGAGCGGCGGCACGCAGGTGACGTCCGCCACGACGGTGACCGCCACCGCGAACCACACGCTCTATGCGCACTGGACGGGCAACAAGTACGAGATCGGCTACGACAACCTGTTCCTGCTCTGCGATTTCGCGGCCAATGCCACGGCGTCGTCGCCGAACAGCAGCACGACGGGATCGGTGAACGTGTCGGTCGACGATGGCACGCTGACGCTTGCGGGCAAGAGCTCGAGCGCCGTCTCCGTATACACGCACTGGGTCCGCACGAACATGTCTTCCGCCGGAATGCACACCTTCGCGGTTTCCGGCAACGTAAACTATACGGTACGCGCCACCGTTGCACTCTCGGATGGCGCGACTGAACCCGCTATATGGCACTTCGCGTTCGATTCTAACGGCGACTACATACAGGCGTCGGGCGAGTCTTCCGGTGTGTCGGCGGGGTCTAATTCCTTCGCCTTCACCACTCCGAGCAATGCAAGGTATGTCGCGCTGTTCTTCAAGGCGAAGCTGGCCAGCGGCCAGACGGCGACGTTCTCGAACATCAAGATGTGCAAGACGTCGCCGTACGCCTCCGTGTCCGTGAGCAACGTGCGCAAGGTGTTCACGTACTCTGACGGAGGCACGTACGGCACGCTTGCGACGCCGACGCGGACGGGCTACACGTTCGATGGCTGGTACACCCAGCCAGACGGCGGCGGGAACCGCGTCACGGGAAGTTCGGCGATGTCGCCCGTGTCCACCGTCCTCTATTCCAACTGGCAGACCAATGCCTACACCGTATCGTTCAATGCGAACGGCGGCAGTGTCGGCACCTCGTCGAAAAGCGTCACGTACGGCTCTGCATACGGCGATCTCCCGACGCCGACGCGGACAGGCTATGCGTTCGGCGGCTGGTACACGGCCGCGAGCGGCGGCACGAAGGTGACGTCCGCCACGACGGTGACCGCCACTGCAAACCACACGCTCTACGCCCACTGGACGGCCAACTCGTACACCGTCACGTTCAACGCGAACGGCGGTACTACTCCCACACCCTCGAAGTCCGTCACGTACGATTCGACATATGGAACGCTCCCGACGCCGACGTGGACAGGCCATACGTTCAAGAGCTGGTACACTGCCGTATCCGGAGGGAACCAGGTGACGTCTGCCACGAAAGTGACCACCGCCTCCAACCATACGGTTTACGCGCACTGGGACATCAACAAATACAACCTTACGGCGGCGACCGCTGGCAGCGGCACTGTCTCTCCGTCCGGCACGCACAGCTACGACTACGGCACGGAAGTGACGCTTACGGCGACGCCGAACACCGGCTGGCTTTTCAAGTCTTGGCAGGAAGACGGCTTGACCGCCAATCCCCGCACCGTCACGGTGACCGCCGCTGCGACGTACACCGCTGTCTTCACGCAGAAGGTCTACGCCGTCACGTTCAAGTACCGCAACAGTTCTGGTCAGCTGGTTTCCGTCGTGAGCTACGTCAGTCACGGCGAGACTGCCGATCCGCCGTCGGAAGAAACTGTCAACCAGTATCCTGGCCATGCGTTTACCGGCTGGAGCGGGTCGTATTCGTCAGTTTCCGAACCCCGCACGATTACGGCTCAGTACGATGCCAACGTCTACACTGTGGCATTCGACGCCAACTGCGAGAATTCGACCGGCACGATGGACAATCAGCAATTCACCTGCGGCACGTCGAACCCGCTGCGGGCGAACAAGTTTGTCCGCCCGGGCTATACGTTCGCCGGCTGGAATACGGCGGCGAACGGGTCCGGCACTTCGTATGCCGACGGCGAGACCGTGTCTGACCTCACCTACGAAGACGGTGGGCTTGTCACGCTCTATGCCCAGTGGACGCCAATCTCGTATTCGATCGCGTTCAGCGGTGGCAGTGGCGCGGAAGGGGAAATGCCGGGCATTTCGTCCGTCGCATACGACGCGCCCGTAACGTTGCCTCCCAACGCGTTCACCAAGTCCGGCTGTGATTTCCAGCACTGGGCGTTCGGTTCGACCAACATTGAGGATTGCGCCACCGTTTCCAACCTTACGACGACAGCCGGCGCAACCGTAACGCTCGTTGCCGTATGGGACGCCCCGTTCTGGATTGAGTTCGACGCGAACGGCGGCAGCGGCACGATGGACGTCCAACGCTTCGAGCATGGCGAGCCGCAGGCTCTCTTCGAGAACCTTTTCGACCGCACGGGCTATGGGTTCTCCGGCTGGGCGACGAACGAGACCGCCGCAGCGTCTCTGAAAGTCTCCTATACGAACTGTCAGGTCGTTACGGATATCGCGGAAGTCGCAACGACCAACACGCTCGTTGCCGTCTGGTCTACGAACACGTACTGGGTGGCGTTCGACGCGAACGGCGGGGCTGGCGATGCGATGGCCCCGCAGCGCTTCGTATACGATCAGGCGCAGAATCTCTCGTCCAACACGTATTCCAAGGGCGTGCTTTGGCGCTTTGACGGCTGGAGCAACACCGTCGACGGCGTAGTATACGCCGACCGCGCGTCCGTAAGCAACCTCTGCGCCGAGGCGAACGCGACGAACACGCTGGTTGCGGTCTGGGTCGACAACCGCTCCGACCTCTCGAAGGCCATGCATTGCACGAACATGCAGTGGGAGGGCAAGAAGGTGGACGGACTGAACGGAAACAATCTGTGGACGCCCAAAGGTGAAGAATTTGGCGATGAGGGCGATTTTGGCTATGAGGGCAGCGGCTCGTGTGCGGAACAGAAAGGAATAGCCGGCGATGCTCTTGTGACGTCCGTCGTTACCAACGGTAGGCTTACGTTCATGTGTCGCAATATATCGGAAGGAGTGGCGAAGCTCTTTATGACGACGAACGGATGGTCAAATCAGTTTTCAGACCAAAGCGGTACGCTTGAGCCGACGGTGACGCTTGCTGCGGGCAGTGGCTGGACGAACCAGACTTTTTACATTACGTATCCTGGCACCGGTGACTATTACATAAAGTTTGCCGTCCTTCAAGGTACGATCCAGATCGACCAGATGACATGGACGCCGGAGGGCGGCGACAATCCGGAGCCTACGGAGGCTGACCGCGTCGAGCCTTCCGCCGTGTCGATGACTGACGGTACGATGACTATTTCGTTCACCGGCGACGCGTCGTTCGCGTACCATCTGCTGGCGACCGACTCGCTTTCGCCGACCAACTGGTACGACTTTGGCGGAACGAACGTGGGAACGGGTTCGCTGCAATCGTTCGCGATACCGATCGACGAGGAGCACCCGCAGCGGTTCTTCAAGATAGAGGTCATTCGCAAACCGTAATGAGCGACATCGTCATCAAGGGCGCTCGCATGCACAATCTCCGCGGGATCGACGTCACGATCCCGCGGAATTCGCTAACGGTAGTGACTGGCCTGTCGGGGAGCGGCAAGTCGTCGCTTGCGTTCGACACGCTCTACGCCGAGGGCCAGCGCCGCTACGTCGAGTCGCTTTCGGCATATGCGAGACAGTTCCTGGACCGTCTGCAGAAGCCGGACGTGGAGAAGATAGAGGGCCTCTCGCCGGCCATTTCCATCGAGCAGCATACGACGAGCGGCAATCCGCGTTCCATCGTAGCGACTGTGACCGAGATACATGACTACCTGCGAATCCTCTACGGCTCCGCCGCAGTGCCGCACTGCCCGAAGTGCGGCCGTGCCGTGACGCGCCAGTCGGCGGAGCAGATCGTGGATTCGATCCTCGGTTTTGCTAAAGGCGCCGGCGGTAAGGGCGAACGCGCAGTAATCCTCGCGCCGGCGGTGAAGGGCAAGAAGGGCCGTCACGAGGACGTCTTCGCTGCGCTCAGGCGCAACGGCTTCGTGCGCGTTCGTGTGGACGGAGCGGTCTGCATGCTCGACGAGGTTCCGGAACTGGACAAGAAGAAGGCCCACAACATAGACGTCGTCGTTGACCGCCTGGTGCTTCCTTGCGACAGGACGCGCCTCACCGACTCCGTGGAACTGGCGCTCAAGACCGGCAAGGGCGTCATGGAGGTCGAATGGCTGGAAAGGGCGGAGTCAACGACATTTTCTGAGCTCAACGCCTGCGTCCCATGCGGCATCTCGTTCGACGAGCTGAAGCCGCGCTCGTTCTCGTTCAACTCTCCGTTCGGCGCCTGCCCGACATGCGCCGGCCTCGGGCAGCTCTACTACTTCGACGAGGATCTCGTCGTGCCCGACAGGACGCTGCCGCTAAGGGAGTGCATTCACCCGTGGCGCCGCGCCGGGCACAACGCTATCATGTACTACAACGCGCTCCTGGAGCAGATCGCGAGCCAGTACAAGGTGAAATTGTCGACGCCGTACGAGAAGCTGCCTGCCAAGTTCCGCCACGGGCTGATGCACGGGTTCAAGGACGACCTCGTGCTGCCGTGGCGCAGCGTGGACCGTCCGTTCGAGGGCGTCCTTGCGACGCTGCAGAAACGCCTTGAGGAAGCCGAGGACGACGAGACGCGCGCGAAGTGGGAGGCGTACCAGCGCTACCGCACCTGCCCGGACTGCGGCGGGGCGCGGCTTCGTCCGGAGTCGCGGGCGGCCACGGTAGCCGGCAAGACGATCGTCGAGGTCATGGCGATGCCAGTTGGCGAGGCGCTGAAGTTTTTCGAGGGGCTGGCTTCCGGACAATCCGGAAAACCCGGCGCAAATCTCGCCGGCCTTTCCGAAATCTTGCGCGAGATAATTCGGAGGCTCCGGTTTCTGTTAGACGTCGGGCTCGACTACCTTACGCTCGACCGTCCGGCGGCGACGCTTTCCGGCGGCGAGATGCAGCGCATTCGTCTGGCGACGCAGATAGGGAGCGGCCTTACGGGCGTCCTGTACGTGCTGGACGAGCCTACGATAGGCCTTCACCCGCGCGACAACGAGCGGCTCATATCCACGCTGAAGGAGCTGCGGGACCGTGGCAACACTGTTGTCGTGGTTGAGCATGACGAGGAGATGATGCGTGCGGCCGACTGGATCGTGGACCTTGGCCCAGGCGCCGGCCGCGAAGGCGGCAGCCTCATGTATCAGGGCAACTTCGCCGGGCTTCTCAAGGCGAAGAGCCTGACTGCGGATTACCTGACGGGCCGGAGAAAAATCGAAGCCCCGCGTCCCTCAAGTCCCTCTCGTTCCTCGCGTCAAAAAGATTCTTTCCTCACCATCTCTGGCTGCACGGAGCACAACCTGAAGAACATCACCGTCAGGTTTCCGCTGGGCGCTTTCACCGTTGTGACGGGCGTGAGCGGCAGCGGCAAGTCGACCCTCGTCGACGAGACGCTTAAGCGTGCCTTGATGCGTCGCTTCTACCGCGCCAAGGCCCTGCCTGGACGCTACAGGCGGATAACCGGCATGGAGCATCTCGACAAGGTCATCGAGATCGATCAGTCGCCCATCGGGCGGACGCCTCGCTCGAACCCTGCGACATACGTCGGGTTCTTCTCCGAGATACGCGACCTGTTCGCGAAGACCGAGGCCGCCCGGGCCCGCGGCTACACGGCGGGGCGCTTCTCCTTCAACGTGAAGGGAGGGCGCTGCGAGGTATGTGGGGGCGACGGACTCAGGAAGCTGGAGATGAGCTTCCTGCCCGACGTGTACGTCACGTGCGAGCAATGCGGAGGCAAGCGCTTCAACGCCGAGACGCTTGAGGTCACGTACGGCGGCAAGAACATCGCCGAGGTGCTGGAGATGACGGTCGCCGAGGCGTTCGAATTCTTTGCGAAGGTGCCGCCGCTCAGGCGGAAGCTGAAGACGCTCTTCGACGTGGGCCTTGGCTATGTCGCGCTGGGGCAGAGCGCAACGACGCTTTCCGGCGGCGAAGCGCAGCGCATCAAGCTCGCGACGGAGCTTTCCCGCCGCTCTACCGGCAAGACGCTCTATCTTCTGGACGAGCCGACGACCGGCCTGCATTTCGACGACGTGGCAAAGCTGATGAAGATTCTGCTGGAGCTGCGCGACCAGGGCAACACCGTGATAGTCATCGAGCACAACGTCGACGTGATGCGTTGCGCCGACTGGATCGTGGACCTCGGCCCTGGCGGCGGCGACGCCGGCGGCAGCCTAGTCTGCGAGGGGCCGCCGTCCGTGGTCCGCACATGCGCGGACTCGTTCACGGGCAGGTTCCTGTAGCCTTGTTTCTTTCGGCAGTTTTTGATATACTTTGAGCAGGTTGAAAGGGTGACAGGTCATGAAAAGTAAAGCCATTCTCGTGGCGTTGCTTGCGCTTGCGTTTCATGCGCAAGCGGCGCACGTCACACAGTCCGAAGCGGCTGGTGCGGCGAGCGCATGGGCTGGCGCCGGCGAGGCGTTGGGGGTCCGCCTTGGCGGAACCGTGGAGTCCGTGCGCGAATATGCCGTGACCAACGGGTATTCCTTTTACGCCGTCCGGCTCGGCGGCGGCACGGTGATAACGTCGTCCGACACCGCCCTCGACCCGATCGTGGCGTTCTCGCCGAGCGGCGACTTGGATCTTTCGGAGAGCGGGCCTCTCCTCGATATGCTGCGCAAGGACATTGCGGTCCGCGCCGCGCTTGCGGACGCTTCCGCCGCTCCTTCCGCCGCGAAAGGGCCTTCCGCCTCCGTTTCTGCCTCTGATCCTTCCGCCGCGTCTCCAGCGTCGTCGCTTTGGGCGACGCTTCTCGGAAGGGCTTCGGCGGCTGCCGCGCCCTCCTCGCGCAAGTCTTCCCGCACGTCTTCCGAAAAGCCGCTTTCGTCCATTTCCGACGTTCGCGTCGCGCCGTTGGTGAAGTCCAAGTGGAGCCAGGGCTCGGTGTCCGGCGGCTACTGCTACAACTACTACACGCCTGGACACTACGTCTGCGGCTGCACGGCGACCGCCATGTCGCAGATCATGCGCTACTTCGAGTTCCCGAAGACGCCTGTGGGCGCGGGTTCGTACAAATGCGAGGTCGATGGCTCTACGCAGACGCTCACGATGCAAGGCGGCACGTACGACTGGGCGAACATGACCCTGGTGCCTGCCAAGGCTAGCCTCTCCGACGCGAACCGCCAGGCGATCGGCAGGCTGACGAGCGACACCGGCATTGCGCTGAAGTCCAGCTACGCCGACGGCAACACGACCGCATATGTCACTGACGTCCCGGCGGCGTTGCGCGACACGTTCGGGTATGCCGATGCGATCTGCTACTGGAACGACAGCAATTGGAGCACGGGGAAGGGCGGCCTGCACACGCGTTCGCTGCGCGAGCGCGTCATCTACGCGAACCTCGATGCCAGGCAGCCCGTTCAGTTCGCCATCTACGGATACAAGGCGGGACATGTCGGTGACGAAGCCTACTGGGCTGGCCATGCTGTCGTGGCGGACGGCTACGGCTTCATGACCGTCGGCGGGGTTGAGGTGGAATACGTGCACATCAACATGGGCTGGGCCGGGACGGACGACATGTGGTACAACATTCCCGAGATCAATGCCGCCAACTCCGGTGCCCATGTCGGCGACAGCGGCTACGATTTCAAGTTCCTCGGCGGAGCGGTCTTCAACATCTCCACCAACGACACGGGCCTCTCGATACTTTCCGGCCGCGTGACGGACGAGGACGGCGTCGCCGTAGCGGGCGCGGACGTGTCCGCATTCGACGAGGGCGGAGCTTGCGTCGGCGAAACTAAGACCGATGAGTACGGCGTCTACTGCTTCAAGTTGCCGGGCAGTGCCAGCTATTCCGTGATGGCGACTTCCTCCGACGGCCGCAGCGTCGCGGAGCTGGACGCCAGGAACCTGCCGGCGACCACCGGTCTCAGCGGTTCTTATGTCGTCGCCGATTCCGTCAAGGTCGGCAATTCCTGGGGCAACGACATGACGCTGATCTGTGCGGCCGTCCGGGTCGGCACGGACGTGTTCGCGTCGCTCGACAGGGCCATTGCCAGAGCCCGCGAAGTCGCCGCCGTCGATCCGTCGTTCCCCGTGCTTGTCGAAATCCTTGACGCGACCCGGCTCAAGGGCTCCCAGGTGCTGGACTTCGACTGCGTCATTACGGCCACCAACTCGACGCCTGCGGCCTCGCCCGTGGAGCGCATCGGCGGTGCGCAGCTGAAGGTCTCCGGCGGCGCTTCGCTCGTGCTGTCCAACATCGTGTTCTCGGCCGGCTCGGACACCGTGGTTGACGTGGCGGAAAACGGCTCGCTGGGCGTTTCGGGCATCGTCGACTTCGGCGTGCCAGTCGACGTCGCGGCGGTGCGCACTGCGGCGGCGGACGGCCTTCGGGTCCTCGGCGAGATTGGGGTCGGTTTCGTGCTCGACTGCACCGCGGCCATGACAGCTGACTCGCAGTTCGGCATCGCCGTGGCTGCGACCGACGAGGCGCTTAATGCGATAAGCGAGAGCGTGCCCCGCATCGTGAACATCTACGATCCGTTCGGCGAGATGCGCGGCAGCGTGCAGGGTGCGGCGCCGGACTATTCGCTCGTCTGGTTCGAGCAGCCCGTGCCGATCGAGGACGCTGTCGGCTTTTACGTCGATGCCGACGGCAACACCAACACCGCCGCGCGCATCGACCGGCTCTTCGAGCGCTATTCCAACGCGCTTGCCGCCGGCAGTCTCGGCGACGATCATAAGATGGTGCTGCTGAAGGACGGATCCCTGTCCCGTTCGCTGTCGGTTCCCGACGGGCTCGTGCTGTCCGGCGACAACGTGGTCATCGACCTTGCGGACGCGCCTGCCACGGTGTTCTCCGTCGGGGGCGGAGGGCTTTCCGTGACTGGCGTCACCTTCACGAACTTCGTCGGCAACGCGCTCTTCCTCGTCAACGGCGAGACGGCGAGCCTGCAACTCGGCACCCGCACCAAGCTAGTCGACATAGAGGGCACGAACTACCACTCCGGCGCGGTTGCCGTGCTGAACGGCAGCGCCAGGATCTCCGGAGGCGCAGTTCTCGACAACTGCCGTGCGACCGGCAGGTACAAGGTTTCGCGTACAGTGAACTCCTACGGCGGCGGCGTATATGTTGAGGAGGGCGCGTCGCTTGTCCTTGCAGGGTGCACCATCACGAACTGCTGGGCGAACAACTACGGCGGCGGCGTGTTTGCCGGCGGCCGTTACGCCAACAAGAAGTCTACGGTCTCGTTCTCCGGCGAGCTCAGGATAGCCGGCAATGCGTCGCGGAACTCTTCGAATTACGTGGGCGACAACGTTTATCTAAAGAACCCCTCGGCAGAAAGGCGCGTGACCGCTAACCTTACTGCTGCCGTTACGGGCTCGGTTGGCGTCCGCTGGGCGGGTTCCGGTTCCGACACCTCTTTCGGCAACAATGATGGGTTGATGCTCGTCAAGGCGAAGTCGGCGGTGGTTGCGCACGAGTCCGTAGGCGCCTTCTTCTGCGACGTAAATGCGTCGCTCGCGGCCGAGGCTGTCGACGACAGCCCCGACGGGCCCGGGCTCGCCTGGACCGCCGCGCCAAAGGGACCGCAGCCGCTGCCTGCAGACAGGATCGACGAGGCGAGCGCCCGCGTCGACTATGATGCGGACGGCGTCACGGAGTACTATCTGCTCGTCTCCGACGCCCTGAAGGCCCTGAAGGGTGATGCGACGGTGAGCGTCGTCGGCTGGAACGGGATCACGCTGACCAGTGACATAACCATCTCCAATGCCGTTACGCTGAGGTCTGACACCGACTTCGGCTTCTACTGGATGGACCGCGACGCAGACTGCTCGTTGATCGTCGGCTCCGGCGGTTCGCTCTCGCTGAAGGACATCGTGTTCTACGGCAGCAAGGTAACCGACGAAACGACGAAGGAGACGGACGGGACGTCCCATACGAGGCCTCTCTTTGCCGTGGACGGCGGAACGCTTAAGATGCTCACCCCGAGCGACAGGTCGCAGTACGCAACCAAGATTACCGCCGTCCTGGGCGACGGCAAGCGCGATGCCGGCGCCGTCAGCGTCTGGAACGGCGGCGAGTTCATAATGGCGAGCGGCGCGGAGATCACAGACTGCGTCAACGCATACGCGAACGAGGCGGACGGCGCCGGCCGCGGCGGGGCCGTGCTGGTGGACGGCGCCACGGCAACCTTCGCCGGCGGCACGGTCACGGGCTGCTCGGCGTACACCGGGGGCGGCGTCTTCATCGGCAACAATGGCAATGTCAAGGTTTCCGGCGACACGGTCATAACCGGGAACTTCGACCTTGACGGCAAGCCCAGCAACCTTGTCGTCTACGACCATGGCCGCCTTCGCCTGACAGGCAAGCTTACCGGCTCCATCGGCTATACCGAGGGCGTCGCCGGCGACACCGAGATCTTCGGCAAGGCGAACTCCAGCGTCTCCCTTGCAGATGCGCTTTCGAGCGCGCACAACTTCACGCACGACAGGACCGGCGACATCGGCCTTGCCGTCTCCGGCGACGCCGGCACGCTGCTCGTCTGGGGTGCGGCGCTTGCCTCCGACGGCACGTACGAGGACGAGGAAGGCAACGAGTACGAGCTCGTCCCCGGCGACGAGTACGCCGTCTACGTCCCCGTCGCCATGCTGGGGCTCGTCTACAACGGCAATGCCCAGACCGGCGTATGCGAGGGCGTAGGCTTCACGCTTTCCGACAACGTCAAGACGAACGCGGGCTCCTATGTGGCGAAGGCTGCGCCAAGGCCGGGCTTCAAGTGGAGCGACGGCTCGACGGCGCAGAAGTCCATTTCCTGGAGCATAGACAAGGCAACCTACGACATGAGCGGCGTGACGTTCAGCGACGAGACCTGCGCCTATGACGGCAAGCCTCACTCGCTTGAGGTTTCCGGCAGCCTGCCGAGCGGCGTGACGGTAAGCTACGAGAACAACGGCCATCAGGAAGTCGGCGTCTACGAGGTCACGGCGATCTTTTCCGGCGATGCCGTCAACTACTACTCCATTCCCGACATGAAGGCTACGCTGACCATCGTCTCTGTGAATCCAGATCCCTCGCAGCCGATGCCCATCGCATTCACTGCCGTCGCCGTCGCCGACGGAACGTGGACCATTTCCTTCACTACGGCGGTTGAGCGGTGCTGGTACACGCTTTTCGAGACGAACTCCCTGACGGGCGGGTTCGACATCGGGAACGCGGTTTTTGCTGAGCGCCGCCAGGCTGTGGCCGGCGACGTGCCGACGATGACTTTCATACGGCCCTCCAACGGCTCTCAGCTGTTCTGGAAGGTCGTCGCCGAGCCCGCGGACGCGCACACCGAAGCGCCATAACCCAGGAACACTAGAAATGGCAAAGACAGAGACGAAGACAGGCAACACCGCCCTCGACGCGGTGATGAGCCAGATTCGCAAGGAATTCGGCGAGATGTCCATCATGCGTCTCGGCGACCGCGAGTCCGAGGATGTCCCGGTGATTTCCACGGGAGCGTTCTCGCTTGACCTCGCGCTTGGCGTCGGCGGGCTGCCGCGCGGCCGCATCGTAGAATGCTACGGGCAGGAGTCCAGCGGAAAGACCACACTCGCGCTTCATGTCGTGGCCAACGCACAGAAGGCAGGCGGCATCGCCGCATTCATCGACGCGGAGCACGCGCTCGACCCGGGCTACGCGAAGAAGATCGGCGTCGACCTCGACAACCTGATCGTCTCCCAGCCGAACAGCGGCGAGGAGGCGCTCACCATCTGCGAGCAGCTAGTCAAGTCCGGAGCGCTAGACGTGGTGGTCGTCGACTCCGTCGCCGCCCTCACGCCGCAGGCGGAGATTGACGGCAACATGGGCGACAGCCACATGGGCCTCCAGGCGCGGCTGATGTCCCAGGCGATGCGCAAGCTCACCGGCGTCATAGCGCAGACCAAGACGCTGCTCATCTTCACGAACCAGGTGCGCGAGAAGATCGGCGTCATGTTCGGGAACCCCGAGACGACCCCCGGCGGCAAGGCCCTCAAGTTCTACGCCTCGTGCCGGCTTCAGGTGCAGCGCATAGGCGCGATAAAGAACTCTTCTGGCCAGGTCGTGGGCAACCGCACGCGCGTCAAGGTGGTGAAGAACAAGGTGGCGCCCCCGTTCACCGAGGCGGAGTTCGACATACTCTACGCCTGCGGCATCTCGTGGGAAGGCTCGGTGTTGGATGCGGCGCTCGCCCGCGGCGTCGTGGAGAAGCGCGGCAGCTGGCTCAGCTTCGGCGACGAGCAGCTCGCACAGGGCTCGCTTGCCACGATCGACTATCTCAAGGCCAACCCCGAAGTCACGGCCAAGATCGTGGAGCTTGTCAAGTCCACCCCCTTCAACCCCGCAACTGCGAGGCGGAAATGAGCGGCGCGCCGATGCTTGACCGCCGCGGCTTCCTCATGGCCGGCGCCGCCAGCCTGCTCGCCGGACGCCGTCTCTTCGCCTTCGGCACTCCCGCAGGCAAGCCGGTCGTCCGCTTCGGGATGGTGACCGACCTTCACTACGCCGACATAGATCCGGATCCCGCGCCGTGCGGCGTGGTTGGCCGCCGGTTCTACCGCGAGTCGCTGCGCAAGCTGCGCGAGGCGGTGGCGGTATTCAACGCGCGCCGCCCCGACTTCGCGATCGAGCTGGGGGACTTCAAGGACCTGACGCGCGGGCGCGACGAGACCATTGCGCACCTTGAAAGCATAGAGGCGGCCTTCGCCGGGTTCGACGGCCCGCGCTATCACGTGGCCGGCAACCATGACTTCGACTGCCTTTCGCCGGACGATTTCTTCCCGCGCCTCCCGAATGACGGCAAGCCGTCCAGGTCGGGATACTATTCCTTCGTGCGTGGCGGCATCACGTTCATAGTGCTGAACGCATGCTTCGATTCCTCGCTGAAGCCGTACAGCCGCGCCAACCCGTGGAACGACGCGAACGTGCCGCCGGAGGAGCTGGCCTGGTTCGAGCGCGAGCTGTCCGCGGCTAAGGGTCACGTGTTCGTGTTCTGCCACCAGCGGCTCGAGGATTCCGCGGAGCATAACCACATCGTGAAGAATGCGGCGGCAGTGCGTGCCCTCATGGAGCGGAGCGGGAAGGTGAAGGGCGTCATCACCGGCCACCAGCACTGCGGTGGTGCAAACGTCGTGAACGGCATTCCCTACTATTCGCTGCGTGCGCTCGTGTGCGGCTCTGGCGAAGGCAACAACAGCTTCGCGGAGACTGCGATCTATGCCGACGGCGCGTTCACGGTGACGGGGTGGCGCAACGCCGTGTCGCGCGGCGCCAGGGGCGAGTTTCCCGCGCGCGGTCTCGCAGCGCGCTGCGACGATCCAGCCGCACAAGGCGCCGCGATGGCCGATTTCGTCATTGAACCTGGCGTTGCCGCGCTCGAGGCGAGTCTTGCGCCGTTCCCGAAGACAGGGCGGTATCTCAACATACGCTGCAAGGCGGGCGGTGCCGCGACTGAGGCTGCAGAACTGCTTCGTCGGACGGGGAGGCTCGCGCAGGGCGTTCTCATGATGGATTCGCGGGACGATCTCGTCGCCCTGAAGAAAAAATGCCCGTGGGCGAAGACTGGCCTTGTGATGACGGCGGACGCCGGCTCTGGAAAGTCTTGGACGGAGGAAGAGGCCTGGCGGAAGCTGAAGGACGCCGCGAAGATCGGCGTGGAGTTCGTGCAGATTCCGCCGGGCGGCAGCTGCACCCGCGACCAGTTCGTGTTCCTGCACGACCTCGGCATACGCACCGTGTACTTCGCGGCGAACGACGCCGAGACTCTTCGGGCGAAGCTGCAGGAAGGCCACGACTTCATCTTCACGGACCGTCTTTCCGAGCTTATCCCCGTCTTCGCCGCCGCAGAGGCATGAGGAAAGCCGGGCGCGAGAAGGCGAAGGCCGTTGTCGTTCTTTCTGGCGGACAGGACTCCGCCACCTGTCTCGCCCTTGCCGTGCGTAAGTATGGCGCGGCCGATGTAGCGGCAATCACCTTCGCCTACGGCCAGCGCCATTCGATTGAGACGAAATACGCTCGGCGCCTGGCTAAGAGGTTCGGGATCGCCGCGCACAAGGTTGTGCGGCTCGGCTTCTACCGCGAGCTGACGACAAATGCGCTCCTTGACGCGGCGATGCCGATACGCCGCGGCCGGACGTGTCCAAACACCGTCGTAGAAGGGCGCAACGCGTTCTTCCTCCTGGCCGCGTCGGTATGGGCGAAGTCGCTCGGCGCGACCGTTGTCTACACGGGCGTCTCCCAGGCCGATTCCTCCGGCTACCCCGACTGCCGCGCGCCGTTCGTCCGAGCCCAGGAGAAGGCGATACGCCTCGCGCTCGACTTCCCGATCCGCATCGTGACGCCGTTCATGCGCATGACGAAGGCCGAGGAATGGGCGCTTGCAGCCAGGCTCGGGATCTTCGACGTGATCCGCGACGAGACGGTCACCTGCTACAACGGAATTCCCGGAAAGGGCTGCGGATGCTGCCCCGCCTGCCGGCTCCGCAACCGCGGTCTCCGCGAGTACGAGCGCTCCGCATCGCTGCCGTAGACATATTCGCGTCCGATTTGCTATAATCGCCCCGTGCGCGGCATATTCGAGGTTTTTGCGCCGGTCGGGCGCGCCGGCGTCGTGATGGCTAGGTCCGTCGCGTACGCGCCGTACGTGCTATTCCGCAGGCGCGGCCTTTCCGGGCTTTTCGACCAGCTCTACGCGACGGGAATCCGCTCCCTGCCCGTACTGACTGTGGTGTCGCTCTTCACGGGCATGATCCTCTCCCTGCAGGTCGGGCTGGAGCTTGCGAAGTTCAACCAGGAGATATACCTCGGCGCGGCGGTGATGGTCTCGCTCGTGCGGGACGTGGCGGCGTTCAGCTGCGGCATATGCCTCGCGGCTTGCGTGGGGTCCGCGATAGCCGCCGAGATAGGTACGATGAAGGTGAACGACGAGATCGACGCCCTGCTCGTGATGGACGTGCCGCCGATGAGGTTTCTTGCCTCGCCGCGCGTCCTTGCGCTCGCCATCATGTCGCCGCTGCTGGCGTTCTACTGCTGCATCGTCGGTCTCGTGGGCGGCGGTCTCGTCGGCGCGACCCAGCTGAACGTGGACTTCGGGCAGTTCTCCGCCAGCGCGATGTCAGTGGTCGTGACGAAGGACCTCGTCGTCGGGCTGGCCAAGGCCGGAGTGTTCGGGCTCCTCATCGGCTCCATCTCGGTTTCCGAGGGCTTGGGCGCGGAATTGGGCGCCACCGGCGTCGGCAAGGCGACGCAGCGCGCCGTGATCGCGTCGTTCCTCTCCATACTGGTGTTCGGCTATATGATAACGAGGGTGTGCTACAGATGACGGGCGCGATCGAGTTCAGGAACGTCTCGAAGAGTTTCGGCGACCGCGCCGTGCTGGACGGCCTTTCCTTTTCCGTCGCTCCCGGCGAGATATTCGCCATCGTAGGCATGTCTGGCACCGGGAAGTCGGTTACGCTCAAGCACATCGCAGGCCTCATTGAGCCAGACTCCGGCGAGGTGGAATGTTCTTCGCGCCGCATAGGCTACCTCTTCCAGTCGGGCGCGCTCCTCGCATGGCTCACCGTGTTCGAGAACGCGGCGCTGCCGCTTCTCGAGACGACGCGGCTCGGCAGGGCGGAGGTGGAGGAGCGGGTGCGCAAGGCGCTCGCCGCGGTGGGCCTGGAGGACGCCGCCGACAAGTACCCGTCAGAAATTTCCGGCGGCATGCAGAAACGCGCCGGACTCGCCCGCGTGCTTGTGCGGGATGCCGAGATAATTCTGTACGACGAGCCGACTTCCGGACTCGACCCCGTGACCTCCGCCAGCATATCGCGGCTGATCCGCGACGTCGGCAAGTCGCGTGGCGCGACGTCCGTGCTGGTCACGCACGACATCGCCGGCGCAATGCGCATTGCGGACAGGATAATGCTTCTCAAGGACGGCCGGTGCGCGCTGTGCGCGACGCCGCGGGAGTTTGCGGCCTCCCGCGACGAGGCGGTCGCAGGTTTTCTCGCCGCATCGAAGGGAGACGGGATATGAAAAGGAAAAACGACGCGATCGCGCATGTGACGGTGGGATTCTTCATCGTCGCACTGACGGCCCTCCTTGCTTACTTCACGATTGTGGTGTCCGGCGTGGACGTTCTCGCAGGCCGCAGTCGCCGCCCGGTAAAGATCGTCTTCGACGAGGTGGGCGGGCTCAAGGAGCGAGACAGCGTCATGTTCAAGGGCACGAAGGTCGGCTCGGTCGAGAGCATAGAGGTCACTCCGTCGAACCTGGTCGTCACCGCGGTCGTTGACGAAAAAGTGCTCCTGCGGAAGGGCTGCAGCGCCACGGTCAGCAGCATGTCCGTTCTGGGCGGCAACTACCTGCAGCTTGAGGAAGGCTCCGGCGAGCCCGTCGGGCCGAAGGACGGCCCGATCGTCGGTTCCACGCCGACAGACTGGATGAAGGACGTCTCGCGCATAGCGAAGAACCTGCGAGACCTGACCGACCGCATCGAGATAACGGGAATAGTGACAAACTTGGAGGCCGCAAGCGAGTCGGTGAGGAACGTCCTGCAGCGCATAGAGAACGGGGAAGGCTTGGTGGGCCGTCTCGTCTCGTCGGACGATGCGGTCTACAACGACCTGAAGTCCGCAGTCTCGAACGCCAGTGCGGTCGCCGCGCACCTCAACCGCAGCAGCATCTATGACAACCTCGACGCCACGCTCGCGAATGCCAAGACGATTTCTGAGAAGCTCAGCCGACAGAGCCTATACGACGATCTTGACGCCGCAATCGCCGACTTCCGCAAGACGTGCGACAGCGTCGCGAAGGCGGCGGACGGCATAGACCTGAAGGGCACAACGGCGCGCGCCGACGAGCTGCTGGAGAACCTAAACGAGGTCGCGGCGCGCCTGCGGCGCGGAGAGGGCACCCTCGGCAAGCTGACCTCCGACGACGCGCTCTACAAGGAGGTCGAAGGTCTCGTAAGGGACGTGCGGCAGGTCATCGACAACTACCGCGACACGACGCCGATCTCCACGTTCACGTCGCTTGCCACGGGGGCGTTCTGACAATGCTGCTTCTCGCCGCATCGCTTTTCTTCGTCGACCCCGAGCCGCTTGACATGCCTCGGGCCGAGGCGTATCTCGTGACGGATGAGGACGGCCGTTGCCGCCTGGAAGACCGTTACGACCGCACTGACCTCTGGACCTCCCGCGCCGTGCTCGGTTGCTGGTCCGACGATGACGGACGCGTCTTCACTCTTGCCAAGCTGGACGTCGCTCCCCCGGCGATCGGGGCGCATGTCACCGAGACGCGCGTCGCCTACACCGAAAGCTGCGTGCCGATGAAGCTGAACCGCAGGGACCCGTCCCGCCGCCGCTCCGCAGTGGCCCTCCTCTCGCCGTTTGAGCCGGCTCCGGAAGCGTGTCCGCCGCGCCAGCCGCCGCGCGGCATGAAGAGCGTAGAGTACTGGCAGGGTACCAACTGCTCCGCAATCGTGTGTACCTTCCTGCCGGAGAAGTCGTCCGTCTGGTACCTCGCCGTCTGGGAGCTGGCGGCGGGCGATGATTTCGCCGAGCGCATGGACACGTTCGAGTGGAAGTTCCTTGAGGGCGAGTGGAACACTGCCGGGCTTTGGCTCGGCGGGGAGCCGCTGCCGGCGTCGGAACGCGAGCAGATGCGCGCCGACGCCCACCACAGCGTGACCAACTACGCTGACTGGCACTGGACCGACTCCGCGTCGTTCACCGTCCTTGACGACCTGCCGCGCGACGCAGGCTTCGTTGTCGCGCTCACCAACGAGCTGCCGAAGATGCGGGCTCGCTACGCCGAGACGGTGCCGACGTCGCTGGAGACCTCGAACGCTCTCTGCGTGGCGCGCATCTACTGCAGCCGCGAGGAATACCTGGATGCCGTAGGTGACGACATGGCGTGGAGCGCGGCCTACTGGAGCCCCGAGCGGCGCGAGCTGGTGGCGCATCTGCCGGAGACTGGCGAGGCGGCGCTCATGCGCACCATACGCCACGAGGCGTTCCACCAGTACCTTTCCTATGCCTGCTCAATGATATCCGCCTCGCCTTGGTTCAACGAGGGCTACGCACAGTACTTCGAGGACGAGGAGTCGCGGAGCTGGGGGGAGGGCATCGACGCCAGCCATGATGCGATCGAACGCCTCGCGCCGACGCTGCCTGCGCTGATGATGATGAACTACGACGAATTCTACGGCGGGTCTGACGCCGCGCGGCGAATGAAGTACCGCCTCGCCTGGTCGATAGCCGTCTTTCTCGAGAAGGGCGCCCCGGAAGTGCGGTTCCGCCCGTTCGCCAAGCTCAAGGCTGACTATGTAGAGGCCTTGCTAAAGAGCCGCAGCATGCGGCAGGCCACGCTGGCCGCGCTCCTCGGCAACGAGGACAAGACCAAGCTGTTTCTGGACGAGTGGGTGAAGTTCTGGCAGGATCAGGACGCCAGGTAGATGACGCGGCACGACGAGATATTCGAGCGGCTGCGTCGCGAGATACTCGCCGGCAAGTTCGACTCCGGGCGAAGGCTACCGAGCGAGGCGGCGCTGTCGCGGCGGTTCGGCGTGTCGCGTCCGACGATCAGCCGCGTGACGCTCGACCTGCGGCGCGAGGGGCTGATCGTTACGCGCCAGGGCGCGGCGACGCTGATAAGCCGCTTCGCGCTCAATGCGACCGGCGCACTCGGGCTGGTGGTGCCCGGCGAAAGCTATACGGAGATATTCCCTCCCCTGTGCGATCAGATCGTGCGGCTCGCCGAGCAGTCGGGCTGGGACGTGATACACGGCGAAATCAAGAGCAGCAATCCGCAGGTGAGGGCCCGCGAAGCGAGGCGTCTCGCCTATCAGTTCTCCAAGGAGCGTGTTTCGGGCATATTTTTCCAGCCGCTTGAGTTTGTGCGTGACTTCGCCAAGGCGAGCGCGGAAGTCATTTCCTATTTTGACGCGGCGTCCATACCCGTCGTGCTGCTCGACTATGACATCGTTCCGCCGCCGGAACGCAGCGACTACGACCTTGTCGGCATCGACAACGTCAGCGCAGGGCTGGCGGTCGGACGTGCGCTCGTCCGCGCCGGCGCGCGGCGTCTCGCGTTCCTGCTGCGCCCCGGCGCCGCGCCTACCGTCGCAGACCGCCTCCGCGGTGTGGCGAGTGCGGCCATCGAGGCTGGCGGAACATGGTCGCTGGCGGAGAATGTCCTTGTCTGCGAGCCGGACGACGTTCGCGCCGTGGCGTGGTTCTTGAAACGGCATAATCCCGATGCCATCGTATCTGGCAATGACATCGCCGCTGCCCGCCTCCGCGAGACTCTGCTGCGCATCGGCGGGGATGCTGCGCGGATCCGCCTGGCTGGTTTTGACGACGTGGCGGTTGCCGCAAAGATCGGAATCACCACCGTGCACCAGCCATGCGGCGCCCTGGCCGAGATTGCGCTGCAAACGCTGCTCTCGCGCATACGCTCGCCTCGCCTCCCGGCCCGCACGATCCTCCTTCCCGCCCCGCTCGTCGTGCGGTAGCAAAAACTTGTATTTACAAGTTAGATAAGAGTGCTGTTTGTGTGTTATACTTACATTGCGTATGGTATTCAATCATGCACTTCAGGGTCGGCGCTTCTGGCTTGCGGCGCGGGCAATGCTCACGCTTGCTTTTCTTGCGCCGTCAGCCTGCGCAACGGAGCCTCTCGCCGCCGAGGACGCGGCGCGGTGGGTGGATCCGTTCATAGGCACGGCATGGACCGGCAACACGCACCCTGGCGCGTCTCTCCCGTTCGGACTCGTCCAGCCTGGGCCGGACTCAGGCACGGGCAACTGGAAGTACTGTGCGGGCTACAAGTGGAACGACCCGTGGATATACGGCTTCTCCCAGACCCACCTGAGCGGAACGGGCTGTCCCGAACTCGCCGACGTGCGCCTCTTGCCTTTCACTGGCAAAATGACGCTTCCTCCGGCAAAGTTCCGCGGCTACAAGGACTTCTCTTCTGAGAAGGCGGAGCCTGGCTACTATGCCGTCACGCTCACCAACTTCGGCGTCCGCGCCGAGATGACTTGCGGACGGCGCATGGCCTTCCACCGCTGGACGCCTGCGAAGGGCGGCCGGCTGGAGGTTCTCGTCGACCCGCAGTGGGCCAGCGCACACGCCGACAAGATACCCGGTCACATATTGTCCTACAATGGCGCGGCGCACGACGACAGGCGCACCGTCACCGGCGGCTACCGCCACAAGGCGTGGCTGGAGCGCGAGGTGCACTTCAAGCTGCGCTTTGACCGTCCGTGGGCCGCACGGCGAGAACTGCCGTGCGGCCCTGGCGAGAAGGCGCCGCGCACCGTCTACTCGTTCGACGTGCCGCCAGGCGGCTCGCTCGGCGCAAGGATCGCGATCTCGACAACGGACGACGACGGCGCCGAGCGCAACTTCGCCGCCGAAGACCGGCTCGACTTCGACTCAGCCCGCAAGGCGGCGCGGTGCGAATGGAACGAGCTCCTCTCCAGGGCTGAAATCCATGGTGCCGACCGTGCGCAGCTGACCACGTTCTACACGTCGCTCTACCACCTCTTTTTGCAGCCGAACGACATCGCCGACGCCGACGGACGCTATCGCGGCGCGGACGACAGGATTCACGTCGGAAAGGGCGGGCGCTATTTTACAGGGCTCTCGCTCTGGGACACGTTCCGCGCGGCTCACCCGCTCTATACGATCCTGACGCCGGAACTGGTCGAGCCTTTCGTAGAGTCGATGCTGGAGCAGTACCGGGCCGTCGGCTTCCTGCCGGTTATACCGTACTTCGGCTGCGAGTCGTATTGCATGATAGGCAACCATGCCGTGCCCGTGATCGTCGATGCCTGGCTGAAGGGCTTCCGAGGCTTCGACGGGAACCTCGCATATGAGGCCGTGACGAACTCGCTCACCGCGTCGCACGTGACGCCACATGGGACGCCTAAGATAAAGGAGGACTGGAACCTCCTGAATCGTTACGGGTACTATCCGTACGATATCGTGAAAGGGGAAAGCGTCTCGCGCACGCTGGAATGCTCCTACGACGACTGGTGCGCGGCGGCGTTTGCGCGCGCGCGCCGCGACTGGCCGGCGGAACGGTTCTTCTCGCACCGCGCAATGGCGTGGACGAACGTGCTTGACCGTTCGCTCGGACTTGTGCGCGGCAAGGATTCGCAAGGCCGTTGGCGCACTCCGTTCGACCCGTTCCGCTTTGGAGGCGGCGGTGACTGGGAGACGTACGACTGCACTGAAGGCAACGCCTGGCAGTGGACCTGGCACGTCTTCCAGGATCCGGCCGGCCTCGTCACCGCGCTCGGCGGAGCCCGCGCCTTCGCCGCAAAGCTCGATTCGGTCTTCCGTCAGCGGGAGATCCTCTCCGGGGCGGCTACGGCGGACGACACTACAGGCCTGATCGGGCAGTACGTGCACGGCAACGAGCCGAGCCATCACATCGCGTACTTCTACCAGTTCGCAGGCCGTCCCGACCGCACCGCCGCAATCGTGCGCGAAGTGTGCGACCGCTTCTACCTGCCAAAGCCCGACGGGCTATGCGGCAACGACGACTGCGGGCAGATGAGCGCGTGGTATGTGTTCGCGTGCCTCGGGTTCTATCCGTTCAACCCGTGCGGCGGCGACTACGTAGTCGGCGCGCCGCAGGCCGCCGACGTCACGCTGCGCCTCGCCGATGGAAAGGCGTTCCGCGTCGTTGCGAAGAACCTGTCGAAGAAGAACAAGTACGTGCGTCGCATAACGCTGAACGGCAAGCCGCTGGAAGGGCTCTCCGTGCGCCACGCCGACATTGCGAAAGGCGGAGAACTCGTGTTCGAGATGGCGGCGGAGTCGCGTTTCCAGCCGAACAAGTACGAGCTGCCTCCGGCTTCTCGCGCGGTCGCGGAAGAGGCGCGCGCCGCAAAGGCCCGCATAGGCGCAGTCGCGGCAGGAAGGATCCTCGCCCATCGCGGCGAAAGTGAGGCGTGTCCCGAGAACACCGTGCCGGCGTTTGCCGCCGCCGTCGCAGGCGGCTTCGGCTTCGAGTTCGACGTATGGCTATCGAACGACGGCGAGCTCTTCGTCACCCACGACGCCTGGCTCGGCGCCAGGCGCGGCCATGCGGCGCGGGGCTGGGCCACGAACGTCATGTGGCGCGGTGCGCTGGAGAACAGCGACGTCGGCGTTTGGAAGGATCCGAGGTGGCGTGGCACGCGCATGCCGGTCATCGACGATGCGCTCGCGTTCGCCGGCGACGGGCATGTCGCGGTAATCCACGTCTGCGACTGCCGCTGGGAAAAGGTGATGCCGAAGGTGAAGGAGGCGATCGGGCGCCATGCCAACGTGAAGCCCGAGAACACCTACGTCCAGTGCGACAACGGCTGGCTGAAGAAGAACATGCCCGGCTGGCGCGGCGTGTCATGCGCGCTGCCGCGCAAGGGCTGGCTCGTCACCGACGAGCCGATCGACCTGGACGCGGCGATACGCGGTATCGATCCTGCCGTCACGCCGCTCTGGGCTCCGCGCTGGGACGAAGACCTGATCACGGCCGGGCGCGTCGCGGCATGTCATGCGCGCGGCGTGAAGGTCGGCGTGTGGACCGTGAACGACGCCGCCTCGGCCTGGTCGGCGTTCGGCCGCGGAGTCGACTACGTGTACACCGACCGTCCGTTCGCCCTCATGGAGGAAATGAAATGCTTCAGGTAGTTGTCTTAGCCGCCCTGACGCTTTTCGACTTCGAGTCGCCCGAGGGGCTCGTGAGGAGCATGACGGACTACACGTCCGACCCCGCCGCGATCATCGCATGGCGCGACGCGATGGCTGACTTGATCGAAGTATCTTCAACAACTGAAAACATGGAAAGGACAAAATGAACATGAAGGCAAGCAGAATCTTGTTGGCGGTCGTCGCGGCGTTCGCGGCGTTCGTGACATTCGCTGAAACTCTCGTGTTTGCGCCGGGCAACGGCGTGACGACGAACGTGACCGAGCGTCTCGCCGCAGGCGTCGACGTCCAGGCCAACGAGGGTGCCAGCGGCGGCGGCATCGTGAACCTCATGAATGCCGAGAACGGGGCCATCGGCACGGCCGCGGTCAAGTGCGGTACTCTTGGCTTTGAAAACATTACAAGGTCCAGCATTGGCACGCTTTCGCTCGGCAACGGCACGTTCCGCTACAGGGGGGCGGAACCGGCGACGGCTAACATGAAAGTCGTTCTCGATACGGCGGCGCTTGACGATGCAGGCGTCATTTGGTGCGACGGCGACTTGAAGACTATCGGTACGTTCGACGTCAACAACGGCGCACTGATCAAGGCCGGCCCAGGCTCGTTCACGCTTGCGACCGCCTCCCGCCCTGACGGCCAGCGGCAGCTTCTGGCGCGTTCCGTTGCGGGAAGAAACTGGAACTGGATCATGAACATGAAGGCGAACGGCGATTCGCCGACGCAGGCGTATGCAAACCTGACTGTCCGAGAAGGCCATTTCGTGATTGACACCGCTCCCGGCGTGGAGACCGTCCTCGGCCCCACCGCGAACTCGTTCAACTATTCCGCGTATGTCATGTGCGGCGAACGCAGCGGCGCGACTGAACCGGGAAGCGAACCTTACGGGCACCTCGACATCAGGAACGGGACAGTCTACCTGAACTCCTCGATTCTCGTCGGGTACTATAACGGAAACCCCACGACCCGCCCCGATGCCACCTCCGGCTCTTCCTTCAACATCTATGGCGGAACGGTCAAGAGCAGCGCAAGCGCCAAGATTTGGGTCGGAGAACTGTACAACATCTCCGAGGCACGTTCCGGACTGCCTTCGTTCAACGTTTATGGAGGAACAATCAGCAAGTTCGAGGAGGTCTTGCTTGCACGCAACCGCGGCGCCCGCGGCCGGTTCTTCCTTTCCGGCACGACGTTCGCGACGTCGAATCTGAAATGCGCGGACAAAAATGGCGGGACTTCCGCAGATGATGAGATAATTCCACTTGCGGAAGTTCACGTATGCTCGAACGGCGTGCTTGCGGCGGACACGATCAATCCCTGCGCAAAAGGCTTCTGCGACTTCTCGCTGAAGGTGACGGACGGTGGAACGCTCCGCCTCGACCGGGCGATAGCGCCGACAGCCGCATATGCAACAAGCCCGATGCGGCTTATTCTCGACGGCGGAACGATTGAGCTTGCCGGCACCGGCTACGATATCGTGCCCTCCGGCTTCGTGACGCGTCTTGGTCCGCAGCAGTCCACGATAGCGGTAACGGGAACCGGCGCCTATGCGTTTTCCGGCCCTGTCGCGACCGATGACGCGCTTGTGCCGTCCTGCTCTACGGACGGCGGCCTCAAGATTGGCGGCAAGTCGGAGACGACAGTCGCTTTTGCCGGCGGCATGACGATTTCCGGACCGGTTATCGTCGACAAGAATGCGAAGTTGCGGTTCCTTGACGATGCATCGGTGGGTGCGCTTGCGGCGGAGGACGACGATGCGTCGTTCGCGTTCGTGTGGAACGGCTCGCGCTTCGCAACGCTGACTGCCGGTGGCTGGAACGTTCCCGGCACGGTGCGCATCTCGTTTGACGGGACGTGGTCTGCCGGAACTTACGACCTCGTGTCCATGCCGTCCGATGCGACGGTGGATCTCAGCCATGTCGTGCTGAATGCGGCGAGCGACGCTGCAGATGCCACCTTCGCGACGCGTACCGAGAACGGTCGCGTAATCCTCTCTGTCACGCTGGCTGCGCGTACAGTCGCGTCGTTCGTGTGGGACAACCCGGCTGGAGGCGTGTGGAGCGACGGATCGAACTGGGGCGACGGCAGCGGCGACGCGCCGTCCGGCACCGACGCACGCGCAGTGTTTTCAACCGCCGCCGACGCCCAGGGCACCGCAGTTACGCTGGCAAGCGGCGTCACGCTCGGCGGAATGACGCTTTCCGCCGAGCCAGGCTATGCGCTTTCCGGCGCGACGATTACGTTAGACAACGCCGGCGGCCCGGCGACAGTTGCTGCGACTGCCGGATCGAGTGAAATCGCTGCGCCAGTCGCGATGGCCGGCGAAACGTACCTGAACGCTGCCTCTGGCGCATCGCTCGAAGTCTCAGGGGCGATTTCCGGTTACGGTCCGCTGACGGTGAACGCCAGTGGCGGCAGCGGTTTGGTGACGCTCTCTGGCGCGAACACGTTCGCGACGGCGCCATGCGTGAAGGCCGGCACGATGCGCGTCACGACTGTAGCCGACACCGGAAGCGCCTCGGCCGCCGGAGCCGGTTCGGCGATCCGCGTCGGAACGGCCGTGTTCGAATACGCCGGTACGGCGGCTGGCGCGACCGACCGAACGTTTGAACTTGCGGCGGCGGCAAACGCGAAATCTGCAATCGGCGCGGCGGAAGGGTCGACCCTTACGGTGAACGGAGCCGTCAACGTTGCAAGCGACACGGTCTTCGCGAAATCGGGTGCGGGCACGGTCGTTCTGAACGGTTTCGTCGGCTACAACTTCCCGCACGGCGTCGCCGTCGATGAGGGCACGCTGGCGCTGAACGGCGGTCCGGCGACAGTGCATGAGCAGTTTGCGATGACGGTTGCAAGCGGGGCGGCACTCGCCTTGACCGGCAGCGGAATCCTGCACGCGCGCGTACTGACAGGCGCGGGGAGCGTGCTTTGGAACGGCGGCATATGGTATCCTTCCTTCGGACACGCCAATATCTATGGGGTCACGGCATTCTCGGTGGCGTCCAGCTTCATCGGCGCGAACGGCGCGATGATCGACCTCTCTGACATGGCCGACCAGGATCTGCCGCTTGGCGGGGCATGGGCGACGGCAGACGGCGTGGCGACGGACGGCGGCATCGTGATTTCCTCATCGCACCCTGCGACGAACAACAAGTTGATGTCCGTTTCGTTCCTGCCGACCGCCACGTATGGCTTCAGCGGTCCCGTCACGCTTGCGTCGGGCGGCGTGGCGAAAACGACAGGAGCGGCGCTTGCGGCCAATTCCGTCGTTGTGCAGGCGGACGGTGCGATTGCCGCCGCAATGAGCGGTTCGGCGGCGCAGGAGGCGAATGTGAAGAGCTTGACGCTGGCGGCGGGCTCGAGCGTCTTCTCATACGTCTCCGGCGCGGGCGTCTGCGCGACGCTGCGAGCGACCGATTCTCTGTCCGTCGGCGGCACGGTCTACGTGGCGCTCTGCTCGGGAACTGGCATTCCCGACCTTGCGACGACGGCCGGCACGTATGCGATTCTGCGCGGTCCGAAGGGGACGCTCGATGCGTCGAAGTTCGCAATGTCGCTGCGCTACGCTTCGGCGAACGGCACGTTTGCACTCGACACCTCCTCGCCGGACTACGACCAGGTTGATCTCACGCTTGCTTCCGCGTCGACGTACAACAGCCAGACTCAGATGGACTTCCGCCGCGACTTCGTCTGGACTGCAGGCTCCGGCAGCTGGAGTGATGCGGCGAACTGGGAGTGCGGTCTTGTCCCGTATGACAGCTATGTGAGCCGCATGCGGGCAATCTTCCCGTCGACTGTGGCGGACGGCACCCGCGTCTCGCTTGGCGGCAACCGCATCGTGGAGGTGCTGGAGACGGCCGTGCCCGGCGACCTTTGGCTGACGGACGGCACCATGAATGCGCGCGGCAGTGGGGAATATGCATTCATCAAGACGACAGCTGGGACGCTTCACCTGCCGGACGCCCTTTTCGACGAGTGGCGTTGGCAGTATATGGACACTGCGTCCTGCGCTACGCAGATTGTAGAAGGCGTCCTTTCCGATGTGAAGCAAGCGGTATATGTGAACAATCTTGTGAGGCCGGGCGGCATGGTCCGCGCGACACGCGGCACAGTCCACCACTTCAACGTCTATTCCGGCACTCTGGCCGTTGCTCCGGAACTTCTTGACAGGAACACGTCGAACATCGACAACTGCACGCTGTCGCTTGTGGAGTCTGGCGACGTCCTGGCCGGGATCGCGGGTTCCAACGGCATGAACCTGCGCGTCGAAGCGGGAGAGGAAGTCTTCTTCTGGAACAACGTGTCGTGCTTAGGACCGTTCATAAAGACTGGAGCGGGTACGGCGTATCTTGGCGGTTCTGGCTCTGTGACGCTCGGTAACTCTGTGCGAAACAACGCCGACAACATTTATTCGACGGCGGCGACGGAGATCCCGGCGAACGGCGACCTGCCGCAATCTGGACTTACTTCGCTTGCCGTCGCGGCCGGCAAACTTGTCCTCGGTCTTGATGAAAGGCAGAGCATTACCGTCAGCGGCTCCGGTGCAGGCCTGCACGTCGGGCAATACATCGCCGACTTTGACGAAAACGGTGACGTGCTGGATTCCGAGCTGGAGATCCTCGGCGGCAACGTCCAGGTCTGGGGTGACGTGAACATCGGGCGCAACGCCGGTGCATACCGCCTGAGGAGGGACAGCGGCGAGAAGAAGCGCAACCTGACGCTTACCGTGCGGGGTGGAAGGCTCAACTTCAACGGAAGCTTCTACATGGTGTCTGATAACCAGGCGTATTACAACGGTACGGCGACGTTCAATCTGCATGGAGGCACGGTCACGTCGTCTGGTCAGTATGTCAACATGGCTTATACTCGCACGACTCACGTTGAACACGGCTACGCCAAGTCGGTCGTGAATGTCTATGGCGGAATGTTCACCAACACGGTGACGGAACTTAAACTGAATCCCGGCGGCGCCGGCAACATAGAGATCAACCTATATGGCGGTGATTTCGCCTGGACCGCGCCGTTCAAGTTCGACGGCGGCAATTCTATGTTCACTGGAAATATAAACTTCCACGGCGGAACGTTCACAGCTCCGTACATAACGCGCAATTACGGCGGAGGGAATCATAGCTTCTACTTCAACGGTGGTTCGTACCGTCCTACGCAGGATGGCGCCTCGCTTCGAATGAATGCGAATTATCCCTGGACGTCGGTCGTCGTCTCTACGAACGGAGCGGCGTTTGACATTCCGGGGGCGAACACCTTTACGCTCAACCAGGCGTTCACGCACGATGCCGCGCTCGGCGCGGTGCGCGACGGCGGCATTCGCAAGCGCGGCACCGGCACGCTGCTCCTCACCGTCGCCAACACGTTCACCGGTCCGTGCGTAGCCGAAGGGGGCGTGATGCGTCCTACGGTGGCGGCGGCCGTCTCCGGTGGCGTGGGCGCGAGCGGATATGGCGTGTTCGACATGAACGGGTTCGACCTGACGGTGCCGGAGCTTGTGGGCGAGGGCGGTCGTGTCGCCAACGGCACGCTTACTGTCACGGAGCGGATCGCGACAGAGACGTTCGTCGCGGTCGAGGACGTCGAGATTAGCGAAGGCGTGACGTTCGCGAGCAACTTGGAGAATTACATCAGGGTCCTGTCGTCCGCCGCCGGTTCGCTCGTCGTTGACTTCGGTCGCGACGCGTCGGATCCGCTGCCGAAGGGTCTCGCCGTCAAGGTCGCCGAGATGCCTTCCGGCTCGAGCATTGCGATTTCAGGCGTCAACACCGGTCGCGAGGGACGCTGGGAAGTCGTTGGCGAGCGTCGCAACGAGTCTAACGGCATGGTCGAGGTCTGGGCGGTCTTGAGGCCGATCGGCTCCGCTCTTATCCTGCGGTGAGGGAGACGGAAATGGACGCATCGAGGCGCGAGTTCATTTCCGCCGCCGCGCTGGCGGTGCCGGGGGCGGCGCTTGCCGCGGCTGGTTCCCAGCGGCAGGCCCGTCCGCTCAAGGTCTGCGTGTTCGCCGACATCCACTACCAGCCCGGCGTCTACGTGAACGATACGCCGGAGTTCCTGGAGAAGATCCTCGCCCGAGCCGAACGCGAGAGGTGCGACATGGTGATTCACCTCGGCGACTTCGTGCACAACGTCCTCAAGGCACCGGAGAAGGCGTACGTCAAGATGTACAACGAAAGCCGCGTGCCGTCGTACCATTGCCTCGGCAACCACGATTCGGACGACTGCCCTTACGCGGCGACGCTTGAGGCGTACCGCATGAAGAGGGGCCATTACTCGTTCGACAAGGGCGGCTTCAGGTTCGTCGTCTGCGACCCGAACCACTACTGCGAGACGCCGGGCCAGTACATTCACTTCGACCACGGCAACTACCACCGCCGCTCCAAGACGGCGACCGTGAACTGGATTCCGCCCGAGCAGCTGGAGTGGATGCGCTCGGTGATCGTCGGCTCGCCAAGGCCGTGCGTCGTGCTGTCGCACCAGAGCTTCGAGCGCGCGCCTAACGGCGGCAACGTCTTGAACAAGGATGACGTGCAGGCGATCTTCCGCGAAGCGAACGCCAGGAGGCCGGGAACGGTGCGGCTCGTGATGAACGGCCACCTGCACATGGACAACCTGCGCATACTCGACAACATCCTCTACTGGGACGTCAACTCCGCGAGCAACCAGTGGTATGCGAAGACGCACGACAAGTTCCCGGCCGAATACTGCAGGACTCACGACCGCGCCAGCCACAACGTCGGCTGGACGAAACCGCTTTCCGGAATACTGACGCTGTGGCCGAACGGGCGCATCAGGATCGAGGGCTCGAAGGCCGACTATCTCTTCGGCGTCACGCCAAAGGCCGCCGGACTCCCGGAGTTCGACTCTCACGGGCGCTACACCGGTCCGGTGATCCGCTCCACCGACATGCAGTTCGTCTACGGCACGTAGGATCTGAACATGGTGCAGACGCGTGTGAAGTGTCATTAGTTGTGAGGTGTCCTGTTGTGTTCCCGCGGCCGACATGTTATCATATCGGCATGAAGAAGCATCTGATCCGAAGGAGAACCGCAAATGGGTGACGTGCACGGGGTGTATTCATGGGCGGTCAGGACATACGAGTGCGGGCCTGGCGGCGTGGCGACGATGGCGTCCGTCTGCAACTGGCTCCAGGAAGCGGCGAGCCTGAACGCCGAAACGCTGTCGTTTTCAAAGTCCAATTTCGAGGCCGCCGGCGAAAACATATCGTGGGTGCTGACGCGTCTCAAGGTGCGGATTTTGCGCTTCCCGAAATGGGAGGAGACGGTGTCGATCCTCACTTTTCCGCGCGGCGGACGGAGGATCGTGGCCTACCGTGATTTCGTCCTGACGGGTGCAGACGGCGCGGAGCTCGGGTGCGCGACAAGCGAATGGATGCTCATCGACCTCGCGTCGCGCAAGGTCGTCGCGATTCCCGACGGCGTGTTCGCGGCGGCGAATACGGTCCGGAAACCGGTGTTCGGCGACGAGCCGTTCGCGAAGCTGCGTTGGGACTGCAGCGTGGCGTCTCCGGACGCTCTGTCGTTTCGCGCCAGGCGCGGCGACATCGACCTGAACGGACACGTAAACAACGTCCACTACGTCGAATGGCTGATGGAAGGTCGTCCCGATGCGGCGGGTCCGTGCCAAGAGCTCGACATCGTGTTCAAGTCGGAAACGCTTGCGGGCGAAGAGGTGCGTGTCGAATCCGTGGAGACGGAGCCGGGCGTGTTCTTCCATCGCGTCTATGCGCCCGACGGACGCGACCATGTCTTGGCGAGAACCTCTTCATTGCATTCGTTTGAGCGCCTCTTAAAAGAAACATGAAGATGAGAAACGAACTGTTTAGTGGAAGGGCAATCGCTGCCGTTGCGCTGATGGCGTTTGGCGCGGTGGCGGCATCGGGCGTAGCTCTGGCGGCTCGCCCTGTCATGCCGGAACGCCTGGACTTCGGTCCGTTCGAACTGGCAAGCCCGGTGCGCGAGGCGCGCGTGAAGCTCGGGCCGGATGAGACGCCTGAAGTGCGAAAGGCCGTCGCCGACATGCTTGCCGAGGTGGAGGCGAAGACGGGCGTCAAGGTGAAATACTCCTCGTGGTCGTCGCCTGTCGCGGGAGACGTGTTCGTCTCGACCCAGCCGTGGGCGGCGAAGGGCGCGTGGTTCGTGAAGCTAAAGAACAACATCATCGCGATTCACGGTTCCGATTTCGAGGGCACGTTCAAGGCCGTCAATGCGTTTCGCGAGCGGTTCGTCACGCCGGCGAAGGGACGCAAGGACCTCGCATGGGACGCTATCGACATGAAGGACGGACCGCAGCCTGACGACGTGTTCGAGGCTGAACGCGAACGGGTGTCCGCGCTCCGCAAGGGCAATCGCGACTGGGAGAACGAGTGCGTCACGGAGATCAACCGCCTGCCCGCCCGCGCAGACGGCTTCCCGCTTGTCCGCGTCGAGGACGCGCTTGCGACGGACGAACCGCAGACCCCCTGGGTCAAGTCTCTTGACGGGCGCTGGAAGTTCTGCTGGAACGGCAGCCCGAAGCAGCGTCCGCTAGACTTCTTCAAGACTGACTTTGACGACTCGGACTGGCTTGAGATCGACGTGCCGTCATGCGTGGAGATGAAGGGGTTCGGTTCCCCCGGCTACGTGAACATCATCTATCCGCACAAGAACGATCCGCCGCTCATCGGCGACGAGTACAACCCCGTGTCAAGCTACCGCACCTCATTCACCGTGCCGCCGGAATGGAAGGGGAGGAGAGTGATCCTGCGGTTCAACGGCGTGTACTCCGCCTATTATGTGTGGGTGAACGGAAAGAAGGTCGGCTACGCAGAGGACAGCTGCCTGCCGTCCGAGTTCGACATCACCGATTTCCTCCACTCCCCAACCCCCAACCCCCA
>JAFRDO010000036.1 GCA_017403825.1 Kiritimatiellia bacterium
ATGGAGTTTGAGCTGCTTACGGGATGACGAGGCGCATAATCGCGGCAAACCATGCCCGAAAAACCTCCGAAGCCCGCAAAAACGCGCGAGGCTCTCGAAGAGCTCGGTAGCGCTTCCCAAAGGTGGGGATATTCCAGCCGGCCGTACGCTTGATTCCACGGCCGTGGGTATGATATAATACATAGCCAAATTTCACAACGCCCCGTGGTGGGGCAACAAGGAGCAGAAAAGCAATGGCAAAGACGCCGAAGTTTGCGAACGAGAAGGTGTTCGCGTGGGTTGACAAGTGGAACAAGGTCTGCACGCCCGACAGGATCGTGGTCGTGAAGGGCACGAAGAAGGAGCACCTTGCGATATGCGAGATGATGGTCAAGAAGGGCCAGTTCATCAAGCTGAACCCGAAGAAGCGTCCCGATTGCTACCTCGCCCGCTCGCACGAGAGCGATGTCGCGCGCGTCGAGGGCCGCACGTTCATCTGCTCGAAGAAAGAGATCGACGCGGGTCCTACGAACCACTGGATGGATCCCGACCAGATGAAGAAGCTCATGCTCAAGAGCTACAAGGGCTGCATGAAGGGCCGCACGATGTACGTGATCCCCTATGCGATGGGCCCGATCGGCAACCCGATCACGCAGTACGGCATCGAGATCACCGACTCGCCCTACGTGGTAGTGAACATGAACATCATGACCCGCACCGGCGACGCCGTTCTCAAGCACCTCGGCAAGGACGGCGAGTTCATCCCCTGCATTCATTCCGTCGGAGCGCCGCTCAAGAAGGGCCAGAAGGACGTCGCGTGGCCGTGCGCCAAGAGGATCGAGGACAAGTTCATCACGCAGTTCCCTGAGGAGCGCCAGATCTGGTCGTTCGGTTCGGGCTACGGCGGCAACGCCCTCCTCGGCAAGAAGTGCTTCGCCCTTCGCATCGCCTCCAAGCTTGCGAAGGACCAGGGCTGGATGGCCGAGCACATGCTCATTCTCACGCTCACCTCTCCCGAGAGGAAGCAGTACCACCTGACGGCGGCGTTCCCGAGCGCATGCGGCAAGACGAACCTCGCGATGATGCTTCCGAAGCTCAAGGGCTGGAGGCTTCAGACGATAGGCGACGACATCGCCTGGCTCAAGCCGGGCGCCGACGGCCGCCTCTACGCCATCAATCCCGAGAACGGATTCTTCGGCGTCGCGCCCGGAACTTCGATGGACTCTAACCCGAACGCGCTCAAGAGCTGCAGGAAGGGTACGATCTTCACGAACGTGGTGCTTACTCCCGACGGCGACATCTGGTGGGAGGACATGGGCATCAAGGCGCCGAAGGAAGGCGTTGACTGGAAGGGGAATCCCTGCTATGCCTGCGTCGACGACCCTTACCGCATGGGCCCGAAGCCTGGCATGACGAAGAAGGAGGTCAAGGAGCTGAAGTACGTCGCGGCGCACAAGAACAGCCGCTTCACGGCTCCCGCCGAGAACTGCCCCGTGCTCGACAAGTCCGGCTTCAACGGTCTCTGGAACAGGAAGCCGACGGGCGTGCCGATCGATGCGATTCTCTTCGGCGGCCGCCGTCCCTCCACGATTCCGCTTGTCAACGAGGCCAAGAGCTGGACGCATGGTGTGTTCATGGGCTCGGCAGCTGGTTCCGAAGTCACTGCCGCCGTCATCTCTGACCAGATCGGCCAGGTCCGCCGCGACCCGATGGCGATGCTGCCGTTCTTCGGGTACAACGTGGCGGACTACTTCCAGCACTGGCTGGAGATGGAGCGCACGAGCGCAGACGCGAGGAAGCTGCCGAAGATATATTTCGTCAACTGGTTCCGCAAGGGCGACGACGGCCGGTTCCTCTGGCCCGGCTTCGGCGACAACAGCCGCGTCCTCAAGTGGATCTGCCAGCGCATCGAGGGTCAGGTCAGGGCTAACGTTACGCCTATAGGCAACCTGCCGCTCGAGAGCGACATCGATCTCTCAAATAACGAGGGCAAGTTCAAGGTCGTCCCGGCTGATCTCAGGGAGATCCTGAAGGTCGACAGGGAGGGCTGGAAGAAGGAGATCGCCACCGTCGGCGCATCGTATGACGAGTATGACGCGAAGGCGTCGAAGGACTCTACCGTTCGTTCGACGACCGCACGTCGCGTGCCGAAGGCTCTCCGTCAGGTGCTGGCGGACGTTTCCGCCGCGCTTGGGTAAAAGCAAGGCTGGGTTTCCGGCTGGGTCTGCGGCCGCTCCGTGAGAACGGGGCGGCCGCTGCGCTTTCACAGGGTCATGCCAGCAGCCTTATCGACGAGTGGGCGTTGTCGGACGGGCGTGGCTTGAACATGACGCCGTCCTCTATGTCGCGGCACATCTGGAACACGTCAGCCCATGACGAAATCCGGAAGTCGCGGTTTTTCACCAGCATCGCCTCGAGGAGCTGGCAGAAGCCCTCCGACAGTTCCGGACGGTAGGCCCGCGGGTCGTGAGCCTGCGTCGACTCGTTGCAGTGGGCGCGCATCATGTTGTCGTTGTCGAGCCCGGGGAAGAGCAGTCTTCCGGTCGAAAGGTGGTAGAGCGTCGCCGCCAGCGAGTATATGTCGGCGCGGCAATCCAGCTCCACGTCGCCGTAGACCTGCTCTGGCGAGATGTAGGCGGGCGTGCCGAAGACGTGGTCCGGCACTTCCTGAGGTTCTTCCCGGAACTCGAAACGGTGGGATATGCCAAGGTCGGTCAGCTTGATGATGCCTTCCGTGTTGATCATTATGTTCTCAGGCTTGATGTCGCAGTGGACGACGCCGTGGTTGTTCCATGCGTAGTCGAGCGCGGCGGCGACCGATTCGCAGATGAGAAGGCAGTCCGTTTCGCGGACGTGCTGCTTGCGCCGCAGGAGGTCGGCGAAGGTGTAGCCGTCGACGAACTCCATTATGTAGTACCAGTTGCCGTTGCTGTTGTCGAAGTCGTATGCCTGCACGATGCCGGGGTGGTGGATCTCTTCCATGATCCTTTCCTCGGCGCGGAACGCGCGCACCTCGGCCCCGTCGGCGGCGAACTCCCTGTTGAGCACCTTTACGGCCACGAAGCGCTGGTTTGTCACGTCCCACGCCTTCCAGACCGTCGCCATGCCGCCGTCGCCCACCTTCTTTATCAGGTTCAGGTTTGGAATCTCGAGCTGGCGGCTACGGACTATCGGCTGCCCGGCTTGCACGTCATCGTATGCGGAGTTGCTCATTCCTCTACACCCCATTCCTTTAGCTTGCGGTGAAGCGTGCGGCGCGAGATGCCCAAGGCGTCGGCGGCCTTGGTCTTGTTGTTCTTCGCGGCGGCGAGCGCCGCCAGTATCTGACGCTTCTCTGACTCTTGCAGCGACAATCCGGCGGCTGGCGCAGGATCTGCCGCAATGACCTGCGCTGCAGCCGGCTCGCGGTTCGGCGCGGCGGTTATCTCGGCAGGCAGGTCGGATACGGAAATCTTCTCGCCTGAGGCAAGGATTACGGTCTTCTCCATGACGTTGCGCAGCTGGCGCACGTTCCCAGGCCACGAATAGCCCTCCAGGACCTGCAGTGCCTCAGGTTCGATTCCGGTGACGCGTCCGCCGTTGGCCGCGGAGAATTCCCTGATGAAGCGGTTGGCGAGCGCGGCGATGTCTTCCGGGTGGTCTTTCAGTGCTGGAGTGCGGATGTCGATGACGTCCAGCCGGTAATACAGGTCTTCGCGAAATGTGCCGTCGGCGACGAGCTTGGCGAGGTTCTTGTTCGTAGCGGCGACCAGACGGAAGTCGACCGGCTTCTCTGCGACGCCGCCGAGGCGTCGCACGGACTTCGTCTCAAGTGCCCGCAGCAGGGTGACCTGCGTGGAGGCGTCGATTTCGCCTATCTCGTCCAGAAAGAGCGTTCCGCCGGCGGCAGATTCGATGCAGCCGCGCTTGCCCTCGGAGAGTCCGCCGGTGAACGTGCCTGGCTCGTAGCCGAACAGTTCCGACTTCAGGAGCTCACCCTGGAACGCCGAGCACTCCAGCGCGATGAAGGGGCCTGCCGAGCGTTTCGAAAGCGCGTGGATCGCCCGTGCGGCGAGTTCCTTGCCGGAGCCGCTCGGGCCTTCGATGAGAACCGTCGCGTCCGTAGGTGCGACCTTGCGGATCAGCCGGTAGATGCGTTCCATCGTCGGCGACGAGCCGGTGAACGCGGCGAGTTCGCCTCCGCCGGCGGAGGTATTGCCGGCATCGGCAGGTTCTCTCGCCAGCTCGGCGTTGCGCACTGCCTTGCTGACGCGCAGCTCGAAAGCCTTCAGGTCCGTGATCGGCTTCTGGAAGAAGTCGTCAGCCCCGGTCTTCATTGCTTCCACGGCCAGGTCTACGGTTCCGTAGGCGGTAAGCAGTATGCACGCCATGTTCGGGTTCTTCGCCTTCGCCTTGCGCAGGAGCGCTACGCCGTCCTCGCCCGGCATCTTCACGTCGGAGATCATGAGCGCGATGTCCGGATTCGCCTCCACGAGCCTCATGGCCTCCGCCGCGTCCGGCGCAGTCAGGCAGTCGTAGACGGGACGGAACCACTTCGCGAGCGTATCGCGGAGCATCTTCTCGTCATCGACAATGAGAATCTTCGGCTTCATTTGAGTTCCCTTATGCGGCGTTCGAGCCGCGGCAGTCGTATGGTGAACGTCGTCCCTTGCCCCGGCTTCGACTCTGCTGCTATGGTTCCGCCGTGGTCGCGTACGATTCGCGCGGAGATCATTAGCCCGAGCCCCGTGCCTTTCTCCTTCGTCGTGCGGTATGGCTCGAATAGGTGCGCGAGCTGCTCGTCGTCCATTCCCGAGCCGGTGTCGCGGAAGGAGACCGAGACGTCGCGGTCGTCGGCCTTGAGCTCGATCGCCAGCTCTCCGCCGTCCGACATCGCTTCCAGCGCGTTCTTGACTATGTTGAAGAAGACCTGTTCCATCTGGCCCTTGTCGAGGGCGACCGGCGGCAGGGCGGACGGCGTGTCGAGCGTCACGCGGATGCGGCGCTCCTCAAGCTGCTGCCGCAGCGCCGCCAGGCAGCTTTTCAGCGGATCGGCGAGCGAGCCCGGCATCAGGTCGGGACGGGTGGGGCGCAGGGCGGACAGGAAACCGCGTATGATGCCGTCCAGGCGCTTCACCTGGCTCATGCAGACGTCGATGGCTTCCGTGTCGGACGGGTCGCGCTGCAGCAGCTGCAGGTTGAGGGCGATTGCGTTGAGCGGGTTGCCTATCTCGTGGGCGACGCCGGCGGCCAGGTCGCAGACGGCCTTCGTCGCGCCCGTGCGCAGCTCTTCCTCGGTGCGGGCCTTCTCGGCGGTGATGTCGCGGACATAGACGATGGTCTCTTCGCCGAGCGGTGTGGTCTGGATCTCGAGCGTGCGTTCCTCGGGGTACGTCACGACGACTTCGCGGCGGGAGGACTTTCCGAGCGGAAGGCCGAGCGTGCGGATGGCGTCGACCGGGTCGGACCCGAGCAGCTGCTCGGCCGCAGGGTTCGACTGAACTGGCTCACCGTTCGCGTCGAGGCGGACGATTCCCTCCTTCAGCGCATGGATAAGCATGTCGGTGCGCGCAAACTCGTCCGCCACAAGTTTATATTGCTCGCGGAGATGCGCTGCATCGAGCCTGTCGATGTGCTTCCTTACCCCTTTGAAGAAATCCTTCACAGTTCAGATATTATAGCATATTCTCTGCTTCTCTACTGCATGGGGCGCGTCCCCCAAGGATTCCAGCAGTCCCTCTCTGCTGCTGCAGTAATTTTGATATAATACCAGCGCTTCAATCGGTAAAAACGGTCTGGGGATGCTTCAACATGGCCAATGCTGCAATTGCTGAATTTGTGCACGAACTGGCGGCAAGGATGCGTGTTGCATGTCTTGTCGCCGTGGCCGTGCCACCTGTCTGCCTGTCGGCGCCGGCTGTCGTGTTTCCCGCGCCGATGCCCGAGTTCGCCGACACGGAGGTCTCCACCAACCTGGCGGTTTCCGTGGACGGCGTGCTTCCCCAAGACGTTGAGATGACATTCGCGCTGCACGGCGAGTGCGTGTCCAACTGCCTGCAGGTCGCATTCGGGCGCGACGCGGACGGCGACGGCATCCTCGGCGCGGACGAGTGGTTCACCTGCGACGTCCGTCCGCATTTCTTCGTCATAAGGCTGATTTAGGTCATGATTGCGAGACTCCTCTACGGCCTCGACGTTGTGCGCACCACGACCTACCTCTACAACGACTTCGGCGAACAGGTCGGCACGGTGCTGGACGGCGTCACCAGCCGCAGCGACACGACATACGAGCAGATTTCCAACGAATGGTGGAAAGTCGAAACGGCATCGGTAATCGGACCGCACACGAATTCTCTCGCCATCACCCGCACACAGCTCACCGGCCTCTCCGACGCCTGCCGCCGCCACATCGTCACGACCACTGGGACAACGGGCATCCTGCCCGTTGCAACCTTCGACTACGCTCCCTGCGGCGACCTTATCGCCAAGCACACCTACACCAACTGCACGGACGTCATCACGGAATCCTATGCCTACGACATTCTCGGCAACCGCATCGCGACAACCGATGCCCTCGGCAACACGATCCACCGCACCTACGATCCCTTCGGCAACGTCATCGCCGAAGATGGCGCGACCTATCCCGTGCGCTACACCTACGACACGCAAAACCGCCGAACCTCGCTCTCCACCACCCGCGACGGCACAACCTGGGACACTACGACCTGGACATACGATGCGGCGACCGGCAACTGTCTCTCGAAGACCTGCGCCGACAATTCGACCGTCACCTACACCTACACGCCCGACAACCTACCCCTCCGCACCACCTACGCCAGCGGACGCTGGAAGGAGAACGTGTACGACAGCCAACGCCGCCTCTGCGGTGTGATATACTCTTCACCAGACATGGACTGTGACCTTCATCTTGATGAGTACGGGAGAACCACGTTTGCGTCAAACGGCGTGGCGCAGACAGGCTATGCCCTCAACTATGCCGGAGACGCTACGAACGAAACGTGGGCAACGGACAACGCCATCGATACGATTTCGCGTACCTTCGATGGGGCTGAAAGGTTGACAGGCCTTGCCATCACGGGGCAGGACTATGCACAATACCTTGACTATTTCACAAATGGACTTCTGACTTCGATTTCAAATTCAGATGCAGTAGTAGCATGCAATTATTCCCCTGACTTGAAGGATGTCGGCTACACGATGGCTTTTGCGGACGGCGGCACTTTTGCAAGCGTGGCAGTCCGCGATCCGTATCGGCGTGACCTCGTTTTGTCTGTAGCGAATTCATGCGGCGGCAACATGCACACGCTTGAATATTCCTACGATGCACTCTCTCGACCCATTTCACGCAATGCCGACACGTTCGATTACAACGCGCGCAGTATTGCCGATATTCTCTCTTCTGCGGCAATAGCAAGAGCGATTGATATTGGCATTACAATTCTTACACTCCGCGCTGATCCCCGCGTGTCTGCAGTTTTCGCTGTTGATGGAACCATCGGCTTTATTATTAATGCAAGGGCGCATGCAAAAATTATGGAAGGTGCCAATAAAGCCAAGAGCGAAAATTGTTCATGTTCGCAATATGGCTATTGAAGAAAGGAATACGGTCATGTTAAGTGAAAAAATAAAGAATTTCTTTTCATACGACAGGCGATCTCCTGTTGAGCGTGAAGTTCGGCGGCGCCTAACGTGGAGGGTAATATTGTTGGCTATATCGCCATTGCCTTTTTTGCTACTGTTGATTCACTTTATATATTATCTTGCCATGTCCAATCATGAATCGATAAGCGATCTTTATGAGCGCGACGTGAAGTTCGCACGAAGGATTAAGTGCTTGGAGGAAAAAGTGCAACAAATTCAGGAAAAGCTAAATTGTGATAACACAAAATGAAACGAACGCTGAACATGACAATCAGCCGTTCGAAGAACGAGAAGAACGACGAGCACTACACGGACACGGCGGGAACTGTCGTTGCGTCATACACATACGATGCTTTCGGCAACACGCTCTCGCAATCCGGCACCATGTGCGATGTGTTCCATTTCCGCTATTCAACTAAGTACTATGACCCCGAAACTGGCCTGTACTACTACGGCTACCGTTTCTACTCGCCCGTCCTGATGCGCTGGCTCAATCGGGATCCAATTGAGGAAGAAGGAGGAATGAACCTGTATGAATTCTGTAAGAATAATGGTATAGCTAACTATGATACCGATGGACGAGCATTTTTTGCCGTAAGGCGTCTTAAAATAGGTTCGCTTAATGTGCCAATGGGCAATGTCTACGCTCAAGGCGGTGGATTTCTTGACAGGCACAATATTCAAATACTACATGAGCAATTGTTCTTCCAGGACGATAGTCAACCCATTAGTGTTGGCTTTGGAAATCAAGATGTCAATGGAGAAAGTTTTGATGGTTATGTGGCAACATTAGGAGGATACAATGATTGCGTGATGCGTAAGGCTACAGAACAGGTAAAGTTTTCTGGGCATGACTATGCGGTATTTTGGTTTATGGGGCACATCCGAAAATGCAATTGTCAAGACTATTGTTCCGCATTGAGGCGAAAATACGTTGAATTGATTAAGGATAAAAAGGTGCGATGCGAATGCGGCTTAAACTAGAAGGAAGCAAATATAATGGCATTCAACAAACTTAAATATCTTGCATTCGGCATATCCTATTGGTATCGACGATGCATCTTACGACAAAAGATTCCATTTATTGCAGGACTTGTGCTAAACAAATCGTGCAATATGCATTGCGAAGGATGTCATGTTTCAGGAGTGGATAAGGCATTGGATCCAACCCGTAGAGATGTGGAAGCTGCGATTCTTGAATTACGGAGAATTGGTATTCGCAATCTTGCCATAACGGGTGGCGAGCCTTTCTTATGGGAGTCAGATGGCTGGCATGTGTCTGATGTTATTAAGTTTGCAAGGGCAAATGGATTCCTTGCTATAACCATTTACACCAACGGTACATTGCCGTTTGATGGCTGTGATGCTGATACGGTGTTCGTCAGCCCGCACGGCATGGAAAAGACAAGTGTTGGACACAATATAACCGCAAACCGACAATGCCTACATAATATTGAAGTCACTCAACATCCAAATGTAATGCTAAATTTCACAATCAATGCTCGTAATTGTAATTCCTTGCGAAGCGTATGTGAATTCGTTGAAGGCCATTCTCACATAAAAGGAGTGTTCTTCTATTTTCATACTCCATATTATGGACGAGACTCTTTATTTCAGCCATTTGAAGCAAAGCAAAAAAATGTTGACGAGCTACTAGCCCTGAAACATGAAGGATATCCCATTTTCAACTCTACCGCTGCTTTGAAATCTTTTGCACTTAATAATTGGAGGCGCCCTTCTGATTTATGCATTGTATGGGACAATGGAAAGTTTTTCAATTGCTGCCGGTCAAACGGATATGAGGATGCCTGTAGGAACTGTGGTTATCTTGGTTATCTGGAGCTGGAGCAAATCTTGGCATTGAAGCCATCTGCCATTCGTGAAGGGTTGCACTATATCTTGCCATGAACTTCGTGTCTGACATTATGTTCCGTGTAATTAGACGGTTGATTTCCGCTGAGAGTGGGGAATCTTTTTCCTTTGTTCCTTCTAAACGACAGACGTTTCCAAGAATGCCGGGCATGGTGGACTTTTACGTACATATCCCGTATTGCCGCAATCATTGCCGTTGGTGCCCTTACAATACACGCCCATATTGCGATGATGAGTTCCCAAGTTTCTTTGAAAATTTGCTTTCCGAAGTGCGTCAAGTCATATCAGCAGGCGCATTACTTTATGGTAAATCACTTTACATTGGCGGTGGTACTCCTACTTGCACAGGACGATTTCTTCTTGATTTTATAGATTGTCTTGTTAAAGATTTCGGTAGTCCTTCAACTATCGCCGTGGAGACTTCAGTGGATGAGTTGACGTTAGACATGATAAGTGGTTTGAAAGCCTCTGGCGTCGCGCAATTGAGCATAGGGGTGCAGAGTTTCAATGGGAAAAGATTGCAGTCACTTGGTCGTGTTGTGCATCAAACTAAAGCGACTGATATATTAAAATCGGTGGCACATGCCGAATTTGAGAATGTGAATGTTGACCTTATGCATGATGTCCAAAGACACTCACTTGCCGACTTGGGTGAGGACATTCATTGTGCTGCTGATAATGGCGCGGATCAGATTACCATATATCCTTTATTCCGTTTTTTTACGAGTAGGGGAGTTTGCATGCCGCAAATTATTAGGCGACGCCGATTCTATTCTTTCCTATGGAACATTATGCAGTCTAATGGTTATGTCCCGGTGTCTGTGTGGAGTTTTTGCCGTCCGGATGCGATAAGGAAATTCTCTTCTGTGCAGCGCCGTTTGTTTGTCGGATTGGGGCCTGGTGCTGCGACTTCGCTTGAGGGACTTTTTGCGTTCAATACATTTGACTGCAAAGCATGGATGCAACGCATATCCAGTAGATTGCCTGCCTATTCGCTTGAAATGCCTATATCAGCAAATATGCGTGCGTTGTATGATCTATATTGGGACATGTATGAACTTCATTTGCCAAAAGTCGTATCAGAGAAATTAATCAGAAATAGGCTGTTAAATTTTATAGCACAGGGCGCACAGTTTCTTGGGCTATGTGACGATGATGAGACCTTAACGCAGAGAGGTGCGTTCTGGATTCATCTGATGCAAAATCAATATGTTCTTAATTACATTAACAAAGTATGGTCAGCATCCATGCGAACGCCATTCCCGAACATGATACGACTATAATAACTTTTGACATAAAGTCCACCAACCATGAAACGAACGCTGAACACGACAATCAACCGCTCGAAGAGCGAGAAGAACGACGAGCACTGCACAGTGCTTTCTGGCACGTTGCAAGGCGCGGGCGGTGTCGGTGGCTTGCTGTATCTCACCATCGATGGCGTGCCCTATGTCCCAAATTACGACAACATCGACAACATCATTCGCTACCTTGATGCCAATGGCAACAGCGTAGCACAGTACACCTACGACGCTTTCGGCGGCACACTCTCGCAATCCGGGACCATGTGCGGTGTGTTCCGCCATCGCTTCTCAACGAAATGTTTCGATGTCGAAATCGGCCTCTATTACTATGGCTATCGGTTCTATCATCCGGCTCTCATGCGTTGGCTCAATCGCGACCCGATTGAGGAAAAAGGAGGTCAAAACCTGTATGGGTTCTGTGGGAACAATGCGGTGTTACTTTACGATATGATGGGGTTGTCATGCAAGCGTGGAACTTTTAATGTGCTTCGACTTGACACATGGGAGAAACCTGCTGCAAATGGACTATCTACAAACCCAAATTTTATCCAAAATGGCGATGCGTTGCTGTCTAGTTTAGGCACACTCGGTGGTTTAGCCACATTGTCATCGCTGTCGCCAAATGCCTTGGCGAATTTCCAAACTTTCGTTGATGCTTTAGCGGGAAAATGATGGAAGAAGCCAAACGGCGTAAGAATCGTGGAGGGTGCAAAAATGACAAAAAATGCGAGTAAGAACCTTGTGCGCATTTCCAATTGTTGTCTAATTCTTTCGTTGTGTGCACTAACAACAATCAGTTTTATTGATGTGGTGCCGGAGAGACAATCAACATTGGAGAGGGTGTTTTTTGTCTGTGCTGTCGTTTTTTTAATTTCATTAAGCATTTCTTTTTGCGGGATGATAGTGAGGTTTTCACGAAAAAGAGTTGCCAAGCGACAAGGACTGGGGGAAGACAAATGAGACTGAAGTTTCTCAGATTTTGCCATCCCTGCTTTTCTTTTCTATCCGGTTTTGAGACGCATAAGCAGGGATGAATGGTGCAGTTTGTGTTCATGGATAGATATTGTGGTTGTAAAGGTATTTGACAAATGAGAGGTATCATATGAGCAAGAACAAAACACTTTCGGCGGCGAAGAGCGAGAAGAACGACGAGTGCTACACAGGGGACGTCTGCTTTTGGTATAATAGCGGCAAGGAAGCAGTTGTTCCATGAGAATAGTAGACTGTGATTATTTCGTGGTCGGGTCCGGCATGGCCGGGCTCATGAGCGCGTTGCACCTTGCCGCATACGGCAGGGTGATCGTCGCGACGAAGGGACGCCTGGCCGACTGCAACACGAACTTCGCGCAGGGCGGCATATGCTGCGTGATGGATCCCGCGGATACGTTCGACAAGCACGCCCGCGACACGATGATCGCCGGGGCATGGCTCGGCAGGACCGAGGTCGTGCACGAGATATGCGAGCACGCGCCGGAGGGCATACGCGATCTCATCGACTGCGGCGTGCGCTTCGCCAAGCGCGACGACGGCTCGTGGGACCTGACGCGCGAGGGCGGCCACAGCGCGCGGCGCATACTGCATGCCGGCGACATCACCGGCGAGAAGTGCGAGGCGGCGATGATCAGGCGGGTGCGGCAGGTCGCGGCGAAGACGAGGCGGACGGGGCCCGGCATCGACATCCGCGAGCAGACGATCGTGATCGACCTCGTGATGTCGCGGCGCATCGGCCTTGCGGGCGAGAACCGCTGCCTTGGCGCGTACGTGCTCGACAAGACGACCGGCGAGATATACGCGGTCCGTGCGCCCGACACCGTGCTGGCGACGGGAGGCTGCGGCAAGGTCTACCTATACACCTGCAACCCCGACACGGCGACGGGCGACGGCGTTGCGCTCGCCTGGCGCGCCGGTGCGAAGATCGAGAACATGGAGTTCATCCAGTTCCACCCGACGTGCCTCTACCACCCGAAGGCGAAGCGCTTCCTCATTTCGGAGGCGGTGCGCGGCGAGGGCGCCGTGCTGGTGAACAGGCACGGGCGCGAGTTCATGCGCAAGTACGATCCGCGCGGCAGCCTGGCGCCGCGCGACATAGTGGCGCGCTCCATCGACTCCGAGATGAAGCGCACCGGCGACGACTGCGTGTTTCTGGACATCAGGGCGAAGGGCCGGGCCTACCTGATGAAGCGCTTCCCTAACATCTACCAGAAGTGCATGGAGTTCGGCATCGACATGGCGACGGACCTCATACCGGTCGTTCCCGCCGCGCACTACGCCTGCGGCGGAATACAGGCGACGACCGACGGGCGGACGTCGGTGCGCGGCCTCTCCGCCGTCGGCGAGTGCGCATGCACCGGGCTGCACGGCGCGAACAGGCTCGCCTCCAACTCGCTCATGGAGGCGCTCGTCTGCGCACGGCTCACCGCCGCCCGCCTCGGTCCGCACCCGGAGAAGGGCCGCCGCTACGCAATACCGGCATGGAAGACCGGGAACGCCGTCCCGCCGGACGAGGCGGTGCTCGTCGCGCACATGTGGGACGAGATACGCCGCCTGATGTGGGACTACGTCGGCATCGTGCGCACGAACAAGCGCCTGGCGCGGGCGGCGCGGCGGCTTAAGACGCTGCGCCGGGAGATCCGCGACTACTACTTCAGGTATCTCGTCACGCCCGACACGCTCGAGCTGCGCAACCTAGCGGTCTGCGCCGAGCTTATCGTGAAGTCGGCGCAGCGGCGCCGCGAGTCGCGCGGGCTGCACTATACGCTTAACTATCCACGCATGGCGAAGCGCCCGAAGCAGACGGTGCTGGCCGGATTCAATGGATGAGCTGATAGAGATTCGCGACCTCAGGGTGTGGTTCCCGATCCGCAAGGGCGTCTTCTCGCGCACGATCGGCTACGTGAAGGCCGTGGACGGCGTGTCGTTCGCCCTGCGGCGCGGCGAGACGCTCGGCGTCGTGGGCGAGTCGGGCAGCGGCAAGTCGACGCTTGCGCGCGTCATAGCCGGCCTTCAGAAGCCGACCGGCGGCGAGGTCAGGCTGGGCGGGCGCATAGGCATGGTGTTCCAGGATCCGCTCGGAAGCCTTAACCCGAGGATGACGGTGCGCTCGACGCTCGACGAGGCGTCGCGGGGCGGCGAAAGCGCGGCTTGGCTCCTTGAGACCGTAGGGCTGGACGCCACGGCCCTGGACAAGTATCCGCACGAGTTCTCGGGCGGACAGCGCCAGCGCATCTGCATAGCAAGGGCGATCGCCGTGCGCCCCGACGTGCTGATATGCGACGAGGCCGTAAGCGCCCTCGACCTGCAGATACGGTCGCAGATACTGGACCTTCTCTCCGACCTGAAGTCGCGGCTGGGGCTGTCGCTCCTGTTCATCACGCACGACCTCGGCGTCGTGCAGCACATAGCCGACCGCATCATCGTGATGCACCGTGGAAAGGTTGTGGAGGAAGGAGACTGCGAACGGGTTCTCCGGGAGCCTCGCGCAGACTACACGCGCAGCCTCATCGACGCCGTTCCGAGCATAGGCGTTCCGCTTGGCGGCGTCGCGTGACCGCCGTCACCTGGCGTCTTCTCTGCGCCGCGGCGTGCCGCGGAACGCCACGGCGTAGGCGAACATCGCCACGAAGCAGATCGCTGGTATGAAGAAGGATGCGCGCAGCGCGCCGGACGATGTGCGCAGGTTGGCGTCCCATGTGAAGTCCATCATTGGCACGAGCTTGAAGAACACGCTTTCCTTCGCGCCTATCACGCTGGCCATCCACGGCGTGATGATGGCGCCGCCGAGTATGGCCATTATCATTCCGGGGCCGCCGAGCTTGAACCTTTTCGGGTCGAGCCCGCCGAGAGCGATGCCGTAGATCGTCGGGAAGAGTATCGCCATGAAGAGGCTTATGCCCATTAGCGCGATGACGTTCGCCGAGAAGGGCACGCCGCATACGGAGAACAGTACGGTCGCCGGCAGGTATATCGTGCCGAAGCAGCAGACGAGGCCGAGCACGCAGTACGCCGCCATGATCTTCCACGGGGCGATCCACTTCATGGCGTAGGTGCCGGCCCAGCAGTTCGCGATGTGTATCGCTATCGCGAGAATGTAGTAGTTGGCCGACACGTCCGGAGCGACGCCCAGTTCCTTCTGCCCGTAGACGTTCATCCACGTCCATACCGCTATTTGCATGCCGACGTACGCGAAGAGGGCGACGAGGCCGAGCGTGTAGCGGGGAGTCATCGCGAGCGCCTTGAGCGATTCGCGGTAGGAGGGCATGGCAAGTATGCAGACGAGCGGACCGATCATGCCGCAGAGCATCCAGGCGAGCTTGTCCATGTTCGGAAAAAGGATTCCGGTCAGGACGAACGGCAGGGCGGTCGCAACTACCGCCCCGGCCACGTGCAGGCACCGGCGGGAAAAGGGCGCGCGTTGCGTCCCGGTCTCGATTCTTGTCACTATCGGGTGCGTCAGGAAGTACGCCCATATCGCCAGCATCACGAGGCACAGCCCTACGTAGGGGACGCATATCCACGTCAGCTCCGAGTGTACGATCGGGCGCAGCGCCTCCGGCGACATCGCCAGCCGCTCTTCTACCGTGGCGGGGTTCAGGTGGGCGAGTATCGCCTTTTGCGCTATGAATATGCCGACGATGGAGCCTACTGGGTTCATCGCCTGTGCGAAGTTTAGCCGTCGTATCGCGCTCGCCGGGTCGCCTAGGGCCAGCATGCAGGAGTTCGACGATGCCTCCAGTATCGCGCATCCGCCGGCGACGACGAATATGCCCACGAAGTAGAAGTCGAAGCTCTGCTTCATGCAGGCCGGTATGTACAGGAGCGCCCCGCACACGTAGACGCCGAGCCCGAGGAGTATGCCGGTTCTGAACGAGAATTCCTCCACGAGGATCGAGGTGAAGAGCGCAAGCACGGCGTAAGCGCCGTAGAACGCGACCTGCACCAGCACGGCCCTGTCCTGGTCCATCGTGAAGATGCGCTGGAACGCCGGCACGAGATTGTCGGACATGTTGTTCACGAGGCCCCACAGCGCGAAGCATGTGACAAGCAGGAATACGGTCAGTCGTGAGTTCTTCATTCTGGTTTCTCCTTGCCCTCCGGGTCGGTTGCGGACGGGACTATCCTTATGCGGAGGAGATGCGTTCCGCCGGGCGGCAGCGACACCGTGCCGCTGCTGCCGACGGCGATCGGCTCGACGCAGACGAAACGCCGCCACGAATCGCCTGGAATGGTTCCGGGGCACAGCTTTTCGTAACCTGGGTTCCAGACGTTCACGGCGTCCGCGCCGAGGAACTCCACGGAGACGCGCCGCGTCGGTTCGGAAAGTCTGAAGACTGTCTCGGCGTTCCCGTTGACGTGGAAGATGCGGTCCAGGTAGTTCGTTACGGCGATTACGCCCCTCCACGTTCCGTTAGTCGGACTGGGGCAGCTCGGGTCGTCTTCGAAGTTGAGTCCGTCCGCCCCGTGCACGAGCACGTCGTCCCTTTCCGACACGCGGAAGTATGGGTGCAGTCCGGCGGAGAAGGCCATTTCGTTCGTGCCAGTGTTGCGGGTCTCCAGCGTCACTTCGAGCGCGTCAGGCGAAAGAGCGGCGCGATAGAGGAGGATGGCGCCGGACGCGGCGAGGCGCAGCACGAGGTTTGTTCGTGAGGCGCTTTGCGTCTCGAATCCGCCGCGCCATGCCGTGCCGTGGATGGCGCCGTCCGCATTCACGCCGAACCAGGGCCAGCACACCGGCATGCCGCCGTGCGCCCAGTCGGGCGCGTCCAGCTGCGGCGGGTCGGCGTTCCAAAGCGTCTCAGTGCCTCCGATGCAGAACGACATCACCCTCGCTGTTGCCGTGTCAACGGCGCAGGTGGCATTCCCGGATGCGAGCCGCACTACGCTGGCTCCGCCAACGCCTGGCGACAGCGTCGCGACAATCGCCGCGAAGTACAGCACATGCCATGTTTTCCTCATGGCGGATATTCTACTAAATCCGCCCTTGCGCTTCAATCCGCAGGCACGGTCGGTTTTGTTTTGGTATAATTGACGGCATGGAAGACAACATTGCAAGTCGCGTCACGCGGTGGACGCAGAAACTCCTGGACCTTTCGCTCAGAAACCGGCTGCTCAACGCCAGGGATTCGAGACAGCTGCTGCCTCTCGCGACGGATTCGCTCGCCGCGCTCGAAGACCGCCTCGCGGCGGACCGTCCGGTCGCGATAGAGTCGGCTGGTGCGCGGAAGACCGCGGCCGATGCGCTCGTTACTACACTCTCCGAGGACGATGCCGGCCGTCGCCTTAAGGAACTGCACCGCCTCGCCAAGACCGACCTTGAGGAGAGCGGCGTCAACGCGCTCTACCTGGCGCTCGGCTTCCTGGCATGGCGACAGCAGGGCGCGAACGCTAAGGAGTACCGTGCGCCTATCCTTCTTATGCCGGTGCGCCTGACACGCCGGAACGTGCGGGAAGGCTATTCCGTCTCGCGTCTCGACGAGGACACCGCGCTCAACGCTACGCTCGTAGAGTTCCTCCGCGTCGAGTTCGGGATTTCCGTTGAGGGCGTCGATCCTCTTCCGGAGGACGAGTCTGGCGTGGACGTCGAAAAGGTGATGGAGGCGTTTCGCAAGGCGACGGCCGGCATGGACGGTTGGTCGGTTGTGCAGGACGCCGCGCTCGGGCACTTCTCGTTCGGCAAGTTCGTGATGTGGAAAGACCTTTCCTCCCGTGCCGACCGCCTTGCCGCGCATCCGTTGGTTGCGCATCTCATGAAGGGCGGCGGCGACTATGACGACGGAGTTACGGTCTTTCCGCCCGAAGACGTTGCCGCGCACGTCAGGTACGGGGAGCTATTCACGCCGCTCTCCGCCGACTCGTCGCAGCTTGCGGCGGTCCTGTACTCGGCGGCGGGCAAGTCGTTCGTCTTGCACGGACCGCCCGGCACCGGCAAGTCGCAGACCATAACGAACCTCATAGCGCACAACCTTGCGCTTGGACGCAAGGTGCTATTCGTCTCCGAAAAGAAGGCCGCGCTCGACGTGGTCCACCGCAGGCTTTCGTCCATCGGCCTCAAGCCGTTCTGTCTGGAGCTTCATTCCAACAAGTCCGGCAAGGCCGAGGTTCTTGCGCAGTTCAAGGAGGCTCTCGATTTCGTGGACAAGGGCGTTCCCAACGAGTGGAACAGGACCGTGGAGCAGATTGCACGATGCCGCGCCGAACTGGACGCGCCTGTCGCGGCGCTGCACAGGCGCCAGCCCAACGGGCTTACCGCCTACGACTGCTTCGCGTCCCGGATCGCCGGCGGTCCGAAGTTCTTTCCGATATCCGGCGCGAGATGCTCTGGCCGGACGGAGCGTGAGGTCGCGGACGCGCGGGAGCGCGTCGTACAGGCCGCCGCCGACTGGCGCGGCACTACGCCCGAGGCGTTCGCCGCGCTCGGCATCGTCAGCACGTTTCAGTGGAATCCGGCGGCCGAGGATGAGATGCGCGGCAAGCTTGCTGCGCTTCGGACGAAGGGGAACTTCGCGCGCGGGCTCTCCGTGCTGTTCGGCGCGAAGGGGGCGGTGCGTTTCGCGGACGGCGGCGCGCGGCGTTTCGACGGCTTCCGCGCGGACTTCGCCGCGAAGCTTGACGCGGCGATTGCGGCGCTGGGCGAGTCACGCGGCGTCATGCGCTACCGCGAGTCGATGCGTTCGGCCGCAGAACTTGTCGGCGGCGGGTTCGCCGCGGCGCTGGAGGGCGGTACGCTCGATCCGCAAGACGCTGGAGAAGCGTTCGACAGGTCGATTGCCGAAGCAACGCTCAACGAGATACTCCGCGCCGAGCCCGCGCTCGCGTCCTTCGCCGGGCTGAGGCGTGAGGAACAGGTCATTGAGTTCCGGAGGCTTGACGCTGAGTACGCTGAGCTGTCGAGGCACGCCGTCCGCGCGAGGCTTGCTGCCGCGCTGCCGCTCGGACGGCTCGGCGACTGCCCCGACGGATGCGAGCTGGGCGTCGTCCGCCGCGAATGCGCGAAGAAGGCGCGCCACAAGCCTGTCCGGCAGCTACTGGCCGAGGCGCGCGGAGTCGTGTCGCGCCTCAAGCCGTGCTTCCTGATGAGTCCGCTGTCGGTCGCGCAGTACCTGCCGGCCGAGGCGACGTTCGACATGGTCGTGTTCGACGAGGCGTCGCAGATTCCTGTCTGGGACGCGATCGGCGTGATTGCCCGCGCGAAGCAGTGCGTAGTCGTCGGCGATCCGAAGCAGATGCCGCCGACGAACTTCTTCCAGAAGGGAGAGACCGACGATGACGAGGACGCCGCCGAGGACCTTGAAAGCATACTGGACGAGTGCCTGGCGGCAGGACTCAGCTCCGCCTACCTCAGCTGGCACTACCGCAGCCGCCACGAGTCGCTGATCGCCTTTTCCAACCACAACTACTACGACGATCGGCTCAGCACGTTCCCGGCGGCGAAGTCGTCGCCGAGGCTCGGCGTCGCGTACCGCTACATTGAAGGCGGCGTCTACGACGCCAAGGCGAGCCGCACCAACAGGGCGGAGGCCGAGGCGCTCGTGGATTATGTCTTCGAGCGTCTTTCCGACCCCGCGTGGAAGCGGCGCAGCGCGGGTGTCGTGACGTTCTCGATGGCGCAGAAGAACCTTGTCGAGGACCTTTTCGAAGAGCGCCGCGCGGCGAATCCGTCGTTCGAGGACTGCTTCACCGACGATTGCGACGAACCGTTCTTCGTCAAGAACCTGGAGAACGTTCAGGGCGACGAGCGCGACGTGATACTCTTCTCTGTAGGATACGCGAAGGGGCCGGACGGCAAGTTCCTGATGAACTTCGGTCCGCTGAACCGTTCCGGCGGCGAGCGTCGGCTCAACGTTGCCGTGACGCGCGCGAAGGAGCAGGTTGTCGTGTTCGCGTCCTGCAAGGGCTCGGAGATCGACCTCTCTCGCACCAAGGCGACTGGCGCGGCGCACCTGAAGGCGTTCCTTGAGTACGCCGAGCGTGGCGGCGTTTCTGCGGCTGACGCCGGGGGCGAGGCGCACCGCGACCGGTTCGCGGACGAGGTGGCGGCGTTTCTCGTGTCGAAAGGATACTCCATCGAACGGAACGTGGGGTGTTCTGGCTGCCGCATCGACATCGGCGTGGCGAACCCTGAGAAGGAAGGGGTGTACCTTGCTGCTGTCGAATGCGACGGCGACTCGTATGCGTCCGCGCTCACGGTGCGCGACCGCGACGAGCTGAGAGCGTTGGTGCTGCGTTCGCTCGGGTGGAACACCGTGCGCGTATGGGCTGCGGACTGGGCGCTCGACCGGGCGCGCGGCGAGGAGCGGCTTATCAAGGAGCTGGAGGCGGCGGCCCGTGCGCCGGACGGCCTGCTGCCTGAGCCGAAGTTCACTCCCGAAGTGACGTTCCCGCGCCGCCGCGCTGCTTCCTCCGCCGAGACGCCGCGCATTTCGCTGGACACGCTCCCGAACGACCGGCTCCGAGCAATGATGGCCGAGGTGGAGCGCGACCTTGGCGCGTGCGAGCCCGACACCCTCTATCGCGAGACGGCGCGGCGCTTCGGCTACAAGACGCTGTCGCCGAAGGCCAGGCAACGGCTGGAGGGCGTTCGCCGCGTCTGATGCCGCAGTGTGCGTCCGGATTTGATATAATTGCGGCATATAGTCGAGATGGACATCGTCGAATACCTGCTGGACGGACTGGAGGCGGAGCTTGCGCTGGAGCGCGAGCTTGGCGTCCGTTCCGTTCCGATCGACCGTTCGCTGCTGGAGCCTCCTTCTGCCGAACCGCCGGTCCAGGTCGCTCCGGCGGCGCCTGCCGCGCCACGCAGTGCGCATGCGCCCGATGCGGCGCACGTGACGAAGCCATCGCAGCCGCCGCCGACGGGCCGGTTCGACTTCGTCTTTCTCCATGACCGTCCGCTGTCGGAGAAGGGCGTCGAGATGATGGCGAAGATCATCGTGGCGTTGGGGCGGACCGCGGAGACGGCGCCGATAATTCTGGGGACTCCGCTTCCCGAGGCTAAGGTGTACGTCGTGCTGGGCGGACTCGCCCTGCGCAAGTTCTTCCCTGAGCTGCGGGGCAGTCCCGGACAGTGGCTGAAGGCGTCGAACGGAGCGGACGTGCTGGTGTCGAATTCCCCGGAGTACATCCTTCGCTTTGATGACGCTTCACCGGAATTGAAGACGATCAAGGCGAACATGTGGAGAAACCTTAAGGCAGTCAGGCAGAGGTTCGGAAAATGACGGATGAGAAAAGCACAGTAGTCAGTCATGAGGAAATAGGCTCCGGCTACCGTCGTCTCGTGGTCGAGGCGCCGGCGCTGGCGGAGGCGGTGACGCCGGGGCAGTTCGTGCATGTGCGCGTTCCTGCGCTGGAGGCAAGCGCGTTGCGCCGTCCGTTCAGCGTGTTCGACGCGGAGGGCGGACGGATTACGATCCTTTACAAGGAGGTCGGCCGCGGAACCGCCGCGCTCGGGCAAGTTCGCCCGGGCGATGCGCTGAACGTGATGGGTCCGCTCGGACGCGGGTTCCCGGAGAAATGCGACGGGGCGGCCCTGCTCGTCGGCGGGGGCTATGGCGTGGCTCCTCTCTATTTTCTCGCAAAGAGGCTTGTCGCTTCCGGAGCAGCCGCCGGGCCGGTGAAGCTTTTCGCCGGTGGACGCACGAAGGCGGACCTTCTGGCCATCGACCGCTTCGAGGCGCTCGGAGGCGTAGAGGTGCGCCTTGCGACGAACGACGGCAGCGCCGGCGTGAAGGGGCTTGTCACCGATCCGCTTGACGACGAGCTGATCAGCCTCAGGAACGCTGGCTCGCGGTTCGAGATATTCGCGTGCGGTCCGGATCCCATGCTCAGGGCCGTCGCAATGCGCGCGACGGGAACAGGGGCGAAGGGGTGGATTTCGATGGATCGCCACATGATCTGCGGCGTCGGCGTGTGCTACGCCTGCATTCAGAAGACCGTGCGCGGCAATTCGCGGTGCTGCGTGGAGGGTCCGGTGTTCGCTGCGGAAGACCTTGTGTGGGATTAGAAAGATGACAGACACCAAAGTAAACCTGGGCGGACTCGAGATGCCGACGCCGGTGGCTGCGGCCAGCGGCACGTTCGGATACGGATTCGAGTATCTTGGAGCGGTCGATTACTCCAAGCTCGGCGCAGTTACGGCGAAGGGCATTCGCACGGAGCCCTGGCCCGGCAATGCGATGCCGCGCCACTGCGAGGTGCCAGGCGGGCTTGTCAACGCGATCGGCCTGCAGGGGACGGGCGTTGATCACTTCCTCGAGTACACTGTGCCGTGGTACCGTCAGCAGGTTGCGGGCGTTCCGCTCGTGGCGAACATCTGGGGTGCATCGGTCGAGGGTTACGCGGAAGTAGCGGCGAAGATGGGGGACAGCGTCGACGCAATCGAGATGAACGTCTCGTGTCCGAACGTCAAGGCCGGCGGGCACACCTTCGGCCAGGACCCAGCCGTGCTGGGCGAAGTCGTGGCGGCGGTGCGCAAGGCGACCAGGCTGCCGCTTCTCGTCAAGCTTGCGCCGAACGTGCCGTCGATAGTGCCCTACGTCAAGGCGTGCGAAGACGCGGGCGCGGATGCGCTCTCGCTGATAAACACCATTCCTGCGATGGTCATCGACATCGAGCGGCGCGTGCCGGTGCTGGCCAACGTGACTGGCGGGCTTTCGGGCCGCGGGATCCACCCTGCGGCGGTGAAGCTTGTCTACGACGCGCACCGCGCAACGAAGCTGCCGATACTGGCGATGGGTGGCGTGTATGGGGCGAAGGACGCGATAGAGTTCCTGCTTGCGGGAGCGACTGCGGTGGCGGTCGGGACCGCGACGTTCACTAACCCCGGCGTTATCGCCGAGGTCTATGACGGCATCGTCACCTATTGCGAGCGGCAGGGGTTTGCGTCGGTACGCGATCTCGTCGGCGCGCTCAAGGAAGGCTGAAGCCGGAATGCGCTGGCGCGAACTATGCTATAATATGCGTATGTATCACCTTATGACGAGTATCAGGCGCACGGCGGCGGCTGCGCTTTCTCTTGCGTTTGCCGCCGGATGCCAGTCTTATTCCATCGTTCAGAAGAACGTCTTCGTCGACGAGGACGGCAACGTGGTCACGGTGGAGTACGGGCGTAGCTCGCGGGAGCATGTCAACACGTTCATCGCGCCGACGACCGGCAAGAAGATGGACTTCCGGTCAAAGCTCGTCGTATGCGCCGAACTGCCGGACGGCACGAGCTTTACGGCGTGGCAATGCATGAACTTCTTCGTGCGCGGCACGATGTACAAGACCGACAACGAGAGGTGGATGCTGCTCGCGGACGGGTTCACCTGCGTCGTGTACCGCCAGACGAAAGAGGACGAGACGCGTTACAAGGAGGTCTACCGCGGCGTCCTTTGCGACACGCCGGACGTCGGGGCGGCGAAAAGGAAGAAGGACGACAGGTGGAGGACTCTGCCGTCCGACCCGCACACCTCCTACAAGAAGGTCGAGGACCGTCCGCAGGCGCGCAAATGAATCCGCTCGACAACATACGCGTGGTTCTTGTCGGGACGCTCTACACAGGAAACGTCGGCTCTTCCTGCCGGGCCATGGCGAACATGGGAATTCGGCATCTTAGGCTTGCGGCGCCGAACCTGCAGAACGGCTGGGACGAGGGCGAGCGGCTGGCGGTGCATGCGACAGACGTGCTCGGTTCGCGCGAGGAATTCGCTACGCTCGAGGAAGCCGTGGCGGACTGCGTGGCGGTCGTCGGCACGACGGCGCGCGAAGGGCTTTACCGGCAGCACGTGAAGGCGCCGCGCGACTGCGCGGCCGACATACTCACGCTGGCGGCGACGGGGCCGGTGGCCCTTGTGTTCGGGCGAGAGGACAAGGGCTTGCTGAACGAGGAGGTCGCGCAGTGCACTCACCTCGTGCGCATACCGGTAGACGAAGGCTACACGTCGATCAACCTGGCGCAGGCGGTGCTGATAACGTGCTATGAGCTCTTCACCGCCAGCGGACGCTACCAGCCGCCGCACGAGAAGGCGCCGCCTGCCCCGCAGGCGCAGAAGGCGCAGCTGATGAAGAACTGGTCTCGCATGTTGCAGGAGATCGGCTTCATGAAGCCGGAGCAGGCCGACCACTTCATGCAGGGCTTCCACCGCGTGTTCTCGCGCGGCGTGTTCACGAAGGACGACGCGGCGCTGATGCTCGGCGTGGCGCGGCAGGCTATATGGGCGAAGGAACATGGACAAGCTGGCGTATCTGGTTAGGCGCCTCTTGCTGGCGGTTCCAACGTTCGTAGGAATAACGGTCGTCTGCTTCGCGCTGACGCGCTTCCTGCCCGGCGGGCCGGTTGAGATGCGCCTCATGCGAATGCGGGGGCTTGCGGCCCAGGGCGGGGAGGCGGCCGCGCCGACGGCGGGAGCCAGCGGAGTCTCTGCCGAGCACAGGCGGCAGCTGGAGGCGCAGTTCGGCTTCGACAAGCCACTCCTGAGGCAGTACTGGGATTGGCTTGTCACGAATAGGATGGGGATGCGGCTGCCGAGCTACGACTATCCTGACAAGACGGCCTGGCAGCTGATCCGCTCGAGGATACCCGTCTCGGTCTGGTTCGGATTTGCCGCATTCGTGCTCACCTATCTCATCTGCATTCCGCTCGGAATCATGAAGGCGCTCCGGCACCGTCAGGCGTTCGACGCGGTTTCGTCGCTCGTCGTATTCGCGGCCTACGCGATACCGTCGTTCGCGCTGGCGATGGTGCTGAAGATAGCTCTCTGCGGCACGGTGGACGGCTTCCCTGACGTCTTTCCGCTCGGCGGGCTGTCATCCGACTTCGATGTCGAGCCGGGGCGGCTGGCGTGGTTCGCCGACCGGGCCTGGCACATGGCGCTGCCCGTGGCGTGCTATGTGGCCGGTTCGTTTGCCATGCTGACGCTTCTCATGAAGAACTCGCTGCTTGACCAGATTGCAGCCGACTACGTGCGCACTGTGATCGCGAAGGGGGCGACCCGGCGGCGGGCGGTGTGGGGGCACGCGTTCAGAAACGCGCTCATTCCCGTTGCGACTGGCTTCGGGTCGATGATAGGGCTGCTGTTCGCCGGCTCGATCATCGTGGAGACGATCTTCGAGATTCCGGGAATGGGGCGGCTGAGCTGGGACGCGCTCGTCGGACGCGACTACGCCGTGTTCCTCGCGCTGCTGTCGCTCACGGCGTTCTTCCAGCTCGTCGGCAACCTGGTGTCCGACGCGCTCTACATGCTGATTGACCCAAGGATCGACTTTTCGGGACGCTGACGATGGGAAACGCCTGGACACGCATGACGTCACGACTTCTCTCTCCGCAGACGAGAAGGCGAATGCGCGGCTTCCGGCGGATGCGCCGCGCATGGTGGTCGTTGCTTGCTCTCCTGGCGATCTTCGTGTTCTGCCTGTGCGCCGAGTGGGTGTGCCCCTGCGATCCGAAGGCGGTCGTGGATCCCGCGACGCTGGAGCGCTACCGCGAGTCTGCGGTGGAGCGCACGTACGACATAAGGACCGCGCGCTTCAGCGTAGGCGACAGCGGCGAGATGTTCGACTTCGAAGGACCGGAGGATGTCCGCGAGCGTTGCCGTGAGGCTGCCGCGGGCGGCGGTCCGTTTCAGATTCCGGGCTACCGCGCTTCGGTGACCGAGAGGCATGGCTACAGGCGTGTCTTCCTTGAGCCGGAAAAGCCTGCTGCGGTGCGCGAGACGGTATTAGAACCCGAGCCGGTGAGCTTTCCGTTCCGCCCGGTGCCAGGTCACCCGTTCGGCATCGACGCGAGCGGACGCGACGTCTACGCCAGGGTGGTGCACGGAATGCGCATTGCGCTCCTTTTCGGACTTGCCCTTGCGCTGTCAGGCATGTTCTTCGGGCTCGTCGCCGGTGCGATCGAGGGCTATTTCGGCGGCGCGGCGGACCTTCTGATGCAGCGGTTCACTGAGATATGGGCTACGGTTCCGTTCCTTTACGTGACGATTTTCATCGGCTCCACGATGGGCAGGTCGTTTGCCGTGCTGCTTGTATGCTACGCGGCGTTCAACTGGATCACCGTCTCGTCATACGTGCGGGCGGAGTTTCTGCGGCTGAGGAAGTGCACGTTCGTGGACGCTGCGAAGGTGCAGGGACTGTCGGCGGCGAGAATCGTGTTCGTTCACGTGCTGCCGAACGCGCTGACGCCCCTCATCACGCTGTTCCCGTTCCTGCTGATGGGCGCGATCGGCTCGCTCGCCGCGCTTGACTTCCTCGGCTTCGGGCTGCCGCCGATGACTCCGTCGTGCGGCGAGCTGATGCAGGAGGCCCAGAGGTTCCGCTTCGCCTGGTGGCTCGTCGCGTTCCCGGCGGCGGCCCTCTTCACGGTGATGCTGCTGACCGTGTTCGTGGGCGAGGGGCTGCGCGATGCGTTTGACCCGCGGCAGAGATCGAGGCTTGAATAGGAAAAACTTATGAATGCTGTCGTTATATTCGTGATACTGTCGGTGCTGCTCGTGGCGGGCAAGATCTTGCGCGTGCAGGTTCCGCTGCTCCAGAAGCTCTACCTGCCGTCGTCGGTGGTCGGCGGGCTTTTGGGACTTGCGCTCGTGTCCTCGTTCGGAGGCAGCCTGCCCGACGGCGTTGTGGACGAGATGCGCAGCATGCCGGGGTTCCTTATAAACATCATCTTCGCTACGCTCTTCCTGGGCGGCGGAATGCCAAAGGTCAGGAACCTGGCCGCCTCGGTGCTGCCGCAGCTGACGCTTGCCCAGATAGTCGTATGGGGGCAGTACGTGGTGGGACTGGGGCTGGCCGGCTTCCTGCTTGCGCCGGCGTTCAAGCTGCCTGCCGCGTTCGGCAACTTGCTCGAGCTCGGCTTCGAGGGCGGCCACGGCACGGTCGGCGGAATGTCCGAGGCGTTCCGGGCCCACGGCTGGGAGGACGGCATCGCGCTCGGTTACACGGTCGCCACCATCGGCATGGTCTGCGGCATTGCGCTCGGCATGTGCCTCATCAACTGGGCGTATTCGCGCGGCTACGTAAAGACGGTCCGCCCGTTCTCGAAGCGCTCCGCGGCGGAGCGGCGCGGAATCCATCCGAAGGACGCGCGACCGTCAGCCGGACGTCAGACGGTGCTGGCGGACTCGGTGGACTCCCTTGCCTGGCACATAGCGATCGTCGGCCTTGCCGTGCTGGTCGGGTTCGGCATACTTCAGGGCTGCAAGGCCGCTGAGGTCGCGCTCTTCCCGTCCGTGAAGACGCGCCTGTTCGTCGGTTTCCCGATGTTCCCGCTCTGCATGGTCGGAGGCGCGCTTCTCCAGTTCGCCGCGAAGGCGTCCGGCATCGACCTGCTCGTCGACCGCGACCAGATGGCGCGCATCTCCGGCGCGGCGCTCGACTACCTCGCCGTCTCGGCGGTCGCCACGATTCAGCTGTCGGTCGTGGTCGCCAACTGGGTTCCGCTTGCCGTGATGACGCTTGCGGGCCTCGTGTGGACCGCCGCTTCCGTGCTGTGGTTCTCGCCGCGCCTCTTCAGGGAGGCGTGGTTCGAGCGCGGCATCGCGGAGTTCGGGCAGGCGACTGGCGTGACGGCGACTGGCCTTCTTCTGCTGCGCACCGTGGATCCGGACGGCAAGACCATCGCGGCCGCGTCGTTCGCGGGCAAGCAGCTTCTGCACGAGCCGGCGATGAACCTCTGGGTCGCGCTGGCCTTCGCGCTCGTGTTCACCGTGGGGTGGGTCCCCGTGTTCCTCGTGTGCCTGGCGATGCTGACGCTGTGGACGGTCGCCGCGCTCTTCATAATGCGTAACAACCGGAAGGAGGCCGGATCCTGATGGCGCAGGAACCTACTCCGATGATGCGCCAGTATCTCGCCCTCAAGCGCGAGATACCTGCGGGCGCCATACTCATGTTCAGGCTCGGCGACTTCTACGAGATGTTCGGGGACGACGCCATAACGGCGTCCCCCGTGCTGGGCGCGACGCTCACGCAGCGCAACGGGCTGCCCATGTGCGGCGTTCCGCACCACGCGCTCGAAAGCTACCTCGCCAAGCTCATACGCGCAGGCATGACCGCCGCGCTCTGCGACCAGGTGGAGGACCCGAAGACGGCGAAGGGGCTCGTGCGCAGGGAGATCACGCGAATCGTCACGCCGGGCACGATCACCGAGGACGGACTTCTCGATGCGACGGACAACAACTACGTCGCCGCCGCGTCGGGGTTCGGCCTTGCGCTGCTTGACATCTCGACAGGGGAGTTCTCGGTAGAGGCGTTCGACTCGCAGGAGAAGCTGGACGGAGCGGTCGCGCGGTGGCGTCCGTCGGAGATGCTGCGCAAGACCGACGACAACGCGTGGACGTTCGCCCCTGACGTGGCGGAGGACTGCCTGACTCGCCACTTCAAGGTGCTTTCGCTCGACGGCTTCGGTCTTTCGGGCAAGTATGACCTGATATCGGCCGCCGGGGCGCTCCTGTACTACGTGGGCACGACGCTGCGCCACTCGCTGGAACACGTGCGACGCATCTCGGTCCGCCAGTCGGACGACGCGCTTGCGCTGGACGCCAACACGATCCGCCATCTTCAGCTCCTGCCTGTCGGCGACGTGAAGCGCGATGCGTCGCTGCTCGGCGTCCTCGACGTCACCCGCACGCCGATGGGGGCTCGGACGCTCCGGCAGTGGATTGCGCGTCCGCTCGCCCGCGCGGCGGAGATAAACGCGCGGCTTGACGCCGTAGGGCGGTATGTGGACGACCGGGCGGAGCTTTCGCGCCTGAGGTCGCTGCTTTCAGGGGTACGCGACCTCGAGCGGCTGGTCGCCAAGGCGGATTCCGGGCGGGCGAATCCGCGCGACATGAAGGGGCTTGCGGAGAGCCTCAGACCGGTGCCGGAGATAGGCGTCGGGACGCCACAGCCGGAGCTGGTGGAGCTGATAGACAGGACGATTGCCGAGGATCCGCCTGTGATGCTCGCGGACGGCGGCTTCATCGCGCACGGCTGCGACGCCGAGCTGGACGAGCTCAGGAAGCTGGCGGCGGACGGGCGGAAGTGGCTGGTGGAGTTCCAGACCAGGGAACAGGAGAGAACCGGCATCGCGAAGCTGAAGGTGAAGCACGTCAGCACATTCGGCTACGTCATTGAGATTCCGAAGGGATCGGTGCATCTCGCCCCGGCGGACTACGAGCGGCGCCAGACGCTGACCACGGGCGAGCGGTACGTTACGCAGGAACTGCGGGAGTACGAGAGAAAGGTCACCGGTGCGCAGGACCGGGCGATCGCCGTGGAGCAGCGCATATTCCGCGAGACCGTGGCGGCGGTCGCGGCGAAGACGGCGGAGATCCAGGAGACTGCGCGCGCCATCGGTGCGCTCGACGCGACGCTTTCGCTCTCCGACCGGGCGCTTGCGGCGGGCTATGTGCGTCCGGCAGTCGACGATTCCGACGAAATCGACATAACCGACGGACGGCACCCCGTCATCGAGCAGCTGCCCGACGCCGAGCCGTTCGTGCCCAACTCGGCTTTCCTCAACACGACAAGCGACCAGATCATTCTCATCACAGGTCCGAACATGGCCGGCAAGTCCACTTACATACGGCAGGTGGCCACGCTCGCGGTCATGGCGCACATGGGCTCGTTCGTGCCGGCGTCTTCGATGAGGATCGGGGTGCTGGACCGAGTGTTCACGCGCATCGGCGCCGGCGACGACCTGGCGCGCGGACGTTCGACGTTCCTCGTGGAGATGCAGGAGACCGCCGACATACTCAACAACGCGACGGCGAAGTCGCTGATCGTGCTGGACGAGATCGGCCGCGGCACCTCGACGTTCGACGGCATATCCATCGCCTGGTCGGTGGCGGAGTACCTGCACGGGCGGACCAAGGCGAAGACGCTCTTTGCGACGCACTACCACGAGCTTACCGACCTCGCCGACGCTTTCAAGGGCGTGAAGAACTACACGGTGAAGGTGAAGGAGGAGGGCGGACGCGTCATCTTCCTGCGGCGGATTGCTCCCGGAATCGCGGAGAAGAGCTTCGGCATACACGTTGGCGCGATGGCCGGTCTCCCGAAGGAAGTCGTGGACCGCGCCGCCCAGATACTTCGCAACCTTGAGGCGAATGAAATCGACGTGAACGGAGCGAAACCCGTGCGCAAGCCCCGCCGCAAGCTTTCGGAACTCCCCGGCCAGATGACGTTCTTCTGAACTGATTCCATCCTCGGCTGCAACTGGGGACAGTCCCCAGAGGGTCTGGACAGTCCCCGGCGAATCTTGCATGGGATACACCGGCGGTCGTTTCGCGGAAAAGCGGAAAATCGCATGGATTTTGCGGCTTAAAAATTCCGTAATTTTCCCCCTTGCGCGATAACTGCGCAATATGTTATACTATACAGACATTCGACCACTCTAAACAGAGTAAACACAAATGAAAGTACGTAGTTCCGTTCGTCGCATCTGCGAGAACTGCCGCATCATTCGCCGTAAGGGAGTGGTGCGCGTGATCTGCACAAACCCGCGCCACAAGCAGTGCCAGGGCTAAGAAAGAGGTAAAGACAACTATGCCGAGAATGATGGGTGTGGATGTCCCGGGGAAGAAGCATATTCGCTTCGCGCTCCGCTACATTCACGGAATAGGGCCCAGGCGCGCAGACGATGTTCTGGCGGCGACCGGGGTGGATCCGATGAAGAAGGCCGACGACGTGACGCAGAACGAGATCCACGCGATCACGACGTACATTCAAGACCATTACCGTGTGGAAGGCGACCTCCGCCGCGAGGTGTCGCAGAACATCCGCCGCCTGATCCAGATCGGGTCGTACCGCGGGCTGCGCCACAAGAAGGGGCTGCCGGTGCGCGGGCAGCGCACGAAGACCAACGCCCGTACGCGCAAGGGTGGCAAGCGCGTCTCCATCGCGCTGCCCAAGCAGGCGGGCCGCTAAGGCGCCCTGAGCCAAGGAGTTTTCCAAAATGAGCGAAGAAGTAAAGAAGGAAGCCGCCCCGGCGGCGGCGCCTGCGGCTCCGGCCGCAGAAGGCGCGGCACCGGCTGAGGGCGAGGCCGCTGCCAAGAAGCGGAGCGGAAAGTCGATTCCCGCGGGCATTGCGTTCATACGCAGCACGTTCAACAACACGCAGGTCTCGATCGCCGACGCGCGCGGCGGCGTGATCAGCTGGAGCTCGGCCGGCAAGGCTGGCTTCAAGGGCAGCCGCAAGTCGACGGCGTATGCCGCCACCATGGTCGCGACGGACGCCGCACGCATCGCGGTCGCGAAGGGCATGCACGAGTGCGAGGTCAGGATGCAGGGCGCAGGCGCCGGTCGCGAGAGCGCGGTCAGGGCGATCCAGGCCGCCGGCATCAAGGTCACGCAAATCACCGACACGACGCCGGTTCCGCACAACGGTTGCCGCGCCCGCAAGCGCAGGAGGGTCTGATCATGGGTCGTTACACTGGTCCTAGGACAAAGATTTCGCGTCGTTTCGGCGAGCCGGTTTTCGGCCCCGACAAGGTGCTTGACAGGCGGCAGAACCCGCCCGGGCAGCATGGTGCCAACAAGCGCCGCCGCAAGGTTTCCGAGTATGGCGTGCAGCTTCGCGAGAAGCAGAAGGCGAAGGCGATATACGGCATGCGCGAGAAGCAGTTCCGCCTGTTCTTCGAGCGCGCGAAGGCCAAGCAGGGCGTCACTGGCGACATCATGCTGGCGCTTTGCGAGTGCAGGCTCGACAACATTGCCTACCGTCTTGGCCTGTCGCCCACGCGCGCCGGGGCGAGGCAGCTCGTCAACCACCGGCACGTCACCGTGAACGGCAAGGTCTGCGGCATTCCGAGCGCCATTGTGCGTCCGGGCGACGTAGTGTCCGTGCGCGAGAAGGATCGCGGCATGATTTCCGTCGTCGACTCCCTCAAGAGCCACAAGTCGCCGGTCGTCAGCTGGCTGGCTTGGGACGAGGCGACGATGCAGGGCACGCTGCTGAGCGTTCCCGAGCGCGCCGAGATACCCGAGAACGTGGAGATGCAGCTCATCGTCGAGTTCTTCTCCCGGTAAGCCGCCAGGATGACAGTCAAACTTTCAGCAGGGAGGTAAAACATGCCTATCCGTTTGAGCCGGTTCGAGATGCCTCACAACGTCCAGCTGGACGAGGCGACGAAGACCGCGACGTACACGCGTTTCACGGCAGAGCCTTTCGAGATCGGCTATGCGCGGACGATCGGCAACTCGCTCCGCCGCGTGCTGCTCTCCTCGATCGAGGGTGCGGCGATCTCTTCGGTCAAGATCCGCGGCGTGAGCCACGAGTTCTCGACGATCCGCGGCTGCGCCGAGGACGTTACCGACATAATACTGAACCTGAAGCGCGTCCTGCTCAAGACGTACACGCGCGATTCGCAGACGATCACGCTCAAGGCGTCCGGGCCTTGCACGGTGACGGCCGGCGACTTCGCCAACGACAACAGCATCACGGTGCTGAACCCGAAGCAGGAGATCTGCACGCTCGACGTAGACGGCGAGCTGGAGATGGAGTGCGAGGTCCGCACGGGGCGCGGCTTCTGCCTGGCCGACGGCAACAAGAGGGCCGACCAGGAGATCGGGCGCATCGCGATCGATTCGATCTTCTCTCCGGTCACCCGCGTCAACTTCCTCGTCGAGAACACCCGCGTCGGTCAGCGCACCGACTACGAGAAGCTGATCCTTGACGTGTGGACCGACGGCCGCATCGAGCCGGAGGAGGCGCTCAAGACCGCAGGCGCGGTGCTGCGCCGCCATCTCGACGTGTTCGTCGACTACGCCGGCGCCGAGACCCTGGAGTTCGAGGACAACGACAAGAAGGACGCCGACGAGCGCGAGCGTCTCCGCAAGCTCCTCAACATGTCCGTCAACGAGATCGAGCTCAGCGTCCGTGCGGCTAACTGCCTCAACAACGCCAACATCTCGACCGTCGGCGAGCTCGCCTCGAAGACCGAGGCCGACATGCTCAAGTACCGCAACTTCGGCAAGAAGTCGCTGACGGAGATCAAGGTCAAGCTCGTTCAGCTGGGCCTTTCGCTCGGCTATAAGTTCGACGCGGACCTGCTCGAATCGAAGAAATAAGGAACCAAAGCATGCGTCACCAGAGAGTCATGAAGAAGTTCGGGCGGTCAACCGCCCATCGCAAGATGCTCATGAAGGGTCTCGTCACGAACCTGATCCTCGCGGAGTCGATAAAGACGACGCTGCCGAAGGCGAAGGAGGCGCGCAAGGACGCCGACCGCATCGTGACCGTCGCGAAGAAGGGCCTGGCCGAGGGGGGCTGCGTGCTTGCCGCCCGCCGTCTCGCCGCAAGCCGCCTTCTCGACCCGAAGGCCGTGCAGAAGCTTTTCGCAAAGATCGCCCCGGCCATGAAGGACCGCAAGGGCGGCTACACCCGCATCGTCAAGCTCGGCACCCGCAAGGGTGACGCGGCGGAGATGTGCGTCCTGCAGTGGGTCACTGCGGCTCCGGTCGCAGAGAAGCCCGCCGCCGAAGAGCCTGCGAAGGAGGTGAAATAATGGCTATCGTGCTCAAGCTCAAGAAGGGCGAGTCCGTGGAGCGCGGCCTGAAACGCCTCAAGAAGGTTCTCGACAAGGAGGGTCTCATAAAGAAGCTTCGCGACAACCGCTACTTCGAAAAGCCCTGCGTGAAGGCGCGCAAGAAATCTCAGCGCGCCCGCATCCGCAACCGTTCGCGCCGCGGACGGATGGAGCTCAACTAACGGTCGGGCTCCTCAAGGAAACTACAGCTGAAAGGAACATTGAACCATGAAGATGACATGGCAGCCGTCGAAGATCAAGCGGAAGAGGAAGATCGGGTATCGTGCGCGCGCAGCCACCAAGGGCGGGCGTAAGATCCTCGCCGCTCGTCGGGCAAAGGGGCGCAAGCGCCTCACCCAGGTCTGAGGAGGGGGATGTCCACGCGGCTCCCCGGTTCGCGCTACAGGCGCGTCTTCGACCGGGGGCGTTCCGTCAGGGGGCGTCTTCTTGCCGCGTGGTATCTCAAGACGCCAGACGCCGACCGCAGGGCCGGCGTCGTCGTTTCCAAGAAGAGCTTCCACGACGCCGTGGACCGCAACCGCGCCAAGCGCCTCATGCGCGAGGCGTTTCGGTTGCTGGTGAAGGAAGGGCGGATTCCGGAGCACACGGAATGGGTGTTCGTCGGGCGTTCTGCACTCGGAGGCAAGAGGGTTCGGGATGTTGTCGAGGATGTTGCAGCTATTTGTGCGCGGATATCAGGTTGCGCTAAGCCCGATGTTCGGTGACTGCTGCCGCTTTACGCCGAGTTGCTCGAACTACATGATTGAGGCGCTGCAGGTCCACGGGGCGCTGAAGGGCGCGTTGCTCGGGTTGTGGCGGATACTGCGTTGCCATCCGTTCGGCGCTCACGGTTACGACCCAGTGCCTGAGAAGGGCCGCTGGCGGACGGACCGCCAGCGGCAGTAGTGGCTTTTGTTATGTGTTGCTGAAGAACTGGAAGGAGGCGTAGGCGTCCTGTCCGTGTTCCACCATGTCTAGTCCCTTCAGTTCCGTTTTTGCGGGGACGCGTAGTATGCCTAGCTTCTTGAGCGTGAAGAAGACGGCCGAGCCCATGCCGAAGGCCCAGAGCGCCGTCGAAAGGGCTCCAAGGGACTGTATGCCCAGCAGCTTCCAGCCGCCGCCGTAGAAGAGCCCGGCAATAGTGTTGCCGTAGCTTGACGCGACGGGTGCCGCGAAGAGTCCGACGGCAATGGTGCCCCAGACGCCGTTCACACAGTGTACGGACACCGCGCCCACCGGGTCGTCGATGTGCAGCCTGTCGAGCGAGAACACCGACAGCACTACGAAGATGCCGGCGACAAGCCCAATGAGGATTGCCGCGTTTGCGGTCACGACGTCGCACGGTGCTGTGATTGCGACGAGCCCCGCGAGCGAGCCGTTCAGCGCCATCGTGAGGTCCGGCTTGCCCATGATGGCCCATGCGGTGACGAGGGCGGAGATGGTGCCGGCGCAGGCGGAGAGGTTGGTCGTCATCGCGACGCGACCGATGGAGCCGATGCCTGCCGTGTACGAGCCGGGGTTGAAGCCGAACCACCCGATCCACAGCAGGAACACGCCGAGCGTCCCTAGGACGAGCGAATGCCCTGGAATCGGGTTGGCCTTGCCGTCATGGCGGTATTTGCCGATGCGCGGGCCGAGCGCCATGGCGCCGGCGAGCGCGATCCAGCCTCCGACCGAGTGCACGACCGTGGAGCCGGCGAAGTCATGAAAGCCGATTCGTTCCAGCCAGCCGCGCGACGCTTCGCCCGCAAGGCCGCCCCACATCCAGTGTCCGCTTACGGGGTAGACGACCGCGCTGATCAGGACAGAGTAGATCAGGTAGCTCTTGAATTCTATGCGTTCGGCGACTGCGCCGGAGACGATGGTTGCGGCGGTGGCGCAGAACATCGTCTGGAAGAACAGGAATGTCCAGTCCCAGGCGCCTTCGCCGTTCGCCAGGGACGGCATGCCGAGCCCGCCCCAGCCGAGCCAGCCGTCCGCCTTCGTCGCGCCGAACATGAGCGCCGCGCCGAGGACGTAGAATGCAAGCGAGCCTGCGGCGAAGTCCATCAGGTTCTTCATCATGATGTTCGCCGCGTTCTTTGCACGCGTGAAGCCGGTTTCCACGAGGGCGAACCCAGCCTGCATGGTGAACACGAGGATGCCGGCGATGAGCGTCCACACTACGTTCAGGTTGGTCTGCACCGCCGCAGAAGTGATTTCATTTTCCATCTTGCAGTTCCTTCACCCTATTGCCTCTGGACCTCTTTCGCCAGTCCGTATCCTCACGCACTCGTCCATGGGAAGCACGAATATCTTGCCGTCGCCGATGTCTCCGGTTCGTGCGCCCTCTATGATTGCGTCGATCGTCTTCTCGATGTAGTCGTCGTTTACGGCGATTGCGAGGCGCATCTTCTTGTGAAGCGTGACTTCTTCGGTTGCGCCGCGGTACATGTGGATGTAGCCGCCCTGCCGTCCGCAGCCAAGCGCGTTCGTGACGGATATCTTGTATATCTCCCGTACGAACAGCGCTTGTTTGACTGCGTTCAGCCGTTCGGGTTGAATGTATGCAATGATCAGTTTCATGATGCAAGCGCATTAGCACATGTTGTGCCAAAGGGCCGTTCGTGGGCTGTTGCCACTCGAAAACGCTAGGGAAGCGCGTGTCATGCGAAGCGCGGCATTACAGTTTCTGCAAAGCGATCCAAGGACCAAGATACAAAAATTGTAATAACATGTGTAAATCATTAGGGCGATCATTGGGGACAGTCCCCGCCTGTGTTGGGGACAGTCCCCACGTTAGTCCGCCTGTGTTGGGGACAATCCCCCACTGGTCGTTGCTGGTCGTTGGGGACAGGCCCCACGTTAGTCGCAAAACGCTGGCGAATTTTGAATTGCTATGCAAATGGCGGGGAAATTATGGTAAAATATCCGTCCGTTCATCTCTGAACACATAATCTATGAACAATACTGAGAAAATAATTTGCCTCGTGCTGGGTGCGGTACTGGTCTGGTACCTGTTTGTTGAAACGCCGCGTCAGGCGAAGGCCCGCCAGGAGGCGGCGCAGGCGCAGGTCCAGGAAGCGGCTCCAGCCGGGAGCGCGGACGTTGCCGCCGATGCGGCGCAACCGAAGGCAACGGACGCGGTCGCGCCAGTGCTGGAGAAGCCGGCGGTTCCGTCCGTTCCCGAGAAAACGGTCGTCCTTGAGAACGACGAGTTGAAGCTCGAGCTTTCCACCTGGGGTGCGGTCGTAAAGAAGGCGACGCTCAAGAAGTACGCGCGTGGACTCGGGCCGATGAGCGAGGAGAACCCGCCCGTGGAGTTCGACTTCGCCGCTTCGCCGCTCGGTGCGCTCGGCGGCGTGAAGGGCCTTGCGCCGAACGCCGCGTATGACGTGAAGGAGCAGTCGTCCAATGCGGTCGTGTTCGTTAACGCGACCGTTACGCGCACCGTGACGCTGTCCGCAGGCTACCGTGTCGTCTACGCCGAGGAGTTCAAGGGCGGGGACGGCGTCTCCGGCAGTTCGATTTCGCTTGGCGTGATGACGATGGGCGGGTCGAAGAACGACCTCCTTTCCGTAGATTCGCTCGACTTGGCCAACGCCAAGGGCAAGCCGGAGGTGATCCACCACTGCGAGGGCGACTCGCCGCTGAAGCCGTATCTCGTCGGCGGGCTTTCGGGCGGGTGCAGCGGATCCCAGAGCGCGGAAGGAATGCCGCCGTCCAAGAAGACCGAAGTGCGCGACGGAATGGGTTGGATTGCCGTGAAGAACCGGTTCTTCGTGACAGCGCTGTGCGCGTCGGACGCGGCGATATCCGGTTTCGACGCAGACATCGCGCGAGACATGGCGACGGCGACGTATCGTCCGGCCTCGGTCGCGGTGTGCGCCACGTTCGGCAGCGCTGAGCCGAGACGCACCGTGACGTTCTACGTGGGGCCGAAGAAGCAGTCGCTGCTGTGGGACCTTGGCATGAGGGATGTGATGGAATTCGGCATGTGGCGCTGGCTCTGCTATCCGCTCGTGTGGGTGCTGAACCTCTTCAACGACTGGATTCCGAACTACGGCGTAGCGATAATTTTGCTTACGATCCTCGTGCGCCTCCTCTTCTGGCCGCTCACGCACAAGTCGACGGTCGGCATGAAGAAAATGCAGGAGCTCCAGCCGAAGATGAAGGAGATACAGGCGAAGTACAAGGACAACCCCCAGCGGCTGCAGCAGGAGACGTGGGCGATGTACCGCGAGGCCAAGGTGAACCCGATGAGCTCCTGCCTGCCTATGCTCATACAGATTCCGGTGTTCATCGCGCTCTTCAACGTGCTCCGCTCGGCGGTGGAGCTTCGCTATGCGCCTTTCCTGTGGATCGCCGACCTGTCCGAGCCGGAGGGGCTGTTCTCGAGCTGGTTCCCGTTCGGCGGGCTCAATATCCTGCCGATCCTCATGGCGGCCACGACCGCGCTGCAGAGCGCGTTCACGCCGTCGACAGGGGACAAGAGCCAGCAGAAGATGATGATGGTGTTCATGCCGATCATGATGCTCGTGATGTTCTATTCGTTCCCGTCGGCGCTCTCGCTCTACTGGTTCCTTTCCAACGTCTTCTCCATCGTGCAGATGTGGATAATCCGCCGCCAGACCGCTGCTGCGCAGTGCGGTGCGATCGTGCCCGAAGTCATCGATCCGCCGGTCACGCGGCAGATGCGCCGGCACCAGTAGTTTGGTATAATCGAAACCTCCTCAACGGAACGAATTATGAAATACGACAACAACCACGCACTCCTGGAATGCGAGATTCCGGGGGTTACGCGACGGAGCGGCAAGGTCCGCGACGTCTTCGACCTTGGCGACAGGCTGCTCATGGTGGTGACCGACCGCATCAGCGCCTTCGACGTGATCATGCCCAACGGCGTGCCCGACAAGGGCAGGGTGCTCAACCAGCTTTCGCTCTTCTGGTTCGGGTTGTTGGGCGTGAGGAACCACCTCGTCACGGCCGACGTCGCGGAATACCCGGAAGTCCTGCGCCCGTACGCGGACGACCTCCGCGGCCGTTCGATGCTAGTCAGGAAGGTGAACATGATCGAGGTGGAGTGCATCGTGCGCGGCTACCTCACCGGTTCCGGGTGGAAGGAGTACCAGAAGTCCGGCACGGTGAACGGCGAGAAGCTGCGTCCCGGCTACCAGAACGCCTCGAAGCTCGACGAGGTTCTCTTCACGCCGACGACCAAGGCGGCGATAGGCGACCACGACGAGGCGATCAGCTACGCCCGGACTGCGGAGCTGGTGGGCGAGGAGACCGCGCGGGAGCTGCGCGACGCGACGATTGGCCTGTACTCGAAGGCGGCGGACTACGCCGCGCAGCACGGCATCATAATCGCCGACACGAAGTTCGAGTTCGGCCGCGATGCCGACGGCGCGCTCGTCCTTGCCGACGAGGTGCTTACGCCCGACTCGTCGCGCTTCTGGCCGCAGGCGAGCTACCGCGTCGGCGCCAACCCGCCGTCGCTCGACAAGCAGTACGTCCGTGACTGGCTCGACTCGGTGAACTTCAACCACCAGCCGCCCGGCCCAGTGCTGCCCGACGACGTTGTGGCGAAGACGCGCGAGATATACCTCAGGGCATACAGGGATCTCGCTGGAAAAGACTTGGCTTAGGAGGAACTCAACATGGGAATGATGGATCAGATCAAGGAGGCGATGCGCATGCGCAGCGAGGCGAAGCGCATCGAGGCGGAGATCAAGAAGATCTCTGTCGAGTATTCCAACGGCGGCATCACCGTCGTCGCGAAGGGCGACATGACGATCGAGCGCATAACTATCGCCCCCGAGGCGTACGACGAGGTGAAGCGCGACAAGCCCGCCCGCTTCGAGACGATGCTATTCAACGTCGTCAACGGTGCCCTCAAGCGCGCCAGGGAGACGACCCAGCAGGAGATGGCGAAGTTGATGCAGTCTGGCGGTGGCGGCGGACTCTTCGGCAAGTGACACCGCAACCGATCGCCGAACTTGAGAAGTGCTTGGCACGCCTGCCTGGCTTCGGGCGGCGGTCTGCTGCGCGCGCGGCGCTGGCGCTCGTACGCGAGCCGGTGCGACTGCTGCAGC
>JAFRDO010000037.1 GCA_017403825.1 Kiritimatiellia bacterium
GCGCAGGCGCCGTTCGGCGCGGTGCCGGCGACGAGGGCGCGCGCGTAACCGTCGCACCCGGCGAAGCCGCAGCCGCCGCAGTTCGCGCCCGGGAGCGCCGCAGTAACCATGCCTATGCGCGGATCCTCCCTTACGCTCAGGTACCTGTCGGCCACGGCAAGCGCGGCGGCGGCCACGAGCCCGATTCCGGCGATGATGAGTATTGCTGTTGCCATTGCTTTCCTTTCCGGATTCTCCAGGAGCCCTGGAAGTGCTGGACTAGTACGGAAGCTTCACCAGTCCGCTGAAGCCCATGAACGCAAGCGAAAGAAGACCGGCGGTGACGAGCGCGACCGCTATGCCGCGGAAGCAGCGCGGCGGGTCGGCGTGCGCAAGCTTCTCGCGAATCCCCGAGAAGATGACGAGGGCGAGAGCGAAGCCGAGCGCCGCGGCGAACGAGAAGAAGACGGCCTCGCCGAAGCTGGCGAGATAGGACTTCGCGGCGGCGCCTGAAGCGACGAGCTTGCTCAGTTTGTCAAGCTGGGCGTGGTTTATCTCAGCCGCGCCGAGAACCGCGCAGTTAGTGGTTATCAGCGGAAGAAAGATGCCGAGCGCGGCGTGCAGCGGCGGCAAGAAGCGCTTCATCGCGATGTCTATGAACTGCACGAGCGCCGCGATCACGAGAATGAACGCAAGCGTGTGTATGTAGCCGAGGCCGTACGGAACCAGCAGCCAGAAGTCCAGGCACCACGTGACGGCCGCCGCGACAGTCATCACGAAGACGACCGCGCCGGACATGCCGAGCGCCGTTTCAATCTTCTTGGAAACACCGAGGAACGGGCAACAGCCCAAGAATCGGCTGAGCACGAAGTTGTTCACCAGCACCGCGCCGATGAGTATGACGAGATAATAGCTCATGATGTCCTGTATTATATCCTTTTAGACTGTGTTTAGACAAGTGGAACTTCACTTCGCCGTCAGCAGCGCCAAGGCGCGGAAGAACGTCCGCGGACTGCGCAGAAGAACGGCACATGCGAAGCACGGCAGCGTGAAAAAGCGGCCGAAGAACCCGAAGTTTTTCCAGAACGAATAGAAGATGTTCCGAACATACTGGGCCCAGATGTCATCGACGGAGAAGCGCGCCGACGTGCGGCCGCCGAGATGGTCTATCGGCGGCGTCGGAACGAACCACGTCTCCCAGCCGGCGTTCCGCGCACGATGGCAGAAGTCAGTCTCCTCGTAGTATGACTTGAAGTGGTCGTAGAACAGGAAGCCCGTGTCGCGCAGCACGCCGCGCCTGAACATCAGCATCGCGCCCTTTGCCGCGAACACCTTGCGAGGCGCCAACGCAGCAGTCTCCGCCGGCTCGCCCCTGTGAAGATGGCGCTGTATGCCGAACGGGGTCATCTCAATGCCGCAGTCGTCCAAGCCGAACCCCGGCACGTTCATCGTGCCCTGCACGATGCCGACCTTCGGATGCGCGTCAAGGAACTCGATCAGGGGCGAGAACGAGTCGGCGTGGATAACTGTATCGTTGTTGAGAAGAAGCACGTACTCGCGGGTCGTCTTCGCGAGGCCGATGTTGTTGCCGCCGGCAAAACCAGGATTGCCCGGAGAGGCGACGTACTCGGCGTTGGGATATGCCGCCACGAGCCGCCGCGTCGAATCCTCGGCGGCGTTGTCCACGACGACGATCTCAGGAGCCGTCCCTGTCGCCCGCGCCAGCGAGTCAAGGCAGTCGCGCAGAAGGTCATCCCCCTTCCACGTGACGATGATTATGGAAAGCTCATTTAGACGGGCGTCGTTCATGTCCGCACATCAAGTTTTCATTCACGGACATTATACCACAATCCGGACGGCCGGGGCTATCGGCTCAATATGTCCTCGCGGACATTGCGCGGCGCGATCTCGAACATGTCGGGCTCCATCGAGTACGAGGCCCGGCCCTTCGTCAGGGAGCGGATCGCCGTCGAATAGCCGAACATCTGCGCCATAGGCACGCGGGCGTGCACGATCTGCATGTCGCCGCGCATGTCCATGTCCAGCACCGTGCCGCGCCTGCCGTTCAGGTCGCCAAGCACCTCGCCGACGGACTCCGGCGGCGTCGTGATCTCCAGCTTCATTATCGGCTCAAGGAACTCCGGCGCGGCGGCCTCCGCAGCCTCGCGGAAGCCCATCATGGCGGCGGAACGAAACGCGACCTCGTCCGAGACCTCAGGATCGACGATTTCCGCACCGAGGCAGGTGACCTCCAGGTCGGTCATCGGGTAACGCGCAAGGACACCCGTCGATATGCCGTCCTCAAGCCCCTGCCGGACGCACTCCTGAAGGTGGCGGTCGGCGACGAGCCCTACGAACTCGCGCGAAAGCTCGACCGCCTTGCCCTTGCCGCGTTCCAGCGGCTTCACGGCTATGCGGAGCGAGACGGCATGGCGCTTGCCGCCGAGCTCGCGGTCGAAGGTGAAGCTCGTCTCGGCGGACTTGGTGACGGTTTCGCAGTACGACACCATCGGCTTGCCGGTGTTGGCGGCGCACTTGAACTCGCGCTTGAGGCGGTCAACAAGAATCTCGAGGTGAAGCTCTCCCATGCCTGAGAGAATGGTCTGTCCAGTCTCCTCGTCTTCGCGGAACTGGCACGTCGGGTCCTCCGCCGCAAGGGCCTTCATCGACTCGACGAGCTTGTCCTTGTCGGCGCTGGACTTCGGCTCGATCGCCATGAACATGACGGGCTGCGGGGCCGTGATGCGCTCAAGGTAGCAGGGCTTCATCTCGGCGCAGAGCGTATCGCCAGTCGTCGCCTCCTTAAGGCCCACTATCGCACCGATGTCACCGGCGCTAAGCTCTTCCACCTCTATCTGGTCATCGGCAAAGAGGCGCACGATCTTCATGATGCGCTCGCGCTTCCGCGTGCGCGGGTTGAAGGCGTTCGTGCCCTTCTTCAGCACGCCGCCGTAGACGCGCACGAAAAAGAGCCGCCCGACATACGGGTCGGTGGCGATCTTGAAGACGAGCGCGGTGAGCAGCTCGGAGTCCTTCTGCTCGCGTGTGACCGGCGCCCCGCTCTTGAGGTCGGTCGCCGCCACGGGCGGCCTGTCCGCAGGACTCGGCAGGTAGGCGCAGATCGCGTCGAGGAGCGGCTGCACGCCCTTGTCACGCAGCGACGTGCCGCACAGTACGGGCACGAACCGCCCCGCTACGACCAGTCGCCGTATCGCGGGCACAAGCTCCTCCTTAGTGAGGTCGCCCTTCTCGAGATACGCCTCCATCACGCCTTCGTCAAGGTCGGCCACCTTCTCCACCAGCTCGGCACGGGCGAGCTCGGCGTCGTCCTTCAGCTCGGCGGGAATGTCGCCGACCGTGAACGTCTTGCCCTCGGTCGCCTCGTCGTAGACGATGGCCTTCATTTCGATAAGATCTATGACGCCGACGAAAGACTCCTCGCGGCCGATCGGAATGTCGATAGGGCAGGCGGTCGCCTTGAGCTTGCCGCGCAGCTCCTCCACCACACGCGCAAAGTCGGCGCCCATGCGGTCCATCTTGTTGACGAACGCGATGCGCGGCACGTTGTAACGATCAGCCTGCCGCCAGACGGTCTCGGACTGTGGCTGCACGCCGCCGACGGCGCAGAAGACGCACACCGCCCCGTCAAGAACCCTAAGGGAACGCTCCACCTCCATCGTGAAGTCCACGTGGCCGGGCGTGTCGATGATGTTGATGGCATGGCCCTTCCACTCGCAGGAAATCGCGGCGGACTGGATAGTGATGCCGCGTTCGCGCTCCTGCACCATGAAGTCGGTCGTGGTGTTGCCGTCGTGCACGTCGCCGTGCTTGTGAATCTTGCCGGTGTAGAAGAGTATGCGCTCGGTGGTCGTCGTCTTGCCCGCGTCGATGTGGGCGACGATGCCGATGTTCCTTACGTTTGACAGGTCTGCGCTCATGATTGCCGCATATTATACCATCTTCCGGCGTCAGCCGCGACGCACGGGCGCGAAGTCGATGCGCCGCTGGCGGAAGTCGACGCGCGCGACGTGGACGCGCAGCCTGTCGCCGATGCGCCAGCGCCCGCCGCCCGGCGCGGAGAGCGTCTGGTCGGACTCGTTGAACCGCACGTAGCGCGACGACAGCAGCGAGACGTGCACAAGGCCGGAAACGTCCAGCTCGGGTATGTCGACGAAGCAGCCGAACGGCATGCACTTGGCTATGACGGCATCATAGTCGATAACCTGGCGCGACTGAAGCTGCGCCTCCAGAAGTCGGAACTTCTTGATCTCCAGAAGGCCGCGCTCGGCCTCGGTGGCGATCTCCTCGCGTTCGCTCGCGTGCGCCGCCCAACGCGCCAGCGTCGCGGACCCGACGCGCGCCGAGGCAGGATTGGAAAGGTAGGCGGCGAGCTGGCGGTGGAGCGTCAGGTCTGGATATCGCCTGATCGGCGACGTGAAGTGCGCGTAGTATCGCTTGGCGAGCCCGAAGTGCCCTATCGACGTCGCGTCGTACACCGCCCGCTTCATCGACCGCAGCACCATCGTTGCTATCGTCGGGTAGAGTGGGTGAGACTTGACCGTCTTCATGAACTGGGCGAACACCTTCGGGTTGGAGAGGTCGCCGACTTTTACGCCGAGTCCGCGAAGTTCCGCACGGAGCATCAGCATCTTCTCCTGCTCCGGCGGCTCGTGCAGGCGGGCGAGAATCTTCACGCCGTGAGTCCATAGCTCCTTAGCGACGGCCTCGTTCGCCGCGACCATGCACTCCTCGACCATCTGGTGGGACTCGTCGTAAGGGCGCGTGACGATCCCGGACATCTCGCCCTCGCCGTCAAGAAGCACCTCTGCCTCCGGGACGTCCAGGTCGAGCGCACCAGCGGCGAACCGCCGCGCCCTCAGCTGCTGCGCGAGCGCGCTGATGGCACGGATCGTCCGCGCGGCCTCCTTGGCGCAGTTCGCGAACCTGGCGTCCAGCCGTCCGCCGCCGATGACCGTCATCACCTGCTCGTATGTGAAGCGGGCCTTCGAGCGTATGACGGACTTCGCGAACGACCGCGCCGTCACCTCGCCGTTGCGGTCGAACGTAATGAACACCGAGAACGCCAGCCGGTCCTCGCCGGGCATGAGCGAGCAGACGCCGTTCGAGAGCGTCTCCGGCAGCATCGGCACTACGCGGTCGCAGAAGTAGACGCTGGTCGAGCGACGGCATGCCTCGCGGTCCAGCGCGCTGCCGGGGCGCACGTAGTGGCTGACGTCGGCGATATGCACGCCGAGGACTCGGTTCCCGCGCCGGTCGGTCGCCAGCGACAGGGCGTCGTCATAGTCGCGCGCAGTCTCCGGGTCGCACGTGAAGATGAACTTACGCCGAAGGTCGAGACGACCCTCGAAGTCCGCCGGACGTATCCGGCCGACGGACTCGGCCTCGTCCAGAACCAGCTTTGAGAAGGCCTTGGGCAACTTGTAGAACTTCATGACCGCCGCAGTATCCTCACGCGGCGTATCACCCAAGGGCGGCAGGAACTGCCTATCCTCGCATTTCTTCTGTAATCCTCTTTTCAAGCACTTCTTCCTTTAACACTTCTTCCTTCTTTTGCCGCGCATTATAGCATATCCCGGCATTCCCGTGTGCGCGAAACAGCCATTCCACACGGCATCTCGACCGTCACCTCCTGTGCCGGTTATCCAGACCATCAATTCGTCGATCTTTTTCACCGTTGCACAGAACTGCCTCTCCTATAGACGCAAAATTGATGAATCTCCCGTCTGGCGGCAACGGCCAATCCGGTCCGGCATAGACGACGTCTGCCGACAGCACTTCTGGAATAGCCTTTCGCAAAAGGCGCAGATTGCGCGCAAATGACATGTCGGCCGTCATCGAAGACTTGATTTCCCACAACCTGAGTCCCGCCCCATCCTCAAGCACAAGATCCGCCTCAACTCCGCTGGAATCACGCATATAGTAGAGATTCGGCTCCAACCCAGCATTCAGACGCGCTTTCAGAGCCTCTATCACGACCATGTTCTCGAACAGCCCTCCGACGAGAGGATGTTGTGAAATCTGCCGCACCGACGAAATAGACAGCAGATGCGACGCAAGCCCGACATCTGTAAAGTATATCTTGGGCGACTTGACGAACCGCTTGCCGAAATTCCGATAATAAGGCGGCAGACGGAAAATGACAAAACTCGCCTCAAGAACCGAAAGCCAGTTTTTGAGCGTAGTCGACGACACTCCAACGTCTCCAGAAAGGCTTTCAAGATTCTCAACTTGTCCTACACGCCCTGCAAGCAGCCGCAGAAAAGTCTCAAACCTCTGCCAGTCCTTGACATTCACAAGCTGCCGCGCATCGCGCTCGACATATGTACGCAGGTAATCTGAAAGTATGCGCCTCGGCGGCAGACGAGAGGCGTGAATCCGCGGCAGAAAGCCCGAAAAAATCAACTCGTCACGCGAAGGCTTTACTCCAAGTTCCCGAATCGAAAGCGGTAACAGCGTTGAAAGAGTCGTCCTTCCAGCAAGCGATTGCGAAACCTCCGCTTGTAGCATCGGCTGATGCGACCCCGTCAGAACGTATCGTCCCGGCTTTCCGTCCTCGTCCACAAGCACCTGTATGTCGCGCAGCAAGTTCGGCAGACGCTGGATTTCGTCAATGATGACAGGCGGCGCGAACTGCTTAAAGAAAAGCCGCGAGTCCGTTCGCGCCAGCTCAAACACCTGCGAATCTTCGAGATTGGCGTACGAAAATCCATTGAAGACATGCCTAACGATTGTTGTCTTGCCTGATTGCCGAGGACCAAGCAAGGTCACAACAGGCAACAAACCAGCACATCTCTTCAGTTCATAGCAAATTTCACGTTTTATCATTCTATCTTCTCCTTTACGGCAGTATTATACCATAGTTTATGTGCAATTCTCAAGTTCAACTTTAGTCTTGCAAAGAGTCTACGCGCTTTGGGAAAGATTCTACGGCATCTCGACCGTCACCTTGAAGAAGCGGTGGAGGGAGTTGGCGGGGTACTGCCAGTCGCCGCCGCCTTCAAGCGTCTCGCTGCCGTAGACTTTGTACGTGCGCACGACGCCGTTGGTGTTCAAGTCCGGCTCCCATGTGAGAACAGGTACGCCGTCGCGGAAATCAGCCGTCGGCCAGTGCAGCGACTTTGCGGAAACGCGACAATATCGCCGTCTTGCGCTCGTCGGGATTCCTCTCGGTCTGCACAAAGCCTTCTATTGCATCATCGAGAATGTCGGAGCGAAGATATGCCGCAAACTTCGCACCAAGCATCTTTCCTATCTCACGTTCCGCAGCAATCTCCTCCGCAACGGCCTCTCGCCCGTTGAAGAGGCAGATGACGTCCTCGAAGTCCACGCTTGTTATGAAGTCGCCTCCACCGCGTTCCTCAAACGCCTCAAGCTTCAACGCAACGAAATATGGCGCAGAAACGACGCGAATGCTACGCCCCTGCACATCAACCGTCATCGCAGACCGCAGGGCGGACTCAAACCATGTCGACCGCCATCCAAGCACCTCTTCGCGTACTGGTAAAACATCAACCGTTACGCCGTCGCATATCCAGCGGCATATCGGGGCGTCCTCCCTCGTGTCATGCCTGAAGCCAAGTCGTTCCAATGCCCTTTCCGACGAATGAAACTCCCGTCTGCTCTTGATGTTAGCGATGACATCGACGTCTTTCGTCACCCGAATCGCGTCAACGGTTGGATCCGTCACAAGTAGCGAGAGGACGGATCCGCCAAGAAACACAAAGTCGAAAGGCGCACCCTCCAACCTTGCGTCAAGCTTCAGAATCGCCTCCTCGACGGCGTTCATCAGATCAGCTCCTTCAGCTTGCCTTCGGCAAACGCGCGTTCGCGAGCCCTACCGCCGCGAAGCATGTCTATCAGCGCCAGGCTGTCGTAGATTCCCCTGTCGTGCGCCGCCGCGATTGGCACGCTCGGATATATCGGAGTCAGCGCACGTCCTAGAGCTGCCCCCTTATCGCTTCGCCAGACAGGAATTTCGCCCGCCACCGCGAACTCGTCCGCCGCAACAGGCGCGGCGTAGGCAGCGGGAAGGCCCATTGCCTCGCCGTCCTGCATCTGCGGCGGGAAAAGATACCTCAATCCATGCACAAGAAATTCAACCGCGTTGTGACGCCTTATGCGCCGTGCATCGTCAACAAGTGATGCCTCACTCAGCCGTTTCACGGCGGCATGGGTTTCTGACACGCTCAACGCGGCGCGTTTTGCAAGAGCGGCATACGCCGCGTCTGAAAACTCGCCCCCCATGAGCGCGGCAAGCACGACTATGTCCTGTCCCTTTACCATGCACACTCCCTCATTCGCATTTCGCGAATATTATACCACATTGCTGGTCTCCAGCGCAACACCCGCCACCGCGTCAAAATGAGAACTCAATGCGGAATATTCTTATCGCCCGTCGCAATGCCTCTACGGCATCTCGACCGTCACCTTGAAAAAGCGATGGAGAGAGTTGGTGGGGTACTGCCAGTCGCCGCCGCCGTCAACAGTTCAACTATTTCGCAAGGCGAGACCGGCTCCGTTCTATAAGCAAAACATATTTTTGCGCCTCCGCCTCTATCTGTTCACCCGATATGCCTTTGCCCAATATTGCGCGAACCTTCGTCTCATGCTCGCGCATAATCTGAGCGTTTTCTTGGAGCACCTCTTCTTTCCTGCGCTCCTGACGTTCAGCCTCTGCCCTTAGCCGTTTCCACTGTTCCTCCGCTTGATTATAGGTTGTCTGCTTGACAGTACCATAATGCTTTGTTCCAAGATGTTTGAAGTGACGTGGCACTTTTGTCACCTTCAACTCTTTTCTGATGACATCTCCATCGTAAAACACGACTGTAGGCATGAACTTCTTCAGCTTCGGCGGCGCAATGTTCGCAGCCTCCTCGCGCCTATTTTTCATCGGTTTGAGAATGGCATCTCGTAGCTTTTCGGAAGATATTGACGCACAGTATTCTATGATTCCAAGAGAAATGTTGCTTCCTCGATCTGCATACGTTCCGCTTTTTCCGGGCTTTAATGTCAAGCGATATTTCAAATCTGGCAAACATCCCCAACCAGACAGAATCGAGAACAATCCCCCAAGTTCCCTTTTCGCTGGCGTTATGTCCTCATCAGACAATGACACCTTCTCCGTCCAAGATGATTTTCCAGTGCCAAGAATCCATGCGACACCATCCTCGCCCATGGCAAGAAACCTATTCTTCATGACGTCGCCCTTGAAGGTTCCCACATCCACATCGGACGGCTCTCCCCTTGGCGAGAAAGAACGCACCGCAACAATCGTTCCTTGCTCAACCATCGCTTCGTATATTTTTTTATCCGAAATGTACTCCACGCCAATCGCATAGAACGTTCCATCCTTCCTGATCGGCGACTTGTCTTCCGAAAAATCGGAAGCAAAGACGAATATTGCGGATTTAAACTTCCGCTCTACTTCTTCGACCCGCTCTCTATTTTCTCTCTCCGTCTCAGCCTTATTCCTCTGCTCCTGAAGTTCCTTCTCGCGAGCGAGACGCCTCTTTTCTCTCTCCGCATCAGCTTCAGCCTTTTGTCTGGCACGCTTTTCTCTCTCCGCATCAGCTTCAGCCTTTTGTCTGGCACGCTCCGCATCAGTTTCCTTACGCTTCCGTTCTCGCTCGGCATTCTCTTCTGCTGTCAGCCGCGCACGTTCGGCATCTTCCGAAAATACCTCAGCCACACCCCTATCCGGCGGAGCCAAAACATATTGCGACTTCCACCAGTAGATTGCCAGCGCACCAATGGCAATCAATATGAAAAGCGAAATAGCAATCGCAAATTTCTGCCGCTCGAACTTGTCGATCCTCCGCACGCCAGCGCCTGTTGGAGGCGGCATGGCAGATTCACATTGGATTCGAAATCCTGGTTCATCTGCCGCACCTACATAAGGCTCTGAGTTGTTTATCTGCCGTGTTGTGTTATGTCGGTTTCCAATGCCGGCTGACAGCTTGTTGCGTTGAGACCTGTCATGGCTTGCGTCCTCGCCGCACAATGTCATGGAAGCGGACACTTCGTACGTCGTCTTTTCATTGCAATACGGACATCTTACATGCGTTCCGTCCAAAATGCCATCTTGCACTTCCATGTCTTCCCTACATGCGCCACACCTGATGACCATCACACGCCTCCTACTTCTTTCCAATGTGCTTCAACACCACGCGAACCTCTTTTGTCCCACGCCAATCGTATCGGCATTTCAACTCGCCGCGCCAGATCCACTCGTCATCTTCGTAGTCAAGTCGCGCTTCTACGGGGAAGCCCCGTCTTTCCCGACCACCATACAGTTGCACTGGCTTCCCATACGGCACGAAGTCTTCCTTGAATCCACAAATAGGCTTTATACTTGCCATCACATCACGCCCATCGGCTTCCGCTACAATGACGAGGTGTAAACCCAGCTCCTCCCGTGCAAGGTCATTCCACTCGCGCACATCCCCGACTTCGCCGCGCGAATCGAGTATCCAGTCCGTAATTTCCTTAAGATCCTTCCATTCCTTCTTCAACTTGCACATGCGGGCATCAAGCATGGCCTTGCGAATGCGTGTATCATCTTCCCGTGCGCGAACATCGTCTGCATCAGTCACGGTTCTTGTAATACGCTCACACGCACCCTCGCCGTATTTCAGAACAAGGACGGTCGCGTCCGTCACACGCGCAATCACCTTCTCGGTCTTCAATGCCCGTCCTGTCACACCTCGCGTAAACTTAATCCCCCGTGGGATGAACTTTCGCACGGCTGCCATGTTGATTGCATAGTTTGCGCTCAGACTCGCACGATGCGCAGTGGCAACGGAAACTCCTGCGACATTTCCATATTCATCAACCACTGGCCCACCAGAATTGCCGCCTGTCAGCGCAGCATCCATCTGAAAGTTGTCCTTCTGACCCTTGAATCCCGTCAAGCTGCTGACAATTCCCCTGGTAACTTTCGGTTCAAAGCCCAGCACCTCGGGATTTGGGAATCCGATAGCATAGACTGTCTGCCCAATTTCACATCCATCTGCCAGCTGCAGGAATGGAACGGTCGGGATGCCGTTTACGACATATACTCCGTTCGTGCCTCGCGGAAAGAGATTTATCTTCATCAATGCAAGGTCTCTCTTTTTGCTCTGTGCGACCGGAAATGCGCGATACGCGATGTCGCCCCTTACTACAACAATCTCCGCGGCGTCCTCCACAACATGGTGATTGGTCAATATGTACCCGTCTTTCGTGATGAAAAAGCCTGAGCCGAATCCAGCAAGATGCGTCCTTCCCTTCTTGGCATTCTGCGTAAGCTTCTCAAAGTCTTTGGGCTTAACGCCGTCGCGAATGAATGAATCAACGATGCCTTCGCCACCGGAAGGACCTGCAACCAGCCAATTTGCCAGCAAACACGAGAGCAGCAAGCTCATTTGCCCACCTCCACCTCGATGATTGACTTTGAAATGCTACGTGCGATTTCCTTGCGCATGGCCTCAATTTCATCGGCTGTCAACAAGTCAAGATTAACCGCTTTCTGCTTTATAAAAGAAAGATGTTTTTTGGCAAGATTAAGAGCTCCGAACTTCTGGTTCCGCGCATTTATCATGACAACGCGAATCATTCCAAGAGATTTATCTTCATATCGACTAACCCGCGCATACACATCTTGCTCGTAATCTCGTTCCTCTTGCGCAGCGTCTCGTTCGTCGTCCCGAATTTCTTGTGCCCGATTATACTTTCTACGCGCAGAAGTCTCAGCTTCGGTCACGTCCATATGCAGAGTTCCCGCCGAAGCCAGACCCGAAACATCCGCATAACTCGAAATCTGGTTTTGTAGGATGATCTGTTGTTGCTGAAGCTGCGTCAAATCTCGTTCATCCCATTTTGTCCGAGCCAGACTCTTTCTGAGATTCTTCTCTATTTTTTGTTCAATGTCCGTAAGCTGTTTCCTAAGTTTCTCAAGACGATTAGGGTCAATCTGCTTTTGCACTGAAGCATATTTCTCGCGTGCCACCTTCATCTTTTTGTCAACTTCTTTGTCGACGTCTTTGACGCTTTCTTCATATTTCTGGCGTATTGCCTTATTTCTCTTGTGGTAATGATCATCAATATCTTTTATTTTTTGCATCTCACTCTCAAACTCAGAGCGCAACGCGGAAAGATCAAACCCGCAATATGTCCTAGACAAACGATTTAACACTACGGACTTCAACATCGCCCTGACACGCTCCACCATGTCGCGCTGGCTCTCGCCTCGTTTGTCTTTGCTTGCAACACGAGCCTCGTTTGCCCGTTCAATTGCCTGTAACTCCTCTTCAAGGCTCGACTGATCAACGTCTATCTTCTGAAGACCAATCTCTGCTTCCTCCACTTCTTCCTTAAGCCGAACCTCCTCACGGTCGATGTAACTGAGAAACATACGCATGGCATCTTCTTTTGCCACAGCTTCTGCACGCTCCTTGCGGATTCTCTCGTCCTCTTCACGCTGACGCTCCGCCCGCTCCTTTTCTATGGCTTCGGCTTTCTCTATCTGTTTTTGCTGCCTCTGATAGGCAAGCGCCCGATCAGCCCGGCTGTTTTCCGTGATATACCAAAATCCGGCGGCGACAAGTCCGGCAACGAACAGCACAATCGTTACGATTTTCACTTTTGCACACTCCTACCACCCATTTGCCGCATTCCTTGTTGTTGAGAGGGCGTCGGCGGCAAAAGAAGAGCGGCGCACCCTCAAAATTCACATCTTCTGGAGGCGCCGGTAAGAGCCTGTAACAAAACATGAATAGAAAGTGCGCCGCGTGGAAAGCATTCCACACGCGCGCACAGTCGTATTTCGCTTTGTTACTTGGAGAAGTTACCGGCTTATCCAGAAAGCTACCATACGTACTGTTGCGTACGTTTCCCCCTTCGCCGATTTTCCGCCTTCGCACGAGGCTACGGCGGACAATCCCGACTATGGAGGACCTGTCCTCCGTAGCTGCATACGCAGCGAAGGAGGATTCTGTCGCTCTCCCTTCGGATGAAGGTGGCGACCGGCCCGCCCGGCTCACAACCGGGCGGTATGTCAAAGAGCAACGTCCTGCAGTTCCCCGCAGAACGCCGAAATTATACCAAATCGCCGCGCCCGGATTCAAGCGCGGGTCATGGCCTAAGCGCGGAAATTGGCACGACATGGACGCCGTCGGGGCGGGTGTAGGCGGCGGCGGAGCGGCCGAGAACCACGATGAGCGACTTCGGCGGACGGCCTTTCGGCTCTCATTCGGTCAAATTTTATATTTTCATTCGGCCAGATTTGACACTTCCATTAGGTTAAATTCAGAGCAGCCTTCTTTCCTTCGTGGCGACCGTCCGCCCGGCTCACAACCGGACGGTATGTCAAAAATCAAATGTCCGCAGTTTCCCACAGAACGCTGCAATTATACCAAATCGCCGCGCTTGGGTTCAAACGCGGCAAACAACTCAGGGATTTGATATTGATATTGATTCGATGGCTGCTGCAATTTCGTCGATGACCTGCGCAAGTCGACGAGTCACGTCCTCGGCGAGGAACCGAAGGACAAGATAGCCGTTCTTCTGAAGCAGGAAGTCCTTGCGCCGGTCGCGCCGATAATGCTCTGCGTCCGTGAAGTGGAATGCCCCGTCGATTTCGACGGCAAGATGCTTGGACTCGCAAAGGAGATCAACCTCCATGAACGGATTGGGGCCGAACGGCACGTCAATGCGCCCGTTGAGCGTGAAGAGTCCCATGGTCTGCGGCAAGCCGCCAAGGAACTTGAACAGAAACCTCTCCGCCGCGCTTCTCGCAGAATCTCCTTCGCCAGCCTTCTCAAGCGCCGCATGGACGAACAAATCCGCCGTCTCTGCGTCTACTCCGTCACGCCCAAGGCGGCGGATTGAGTCAGCATACGACTCGTCATCGCGAAGTTCCACGGGAATCTCCACACCCTTCGGCCAACCACCGAGCGAGTCGTCTGTCATGACCATCTCATAGCCTATGTCCCGGTATCCCTCCGCCCGTCGGTTGAACATCTTCGCACATAACGCGACTCGCTGATCGAGATAATCGTATATTCGCACCTCGCGCTTTCTATCGCATTGACGATGGAGCCGCCCGGCATACTGGACGATCCGTCCACGCCATGAGATAGGCAACGTAAGGAACAGCGTATCCAGCCGCGCGTCGTCAAAGCCCTCGCCGAGATACGATCCCGTTGCGAGCAGTATCCGCGACTCGCCTGGCGGGATAGCGTCAAGCTCTTCACGAATCGACTTGAACGCCCGCCGTCCGATGCCGCCGCGCAAAATAAGGATGTGATCCGCCGCGCCATCAAGCAGTTCCGCCAGAGCGTCAAGATGCCCGCGACGTTCGCTGATGACGACAGGCGAACGGCCCTCGCGCACGCATGCGGCAACGTCAGCAGCGATCATCGCGTTGCGAGTCTCGTTGTCGGCAAGTTCGGCGACAACATCGGCGAACTTCGCCGCGCCTTCCTTGTCGAGCGACTCGGTCTTCGGGACGAAAGGCGTCGGACGCACTCTGACGACATGCCTAAATGCCGCGAATGCGTCCATCTTTTTCGCGTCAACGCGATAGCGTACCGGGCCGCATTCCATCTCGATGATAGGATGCTGCCCGTCCTGACGGACGACTGTTGCTGATAGCCCAATGAAATAGCGAGCAGACGATGCATGAGCGACACGCTCAAATGACGGCGCGGAAATCGCATGGCATTCATCGACAACTATCTGCCCATAGCCCTTGATAGCCGAGACGAGAAAGGCGTCATCCATGCGCGTGAGCGTCTGCATAAGCGCAACGTCAAGCCGCCCGTTGAGCTTGTTCGCCCCGCCGCCCATTCGCCCGATGTCCTTCTTCGGAATATCCAGAAACTGCGAAAGCCGCTCGACCCACTGCGACTGGAGCTGCCGCCTATTGACGAGAACAAGTGTCGGAACTTTCCGCTCTGCGATCATCCAGGCGGCCAGCACCGTCTTGCCAAATGCTGTTCCTGCAGCCAATACGCCGGTATCGTGCCTAACAAGCTCCTGCGCCGCAAGTCTCTGTTCGTCCCTAAGTTCACCTACGAAACTAATTCGCCCCAAGGGTTCGCCCGACACTCGCTTGTCGAAGATTTCATACTCCGCGTTCTCGTTCCTGATCGTCTCCAACGCGCCATCGAGGCATCCGCGAGGAAGGATCAGGAAATCGTCACCGTTCACGCTGCGGTCAATCACCCTCGGCGTGTTGTAGACACTCAGCCTGAGCCTTTGCATGTTGGCATATTCAGGATTCACGAACGCGGCAAGACGAATCAGCCTTCCGCGAAGAGCGGGCGTCAGCTCCGTCTGTCGAATGTACACAGCATTTCCAAGAGTAATCTGGATCTTGCCAGAAACTTGCTCCACCGGCAATTCGCAGCCCTTTTGTGCCGTTGTGTTCGAATGCGGATTGAAGAGCGTCCAGGGTTCGTTTCGCAGAGCGTTCTCTTCTGTCTGTGGCATGAGCGAGCGACATTCGGAAAAAGCTCTTGCACGGATCTTAGAAAGCTGTTCTCCTGTTATGAGCGGAAGTTCGCTTAAAAACTTCCACTGGTCCGGGAATGGCACCAGCCGTTCGTCCACGAAGCATGTGTTGCCCGCGCGCCTGGATGCTCCCTGCAAAGGCAGGGCGATGAGATTTCCAAAGCCACCTTTGGGCAGCCGATCCTGATTGGGGAATATCCTGTCGTAGGAGCCGAGCCCAACTTCGGGGTTACGTTCCATCGTCAGCGTGAGTACGTAAGTCAAAACGTCCCGCACGAAGCGGGCCGGTTGTGGTTCTTCAAAGAAAAACCAGAGGTGAGCTCCATTTCCGGAGCGCGACCGTTCTCGCGCAACGGGCAGTTCAAGTTCACGCAGTACGTCGCAGATCGATGAACTGTCAGAACGCCAACTCGCCTTATCCAAATCGATTGCCGCAAATCGCACAGTGTCGTCGGGAAGCAGAGGGTAGCATCCGAGCGTGAAGTCCCGCACTCTGGCATCGCCGCCGCAGAGGTGCTGCCTTACCGCCTCATCGTCGAGCGGCACGAACTGTCGGTTCGGACATACTGCGCAGGCGACACGCTTCTTGTCGCAGATGCCGCGCGTCCATTCGACAGCGCACACGGGGGAATATCCGCACTTTCCAGACTTCGTGCTCACATACCGCCGCGCATAGACGTCATCCCGTCCTCGGAACATGGCTCGGAAAAGGCGAATCTTCTCCTCTGGCGAGGATGCCATCGTCACATCCACAACACCACCCCATTTTCGAAATCTATCAATGCTTTCATTTTACATAATCGGTTTCATTCCGCGAATATCTTCTGCGCATATTATACCATGCGCTGCACTTCCTTCGCTACCTCCCCCTTTGCCCCCTATTGACCTATTTCAAGACCCCTTAAGATTTTTCCGCATAGAGTTCTCATTTATGGTATAATACTCGGCGGAGACAGGAACAGGACCTATCGTACAGCATCGTAAATGTGCCACAGTATCGCAAATGTCGTAAATAGTATGTGAATAAAATGTGAAAATATGAAAAGGCAGGAATAGACAATGGCAGGGAGAACCTATAGGCATTCGGCGTATTGGTATGGATATCATTATGGCTGGACGTACAGCGAGGCGGGGTCGTATGCAGGCAAATATCTTGACCTTCACTCGTTCCGGCCACAAATGCGAGTTCGCACTGACGTCAAGTGGCGCAACAAGGAGAGATTCAACGGCAAGTGCCGAAGCGAAGAGTGGTTCGCCGACGAGAGATGCGGCAAGAAGTGGTTCAACGGCGAGAACTACGGCAAAGACTGGTTCGCTTGGCGGAATTCGCCACCACTGCTCGACTCTGGGTTCAACCCGTTCATGCTTGGCGCCGCCATAGCAATGGACATAGGCGTCGCCATGCGTCACGAAGTGAAGAAGCTCACAGATCCGCGTGAGCGTGAACGCATAAAACGCGAGTTGATGCGCGACCTGCGCATCGTCCGCCGCCCCTTCTACTATGCCCGTGAGACGGAGCGCCGCCGCCGCCTCGCCGCAGAGCGGCGCAAGATCAACCGTCGCTACACCACAGCACCAATGCCAACGCCAAGCGCCATAATGTCCGCTTGGAACGCCCGAAAGGAATCACGGGAAGCCATGATCCGTCTCGGAGGAATGCTCCACGACCTCGAATGTTACGTTGACAACTGCCTGCGTTTCGACGGACTCGGCAACGTCGTCGGGCGCAACGGCGGCATACGCGGCTGGCTGAAGGAGAACCTGCCGGAGCTTTCCGCGAAGTACAAGACACTAATGCGCTACAAGGCGCTCGCAGTGCGCTTCAGGCAGGCCACAGGCACGAAAGACCCGACCCCGACCTCCGCCGTCCTCGATACAAAACCTCGTCACGAGATTGTCTCAAGCATCGTACTGCGGGACGACCCGGTGTTTGAGCATCTTTTCATCGACCTGGAGCACAGGCTCTCGCCAAACACCGTATTCCTTGACTCCGGGGAAATCGGTCTTACGCCTCTCGCCTTGCGAACTCCGAGTCGAGGGCGATGGTCTCGGCGTAGGACTTCGCGCCGCTGATCGAGTCGGTCACTGACAGGTTCGTCGCCGCTGCGCAAGAGCCGAGGCGCAGCGCCTGCTCAGCGTCCATACCCTTCATGATAGCGTAAAGCGTTCCGGCGCAGAACGCATCGCCCGCGCCTACGGAGCCCTTGATCCAACCCTGCGGCAGCTTGAGCGACCCGACGCGCGCGAAGTCGCCGCGCCGGTCGAGCGAAGCGCCGGCGTCAGGGCAATGCACCACGGCCTGCTCGCGCACTCCCGCCGCAAGCAGCCCTTCGCAGATCGCGCGAAGGTCGTCCGCCGGCGCACCGGTCGCCATCGACCCCTCGATCTCGTTCACGATGCAGTAGTCGCAATAGCGGAGCGCAGGACGCACTATGCGCGCGAAGCGGTCGGACTGCTCGCTCACGATATCGATGGACGTCTTGATGCCGGCCGCCTGAACCGACGCCAGCAAACGCGCGGCCTTCGTGCCGTATTCGGGATCGGGCGCGTCCATGCCGTCGAGCAGCAGAAGGTAGCCGAAGTGGAATATGTCGCAGCCGAGCCGCGATACGTCGATGTCCTCGGGAACAAGCGCGGAATCCGCGCCGTGCATGTTGAAGAACGTGCGCTCCCCAGTCGATTCTACGGTCATGACGTCGGTGAACGACGTCGGAACGTCCTTGATCCGCCTTATCTGCGAGCAGTCTAAGCCGTGCGAGGCGAGGCAGTTCACGACGAAGTCGCCGTTGTCGTCGGCTCCGACCGCCCCTACCGCACGCACATCGACCGCAGGATCGAGCGTCTTCAGGTCAACGCCGGAGTTGCAGACCGCTCCACCGACCTGGCGGCGTATGCCGGTGATGGGCACGAGCATTCCCTTGTCAGGCCACGTCGGTACCGTCTTAATGACGTCGGCGATGATGCTGCCGCAGAAGACTATGCTGTTCATTTTGTTTCCCTCCTTCTCACTTATCCGACTACAAGCTCCTCCTGCGGATAGCGTATGCGGCGCTTCGACTCACGGTCGCCGATCATCATGACGACCGCGAGCGCACCGAGCCGCCCGCAGAACATGGCGGACATCAGCACGATGCGCCCCGCCATCGAGAGGCTCCGCGTGGTGTCGCCGACCGTGAGGCCGGTCGTGGTGACCGCAGAGACCGCCTCGAAGAAAAGCGCGTCCTGCCCGATGCCGCTGCCGCGTTCGGTAACGAGCAGCACGCCCATGACCAGAGTGATCATGGCGGCCAGCGTCATGACGATCACGATCGACTCGCGGACGATTTCCGACGAGACTGTCCGCCTGGAGATCACCGTCTCCGTATCGCCGCGGCACATGGCCGTAAGGGTGCAAATCAGCACCGCGAGCGTCGTCACCTTTATGCCGCCTGCGGCCGAGCCTGGCGCGCCGCCGAGGAACATCATCACCTCGTACACGAGGCGCGTCACGGGCTGAAGGTCCGCCGTAGGCACGAGGCAGAAGCCGCACGTGCGCGGCGTGACCGACTGGTAGAAGCCAACCCAGAGCCGCTTCGCCAGCGGCATCCCCGAGAGCGAATGCCCCCACTCGGCGCACAGGAACGCAACAAGCGTGATGCAAAAGAGAATCGCCGAGACGCGCAGCACAGTGCGCGTATGGAGCGTGAGCCGTCCGCGCGACGTCGCGCGCAAGGGCGCGAAGCGGAACGTGAAGAGGTTGAAAAGCACCAGGAAGCCGATGCCGCCGAGAATCGTAAGCACGCCCATCGTGACGACGGCAAACGGATCGTCGATCCATGTCGCCAGCGAGCCGGGGTCGACAGAGAAGCCGGCGTTGCAGAAGCTCATCGCGGAATAGAACACGGCCCTCGCCGTGCTGAAGCCGTGCGCACGGAGGACGACCGCGCCTATCGCCTGGAACGCGAGCATCGACCCGACGACCCAGACGATCAGCCCACGCAGCCCCTTGACCGCAGGTGCGCCGTATGCGTTCATGAGCAGGAACTCGCGCTGCAGCGAAAGCCGCCGCCCGATGGCGACCAGCAGGAAAGTTCCACAGGTAATCAAGCCAATGCAGCCGATCTCGACAAGCACCGTCAGCACTATGATTCCGTTGTGAGAATATTCGGTGCCGACGTCCACAACCGACAGTCCGGTAACGCAGACCCCAGAGCATGCGGTGAAGAGAGCGTCACCAAAGGCGCCCCATGCGCCGTCAGCGCGGGCCCACGGCGAGACGAGAACCAGCGCACCGATGAGTATCAGCGCAATGAAGCCAAGCGCAACCGAAGAGCGCCGTTTCACGCAGGCTTGCTCCGCTTGCTGAACGTGCCCTTCTCCTTGAGCCAAATCATCCAGATCGAAAGCTCGTACAGGAGGCAAAGCGGCAAGGCCATAAAGAACTGGCTCATTGGATCGGGCGGCGTAAGGAACATGGCAAGGAAGAACGACAGCACGATCGCAACCCTGCGCTTCTCGCGCAGGCCTTTCGATGTGATGACTCCAAACCAGCCCAGCACGAACAGTATGAGCGGCAACTGGAACACAAGGCCGAAGGCTATGATAGTCTTCAGCACGATGGAGATGTAGCCCTCGATGCGAATGACGGTGTTGGGCAGCCCCACCCATGCATTAATTTTCTGGAACGCGGCGACGACCATCGGCAGCGTCTTCGCGTAAGCGAGGGTGACGCCTACGAGGAAGAACGCCGACCCAGCGATGAGGATAGAGAGAATCACCAGTTTCTCGCGGTTGGTGAGTGCGGGAAACACGAACCTGAGGATCGCGTAAATAATGAACGGAAACGCAAGCGCTGTGCCGCCCCAGAGCGCGATCGACAGTATCGTCGAGAATCCGCTCGTCAGGTCAAGGCCCTGCAGCATGTCCTCACTAGCCGCCGCCGGACTCTTGAGCCAGGCGAGGATCGTGGGCGAGAAGATGCCGGCCGCCGCAGCGCAGATCACCCACGACACTGCCGCGAAGATGATCATGTCGCGAAGCGCCAGCAGATGCTCCAGGAGCGGACGCGGCGGGTCGTTCCGAGCGTCAGGATTCTTGAGGAGTTCTATCGCCATCTGTCTCTTTCGCTTCGGCCGGAACCTCCGGGGCTTCAGGAGTTCCCGGGAATTCCGAATGTTCTGGGGCTTCCGGATTTTCCGGATATTCCGGGGTTTCTGTATATTCCGGATACTCCGGAGTCTCCGGATATTCCGGGTGCTCCGGAGTCTCCGGATATTCCGGGTGCTCCGACGCTTCCGGAGTTTCCTCCAAGCCTGGAATTCTCGCGGCCTCCTCAGCCTCGCGAGCGGCGGCATCGACCGCGCGCTCGAACTCGGTGTCCATCTCCATTATCTGCCGCTTGAAGCTTTCCGCGGCACGGCGGAACTTCGCGTAATGGTTCCCGAACGCGCGGATCGTGGACGGCAGACGCCGCGGCCCTATCACAACAAGAAGCACGGCGAGCAGCACCAACCACTCGCCGGCCCCTACGCTCTCGAAAACGATCGCGAATGCCATCTAGGCTGCCGTCACTTCCTTTGCGTCGTGTCGTAGATGCCGAACTCGCCACGGCGGTTCATCGACCAGGCGCTCTCGTCATGGCCCTCGGCCGCAGGCTTCTCCTCGCCGTAGCTGCGCGTCTGTATGCGGTTCGCACCGATGCCGCTCTGCACTAGGTAGTTGCGGATGATGACCGCACGGTTCTCGCCGAGAGACATGTTGTACTCGTTGGAGCCGCGCTCGTCGCAGTTGCCCTCGACGACGACTACACGCTCGGAATGCGAGTTCAGGTGCTGCGCCACGGCATCGATCTTGCCGAGCTCGCCTTGCGGAACGACCGTGGAGTCGAAGCCGAAGTACACAGGCGCGAAGTCAACGTCAGTGCAGCGTTGATATATGTCCTCGAACTTGGCTTCGGACGCGTCGCCGTGAATGGAACCCGACTGCGCAAACGGATCCACCGTGCTGATGTTGGCGCCAGTAGCCTCACCACCGCCTCCTGCTCCGCCTGCGCCACCCTTGCCGGCCTTGCCGTACTTGCAGCCCGCCACGCAGAGCGCAACCGCGAGAACCGTCATCATCGTCGAGAACTTCATTTTTCCTTTTCTCCTTTTTTGGTTGTAAATTTTATTGTTTGTGTTGTTTGGAAATCCACTGGGAATCCAACGGTATGATACCAAAAAACCGCCGCGGCGGCAATAGGGTGCCGTTCATCTTTATTGTGCTTTGCCAGAGTAAACACAATTTTAGATTTTGTTTAGTTGGTCAAAGGAGGTTGCAGAGTCAGAGATTGGTTGATGTAGGCGAAGTCCATTCCTCCTACCCTCCCCGGGGAGGGACTTGCGTTTAGTTTGGCAAA
>JAFRDO010000038.1 GCA_017403825.1 Kiritimatiellia bacterium
CGCGGCCCACGCTCCTGTAGATTCCGCTGGTCGTTTCGCCCCGGGGACGGCCTTCGGCGACTGGCGCGTGACGGCGTTTATCGGGCGCGGCGGAAACGGAGAGGTCTATTGCGCGGAACACGTCACGCTCGGCACGCCAGCCGCCGTGAAGGTGCTCGTGCGCGATGAGGAGCGCGCCAGGGTTCGGTTTGCCCGAGAGGCGAAGATGCTCTCGGAATTGAAGTCCACTTCATTTCCGAAGTTCTTCGCAGATGGCGAAGCAAACGGCTGTCCGTACATTGCCATGGAGCTGCTGGAGCCTGACGACCTGCCTGCTGGCGACAAAGCCGTTGCGAAGTTCATGCTGAAAGTCTGCGACGCAGTTGCGGAACTCCATGCTCGGGGCCTTGTCCACCGCGACATCAAGCCCGGCAATATACTTTGGCGGTCATCCACAGAACCTGTGTTGGCCGATTTGGGGCTTGTGAAGGCGATTGGAGACGCGGCAAATGCAATCCTCAATTCTCAACTCTTAACTCCCAACTCCCAACTCTCAACTGCTTATGGCGCAGGCACTCCCGGCTATGGCGCCCCCGAGCAGATGGAGCGCGGAGAGGCGACAGAGGCATCCGACATACACGCTTTGGGCGTGCTTGCCGACCGCTGTTTCAACGGCAAGCCGCCGCGCACATGGGCTCGAATCATCGAACGCGCCACGTCGTCTATTCCCGCGCACCGCTACCATTCCGTTACCGCCTTCGCCCGTGCGATACGGCGTAGAAACCGTATGTTGTTCCTGATACTGCTGATACTTGAGATGACGATACCGTTGCTTGTCGCAATGCCGATCATAACCGATCCTCAATATTTTAAAGACTTGGACAATGAGCCTACGACAAGTGCGATTCCAAATACACGAGAGTATAGAAGAAAGGAATGTCAGCACAAACTGGCAAATACAACACAATTGAACGAGGGGAAAGGGTTTCTGTCAGGGCAAATTGATCTCGACCCAGGCAAGGAATACCAAATTGTTGGACCTGGGACACTTGAAGCAGATTTGTATTGTCCCTCGACAACGGTTGTGCGGCTGCGGAATTGCATGCTGCTCAATCGGACTAAAGAATTTTATCCCAAGAATGGCATAAAATATCGCTTAGAGGGTGGTGCCTGCCTGACATTCATCAATATTAGGCAAAAGCCATCGGAGATGAGAATTCAGGATTTCATTGAACCGTATGATGTCACATCAAACGAGATTCGCTTTGGTGATTTCGAAACTGTTCCAGAGTTCATAAATCAGATATGGCAACAGGAAAAGCAGTAAACGAATGGCATTTCTCCTTTTCTGCGTTGGCTTGTGCCATCGCATGAAGTGATTCCACGATTTTCCCGCGTGAGATTTTTCTTACGGATTTTCAAGACAATTTGGGTCAAGGAGAAATGTCATAGCGCCGATGAAAACTATTCCGTTCTCGTCGTGCCAAGGTTTCTCGCGAAGGTTGCCGGTTATCACGACCTTACGGAAACTGTCGCCGACGTGGCGAAGGGAGAACGTTTCCTGAGCTCTCTTCTCTTGGTCGGGAATCGCGTAGGCGGACTGTATGTATATGCGCTCGTCGGACTTGTTGACTACAAAATCTATCTCGTATTGCCTGATTTCGTGCTTGCCGGAGGCGCGGGTTTCGAGCGGGACTACGCCGACGTCAACAGAGTATCCGCGCCTGACAAGTTCGTTGTAGATGACATTCTCCATGAGATGCGTCGGCTCATTCTGCCGGAAGTTGATGCGGGCGTTGCGAAGCCCCGTGTCTGTCGCGTAGTATTTGCACGGCGACTCAAGATACCGCCGTCCCTTTACATCAAAGCGTCTGGCCTTTGCGATGAGGAAGGCGTTTTCGAGAAAACCAAGGTGCGCATTGACGGTTTTGTTGCTTGTGGATATCTTTGCAACCTTGTTTATTGTGTCTGTGATCTTGTTTGGGTTTGTGAGCCCGCCAATCCCGCTCATGACCACGTCAAGGAGGGCTTCAATAACGTCAGGATTCTTGATTTTGTTTCGTTCTACGATGTCTCGGAGATAGATTGTCCTGTAGAGCTCCTCAAGATAGTTCTTCTTCTCGCTGTCGGACTTGAGCAGTGCACACTTGGGAAGTCCGCCAAAGGTCAGGTATTCGTCGAAAATTGATTGAGATTCCTTTCCCTTGCGGAGCGGCATAAACTCTGCAATGGAAAGTGGCGTCACTTGAATGGACTGACCGCGTCCCCGGAAGATTGTGGCTACGTTGGAAATGAGAAGCTTGGAATTGGAGCCAGTGACATAGACATCGACGCGTCGCATGGTTCGCAGTTCGCTGAGGACGCTGTAGAACGTAACGTATGCGCTCTCGCGGTCGTCGGGGTGGATGCTGCTGAGGTCGGTGCCGGGCGGAAGAACCTTCTGGCAGTTCTGTATCTCGTCGATGAGCACGTAATTCCAGCGTCCGTCCTTTTTTATCCGTTCCTTTATGTGCGCGAGAAGGTTGAGCGGATTGTGCAGCGGATAGAAGTCGGTGTTTTCAAGATCTACTTCTATTATGTGGTCCTTTCTGACGCCGCTTTTGACGAGATGGTTTTTGAAGAGTTTGAAAAGAAGATAGCTCTTGCCGCATCGCCGGATTCCGGTGATTATCTTGACGAACTCGTTATGTTTTGCGTCGGTCAGGCACCTGAGCAGTCTGTCGCGCTTAATGGTCATGTCATCTCCATTGTTCCTAAAATGTTGGACTTGTCCAAGTTTTTGGAAGTGCGCATATTATATCATGCCCCTTCGCGAAAAGCAAGGGTGATGCCAAACTGACTTACCGGTCAGTTTGGTCACGGCTTTCAACATCCCGGAGGCGGCTTGCGCCCTCGATCTCATTCCGCACTTGCCCGGCAACCATGGATTTGTTTTCGCCAAAGTCTATTTCCCGCGTGAGATTTCGCCGCGAGGCGGCAGTATGAATTAGGGGAATGGTTTGCCCTGTTGTCCTGCGGAAGACACGCAGGATTCGCGAATTGGTGGACTATACCGTTTTTTCGGCGCACAACTGCGCCGGAATATGGTATCATATGTGCCGACAATTCAAGAATCTTTGCGTTCTGCGCATCGATTGGCACGTCTGAAACCTGGAAAGTTCCGATGTGTGTGCCAAGCGAAGTGAAGGATGCGTCCGGTCGGGCGCATTTCTCTTCCGTGGGTCACACAGGGTTTTTCCAGGGCCTCAGACGAAGCACGGACAGGGATTGCGCCCTCTTTCTTTGCCCGTGATGCGGATAGAGGGCAAGAAGGAAAACGAATGGTCTGATGCGAAGCTGGCTGCTAGAACAGTTGACTCAAGAAGGATTGCGCGGAAACAGCGATAGGGTTGCAGTAGGTGAACGCATCGACTTCGGCGTATGGAAGGTCTCGAACAACCTGAAAGGCATGCTTTGTTCCTGTAATCCGCTGCATCGTGGCAAGTGCAGGCGATGGCTTCGTGTCCGCTACCTTCGCTTCCGCAAGGAACCAGGGATGTCCGTCTTTGGCGACGAGAAAATCAACTTCGTCCTTTGCCTTGTTCCGGATGTAGTAAAGGGCATAGTCACCAAGTCCAAGATCGTTCCACATGTCAACGGCCTTAAGCAGATGGCATGCGACAAGATTCTCGAACCGCGCCCCCTCGTCTTCGACTTCGCACCAGTCACGTTGATACCACTTGGGCGTCTTGCGGATCGAGTTTTCGATGTTCCTGAACCACGGACGTACGGTGAAGCCCTCATGAAAATATTCCAGTGTGGCAATCCAAGTCTTGATCGTCTTCTCGGCAACGCCAATCTCGCGGGAGAGGGAGGCCGCCACAATCTGGTTTCCGGCACGGGCAAGCAGCAGTTCCGAAAGTATCCTGATGCCCGCGACGTCGGCAATCTTCGTAAGATCGCGAAGATCTTCGCGGAAAAGCTGTTCGCGGCGAAGTTTGCGCCAGCGGAGTGTGAAGCGGCGGTCTCGTCGGACGAACGGCTCGGGGAATCCACCATGCGTCCAAAGCGCATCCCAGTCATCCGCCGCGATTGGCCGTGGTGCATGAATTTCGGTCGCTTCAAGTTCTGGACGGACAAGTTCAGCAACACCAAGCGGATGCATGTGATAGAGGAAATAGCGCCCCATCAGACTGTCGCCGCCGCGCTTGTAGATGTCGAGTCGCGCGCTTCCGGTGACGATAAGCCGCATATGGTCTTCGTAGAGATCGAAAAATCCCTTGAGAAACGACTTCCAGCGGACAAACTTGTGAATCTCGTCAAGCGTGATGACGGTTTTGCGCTCGGATGCGATTCCAAGCCCAGCAGCAGTGGCGAGGCTGTCCGCATTGCCCGCAATAAGCTGGCGCGTGGCAAGGTCGTCCCATGTGAAGTAACGATCCGCAAGCGACTTGGCAAGCGTTGTCTTTCCACATTGGCGAGGGCCGGAAAGAAAAGCCATCTGCCGGTTGTCTTGCAGGTGCTCTTTAAGGACGGCGTCGTAAATGCGTTTCCTCTGGAGTGTGTCTTTTTTCATGGCGGGAATAATATCAAAAGCGGCTCTCCAAGTCAATACCAAACTGACCATTTGGTCAGAATGGTAAATACCAAACTGACTTGTCGGTCAGAATGGCATCAAGCTTCAACACCCCGGAAGCGGCTTGCGCCCTCAATCCGCTTCCGCAATGAAGCATGGCCACATAGAAGTAAACTACAGGTCGCGGAATGTATGGACGTGCTGAAGGATATGCTTCACCGACAAGACTTCAATGCAAAACTTCGTGTGCGCTTCTTGGTGCTTTTGCGAGAGGAGAGTTTCTTCAACTCATCATCGAGCATCCGCTTGACCTCATCCTGCGTGTACACTTCGCCGCGCTCTACCTGCGCGAAAAATCAGTCATTTGTAATCCGTGATTTTGCTTCCGTAATCCAGACGACATTAACAACTTCCCGCCGAAACGGTAGAATTAGGCGTTTTAGAATTCAAACCTCTTGGAGGCGGCTTGCGCCCTCAATCTGCTTCCGTAATCAACATATGGGCACATCACACTAAGGAGTAAAGATGAAAACACTACTGTTGTTGCCGTTCAAGATCCTATGGTTCTTGATAAAAATACCGTTCAAGCTTCTTAAGCTGATTTTCAGTGGTGCGTCCGTGAAGTCGGATGGACTGTTCAACTAACACAAAGGAGAAAAGTCTATGTTGTACGCAGAATGGTCTGGAAAGTCAGTTGTGATTCGTAATCACAACAAACAGCAAGTTCGTCGAATCAACGTCCGCAACAATGTCGTTGGTGTTCAAATATCCGGCGACAGCGAGACGGAGGCTATGGTCGCCATTGCAATGGATAATGGACGCACTTGCCTCTACAAGTCAAACGGGCAACTTGTTCGGCAGGGATAATCCCAATGCTTGCCGTCGCATCGGCGGATGCCGATGCGACGGCAAGCAAACTTTGAACACATCAAAGGAGGTAATTGTAAAACCATGTATAAGCGATGTAGCAAGGCCGCCTCGGCCTTGCCGCAAGGGCGAGGGCGCCCTTGCCACGTCGGGTTTTGCAACTACCTCAAATTTCAGAAAGGAGCAAACTATGTTTGACACAGAGAAAGAAGCCGTTTGGCGATTTGTGAGGGGGGCAGAACCTGTCACGGAACAGAACATTACGGATTGGTTCAGGAAGGTTATGCCCACAATGCCAGTACGTGAAGTTCTGGATAGCATGCTTAAGAACGGCGAGTTGTTCTTGAGTAATGGCAAATACTACACAACGCAGCAGAAATGGTCGACAAAGTGATTTACTTTGGCCGCTCAGCACGTGCCGGTGTTGGCTGAAGTGAAAGCAAAAAGAGGTAGGAAAGGATTAAACACATGAACGAAGATGAGTTGCAGCAGCTGGTCGAAAAGGCCTTCAACACCCAGAAGCTGATTGAGTCGGGAGACTTCTCAAAGACTGGAATGGCAAATGCGTCTGAATGCTTGTTGGGGATGGTTCTGGAACTTTACAAAGAAGTTCAAGATCTCAAGAAACAACTCACAGATAAAGCGTCTTGACTGACTAAAGCTTGTGTGCGATGAGTGTCGTACACATTCGCAAAACAAGAACAACAATGAGGCGAAATCCTCGGAAAGGAGCCAGAAATGGCTTACAAGAAACCTGAGGTAGTGAAGACGCCGTCGAAGCGTGAGAACTTCTCAACAGGAGGGAACGTGAAGATGGTGTATGGCAATGGCCCAAACACCTTGCCTGAATGTGTTAGCAAGCCTGGCAAGAAGAAAAAACTTCTTAAGGGATAAAGTCTTTACCGAAGCCGCTCGGCGGGTGCTGATGTCGGCTGAAGTGAAACAAAAAACAATGAGGCGAAAAGCCTCGGGAAGGAGCCAGAAATGGCCTACAAGAAACCAGAAATAGTGGCGAAGAGCGCTGCCAAGCAGTCGTTTGTCGCCGCGTGTTCGCCTAGCAGCGGGCAACCCCCGCGTTATTGTCATACGGTAAGTTGTGAAGTGCGCAAATACGATTGATGAAAGAATCGGGCGATGGTGTGCTATGTGCTTGCAGCATAATGCACCATCGCCTGTCACGCACACAATGAAAGCATCGTAATTCTCGCACGAAAGATGCTGTATGAAAGTTCGTTTGCGGAACGAAGTGTTTGTTCGACATGTGGAGGACGAGAGCATACTATGGTGCCCGCGTACGAACGGATGTACAATCATACGGAATGCGCAACCGATTCTTGATGAAGTGCTGAGAGGATGGCGGGGTGTGGATGAGATAGCCTGTGCTATCGCGGCGAAGTATGAGTGCGTGGCGGATGAGGTACGCGAGGACGTAGAGGCAGTTGTTGGGGAGCTTGTGGGGCAGCGGTTTGTGGAGGTAGAGGGGAATGTCGTAACGGGCAAGATGCCCCCCCTGTTAGGGCATACGCTTTGCGGAGAGCCTTCGGCTGGGGGATATGTTGACCCAGTAACGGCGCAGCCGGAGTCCGCGCACTACCGTTCGGATGCTACGGGGCGCGTCACTCCCGACAAGAACAAGGATTGGACGCCGCTTGGAGATTTCTATGCACGACATGGATTGCCGAGTGAGTTGCACATTGATTTGACGGATGGGTGCAACGAGAAATGCGTCCATTGCTATCTGCCGCATGGTGGAGCGCATTACATCGATAAGGATATTACGTTCAAGGTGCTGAAGGAGTTTCGCGAGGCGCAGGGGTTGACGGTGTATGTTTCAGGCGGCGAGTGCATGTTGCACAAGAATTTTGAAGAGATTTTGCGCTATGCGAGATCGCTTGATTTGAACATCATCGTGATGTCTAACTTGACGCTCTGCGATGAAAAGATGATTGCCTTGCTGAAAGAGATTGATCCGCAGTTCGTCAACGTCTCACTCTATGCCGTAACCGAAGCGATACACGATTCGATTACGCAGGTGCCGGGTTCATGCCGTAAGACAAAGGCGGCGATAGATGCGCTTCAAGCGGCGGGCGTTCACATCCGTGTTGCAACACCCTTCATGCGCGAGAACAAGGGATGCGTAGAAGAACTCAAGGAATACACCGCTAAGAGGTGTGTCCATCTGATTGCAGACGGCGAGATTTTTGGACAAATTGACCATTCGTGTGTGAATCAGGACCATGCTCTTTCGGTGGCAGAATTGGAGGAGTTGATTTCGGCACACAAGGATGTGTTTTCCATGATGCCGATGGATTCTGCAAGGTGCGAATGCGAAGCGAAGGTATGCGACATTGGCGACGCGCGGCTTAATCTTGATGCAAAAGGTATGTACTATCCTTGCGATGGATTTCATGGGGCGATTATTGGCGACACTCAGAAAGATTCTCTGTGGGATGTGTGGACAGGCGAGCCATTGAACAAGTTGCGTGCACTCAAAAACAAGGATTTCGGTGTGTGTGCTTCGTGTATCGACCGTGCATGGTGCAAGGCATGCCCCATGCGGAACTTCAACGAGACAGGCAGCATGTTTACTCATGCACGTTGGCGGTGCGAAGCAGCACAAATCTATAGAAAGACATTTGAGGAGATATAATCATGTTGATGCGGCTGGCAAGACAAACGTATGTGCGGCAATATGGCGAATTCACCTACCTTTTCGGGAAAGTGTCATCTTTTGATCAAGTGTTTCGCTCTGCGGGACCATTCTTTGCGCATATCACGCGGCAACCAAAGAAGCGGGATGCCATTATTGACGAAATAATGCATGACTACGCCGACGTCTCACGGGAGATTGTGGAGAAAGATTTTGACGAACTGTTCTCGCCACTTATTGCCCAAAAGGTGATTCTTATCGGTAAGAATGCTAAAGAACTGGACTCGCAGGAACAGTTCTTCACCTACGATTGCGACAATCCAAAGACAAAGAAAGATACACATGTATATACTAGAGATGAGATAGCTGCATTGCCTGCAACGCTTATGGAAAGATATTTTGCCGAACATCCAACATTATTCTCTTTGCACGTTGATGTTACACAGGCATGTACAGAGCGTTGCCGTCATTGCTATGTGCCGGAATACAATCCGATATTCCTTCCATACGACAAGATTTGTCAAGTGCTGGATGACTTTCGCGAGATGGGAGGAATCCATGTGTCGCTCTCCGGTGGTGAATGCATGATGCACAAGGACATCATCAAGATCATCAAGGCGATTCGCGAACGTGACTGCACGGTGGGGTGTTTGAGCAATCTGACAGTCTGCACCGATGAAATTATCAACGCGCTCGTGGAGGCCGATGGCACAGTTCAGGCGTCGCTCTACTCGATGAGTCCTGCAATTCACGATGAGGTAACGCGGCGCAAAGGTTCATGGATAGAGACAGTGGGGGCGATTATGCGACTTCGCGCGGCGCAGATACCAGTGTTGATATCCTGCCCGTGTCTCAGAATCAACTACAAGGGCTATACAGAAGTAATGAAGTTTGCTGATTCGCTTAAGATGGACGCGCAAACGGATTTCATCATCATGGGCAAGCAGGATTGCGACACATCGAACCTTTGCAACCGTCTGCATCTGGATGAGACACGGGAATTGCTTCAGGATGTTATTCTGAAAGCCGTCCCGATGAATAGCGAGTATTTTAGCCCGGGTAAGAAAGAACAGATGCTTTCCGCTGCGGAATGGCGGAAGCAGAAGGTATGTGGAGCGTGTGTTAATTCGATGTGTCTCAATGCCACGGGTGACTATTATCCATGCCCAGGGTTTGCCGGAGTTGTTCTCGGCAACTGCTACAAGGATTCGCTGCATGACGTTTGGATCAATTCAGAGGAGACCAAGCGAATCCGCGCCGTGACTGGAGCCGATTTCGGGAAATGCGCGGAATGCAAGGATCGCGATTACTGTTCGGTCTGCATGTGCCGGAACTTCAACGAGACGGGTGATATGCTTAAGCCTGCCGAGCATTTCTGCAAGGTTGCCGCGATCAACCACGAGGTCGTGGATGAGAAACAGCGACAGATGATCGAAATGGCAAAGTGTAATGCGTTGTGATGTTTATGTTGGTGGCAATACCGAACTTGAAAAGTTCCTCTTACTTGTCTCTGACGGACCTAATCATGATATGGTAGAGACATCTTAAAGGAACAGTGGGTGCAGAGGCGGCAAATAGATTTGCAGAAGATTTTGTCTGTAGCGGGAGAGCAATCAACGTGCCACCGTCCATCCCGCCGGCGCGTGAATGGTCGTGCCGTCAGAGAGCGTGATGTTGTAAGGAAGCTGGCATTGCGCAGGAAGGTGTTCCGGAATGTTCTTGTAGAACGAGGCGTAGCGCTTGAGTTCGAGGCATGTCGCTTTGTGTGGATTGAAAACGGCAATCGGCTTCTTCATCCGATAGCGAATTGCCTGTACAGGCGCGGCAAGGTCGGAATCACCCGTGATAAGTGTGAAAGCGTCGGCGGCATCGGACACGGCATCCATCATCATCTCGGTTGCGATGTTGACGTCAGAACGCTTCTCTTCGAGTTGAACGACTGGGGCAAGGTGATTTGGCACCTGAGGACAGCTCTTGCAAGGCTCCTTGTAAAATGGCATGAGTCGTTTGGACTTTTGGTAGAAACCTTCGATAAGCTTTACCTTGGGCAGGGTGGAAAGCGCCAGCCAGTAATAATGCTGGTTAAGCATGGATTGGGGGTTGATCGGGTAGGACTTCGACTTGGAGGTGAAATATTTGACACCGAGGACTTCATGCTGAGACCCAATGACAGCCTCGGCAAACTTCACAAGGTCAAGCCATCTGTTCGGCTTGTGCTGGAGCAATCCGTAGAAGAGATTGAATCCGTCTATGTAAACGATTGTTTTGGTCATGCCGGCTCCTTTGAAATGCTAAGGCCGGGATTGCTCCCGGCCTTGCGCCGCATTGGCAGTGCCTCAGCGGGTGGATGTAACCCCTTTGCGGAGTTCGAGAGGAATTATATCATAATTAAGGTCGGAATGGCAATAGACAGCAAAAAAGATGGGGTAAAGGGGTAAAGTGATCTGCGATGCACACGTGCACATGGGCTACTATTCGCGCAAGGGATGGCGCGAGCCGTTTTACTATTCGCCAAGGCGCGTCTTTGGGGTGTTGGATAGATGTGGGGTTGAGGAATTCATTGTATCGTCAACGTGTGCGCAAGTCGAGGAGATTGGAATTGACGCCCTTGTGCGCGAGGCGCGGGAGATGAAACGCCTTGCAGGGCGGCGCGCACATGTCTTCTTCTGGCTGTCGGGGCATCTTTACGATGAAGATCATGAAATGCACTGGCTGGATTTGGGGCTGTTTGAAGGGTTCAAGTTTCACGAGGGCGAAACGCCGTGGATGCAAAGGAGGCAGAAGGAATTGCGAAGGATTTTGTCGGTTGCGAATGAGCGTGGATTGCCCGTAATGTTTCACGCTGGGCCGGTCGCCGGATGTTGTCCGTCGGAATTGTCGAGGCTCGCCTGCGATTTTCCTTCAATCCATTTCAACTTCGCCCATTGCAGGCCAATGGACGAAATGGCAAAAGTTATTGCAGATTGCCCGAATGTCTGGGCGGACACGGCGTATATGGCATTGGATGAATTTCCGAAGTTGTCAGATTACGACTGGCACGGGCGGCTGATGTTCGGCACAGACCTTCCCGTATGGCAGGCGCATGAGAATTGCGGGCTTACGGAGCGGTATCGGGAGTATGTGCGTGCGTTTCGCGTGATGGGGTTGGCTAAGTGTGCGAGGATGGCATTTCGCGACTTCTGCAAGAGGAGCGGTAAGATGGATCAATGTCCACAGTTCTATGTTGTGAAAGATCAATGTAATAAGGAGAAAATAAAGAGGTAGTTGCAAAACCTGTTTTGATAGCCGTGTAGAACGTGTAGAGCGTGTAGATTTTGATTTGGGGATGTCCCAGATGGCGCGCAGCGCGGCTTGACGAGGAGGAAGCATGGAAGATAAAGGCGAAAGCGGCGGCAAATACCGTCTTGGAAGCCATTGGCAGACAATCCAGCGCAGTCTCTCTCCTGACTGGGAGAGAGAAGCGGACGAGAAAACCATTGAAGAGGAGAAGCGCCGACGTGCGGAAGCGAAGGGGGCGGGCCGCGTCAACAGATAGACTGCGCGAGGCAGATCAGCTTCTGCGCGGCGATGACGAGTATGCCGAACATCAGGTGCAGGAACACCTTCTTGTTCCCGCGCACCCTGACCGTGCATCCGCCGTGCGAGTCCTTCAGCATCCCGAACACGCGCTCCACGCCAGTGCGCCTTCGGTACCTGAGGGCTTCTGCCCGTGCATGGTTCCGTTGCGTCCGAGGTTCTCGGCGAGACACGCGGCAAGGGCCTTCGAACCGATGTCGTCTCCCGCGAAGTCCCTGAAGGCCCGCGAGAACTGCGACTCGTGAGGAATGTCGGACACGGACTCCCATCCGCAAAGGCGCCTTATGGACGGCGCTTCGCGGATGGCGGCTATGAGCGTCGTCGTGTAAGGGTAGTTTCTCATCGCCTTGAGGATGTACGCCTTGAACAGGCTGACGCGGCTGTGCGGCGGACGGCCGTTGCCGCACCAGCGGTGTTTTGCGAACATCGCGTCGTTGATGAGAAGTTCGCATGTCTGCGTGAATCGTTTCAGGTCTTCCCCCAGCTCCCCGATGTCGTCCTCGATGCCGGGGATGAGGTATGCCTGTATGGTGTTCCAGTGCCTGCCGAGCCTGTACATCGGAGAATCTTCAGGGTCCTTGACGCATTCTCTTGTTTTCATGTTGATATCATAACAAATAACCGCACAAAAATCACTGGAAATGTAAAATAATCGCAATTACTCCCCCCGAAAATGTCAAAAGACCCCTTGCGGAAAGTCTGCCAAAATGGTACAATGCCGATGCTTGATTCCTCGGTTGCGGATGTCGGCCAACGTGCGTGCGTCAGCAAGTCAGGCGGCATTCCGCGTCGGTCTCGCGAAGAGGGGTTTTGCAATTACCTCGTCCTATTAAGCGAAAGGAGAAAAGCACAATGAAAGAGAAATCAACGGAGTTTGGCAGCTGGACGCTGTCCGAGATTATTGAAGGAAGATATTTCCGAGTGCCTGACTACCAGCGTGGGTACGCATGGGGCGAACGCCAGGTGGCAGAGTTCTGGGAAGATCTATGCGCAATTGTAGCGGCTGGCACCAGACACTATACAGGTGCCATCACGGTCGAGGAGTTGGACGGTGCATTTGAAATTGCGCCGCGTAAAGGCTTCGCAGTTGTTGACGGACAACAGAGGCTTACCACCGTCGCAATCCTGCTTTCGGCATTGAAGCTGGATAGCAATCCGCTTCTCGTAAAGGCAGATGGAGGCGACAATTACGTATTTTCGTATGGAGCGAACAACGCCGATCTGCAATTCCTACGCCGCATTTTGTCAGAGAACGAACCTGGCGCTCCCGAAAACAGCCATCAGCGGAATCTCAGAAATGCGTTGGGATTCTTCCAGTCCAAGGTTGAACGCCTCGATGCGGTTCAGAGGCGGAAAATCGCCGATGCCGTGATGCAGCAGCTGACATTCGACTTCCGGATACTTGGATCCGAATACAGTGCGGGAGAGGTCTTCGAGACGATGAACAATCGCGGCAAACCACTTACGCTACTTGAAAAGCTGAAAAACCGGCTGATGTATCTTGTGGACACGTTGACGGTAGGCGGTGATGACGAGATTGCGGGAGTGCTCGATGATGAGAATGCTGCGCTTGGCGACGAGATCAATGAGGCTTGGGGGAGGATTTACCGATTGTTGGCAAGCAATCCTCAAGTCGAACCCCTCGACGAAGATGAATATGTTGCCGCGCACCTGAGCGTCTATCGCGCACCCAAGGAAAGCGTATATTCCAGGGCCGTTGCGGAATCGCGCCTGTTCAAGATGTTTTGCATAGAAGCGGAACGCTATCCAAAAAGCGAACGCATCGCCGAAACCGACGCGACTACGGTCGCGAGGGCGCTCAAGGAAGAGAAGGTTTCTATCGACAAGATTCGTGATTATGTTTCCGATCTTGCCGCCTTTGCCGAGGCATGGTCAAAGATGCATGTTAGTTTCTCCGATGAACTGGGACGCTGCAGGCTTCTTTCTGGCTCGCAAGAGGTAAAGATATTCCTTGCGGCCGTATTGCTACATGTCAGTGACGAAACCGTGAGGAAATCCATACTGGAGAAAGCTGAACAGATACTGTTCCGCAACACTATCAGAAGCGTAATGGACCAAGCAACGTTTGCCACATTGGCCAGGCGACTTCACGGGAAATGCCTGGATATGCTAAAGAAAGGCGACAATGAGCAAGTTGATGCGCAGGGCATTGAAGACGCATTGCGCAACATTGTGGAAGACGAAAGGCGCATGATAGATGTCGGCATGCTTGTTGACTTCTGTGCAGGCCTGATGACAAGACAGCAGTCACCGTATGGTTTCTATGGATGGCGCGGACTTAAGTATTTCCTGTTCAGGCAGGAGGGCGACGGCGGTCTCGCGTGGAGCAGGTTTGACGACGCGACGCTTGAGCATGTAATGCCGCAAAGCTCCACAGCTGACAATGACGACGGATGGTGGACGCGCCAAGTACAGCAATTCGTGACAGCTGCCGGCTTTGGGGACTGGAACGCTCTTTCGGTCAAGGAGAAGCGGGCCTGCCGCCAGTGCAAGCGCAATCTGGTGAATTCGCTCGGGAATTTCGTCTTGCTCATGCAGTCAGAGAACGCTTCTGTGTCGGATGATCCGTGGGAATGCTATCCTGACGTCTACGGAGTGCACAAGGAGGTCATTGGCAAGAAGGCCTTCTATGCCGATCCAAACCGTGCGTCAAGTTCTGGTGCCCGATGTGTTGCGAGCGTCGGTGGATCTTGGAACGCCTATCAGATTCGTGAGCGCGGGCGTGGGCTGTTCAGGAAGCTGGCTGTCATGTTGGGAACAACGGGCGAACTTGACGATGAAGGCATAGACCTTGCCCTTGGATACTCCTGCGTGAAGCAATTGGAGGATGCTGCTTTTGGTGCGCTTCCGGACGATGACGTCAATCGCCTTGCGCCAAGGCTGGGCACAGCAGCCGAGCCGAAACAGGAAACTCGCAATGAAAGCGATGCAAATACGGCGAATGTCATGTTTTGGGAGTCGTTCAAGAAATGGTGTTTAGAGAATGGCCATACGTGGTGCACAGCTGCCATTGCATCAAGAGGGAATCCATACTATGATCCACAGGGAGGCGGGGAATGCCATCTTTTCTTTGTGTTTGGAGAAAGTTCTGGAAGCGTCAGAGGAAATGGCCCCCTCGTGACGGTCGGGATATATTGTGCGAACGGCGAGGAACAGCGCAGCCAGATAAGGAGTTTCAAAGGAGACTTTGATGCTGCATTCGCCGACTGTCCGTTCAACTTTCAGGATTGGGACTCGGGGAAACGAGAAGCCAAACGCATCCTGTTTGTTCGCCGCGCGGATTATCGCAATCCGACGCCAGAACTGTTTGCACGGATGGCCAGCGACTACGAAGGTGTCCTTGACGTCATGAAGCGTCACGGATTTCTGAGATAATGCTTGTAAGACTGGCTGATGAATGGTGTTTCTTAAATACGAAAGGAACAAACAAAAGAAATGAAGAAAGAAGACATTGAACAGCCTACGATGATGGTTTGCGTCAGTAAGACCTGGGGCAAGAACAAAACAAGCGAGGTGACGGGCAAGCGCGTGTCACTCGAGGATTGTGCGCGAGGGTACTGGAAGCTTGCGGGGAGTGCGCGCACGGGAAAGGCAGGAAGGGCGAAGTGGCTGATGGCGTTCGACAAGGGCGTCATTGTCGGCGTGTGGAAGATCGGCGGCAAGGGATGGATGCGCTGCGAGGAATCGCCGAAAAAGACCTGGCCAGAAGACCTGGACAGCCTGAAGGACGCAGAGCTACGTCGCGTCTGCGAGCTGCAGCCCGTAGACCGGAAAATCTGGAACAAGTACGTCGGCGTCAGGATCCACGACATCGAGGGCCTTGATGCGCGAGGCGGCTGTTTCAGGTACACGTATGAATGATGATTGCGGGCTTAGGAAGCGGTATCGGGAGTGTGCGCAGGCGTTTCGCGCGACGGGGCTTGAGGCGGAATCAGATGCCGCGCTTCTGGGTTTTGTGGCGGGGGTGAAGAGACAAAGAAAACGGAGTGAATAAAATGCGTAAAGTACGGACATACAAGTCGGTTAAGGAGTTTGCGAAAACTGTAGAGGAAGAAGAATCCAAAGCTCGCAAAGACACTAAGCCGATCATACGAACAGATTTAGCGAAATCTCGCAAGAGGCCGGTAAAGAAGGCGCCGCCGCAGGGACTCCCGGGGGCGACGCGACTGAGCACGATTACCGGACTCATGGACTCCCCCACGAACAGAAAGTGGGAGGCCTTCCTTTATGAGGGGCCTTACTGGAATTATCTTGTGAATTTCATCACTCGGAAGAACATCTTTCGTGGTCGTCGGGATCGTGTGGAAGAAGCCGCGCAGAATACCTGCGAGAAGATAGGTAAGTTCATGCTTTCGAAGCGATTCAAATACACCGAGGTCGGCAAGGGGCATTTTCGGAAATTCCTCCGGGTCGTGGCTTTTCGTACGGCAATCGATCTATATAAGGAAATCAGGCATCAGGAGCAGATTCAGGCTTGTGATGCGAAGGCTGATGGCAAGTCTGAATTTGACAAGATCCACAATGACATGCTCAAAGCCCGCGCCAGCCACGACAAGACGCTCGCCGCAATGAAGGCAGCCTCCGGAATCGACTCCGAGATTGAGTCAGTTGCCGAACGCGACCTTGACGTCTATGACGCCTCTGCGGGGTTCGACCGGAATGTCGCGCCAGAAACCAAGAAGGATTCCAGGAAGAAGATGCACAGCATCGTCAGTCTAGATGACAATCCGTTTTCGGATGACGAGGCTCCGTCGAATTACAACCCTGCAGACATGTTTGATTACCTGGCCAAGGTTTCCAAGGAGGATCTTGGATGGATGCAGAGGCTTCAGATTCATGTGCTTTACATCGCGCTGGGATATGTCCTTGCAAACGAGAAGATTTCCGCCGAGAAACGCGAGATGCTTCGCCTGCGGTATGGCCTCGACATGAAGACAAAGGATATCTATGCGATGCCGCGATTTGCGGCCAAGACCCGCGACGCTTTCGACGTTCAGATGAACAGGGCCACCGAAGAACTCCGCAAGGAGGTCAGGGACTGGTGGGAAATCGTCGCTCCAAGCAAGAATGACTTCGCGGACGAAACCGTGCTAAAGCTCTGGCGAGGGCTCAGCAACAGTTATGACCGGGCGAAAATCGCCAACGACCTTCAGGACAAGGCCATCGCCAGGGCCGGGCGGATCAAGTAGCCTGTGACTGCATGAAGGCGTTTGAGGAAGAAGTGTGGGATTGCCACGTCCTCGAAAAGGGCGAACGCGTCGGGAATTGGCGTGTGGACTCCTTTGTCGCGTGCGGAGGCTTTGGCGCTGTTTACAGAGTTGTCAACGGCAGACGAGAGGCGGCAATCAAGATATTTTCTGGAGACCTTCGTAAAGACAAGGGGAACGGTTGTCGAAGGATTGAGCAGGAGATACAGATTCTAAAGGCTTCGGCAGGCCGCTATTCACCCAAACTGTACGATGCGGGGACGCACAGGGATCGTCCGTATTTTGTCATGGAGTATGTCGATGGCGTGAGACCCAGCGGAATGCCGTCGGGCGACGACAAGATAAGGGAATTCATGCTCGGCCTCATCGACGCGGTGGCGCAGCTTCATTCTGATGGATGGATCCATTGCGACATAAAGCCGCACAATATCGGGAGGCGGCGGTCTGACGGAAAATACGTCCTTCTAGACTTCGGCTCCTCGGAGCGTCCAGACGAAGATGGCGACGAAGAGCACAGACCGCGGGAAAACACGATGAACCTGTGTACCATGGGGTATCAGCGCGTGGGGACTCGCGGATATGAGCCGCCTGAATCAACGTATCGTCCTAGCCGGGACATCTATGCGATAGGGCACGTGCTTAGGGATTGTTTTCAAGAGGAAGTGCCTCCGCACTGGAGTGCAGTCATTAACAAGTGCATCTCATGGCAGCCGAAGTACCGATACAAGGACGTCGCGGCGTTGCGCGAGGACGTGGACAAGATAGACAAGTTGAAACGTCTTGTGTATTGGAAGCTCAGAGTTGATGAGATTAGACGCCAACGTGAAATTGAACGGACGTTGACGAAGACAAAGATTGTTCGCCAAACATGGGAAGAGACTCTTGAAGCGGATGAGAAAAGTTCACATGGGGGAGTAAAGGTCTTTCATGTCAACCTTGATAAGACTCCGCGTGAGAAGGTTGTCGTCAAGAGTCCTGTCGCGCTTGGCCCTAACACTATTTTGTTTATTACAGGGTGCGGTATCATTGACGCGGACATAAGCGGCCCGTCAAGTTCGGTTGTTGTGTTGAGGGGATATGCGGTTCTTCAGAACAGGAACACAGTCCTTCCTCCTAAGAACAATTTGACTTATGTCGTAGTAGGTCCCGGCACTTATCTGAATTTCCCGAATATCAGCGATGCAGACCGTATGAAATTCTTCACATATCGCCGCAGGATATTCAGAGACCTTGATGCCACAACGATGTTTCGTCTGCATGGCCCCAAAACTTTTTCTGACATTGAGGCTGAGACCGTTAAGGGGATTTGTGACAGCGACATGCCAAAAGCATACAAAAAGGTGCTTGTCGACTTCTTCAAGGGTAAGACGTTCACGGTGTTGTTTCCGGATGAAAAGGTCAAGAAAAGCAAGAAGTAATGTAAGAACACAAGCAAAGCGCGGTTTTCTAGTTTAGAAAGGAAAAATTGAAATGAAGCGATTCACATGCATAAATGACAGAGAAGAAATGGTTGATGGCGTCATCGAGGGAACAAAGGAGCAAGTCCTCGCTTGGATGAAGAAAACATTCCCCGGGATGCGAGAACGTGGGGAAAGTGAAATGATGTCGGCTTTTGAGTTCTTTCATGAGGGAGAGATTACGGCATATAAAACAGCAGACGGGGAGAGTGTGTATCTTGCGGAGGTCGTGAAAGAGAAAGGACAAGAAACAATGAAAAAAGAAACAAAGAAAAATGCAAAAAGTAAAAAAGTTGCGAGTAAGCCGCAAACAAATGACGAGATTTTGTGGGTGTGGAAATTGACATGGGAAGACATTAATGAATTAGAGACGTGTGTCACTATTTATCGTTCTAAAGGCAGAGCCAAGGCGGCAATGGAAAAGGATATTCGCAAACTTGCAAGCTGCAGGGCTTTCGAGGGGGAGGAACCTAAACGCAAAGACGCACTGCATGTTTCACTTGCTGGCAGGTTTGAGTGGGCAATCGAGAAAGTCAAGGTGCACTGATTGAATCGGTCAGTCTTTCCGCCCAACGGGAGAAGTGATGGCAAAGTGGTCTGTACTCATTGCAGGCATCGGCGTGCGCGTCGTAGAGGCGGAGGATATCGACGACGCGTATGCCGCGGCCATGACTGCGTACGGTTGTCAGCTCGAAGATATTCTGGCCGTGTTTGGCCATTCGCCAGTCCGTACCTCATAGAGAGATGAGTTGAGAAAAGCATATAAAAGACATTGACAATGTCAGAAAGGTGAGAATGAATCAGCAAGAGAGAGATGAGGTTGTAACCGAGTTGAGTGTGGCTACGGGATTGCGTTGTTATTATGACAATGGTGACTTCGTGTTGTTCCGCAAGCGCGAATCGGGAATATATAGACAGCTGATAATCAAGGAGAAAAGCCCGTGGGTGCTTGCTTATGGGAGCAAGTATGCACAAGCCAGAATCTTGATGAATGAAATGCTGCTCTCTGGCTTTAGTTCTGGGGATTCCGTCGAAATTGATGACAGTGTTCCGAAGAACGATGAAGCGGTTTGGTGCAGGATAAAGTATAATTGCAAAGGCAGTTGGTTTGCCATCCGCGATAGAATTATCGCCGGCGCATCATCTCTTTATCAAAAAATGCAAGAAGTTGGAGTCCTTGGCCCTGTAGAAGAGTTCTTGCGGGTGACTGAAGGTGTTGACGTATCATCTTTGTCGGCAGGGGAAGATTCCATTGCCAGAAGCTCAAGTGCCGTAGATAATGAGGAACTTGTCGATAATGTTTTGGCGCCAGAAGGCTATCCATTCCCCGCAGATCGCAGGGCGGCAGTCATAACTGTTGAGAAACTCTTGTTGATGAATCTGCGGATCCCCGAATATCAGCGGCCATATAAATGGACACGGAGGAATGTCGAGGAACTCATGCAGGACATCGCGGATTCGGTTAAGACCTCGGATGATTCGGCGCCACCTCTGAAGTATAGGTTGGGGACGGTGATATTACATGCCAGTGATCAAGATGGGAAGTTTGATGTGGTTGACGGTCAGCAACGTATATTGACGTTGCTGCTCATCAATCGTCTTTTGAATGAAATACGCAAGAATAAGGTAAATCCTCCGCTTCTGGAAGATGACGTGACGATGAAGTTCCTGTCAAGAAACAGGATATCAAGGAAGAATCTTCACGAGAATTATGCGGTGGTGAAATCTTGCCTTGCGAAGAACTACGAGCTGAGGAGAAAGCTGGTAGTAGCGTTTAACGATACATTGGAGATGGTTGCGATAAAGGTGGATGAACTTTCTGAGGCTTTCCAGTTGTTTGACTCGCAGAATACGAGAGGCCGAGCTCTCGATCCTCATGACCTGTTAAAGGCATTTCATTTGCGCGCAATGGCACAAAAGGCAAAGGCCAATGCGGACGATGCGGAGGATGACGAGATGAAGGAGGTGGTGACCGAATGGGAGTCCCAGAGTGAAGCGTCTTTGAGATCGCTCTTCGACAACTGGCTCTTCAGGATATGCAACTGGTCGAGAAAGCGGCGCACGCATCAGTTCTGCGCCGCTGACATACATGAATTCAAAGGAGTGCCGTTTGATTCAGACTATTCATTCGCATTGCGGGCAAAAGCGGCGATGCCTAGGGACAATGGGGCCGAATGCAGACGCTTTCAGATTGGTGAGGATTTTGAGGAAGGACGGGAGTTCTTCAGGATGGTGTCCCATTACCTTCGAATGGTAGAAAGGGCAAAGAGCGATGACTACTTCAAAGACAGGCCAGAGATAAAAGACGTGTTGAGACTCGCTGACGGCAAGGGATTTTCACATGTTGAAAACATGTTCAGGTGCGCATTGTTGTGTTTTGTGGATCGATTTGGCGAGGATGCGTTGTCAGATCACCGGATAATTGACAAGCTGTGCCTCTGGGCGTTTGTGTTGCGTCTTGACATGAATCATGTTTCTGAAGATTCGGTCAACAAGTACGCGGTTACTGAAAGCGGCACTGATTATACCAATGCGATTCCGATGTTCTCCGTGATAAAAACCGCACGGACCCCATCGGATATTGCGATTCAGGATGTCTGTGGAGTTACTGGCTGCAGGTTTAAGCGAAAACAGGGCCTCAAAAACCGTGAGGAACTTGTAAAGGCGTTGAAGAATGTGGAGGCATAAGGTCATGAGCGAGAAAACAATTTCTGCCAATTTGGTTGATGAGATCATACTTGTTAACGAGGATGGAAGCAATGCTTTGTTTGGTACAGACCCGGCACGATATGTCGTGCCCGTGTACCAGCGAGCCTTCGCCTGGGGAAGTGGCAACAGCGGGAAGAAGCAAAACGAAATTCTCCAGTTGATTGACGATGTTCTGGCGGCGAAAGAAACCTACTACCTTGGATCTCTCGTGGTTTCGAAGTGCCGTAAGGATGAATGCAGCGGCCCCGATGTCTACGAGGTGATAGATGGACAGCAGCGCCTAACGGCCCTGTATGTGATCTTTGCTTGTTTGGGCTTGAAGGTAAACGCAGGTTCTCTTGGATATGCATGTCGAGAGGCGTCGCAATCTTTCCTTGAGAAGTTGGCAGAGTGGCCTGGAGATGGCGATCCGGGCTGGCTGAGCAATGTGAGTGACGAAAAGGATAGTGCCGGTATTCAGAGGGGGGTGCACACAGTCCTTGAGAAACTGCATGCTGAATATGGCGAACAAGGCGTGGAACAGTATAAAAGCAAGTTGCGCGAAGCGTTCAAGCGCGTGAGGCTGTTTAGAATCGAGGTGCCCGAAGGAACTGATTTGAACAGATATTTCGAAATCATGAACACACGTGGTGAGCAGCTTGAGCAGCAGGACATAGTCAAGGCGGATCTACTGTCGCGCTTGGAGAACAATCAGCAACGAGCGGTGTTTGCCGAAGTATGGGATGCCTGCAACGATATGGATGGTTATGTCCAGATGCATTTCAACGGCGAACATGAAAAGAAGGGGACGTTGAGCCGTCGAGAATTGCTGTTTATGGAAGATTGGAGTAAATGTCCTGAAATAGACTGGGCTGCGGCAAGCCCAGCTGGCAATGATGACGATGAGAAGTTGGAGTTTGAAGGTCTTGTCGACAAGGACGTAGATGAAGTCGAGCTGAAGGATGATGGCGAAACATACAAAAATGCAAGATTTGAGAGTGTCATTGATTTTCCGCACTTTCTCTTGCATGTTCTAAAGGTGTTTAATGCCGCTGAGCATCTTGGCCAGAATCTCCAGGAACAAACGGACACAATGAACATGAGGCGGGAATTCATGAAAGTATTTCCGCCAGATGGTTGCAGCGAGCGTGTGCAGAAGTTCGCCCAGTGTCTCTTGAAATGCCGTTTTTACTTTGACAAGTACATCCTCAAACGCGAGTTCAACAGCATAAGGGACGAAGGGGCATGGAGTCTCAAGGAATTGGCTAAGTCGGAAGGAAAAAACGAAAGCGCATATTATAGGAGCACGCAGAACGGTGATGTCCCATACGCGGGACATGAGAAGTTGAAAATGATAGAGGCCTGTCTTAGGGTTTCATACACCAACCCAAAGGTCATGCACTGGATAACCAATCTGTTGTACTGGATTTACAAAAACGGAGAGGGACGCATGGACGAGTTTCTTGCGTATGTACAGGGTGTTGCAAGACTGCAGGCAAGAAAATTTATTGCGAATCGCGACTATAATCAAGGCGTGCAAACGCCCAACATCGTGTTGAACTACCTTGATTATTTGCTGTGGGAGCAAAAAAGCCAATTGGCAAGCAAGCAAGGATTTGCCCACCTGTTTGATAAACCCTTCGAGTTTGAGTTCCGAAATTCGGTCGAGCACTGGTATCCGCAACACCCTGATGCCGATGCGGACGGTTGCCCGGAATGGGGAGCCATGGACAACGCGCACGGAGTGGTGGATCGGTTCGGGAATCTTGCTTTGTTGCAAAGCAATATCAACGCGCATTTCTCCAATCAGCCGCCGAGAGGCAAATGCGGATATGAAACAACCAAGAGCGGGAGCGTCAAGCTCCGCATAATGGCGATCTTGACAGAATCGGCTGAAAACAATGAGATGTGGTATTCGTCTATTTGTGAAGAACATGAGCAACAGATGCTAAATGTTCTGAGAACCGATTGTGTAAATTACCCTACCGATGTTACCGTGTTGTGGGGCGATATGAACCAATAAGGCGATTCGGCAGATGGACGTGGTGAATAAGTAAAATAAGCAAGAAAGAGAAGTTCATCGCAGAAATGGAAGCCGTCCGATAATATTTTGATACAATGCCATACAAAGAAAGGGGAAAAATAGACATGATTACAGAAAAAGAGTTTGAACTGCGCAGGCAGAATTTCGAACACGAGTGGTATCCTCTCTTGGGGGACACCGGGCCAAGGCTTCAGAGAATGAGAATCTCTGACTGGTGCGCAAGAAGAAACGGGCACACCTCCGAAAACTGTCTGTTCTCATGGCTCTTCGGGAACACCACGCCCGACAAGGGTATTGGAGGTGGTGCGGGCATCGATGGCATCGGCTCTGTCGGATCTTTCTTTTCATACAAGGATTTCAAGGTTTTTGAGGTGGATGGGGGAAACCAGTTGTCGGACATCCCAAATGCCGCAGACCGCGAGATAGAAGAAGTCTACGAACAGGTATATACGGAAACTCTTTACATCCGTGATCAGTGCATCGCCTTCGAGCTTCCTGATCCGCCTACCATGGAGAGCATGACCCGCAGGCTGCAGTTTCTCGACATCGGCCCAGAAGGTCGGCCATATTCGCTTGACAGCCGGATCGTCGTTGCGGCTGCTTTCGCGTTTTCCCGTAATACGTTGGCTGAAGAGGTCATTGTCCCCTTCTTCACGAGGAATTGGATCGCGTATGCGGCCAGAGCAGAGCCCAATGAAAGCTACGCATCAATGTTCGCGAGGATATTCATGCGGAAGCACCCCGGGGAATCGTTCTACGGGTTCTACAGGCGGCTCTGCCATGAGCACGAACAGAAGGCGATGCTTGATTCGCTCCAGCAGAACAGGCAGATCGTACTGACAGGCGCTCCGGGGACAGGAAAGACGTTTCTTGCACGGAACGTACTCGCTCTCCAGCTTGTGGACAATGGGCTTGTGGACAGGGCCGAATCCGATTGGACAGAGCCGGAAAAGCGTCTGGTGGAGGAGCGCGTCAAGCTTGTCCAATTCCATGCGAACTACGATTATTCGGACTTCGTCACGGGGCTTAAGCCTGTGCTGGTGGACGACAAGGGCCGTCGCTATGGCGCGAAAGAAGAGATTCCGGAAGGAACGAGAGTGTCCGTCTCGTTTGAATGGCGCGACGGTATCTTCAAGAAATTCGCCGATGCCGCATTGGACAGCTACCGAGAGTCGGTTACGAGGGGAGAGCCAGCGCCGGCATACGTGCTAGTCATCGACGAAATCAACCGCGCAGATCTGTCGCGGGTGTTCGGCGAACTGTTCTCGGTCCTTGAGCCAGGGTACACAGGTATTCGACGAAGAAGGACAATTTTGTTGAACTTCCCAGCGGCGAACAGTTCCGCATTCCCGAGAATCTATTCATCATTGGCACGATGAACGACATCGACCGGAGCGTGGAAGGCATTGACTTCGCCCTGCGCCGGCGTTTCGCCTGGCACGAGATTTCCGCACAGAATTCGTGGGGTGAGACCCCTGTGGCGGTTGCTATTTAGATCGTAAAATGCGAGATTTTATTAAGATATCGGCTTTTGGGGCCTATGTTGAGGGCCGCGCATAAGCTGTCGGCTACAGTGTCTCCAGCGAATGGGGGTTGAGGAGGAACGGCATGAACCATATGTGTGATGTTGGAGTCAATGACGACTTTGAAGTTTTGTGTATCTGCACAAAAGCTCAAAGCGTGTTCAGCTGGCGGGGTTGCTGCTTCTAGCCGCGTGGTTGGCTGGGCATGCGTGGATAGCAGTTCGGGAGAAGGCTTTTGTCGTTTTCTACAGCTAACAAATTCAAACCGTTTCGATAAAATTGCTGCGTAAAAAAGAAAGGGAATAAAATGAACGCGATAAAAAACACCTCTGGCAACTGGTCGCATCTGAGTGGAATGGACTGGTCGTATCTGCTTCAGTATCAGCCGCGATTCGCGTAATTCTATGGAGAGACCCTTGTTGCGGTTGTGATTTATGCCACAGGATGTGAGATTTTGTTAAGTTATCGGCCTTTGGGGCCTATGTTGAGAGCCGCGCAAAAGCGGGTGGCAAAAAAATTTAAAAAATCTCTGTCATCGGATTGTCACCGCCGCATACACTCAACTGGATGGAGGAACGGGGAGCGGAAACAAACGGCCGCAAGGATCCGATCAGAAGTCCAAAGATTTCATTAAAGTTCTTTCTGAACAACCTTGAATGAGTCCGGGGCTCCGCGCCTCGGATTTCATTTTTTATTTTTTTCACGCCGCTCCATCGGCGGTCTCGTTTTCGAAGGGGCGTCGCACGGGACCGCTCTTCTTATGATATAATATGCGCCATGTTCAAGAACGGAATCAAGATAGGAATTCTCCCGAGGTTGTTCCTTGCCATCGCCATCGGCGCTGTAGTTGGCGCCGTTGCGCCAGGTTGCGTGATACGGGCCCTTAACTGCTTCAGCGGCACGTTCGGGCAGTTCATAAGGTTCTTCGTGCCCTTCATAGTGCTTGGGCTAGTGGCCCCCGCAATCGCGGAGACGGGGGTCGGAGCGGGCAGAATGCTGCTGGTTACGATGGGCATTGCCTATGCGTCGACATTGTTCTCCGGCGCCTTCGCGTTCTGCGCGTCCGATACGATCTTTCCGCGCGTCCTTCACGGCACGCTCAACTCGGCTTCGCAGGTGCAGACGTTCCCGGCTTACTTCATACTCGAGATACCGCCGGTGATTGGCATCACCTCGGCTCTGGTGACGGCCTTCATCTTCGGCCTTGCGATGGTCAAGCTCGACGCGCCGACGCTGAAGCGCACGTTCTCGGAGATGCGCGAGACGGTGACGCTGACGATCAGCAAGGCGTTCCTGCCGCTCTTGCCGTTCTACATACTTTCCGTCATAGCGGACCTGACGGCCAGCGGCAAGCTCGCCGTCGTCGGCGGAAGCTGCGTCGCGATCATGGGCGTTGCCTTCGGCGTGACGTCAATGGTGCTGGTGGTGCAGTACGCCGTCGCCGGCGCTGTCGCGGGCAAGAATCCGTTCAGGGCGCTCCTGAACATGCTTCCTGCGTACCTGACCGGCTGGGGGTGCTGCTCGTCCGCCGCGACGCTGCCTGTCACGCTCCGCCAGACGCGCAAGAACGGCGTCTCCGGCAAGATCGTGGATCTCGTGATTCCGCTTTGCGCGAACGTGCACCTTGCCGGGTCGATGGCGAACATGGTTGTTTACACGGCCGGGTTCACCGTCCTCTTCGGCGGCGAGATCTCCATCGTCAAGTACATCGAGTTCATGTTCGTGCTGAGCGTGATCGCCGTGGCGTCGCCCGGCATACCCGGCGGCGTGGTGCTGGCGTCCGCGACGATCGCCGAGACGGTCCTCGGCTTCACCCCGGAGCGCTACGCCCTCGTCATAGCGACGTATATGGCCCTTGACGGAATGGGCACGGCCTGCAACCTGACCGGAGACGGCGCGATTGCGCTCGTCGTCGACCGCATCTACCGCGGCCGGAGCGGGGAGGAGACGTGACGGAGGCCGTGTTCTCGACCTGGGGCGCCCTTGCGGGCCTGGCCGTGGCGATCGTGCTGATCGTGCGGAAGGCGACCCCGGCCTACGCGCTCGTCCTAGGCGCCCTCGTCGGTGGACTCCTTGGCGGCGGCGGGCTTTCCGAGACGGTCGCCGCGATGATTTCCGGCACGCAGTCGATGATGCCGTCGGTGCTGCGCATTCTCGCCTCCGGCGTGCTGGTCGGTGCGCTGGTGAAGACCGGCAGCGCGGCGAAGATAGCCGACGCCGTGGTCGCACGCCTCGGCACGCGCTTCGCGCTCGCGGCGGTAGCGCTCGCGACGCTGATCGTGACGGCGGTCGGCGTGTTCGTCGACATCGCCGTCATCACGGTCGCCCCGGTCGCGCTGGCCGTGGGACGCAAGGCCGGCATTCCGGTGCCGGCGCTCCTGCTTGCGATGATCGGCGGAGGGAAGGCCGGCAACGTCATCTCCCCCAACCCCAACACCATCGCCGTCGCCGAGGCGTTCCATCTCGACCTCACATCCGTCATGGCCGCGAACCTGCTGCCCGCCGCATGCGCGTTCGCCGTGACGGTGGCGCTTTCGGCGTGGCTTGCGAAGAGGTGGACTAACTGCGCCTCTTCGCTGTCCGAGGCGTCGTCCGGCGCGGCGGAGCTGCCGTCCGCCGTACAGGCGGCGTCCGGGCCGCTCGTCGTCATCGCGCTGCTAGCCCTCCGTCCCGTCTGCGGCGTCACGGTCGATCCGCTCGTTGCGTTGCCGGCCGGCGGGCTGGTCTCGATCCTCGTGTGCGGCCACTGGCGCCAGACGGTCGAGTATTCGGAGTTCGGCCTTTCCAAGGTCATCGGCGTTTCGGTGCTGCTGATAGGAACCGGCACCGTGGCGGGAATCGTCAAGGCGTCGGGGCTCAACGCTGACATGATCCGCCTGCTTGGCGCGTGCCACCTGCCGGTCTTCGCCCTGGCCCCGGTCTCCGGGCTGTTGCTCTCGGGCGCGACGGCGTCCACCACGGCCGGAGTCACCATAGCGGCCCAGACGTTTTCCGGCACGTTGCTTTCGGCCGGCGTGCCGGCCACCGCGGCGGCTGCGATGCTCCATGCTGGCGGCACGGTCTTCGACGCGCTTCCCCACGGCAGCTTCTTTCATGCGACCGCCGGCGCAGTAGGCATGAGCGTCAAGGACCGCCTGCGGCTCTTTCCGTTCGGCGAGATGGTCGGCGCGACCACGACGGCGGTGTCGACGCTTCTCTACATGATTGTGGGGTGACGGCGTGAAGGCTTGGGTGCAGCGCGTTTCGGAGGCAAGCGTCACGGTCGGCGACGAGACCTTGGCGTCGATTGGCACCGGGTTCCTGGTGCTTCTCGGCGTGACCCACTCCGACACCGTGCGCGAGGCCGACGACATCGCCGCCAGGATCGCCACGCTGCGCATCTTTGAGGACGCCAGCGGGAAGTCCAACCTGTCGGTTGAGGACGTCGGCGGCAGCGTCGTGCTGGTCTCGCAGTTCACGCTCTACGCCGACACTGCGCACGGGCGACGTCCCGGCTACTCCGCCGCCGCGCCGCGCCCCGTCGCGGAGCCGCTGTACGAGCGAGTGGCGGAACGGCTCCGCGAGCGGCTCGGACGGGATCGCGTCGGCACCGGCCGTTTCGGCGCCGAAATGAAGGTGCGGCTCGTCAACGACGGCCCGTTCTCCGTAGAACTCGTGTCCGATAACAAGGTTCACCTATGAAAACGGAAAATAGCACGACAGGGAACTACAAATGGATTCTGCTGGCTCTCCTCTCCGCTACGTACTTTCTTGCGCAGGGGTCTAGGCAGATATTCAATGCGGTGCTGCCGCAGATAAAGGCTGACTTCGCCGGTGCTGGCGTTACCGACGCCCATCTCGGCCTTGTCGGGAGCGCGTTCACGCTTGTGTTCGGCCTTGCCATTCCTTTCGGCGGCATCTTTGCGGACTTCTTCAGCCGCAAGTGGATGATCGTCATAGGCACGTTGCTGTTTTCCGTGGGAATCTTCGCATCGGGCTTTGCGTCCGGCGTCGGACTCCTTCTCGTCGCCTACGGCATTGTGAACGCGGCAGGGCAGGCGCTTCTGCCGCCGTCCAACTCGTCGCTTATCGGACAGTTCCACGTCAAGACGCGCGCGACCGCGTTCTCGATATATCAGATTGTGTTCTACGTCGGCATCGTCGTGTGCAGCGGCGTGTCGGGCTGGCTTTCGGGACTTGGCGAGGGTGGCTGGCGAAAGGCGTTCCTGCTGTTCGGCGCCATATCAGCCGCATGGGCCGTTGCCATGGCGTTTCTTCTGCGCGACACTCCGCAGCCCTCCTTCGCCAAGGCGCCGACGGAAAAGCCAACGGACGCCTCGTCCGACAAGGCTACGGTCCGCGAGGCGCTTGGAGCGGTCGTGCGCAAGCCGTCCGCGCTGTTGCTTATGGCTGGGCTCGGCTTCTACTTCTACGCCAAATACGGCTTCAATACGTGGATCGTCGCCTATCTCTTGCGCACGTTCCCGTCGCTCTCGCCGGCTTCGGCCGCTTTTCACGCCGTTTTCTGGTTCTACCTTGGCGCGGTCATTGGCGTTTTTGCGGGCGGACGCGTTTCCGACCTCTTTGCCGTGTCGCGTCCGCAGGTCAGGTTCGACGTGAACATCGCCGGCCTTGCGCTTTGCGTCCCGGGGCTCCTGGTTTCGGCGTTCGCCCCGACGGCGGCGATTTGCATCGTCGGCACGGCTTTGCTTGGCTTTGCGACCGGCATCTACGATTCCAACATCTACGCTTCGCTCTTTGAGGTCGTGAAGCCACGCTACCGCGCGGCTGCGGTCGGCGTGTTCGGATGCGGCGGCAGCGTAATCGGAGCCTCCGGCCCTGCCGTCCTCGGCTGGATGAACGCGCATTTCTCGATGAGCGCCGGAATCGTGTCCCTTTCAGCTTTCGCCCTTGCCGGCGCGGCGGCCATCGGCATCGCAAGGATCTTCTTCTTTGAAAGGGATCGGGAGTGACGGCAAGTCCATGTAGATCTCACGCAGAGCCGCAGAGGACGCGGAGATGGCATGGGGGAACCCATGCGATGGCAATTCTTGCATTGGCTGCCATTGCACAATGTGTTTTTGCCGCCGATACGCCTGTGCGCGGAGCGTATCCGATTTTGACTACGCCATATCTTGAAGATGGATCGGTGGACTATGATTCGCTTGTCAAGGAGGGGGAATGGGCTGACAGGGCGGGCGTGGACGGCATCATCTGGCCGCAGTCTGACGATTCATGCGACCTCCTGACGACCGACGAGAAGAAGCGCGGGATGTCCGCCCTTGCAAAGGCGGCCAATGGCTATCGCGCCCGCCTCTGCCTCGGCGTCAACGGACGCGACACCGCAGAAATGCTGGAGCTCGCCCGCCACGGCGAATCGCTCGCGGCGCAATTCGACCCGCGCATAGTCTTCATCTCGCGTCCCGGCGACGACTGCCGCACCCAAGAAGACCTCGAACGCTATTACGAAGCGCTGGCGGAAGTTGCGAAGCGCCCCGTCATAATCCAGACCTACAACGGCGACAAGTGCCCCGCCCCGTCCGTCGAATTTCTCAAGCGGCTCGCCGTTCGCCACCCCTCTCAATACGGTTGGATCAAGGAGGAGGTCCGCGACGGATTCGAGGCCAACCGGCGCATGAAGGCGGAGCTTGCGTCCAGGCCTCCGCTGAAGACCGTTTTCAGCGCGTGGGGCGGCTGGCAGTGGCTCTACCAGTCGCGTCGGCTCGGCAGCGAGGGAGTCATCTCCGAACGTGCCGCGCTCGCGCCGATGCTTGCGGAAATATGGCGGCTCATGGAGGCGAAGGACGACACTGGGAAACTTGACGCTGCATACGCGAGGTACCTTCTTGCTATCAACTTGATGCAGACTGTGCCCGGCGACCTCCGCGGCTACCAGCTCGTGTTCTTCAAGGAGAAGGGGATTTTCAATACGACCGTTTCGCGCGTTTATACCGATAGGACGAATGATCCCTACAAGTGGAAGCTCGACGTTCTTGAAGTTGACGAAGGGACGAGGGCGGAAATCATGAGGAGGTGCAGCCTTGAAGGACATTGACTTTACCGGCAAGGTCGCCGTCGTCACGGGCGCGGCGAGTGGCATGGGGCTCATGACCGCTCAGGAGTTCGTGCGGCTCGGCGCGAAGGTTGTGATGTGCGATCTTGACGAAGCGTTGCTTCGTCAAGCGGTTGAAAAGTTGAGAGGTGGAAAGGTTGAGAAGTGCATGGAACGTGTCGTTGCCTGCGTAGGTGACGTCCGCGACTTCGCCTATGCGGAAGCGGCGGCGAAAGCGGCCGCGGCGCTTGGCGGTTGCGACATTCTCGTCACGTGCGCGGGCGGGAACGAGGCGCGCTGCTGCAAGTCCAACGTGCCGTTCTACGAGCAGCCCGTCGAGGTCATCGACTGGGGTCTTGACGTGAACCTGAAGGGCGCGGTGTACTTCGCGCGCGCGATGATGCCGCAGATGGTTGCGAAGAAGGGCGGCGTAATCTGCTGTCTCGGTTCGGTGACGGGTTTCGAGGGCGATGGGGTCGGCACGATGTACGGAACCGCGAAGTCGGGGCTCTTCAACTTCGTGAAGGGACTTGCCCTCGCCGGCGGACCGCACAACGTCCGCGCGCTCTGCGTGACGCCCGGACCGGTCCTAACGCGGGCGGCGATGAGCGGAATGCCCACCGCTCTCGGACGCGCCGCCGAGACGCACGAGCTTGTGGACGTCATACTCTTTATGTGCTCCGACAACGCCTCGTTCGTTACGGGCACCAACCATGTCATCGACGGCGGGCGGCTCTGCATGTACCAGCCCTACGTCGCTCCGAAGGAGTCAGCGAAATGAAGGTGCACGTCTTCCCTGCGTTTGTTGCGCTTGCCGTTTGCCGCAGCCTCTGGGCCGCGGCCCCCGCCGACGGACCCGACCGCGGCCTGATGAGCGACGCCTACTGGGCGATATGGAACGACGCGGAGCAGGCTCGCATCGACGCGGACATCGAGAAGAACCGCAAGGCGGACGGCGCGTTCGAGGTGGACGCGCCAGACGATACGCGACCGCCTCGACATGATGGCGAGGACGGACCGCCTCCTGCACGTTTCGGAGGTGACGATCGCCGCGCCGGGCGAGGACGGGCGCAGCCGGCGGATCCAGGCGGTGCTAGTGCGCAACATCTACCGTGCGTGGTTCTCGCACCCGGCGACGATGGGGATAACCTGGTGGAACACGGTGGACGGGGCGGGCGTCGCGGGCGAGCCGCTCGTCTCGGGGCTTTTCACGCGCGACCTCAAGAAGAAGCCGGCCTATCACGAGCTTGACCGGCTCATCAACCGCGAGTGGAAGACGAGCGTTTCCGCGAAGGTCGTCGGCGGCAAGGTGTCCTTCAGGGGCTTCCGCGGCCGCTACCGCCTGACGTGGAAGGGGCCTGACGGTGCCGAGCGGTCGAAGTTCGCCGAAGTCAGGTAATCGCCAGCAGGTCGCGGTAAAAGGCAAAAATCTGCCCACTTGTCAAGAATAGGGGACTTTGGTATAATACCCAAGTTTTCGTCTCGAAAGAGGCCACTTTAGCTCAGTAGGTAGAGCACATCCTTGGTAAGGATGAGGTCGGCGGTTCGATTCCGCTAGGTGGCTCCATTTGCCTGACGGGAGCACAGACAACAACAACTCACAGGAGTACAAGAATGGCGAAGGAAACATTCGATCGCGGCGGAAAGCCGCACGTGAACGTCGGCACGAGCGGCCAGGTCGACCACGGACAGACCACACTCACGGCCGCACTCACGCACGTCCAGGCGCTCACGGGGCTCTGCTCCGAGATCAAGTACGACGAAGTCGCCAAGGCTTCCGAGTCCGCCGGCCGCCGCGACGCGACCAAGATTCTCACGATCGCGTCCTCTCACGTCGAGTACGCTACGGCTAACCGCCACTACGCGCCCGTCGACTGCCCCGGACACGCCGACTACGTGAAGAACATGATTACCGGCGCGGCTCAGATGGACGGCGCTATCCTCGTCGTCTCTGCCGTCGACGGCCCGATGCCGCAGACCCGCGAGCACGTGCTTCTCGCCCGCCAGGTCGGCGTGCCGAAGATCGTCGTGTTCCTCAACAAGTGCGACCTCGTCGACGACGCCGAGATGCTTGACCTCGTCGAGATGGAGGTCCGCGAGCTCCTTTCCAAGTACGAGTACGACGGCGACAACGCCCCGGTCATCCGCGGCGCTGCGTTCCCCGCGACTCAGGCGGCCTCGGCCGACGATGCGGCGTGCAAGTGCATCGACGAGCTGATGGAAGCCCTCGACACGTACATCCCCGAGCCCGTCCGCGAGCTTGACAAGCCGTTCCTGATGCCTATCGAGGACATCTTCTCGATCGAAGGCCGCGGCACGGTCGTCACCGGCCGCGTCGAGCGTGGCGTCGTGAAGGTCGGCGACGAAGTCGAGATCGTCGGTCTCAAGCCGACGGCGAAGACGGCCGTCACCGGCGTCGAGATGTTCCGCAAGCTGCTTGACCAGGGTCAGGCCGGCGACAACATCGGCACGCTCCTGCGCGGCACGAAGAAGGAAGAGGTGCAGCGCGGCCAGGTGCTCGCGAAGCCGGGCTCCATCACGCCGCACACCGAGTTCTCGGGCCAGGTCTACGTCCTGACGAAGGACGAGGGCGGCCGCCACACGGCGTTCATGAAGGGCTATCGTCCGCAGTTCTACATCCGCACGACGGACGTGACTGGCGACATTCAGCTCCCCGAAGGCGTCGAGA
>JAFRDO010000039.1 GCA_017403825.1 Kiritimatiellia bacterium
TCTCGATGACGATGAACGGCTCTCTCGAGAAGCCGACTGACCCGCCGCCCATCACCTATGACGGCAACGCGCACACCTCCATGGTGTCGACGGCCTTCTTCGACGTGACCGGCGACAACATCGGCACGGACGCCGGCGACTACACGGCCACGGCAACGCTGAAGCCGGGCTGCACGTGGCTTGACGGGTCGTCCGGCGCCGCCACGGTCACCATGAGGATCGATCCGGTGGCCGTCACGCTTTCGTCCCTGATGCAGGCCGGGTGGACCTACAACGACACCGCGCCGGACCCGATCTGCGTATTCTCGCCTTCGACGGTCTCGCTCGTCTACGAGTACGCCGAGTCCGAGGACGCGACGGAATGGTCGGGCACGCGGCCCACCGAAGCCGGCGACTATTGGCTGCGCGTCAGGCCTGAGGACGAGAGGAACTACAAGGCCACGCCACCGAACCTTAAGGCGGCCTTCACGATCTCTCCCGTGTCCGTAACGTTCTCGAACCTGAGGATACGCGACTGGCTCTACGGCACACCAGATGAGAAGACGCCGAACCCGAAATGCACGGTTTCCCCATCGTGGGTGGAGCCTGTCTACGAATACGCCGATTCCGAGGACGCGACCGAATGGTTCGTGGAGAAACCCACGGAGGCGGGCGTGCACTACCTGCGCGTGCGTGCTCCCGACGACCGGAACTACCTCTACGAGGAGCAGAAGGTGTCGTTCAAGATAGTGAAGGGTCTTGGCGCGACCTTCACGGATTACGTTGAGATAACCGTGGCCCCCCGGACTGCGGGCGACCCCGCCGAGCTGACGAACTTCCCCTACAAGGTCACGCTTGCCGAGCGCAGGACGGACATCGGGGCGTACCCTCTCGGGTCGCTGGTCGGCTTCCTGTACGAGCGTGCGGGGCTTACCGGCGACGATCTGGCGTTCACCGACGACGACGGCAACGTTCTCCCGTTCTTTGTCAAGTCGTGGGACATGAAGGGAGCGTCGACGGTTTACGTCAAGGTGCCGCTCATCGGCGCGGAGGCGCAGAAGCTGCGCATGTACTGGCATCTCCGCCCGGGCCAGGCCGCTCCGGAGCACTATCCTGAGACGATATGGTCGGACTGGACGGAAGAGGACGCCGCAGCCGCCGGGCAGCCGTCGTCGGAGTTCGGGCTGGTCAACAAGGACGGCGTCTGGGTCAACTACTTCACCCGCGAGCCGGCCATGGACAAGCAGAACTGGTCGGCGGGCGAGACGCCTGGAAAGGTAACCGTGCTGGCGGAGCTGGCCGAGGGCGATGTCGCGGTGGCGGTCATCGACGCTTCCGAGACTGTGCTGTCGACGGATCCCGAGGTCCTGCCGACGGCTCCCGGCACCTACCGCATCATCTTCAAGCCGGACGCGCCGGATGGCGAATACGAGCCGGTCGTCCGCAACCTGGACTTCAGCATCTACGGCACGCTGCCGTTCGACGACCTTTCCGGCGGGCTGACAGGCGCCGACGCCCTAACGCTGAACGGGCGCGTGATGCTTGCTAACGACGACGCGGCGGCGGGCCATGCGGTCGTCGGCCAGGCCTACTGGCGGACACGCGAGGTGGAGACCTCGCCCGGGGTCACTAACCTCTACAACCTCTATTGGACGCATGAAGACGCCGAAAAACCGGTCAAAAACGAAGACTCACTCAACTTCCTCGCCGGCGGCAAGCACCGCCTCAACTTCATAGGAGCGGACGGCTCCACTAACGTGCTATGGCGGCTGGACAACGTGATCATCGGAAACGGGCGTCCCAAAACCGGGGCGCCGTACGACGTTCAGGCCGTGCTGCCGTGTTCCCCGACCTCGCTTGGCAACTCGTCGTATGCGAAAAGGGACGTGCAGGGCAGCGAGGCGGAGTCCGGCAACCTGATCATGCGCAACATGATAGGCGTGACAGTCTATTCGCCGTGCTACACGAACGGCATCGGGACGATCTACTTTGACGCGCTGAACTCGTATATAGACGATGGCAACGTAAGCGTCGCCACCAACTACCAGATCGTGGTCGAGATTGCGACAAACACCGTAAGCGGCCTTCCTCCGACCGACGAGAACGCCGTAGACGGAAGCGGCGGCCTGGGCAACATCGAGACGTGGACGCCTTGCGAGATGCTGCCGCTGAAGCGTGACGGCGGCGCCGATTTCGCGGCGCAGGCTAAGACCAACGAACTTTCGCTCGGCATAAAGACCGGCAAGTCCAACGCGAACTTCTACCGCGTCTGCGTGCCGCTGAACATCACCGGTCCGGTGCGCTTCCGAATCCGCCGCACCAACAACTACGGCTATTTCAACGAAGACCAGGGCGGCGGCCTGATCCTGCTCGACAACATCATCGTGTCCTATCCGGCTTGCAAGGCGTCGATGGTCCCGTACGGCAAGTACGACGGGTCGCGCGGCGGCAAGCAGGTCCTCGGCCAGGAGGGGGCGATGGCGAACGTGCCGTTCCCATCCGTCACTAGCGCGGACAACCTTATTGCCCGCGGGCAGCTCGTGTCGTACGTGAGCCCGGTTACGGACGTCAGCGCGGAGACTTTCGTCCAGAGTGCGACATTCCACTACCGCTGGCGTTATCTCGGGCAGGCGTTCGATCCGGCGGGAGGCAAGCTATGGAAGAGCGTCTCGCTAAGCCCGTTCGACGAGTTCAAGGCGTCAGAGCCGCTGAAGGTGCCGTCCGAGCCGGGCGACATCGAGTTCTGGTACGAGCTGAAGACGATGATGCCGTTCTACGACTACTACGACTATTCGGGGTCCGGCGCCAAGCTCGGCGGTCTCTATACCGAGGAGACGACTGCCGTCACGAACCGGATGGACACGAACGGCTACAAGCTGCCCAGCGAAGGCTCCGACTGGTTCGTGCGCCTGCGCGAGGGCGAGAGCGACTTCGAGACGGTGCGCGTCGTACTCGCAGGAGTGCCAAGCGCATACAGCGCCAACCAGGAGATGGAGCTCGTGTCCGACCATACGTGGCGGGGACTGGTGCGGGTTCCGTCCAACACCGTCAGCGGCGCGGTGTCGTTCCTCTTCCGGAGGGAGAACCGTCAGGACGCCGGAGCGACGTCCTTCGTGATGAACCAGACCACGCTGTACCCGACCGCGGACGTGGATAGGTTCCCGTGGCGCGGAGAGGTCAAGACGTCCGGAGAGATGCACAAGTACGAGGCGGACGGCGCGTCGACCTACCTCGAGTTCACCTACAACGACGCCAGCGAAACCTACTCGATAGGTCATGCGTCGTACCAGAACTTCAACGCCTGGCATGACGCGAATGTTCCAGGCACGCAGAAGTTCGTCGGCACGTACACCGAGGTGAGCGGAGTAACGACGGCGACGATGGTCCAGACGAACGCCGATATGCTCTCCTGGAGCCCTCTCGTGACCGAAAAGAAGGAATGGAACGAGCCGTTTGACCTCTATCCAAATTATCTGGATCCCGGTTATCCGAAGGGCGAGTTCCTCGGCACGCACAAGATGCCAGGGCCGTGGAACGGCTCGAACGGCATGTTCGTCGACGCCCAGCTCACGACGTCAAATCTGGTGCAGTACATGGAGAATTCCGGCATCGCCTGGCAGATGCAGGGGGAGGAGTCCGGCGACATGTCCTACACGCAGGGCAGCGGTCCGACCGGCCTTGACACGGTCTCCTTCAAGGCGCGTCTCGGGCAGTCCATCTCCTTCGACGACTTCTCCGTGTGGTACGGCGACGGCTCGTCGTCGACGAACGAGTACACGGTTGTCGTGCCGGCTCTCCTGTCCAGCGCAGAGAAGACCATGGACTACGCGCCAGGGGCCTCTATGAGCATTGTCTCCTACTACCTGCCGAAGGTAGGGTGCTACGAGCTGAGGATCGAGCGCAACTTCTCCGACGGAATCCAGATATCCATCTACAAGTGGTCGGTGAAGAAGTACAAGATCACAAGCGAATTGCTTACGACGCGCTTCTTCAAGAATGCGAAGTTCTCGCACGACGAGGGCGTGAAGAAACCGAGCCTTTACGCGATGGTGCTGTCTGTCGGCGTTGACAACAACGAGACCGTCGTAATCGGCGGCCTGACGACCGCCTCGGCGCAGCCCAGCGCCTCGTATTCCGGCGTGACCTACAACCTCGTCTGCTGCAAGGACAAGGACAATCCGCTCAAGAAGGGCGGCTACGGCGTCCTGCCTGCGAACTGCAACGGCGTATTCCTCCAGCCCAGGCAGTATTCGAGCCGGCTCACGAAGTCGGCGATAGCGGAGGGCGGCGCGGATTACAAGGCCTTCTACGAGTCAAGGAAGGTGACGTTGGTCGGCAACTACGACAACTCGGCCCCTTACTACCCGTGCCGCACCCGCCTGACGGACGCATGGGCCTACACGCCTGGCCGAACCGAGATGTTCGAGGAGTCGAATGCGGCGTACAACTATCAGATGCTGCCGCGTGCGCTCGGCATACGCGCGCCGGCCGACCTCGACCAGACGGTCGACGTGTTCCTGAAACCGAGGAGCGGGTCGTCCTCGTCATGGGAGCTGGTCGACAGTGTCAAAGTTTCGAGCTACGCCTTCACGCAGCATTCGGTTGCGGTGCGCACGAACGAGAGCTGCCATGTGATGCTGAAGGCCGGCGAAGCCCCCGTGGACGTTACGGTTTGGGACATCAAGCAGACCGCATGGAACGGCGAAGACATAGGCAATATCGCCGGCCGCACGCACTCTTTCGTCTACACGCAGGCGAGGGTTATCGAAGAGGTGCAGGGAGTTGTGACGAACCACGTGACCATGCTTCAGCCGGCGAGGGCGGTCGCCTCGAAGGCGCTGTCGATACGCTCGCCGCTTCTGTACGGCCTCGGCATGATAGGCTTCTCGTACAAAGACGTGAAGCCTGGGTGCGAAGTATGGGTGCAAGCGGCCACGAATGCGGTCGCAGGGAACCTGTCCGGCACGATAGACAACTACAACTTCTCCACCAATTCCGTGGAGCTCGGCGAGGTCGAGGAGGTGGGCGAGTGGATCACGCTCCGGAGATACTCTTACGAGGAGCTTGCGTCCGCCAAGGCGCAGACGTACTACTGCGGCTGGCACACGCACGCGAACGACCCGCTCGAGGGCATGTTCCGCGTCGTCATCGCTCCGGACGTCGTGACGGCAGCGCAGGCCAAGGCCAAGACGGATCCCGAATGGGGCTCCATCACCATAACTGACGTGCTTGTGCACGACGAGCCGGCGATAGACGAGACGAGCTGGCTCGGCTGGAACCTTCGCACGCTCGGCGACGACAAAGACACGGAGCGCCGCATGTTCCTGGCCGACTCGTCGGCGGTCAAGTCCGAGTCGGAGACGTCCTACGGCATGTCGGCCGGCCTCAACAACTCCACGACCGCCGACATAAACGGCGACCCGTCGGAGTACGACAAGATCAACCCGACAATCCAGTCGCCGACGTTCGGTACGTACACGACGTCGGAGGGCAGGCAGCGGAAGGCGACGATCGGGCTCGTGCGTCTCAGGGCGCGCCTTTACGAGACGAACACTGCCTCGCACGCCGTCGGCAAGCTGTCGCTCTACGGAGTGAAGGACGGGGCCAGCGAGAACTGGGGGACGGCGCTCACGAACTTCACCGTCGACTCGTTCGTGTACCGCACGTTCGAGTACAGGGCGTCGTCGCTCGACGACTTCGCCGCCATACGGCTCGTCGTGGACGGGGTCACCAACACTCCGCCGGTGTCCGGAGTGCAGCGGGTCCTGCTCGACGAGGTTGTCGTGTCGGAGCGCGCCAAGGCGTCCGTCGGCTTCGCCTACGCGCGTCCGTTCCGCACCGGCCTCGCCGTTGACAAGCTGATCACCAACATACTCGACAAGGACCAGCAGCCGCTGACCGAAGAGTCGTGGGGCATTCAGGCGAAGCTGAAGTTCGACAAGTACGACGCCGAGATCGACACAAACAAGGGCTTCCGCGTGTACTTCCGCTATTTCGTCGGGGAGTCGCCCTGGGGCTGTTCCAGGTGGGAGAGCGAAAGCGGCGCCAGCGAATGGGCGGAGCTGCGTCAGGTCGGCGAGCCGGGCGACTACGTCTTCCGCTCGACGGTCGCCGACAAGAAGACCGTCGTGCCGTCCCAGACGGCGGCCAACACGGTCGTGCAGTACACGCTCCGTGTGGATTACTATCTCGCCGGAGTCGCCGAGCCGCAGCCGCAGGAGATCGAGCTTGGGACGGAGGAAGGCGACGGATGGACGAATCCGCTGTGGTACGAGCCGGTGGACTACAACAAGGACCAGTTCCACGGCAACGGCGATCCTGAGCTCTTCTCCCCGTACACGATACTCGACGCCGTCTCCCCCGGCCGCGTCTGGATAAACGAGGTCAACTACTGCGACGGTCCGAAGGCCCAGACCGGCGGCGCCAAGTGCGTGACGAACCAGTTCGTCGAGCTTGCGGTGCCCTGGGGCGTGGACCTCAAGGGGTGGAAGGTCGTCCTGACCGACATGAACCACAGGTCGCTGACGATCGCCGAGCTTGGCAAGAACGGCGTTCCGTCGTCCAAGAAGACGACGCGGCGCAGCGGCGACTACGACTTCCTCGTGCTGCAGAGCCCGGATACGCGCGACGCCGGCGGGATAAAGGACTACATGACCGGCGAGCCGATAGCGGACGGAACATGGGTTGCGGAAACGCTGCCGAGCACGTTCAAGGCCGGCCAGCTCCAGTACGACGAGCCGTACCAGTTCGAGCTGTACCGCCCGAGCGGGATACTCGAGCACCAGTTCGTCGTCGCAGGCACGAACGAGTGGCGCGAGCCGCTCATCTACTATGAGTTGTTCGGCTACACGTACGACGGCACCAACCTCGTGCAGGAGCTGAACGACCTGGACGCGGCCGCCGGGCGCTCCTACGCCAGGCGTTTCTACGCCGGCGAGGACCTTGCGCGCAAGGAGAACGGCGTCGTGTGGTCGTCGCTTGGCGTCGCGGGCGAGGCGCACGGGGAAGACGGCGGCTGGTCGTCGGAGATGAGGTTCACGCCGGGCCGCCTCAACGAGGGGCAGGAGGAGCTTACCGGCTGGTACCTCAAGCCGTACGGCGCCAGCATCTGGGTCTACGCGAAGTCGCTGAGCGGACATATCGTGCAGTCCATAGGCGACGACACGTTGCAGGACACTTTCGTGATCGTCAACTCCGGCGAGTCCACCAACGTCAACTACACGATCGCCCCGTGGTATTCGATAGGCGCACTGTCGGTGAACGGGGTGACGAACTCCGCCTTGACCGGCATCACCGGCTCGTACGAGCTGAATCTCAACAACATCACCGAGACGACCTACGTGGTCGTGTCCGAAGGCATCGACCCGATGTTGCTTGACGCCGGGCTCGACCCTGCCGATCCCTATACGCCGGCGGTGTTGAACTGGCTCACCAGGCGCTATTACGACGGAGAGCTCGCGAATCCCGACGGTCCGATCTCGCTCGGCCACCACAAGGGCCTGAACCAGAGCGACGCGGCATACGAGATGCCTCTTAAGGTGATGTACTGGCTGGATATCGACCCGACCAATCCCGGCTGGTGGCTCCGCCACGGGTTCACCGGCATCGCCGGCGAGGAGGTCCGCCGCAAGCGCAAGTGGAACGACAGCTACACGGAGCACCTGACGAACCGCCTGGTGACCGTGAAGATGTACCTGTCGAACGACGTCTCCCACGTCGTCAGGAAGCTGACGCGGCTGCAGGGCCTCGGCAACGAGCGGTCCGACGAATACACCGGGAACTGGACGAGCGAGACGTTCAAGGTGCAGCTGATGCTCAACAACGGGCTTCCTCACAACGCCGGCTTCCTGCCGTTCCGCTGGTTCACGTTCGGGCCCAGCAGCTTCTCGGACGACTTCGAGGCGAAGATCGAGATACTCGACCCGTTCTCGCGGTCGTCGGCCGGATACCCCTACGGTTGGTACAAGAACTCTTGCAATTCGCTCCTGTATCGCTTTACCTTTGACGATTCGCTGGAGACCTGGGCGCAGATCAATCTGCTTAAGGCGGATTCGACGTACGACGGGCCTCCGTTCGAGGACGACGACTGATGGATAAGATAACGATAGAGTGCGCAGCTGAGAGGCGCGGGGCGACACGTGCGGCGCGTTGGACGCGGACTGCCGTGCCGTGCGCTCTCCTTTGCGCCTTTTTCTGCTGCGGCTGCCCCAAGAAAGAGGAGCCGCCGCAGCCCGACCCGTCTTCGCCTGAGAGCTACATGAACGACGAGAAGTTCCGCGGCCGCCTTGCGGCGGAGCGCAAGGAGCACGTCGCGCTCGTTCGCGACCGCAACGCGATCGCGGAGCGGATGAAGGCGATGATCGAGGCGAAGAAGGCCGAGCTCAAGACGGACGACCTCAAGGTTGTGCAGGCGGCGCTGGAGAAGGATCCGGCGTGGAAGGACCTTTACAGTCAATGTACCAACGCAAACGCGAAGGTCGAGGCGCATTCAAGGAAGCGCCTGGGGATCGTACGCGATCGCATCGCCCCGAAACAGCAAAGGAAAGAACCGGTTTCCAAATGAGGAGCAATACCATGAAGACCAAGAAAATGCTCGTAACCGCAGGTCTCGCCGTCGCGGCGCTCGCAACGCCGTTCGCGACATTCGCCGCGCCAGGCGACGGCGACATCGTGGACATACGCGTCGTGGATACCGATGAAATGAAGTTCGGTACCCGCAACAGCCTCTCGCCGGATCGCTGTTCGGCGGATCATCCGCTCGTTGCCGGCGACGAGATGTACGTCCGCGTCAGGATGCTCGTCTCGAACTGGGCGGAGGTAAAGGGTTCGCACGGTGCCATCGCGCCGAAGACCTGGTATTTCGCGCCTGGTGCGTTGGGCGGAAGTTCGCTCGACCTTTCCCTCTACAAGCCGAAACTCGGCCTGTGGATAGGCGAGCATTACGCCGAGGCGGAGTACAGCTCTACCGGGCCGAAGGCATGGCAGAAGAGCGGAATGCTCGAGACAAACGACAAGGGCGACCCCTCCACCGAGTGGACATATTATACTGACTTCTACTTCGTCTACACGGTCAAGCCGGGCGATCTCGGCCTGCCGTTGAGGCTGAGCAACTCGTCCGGCACCGATGCCGCGTCCACCAGCGACAGCAACACCGGCTACTATCTCCATTACTGCAACCCCGACGGGTCGGACCACTGGGTACTGCAGAATTCAGACGGCGATCCGGCGAAATTCCGCATGTACGCCGACGATGCGGGGTCCATACCCACCGATTGGCCTACCAGCGACTACTCCGAAGACGGCCCGATCATTCCCGGCGATCTCTCTGTGGAGGCTGCTTTCGTGAAGACGATCGATTTTGACAAGATAAATGCGGCCGGCGATCCGTATTCAGATGGCGACGTGTGGCGCGACATCTATCCCGGCATGAGCGCCGCGCCCGGCACGGCGCCTACGCTTCTCATCGGCGGCGGTCCGATTGCGGAGGCGATGTCGGTCTACATCTGGTCCTCCGACGAGACCGTGATGGAGCCTGTCGCCAGCGGCAAGAACACGATTTCGACCGTTGACGGCAAGAAGGTCCTGAAAGTGATGGTTCCGGTGGGCGCCGAGAGCGTTACGTTCGCGATGAAGGGCGCCGACGCCGCCGTTGTCGGCGCGACGGCCACCGTCTACCTGAGCCCGGAGCAGTCCGCAGTCTACAAGCCGACGGGAGAGTTGCTGGACGTGACGGTCTCCCGTACCGTCGAGGTGATCAAGGCCCCGGAGCCGACGGTCTCGATCGTCCTTGGCGGCGACCTGGCGACCGACTCCGTCACGGCCGACGCGGACTATGTGACGGCCAAGAAGCAGCTGTTGGTAAAGTTGGTGCCCGCGTGCGACTACCCGGTGACCGTCAGGCTCACCGCCAGCGTCAGCGGCGACGACACGCTTACGTCGCTTGGCGCCATCTACGACGCCAACATAATCCGCATCGCCGACGGCGACTACGGCGGCGACCCGCTCGACCAGAAGACGATCGACGTGGAGATTCCGGCGACCAAGTCCGTCGTATACAAAAACATCTACGTGCTCGGCGGAACGTCAAAGACCGGCAGCAAGGGCATCACCTTCTCGACAGAGAAGATATCCGGGCCGGACAATGTCACTACCAAGGGTTCCTGCACGCTGAAGGTGAACCGCTCCACCCCGACGATTGTCGCCAGCGACCCGGCGTTCTCTACCGAGGAGTCGCCCAGCACGATTCGCGTCGAATCCGGCAAGTCGCAGGAATTCACGCTTGAGATTGCGGACTCGTACCGCGACCTGAACGAACCGTCGGAAGGCTATGCCGACATCGGCAGCCTGAAGGGCTACACCTTCAGGTGGTCCTGCGACGGTGAGGACATCGACGATGACACGAACATTACGATGGACGACGACGGGCTTTTCGTGGGCCATGCGCGTTTCGTCTCCATCACCGACGGCAAGGAGCTTACGCTCTGGGTGGAAAACCCAGACGGAAAGACTTCCGCAAAGGTCAAGTACAACCTTGTGGTCATCGACGCGAAAAAGACCACGATTGAATTTGAGGATCCGACAAGGTTCGTCTTCGCCGAAAACGAGGGGACGGTTCGGGTCAAACTTGGCCTTTCGCAGGGCTACAGCGGCACCGGATACATATTCCTTGGGGTGACCGATCCTGACGACCTGTTGTGCGTGACGAGCGCACTTATGACCGTCGGCGCGCAGATTCCGATGGGACATACTGCCATCGCCGCGCCGCGCCAGATCCAAATCCTTGACGGCCGGGACCTCACCCACCCTGACGTGACGCTCAAGGCTATTCTCTGCAACCCCAACGACCCGACCAAGAAGGTGGCGAGCTACGTGGAGAGCATGCTCCCGTTCACGATCACCAACGTGCCGCCAAAGGTTACATCGGTGACGGCAGCCGGGCAGTACTTCGATACGTCCGGGACTGTGATATCGCCGGTGTCGCGCGGCGTGCCGAAGACGTTCTCCGTCGTCGTTGACGACATCCCGGCCGACCTCAATGCCACCGGCGACGACGCCATGGCAGTGGAGTGGACGATCGATGGCGAGAAGTACTACACATACGGCAACCCTTCGATGCAGTCCGTACAGCACGCGTTCTTGAACAAGACCGAGGCCGGAAAGGAGGCGCAGGTGCTTGTGCGCGTGAAGGACAAGGATATGGCTGGTTTCCCGGTGACACCCACCTTCTGGTTCAAAGTGCCGGTCACGGATCAGCCGGGCATAACGATCTCTACCACTGCCGAGGGCGGAATATTCAACGAGAACGGCCAGCTTGACGCAAAAATCACGGTGAAGCTTTCCGAAGCGGCGACCGCCGACATCACGGTGCGCTTCACCGTCTCCCAGCCGGCTGACGGAGGCTATATCAAGATAGGCACGTTCCCCGGTTCCGTGGACGAGGTCGCTCCCGGCACATACGACCTTACGTTCCCCGGCGGCGTGACGACGAAGGTGCTAGACGTGATCGATATGGACGGTACGTCCGGCACCATGGCAGGCATCTACCTCGGCGCCGAGGTGACTTCCGAGACGATCAACGCCGACGGCGTGAAGTGGTGCGACTTCTACACCAAGGCGCAGGAGTCGGTGCGGGTGCAGAACGTCGCGCCGGAGATACTCCGCCCGACGGAGGAGGAAGAGGCGTACACCAACGAGTACGCAAGCGTGGACACGCCATATAACATAAGCTACGGCTGCACCGACGTGACGGCGGATATGGCGGCGGGAGTCACGGTCGTGGTCTCGATCGACGGCACGCCCGACCACACCGAAAAGCTGTATGACGATTCCGACCACATGTATGCTGCCGAATTCTCGGTCGAAGGTCCTCACGTCGTGGAGTTCGTGTTCACGGACAAGGATAACATGAAGTCTCGCCGGCGGATCAACTATTACGTGAAGCCGTCCAAGAACCTGCATCTGCGCGCGCACGGCCCGGCCGATTCGGTCGCGTCGTCCGGCGGCTATTCCCAGCATTACGGCATTGCCGCAGGCCTTGGCGCAGGGCGCGTCTTCGCCGGAGACCACAACCCGCAGAAGGTGCAGGGATTCGACCATGCGTACTCGTTCACCGTCTACCAGTCGTCGGTCTACGCCTACGGCTACGCATACAAGGCCGACGGCAAGGACGACGACGGCAACCTTGGTGCGAATGACATTGGCATAGACAAGAACGGCAACTGGTCGAGCGTTTCGACGATCGGCGAGTACTACAACTACTCGAAGCAGAACATGTGGGGTCTGTTGGGCTATGACAGCTTCCTTTACGCCTGGGCCTGCAACAACACCGACAACACGTCCACGACGGGCGGCGACTCTACGACTACCGCAACAATCGTGTTCAAAATCGGCGACAGCGGCTCGACTATCATCACCCTGCCCGAATACGACCAGCAAAATCAGTCGGGCAGCGGCGGTCAATCGACAAGCACGGCCATTCCCGTGCAGTACTGGGAGGCGGTCTTCTCGCGCGAGTTGTATAAGGAGGACAACTGCGGAGACATCAACCAGGACGGCATTCCCGACACGGTTGCCTACCGCTACGGAATGGGCGTCTTCGACCTGACGACGCACACCCTCATCGAGTCCGGCGGCGATGGAGCCGCGGAAAGCGACCTTTCGGACTTGCGCGGGTACAACAAGGATCTTGACAGGTACGGCGAAGATTCGCCCGACTTCCTGCCGTCCGGCGAAATGGCGGTCTACGGTTCACTGATTCCCGGCATCGCCGGCACATGGGAGAAGGATTTTGGCGCGGGACTCGAAATCCGCGGCTACCACGACGGTCTCAACGACGCCCTCGTCCAGCTAGGCTTCGGCATCAGGTCCGACCGCGTCTATGCAGAGGAGGTCGACGGCGAGTGGCAGTGGACGACCAACTGCACGATAAGCGAGACGGAATGGTACGCCTGGACGGAATACGCCGCGGCGAACGGCCTTGACTGGAAGGAGGCCGACAACTGGACCCGGTGGTCGCCGGAGCGTCCGACCAGCCCGACGCTGTGCGATACCGACAACGACGGCTTCGACGACGGATACGAGTACTATTTCTGGTACAGGGCGCATGTCGGCTGGCTCGAAGAGGACGCCAAGGGCAACAAGACCCACAGGCGTCTCACCGGCCGCAGGTACGATGCGAAGAATCCGGGCGACGGCACGCTCATCACTTCCAGGGACATCGAGCGCCTGATGGATCCGCGCGTGGCGACGGACGCGAGCACTGCACTGGTGCGTGATACCGACAACGACGGCCTGCCGGACCTTCTCGAGTTCGAGATCGGCACGAATCCGTTCGACTTCGACACCGACGGCGACGGCCTGCCCGACGGCTGGGAGCTGATGATAGCGGGGCTGAACCCGCTTCTCCAGGGAAGCGCGGCCGACGCCGTTCCCGACCGGGACCGCAACTACGACGGCGACGCGATGGCGATAACCTCGTACAGGCTCGAGGCCGCCTGGTCGACCCCGGCAAACCTGCACCCGGAGCATGTCCAGTACACGACGTTCGCGGTGATTGACGAAGACGGCGATACCGACGGCGTGCAGTGGTACGCCACGCAGGCCGCGGTCGCCTTCAAGACCAACACCGTGACCGGCTGGACGTTCTCGCTCACCAACGGCATGACGTGCGCGGCGACCGAGGAGCCGGTGCTGACGGACGACGGACGCCTTGCGAAGGCGCTGGACCGTGACGTTGCGTTCGCCGCCGAGATCGAGACGACGGTGGAGATAGACGACAGCGATCCGGAGAACCCGATCACGAACGTTACGACGGTCGTCATGCGCGGCTGGCCCATCCGCCTGGAAGCCGGTGCGCAGGTTGTGGCGGACAGCGTCAAGGCTGATGTCGAGGTATCGGTGCTGGTTGTGGACACGGAGATTGCCGCGGCCAACGCGTACTCCGCCTGGGTCTACGGCAAGGGATCCGGCGATGCATCGCTCGGAGAGGTTGCCGACACTGCAGCCGACTACGGTTGCCTTGCGCTCGGGCGCAGGCTCGCCGTGCCGGCCGGCGCGGAAATCTGCGCCGTGCCGAGCGACAAGCGCGATGTGGCGCTTCTGCACTATCTCGTATACCAGCAGTACGGGTTTGATCCCCGCACGGCGTGGCGCTCGAAGAGTCCGCTCGCGAACCGCTGGGGCTCGACGGTCAACGGCGAAGGCGTGGAGGGTGTCTACATCCTCAGGCGCGGCGGCTACTGCACCTATCCCGCCCGCACCCGCGAATACGCGACATACGACGAGTTCCTCGTCTACTCGTTCTTCCTTAACAACGGCTGCGACATGTCGGGCTACACCTACGTGATAGCCGACAAGGCTCCGTATCTCGCGAAGGTCTGGGGTGCGTTCACGACCAATCCCCAGGGGCCGAACGAGCCCGGCAACATTACGCTAGACCTGGGCGTGGACGGCGACTCCAACGTCGCTACGGAATACTACTTCGGCCGCAACAGCGACAACGGCGCAGACACCGACGGCGACGGCGTGCCGGACGGCTGGGAACTCTATGTGATGGCCGGACCTAAGAAGAACGGAGCCTTCGTCTACGCGCCGCCTTACGCCGGTTTCGCGACCGGGCTCAACCCGAATGAGAAGATGGCGAAGAGCTTCCTCTCGCCGTTCGTCGCCTCCGCACAGTCGAACGACACGAACAACCAGATATACCTCGGCGGCTCCGCGAACGATGACAAGCTGAACGAGTACCAGGAGTTCGAGTCGACCGACGCGATGAACCACTATGCCGAGGTGTATTCCAACGTGACCACCACGGTCTCGCACACGGGCGAGTGGAAATGGTTCAACAAGTACTTCCCGTCTGATCCGTGGAACGTCGACACCGACGGCGACGGGCTCTCCGACTCCGACGAGGGCAAGTACTTCGTCTACGGCACGCCGGCGGACGACGGCGAGCTCCGTTCGATTCCGGGCGGCGGTCTCAACCCGTGCTCGGTCGACACCGACGGCGACGGTCTGCCCGACGAGTGGGAAAAGCAGTTCAGGGGCAAGACGCCGTTCCCGGGGTCGCTCGCACAGACGCTTGCCGAGAGGGGCAACAAGGCCAAGGATGCCGGCGGCAACGAGATCGGTAACTTCCTGCAGGGTCTCATCGACGGCATGGACGGCACGGTCAAGGACGCCTACAGCTATCCTATCGAGCGCGGATCGATCGGTGAAGACGGATCAGCCGTCGACTTGTACGTCGTCGCCGACGGCGTCAATCAGGTCGTCAATAGAGACTACGACCACGACGGTCTCGAGAACTGGCAGGAATACCTGACCGGCACGATGCGCTGCTGGCGCTACGACGACCCGATTTCGCCGTGGACGGCGATTCCGACCGAGTTCTACTGGACCTACAACGAGAGCGAAGAGAAGTGGGAGTGGGATCCGAAGTATGCGGACGCCGGCATGACGAGCGACGAGTTCTGGTACGCGACGCTCGTGGACAAGACGAGCCCGTACTACAATCCGCGTCTCGTGACCGACTCCACGTCGGGGTCGCAGTACTTCTCGCGCCTGACGAACGTCTGGGACTCCGCCTATCTCGACAGCGGCCTTGGGGAGGCCGGCGGCGCCTACTATTGGTTCCGCAAGCGTGTCGGCGACGTGCTCATCAAGGATCTCTGGACGCCTCTCATGGTATCGACGGACCTGCTGCTGGCAGGCGGCTGGAATCAGGAGCCCCAGAAGTACGCCTGCTGCTCGCCGATCGACGCAGACACCGACCGTGACGGCATGGATGACTACTACGAGCTCTTCCATGGCATGAACCCGCTCCTTGGCAAGAGCGGCGTGAGGTCCGGCGGTACGCAGACCGACGACGAAGGTCCGTTCGACGTCGTCCACGACTCCTGGACGAGCAGCGGCGCACTCAACGCGCTGGAGGCGTGGGGAACCGGCGACCAGATGAACTACTGGCAGAAGAACCCGTGGAAGACGCCTCGCGGCAACGGCTACGACTTCGAGGTCTTCCCGTGGCTGAACGGCGTCGCCGACGCCGACCCCGACGGCGACAACATTCCGAACCAGACCGAGACTCTGCTGCCCGAGATGAATGTAGGTGCGCTTCACACCGACCCGACTCCGCTGTGGATGACCGATTCGACCTACACCAATTCGCTGGTCCGCCGCTTCTTCCGCCTGCCGTCGCGCTTCGGCGAAATCGAGCTGGACGGCGAAACGTTCACATACGACGATGGCGAGAACAAGACGGTATACGAGTTCAAGGATTTCGACTGCTGGGTTCCGCCGATTCCTCTCCTGAAGCCGGCGCGCTTCGCCGCCTTCAAGCCGGACGCCTGGTCGTTGCTGGCCAAGGACAAGCCGGGCTGGATATGCTCGTTCGAGGAGAACGAGGGCTTCGATTCCGACCATGACGGCATCGGCGATTACGAGGAGAAGGAGGGCAAGTTCAACGGCGCGTCCGATCCGCAGTACGCCGATTCGCCGCGCCGCCGCCAGGCGATGTACTTCCAGGGTCCGGAGCGTCCGTCAGCCCTGCAGACCATGCCCGAGATACCCGAGTTCTATCCGACGTTGGCTGGCTACCCCGACGACCCGTCGTTCCTCCAGTACACGGTGGAGTGCTGGGTGAGGCCGACGTCGCTCGCCGATGCGGTGATCGTCGAGCGCTCCGTCTGGTCGTCCGTCGAGAACCCGGCCGACGACGAGTACATGCGCAAGAACTTCCAGCTTGCCATCAAGGACGGCTTCTGGTACACCAAGTTCGATCCGGTCGGCACGGCGTCCGGAGGCCAGGTAGAGGCCCTCTCGAAGACGGCTGCCTCGACAGAATGGACCCATCTTGCGGCGACCTACGACGGCGAGACGCTCGTGTTCTACGTGAACGGCGTTGCCGAGCGCAAGGTCCGTTCCGGCCTGCCGCCGTGCTACGGATCGGAGGCTCTGGCCGTTACTGCGCTCCAGAAGTACTGGTTCGACCTCGAGTACAACCTCTCTGCGGTCATCGTCGGCGCGTCCGCAAAGACGCAGGCCGAGGACGAGAACATCAAGGACGGCGGAGCCCTCGACCTTACGCGCGGTCTCGGCTGGGACCGCTACAGCAAGTTCTTCACCGGCTGGGTCGACGAGGTGCGCATCTGGGACGGCGCCCGCACCGCGGCGGAAATCAGGGAGACTATGCTGACCCGCATGACCTCCGAACTGGCGGCTGCCAACCGCTCGACGTTCTACGAAGCGTGGTCGAGCGGCAGGTACCGCTACGCGAAGGATGACACCTCTGCGACCGCGAACGTTCCGGCCGAACTGCGCTACCACTGGTCGTTCGATTCGATCTTCGGCGCCGACAACGAGAGCGCCGCCGCGACCGCGCCGCATGCGTTCGGCGGAGCTCGCGCTCTCCTGTCGCGTCCCGAAGGCTACGAGATCACGTGGTGGAAGACCGTTCTCGAGGGTGACGGCACTGTTCCCGGCTATTCGGGCACCGTGTACGCCGACACGGACTGGATCTGCTGGATTCCGAACACGGTCGCCCATCTGCCGCGTTTCGACGGTACTACGCTCGACTCTGTGTACTGGAGCGACGACTATAAGGGCGACAACTCCGGAACCTACCGCTTCGCCCGTACTGCAGAGCCGGTTTCGCGCTGGACGCAGCTGATGCGCGGTGGCATTGCGAACAAGCTCGACTACCGCACGGACGGTTCGCGCCACCTGCTCGTCAACATGATTTCCCTTGTTGCGGGGGGCAAGCAGCACGATCTCTTCAGGTTCACGGGCCGACACCTCAACCAGTGCGGCGACGACCTTGTTGCGCTCGGCGGCGCGTTCGCGAAATACTGCGACGACGGCACGGACATGTGGGACGGGCAAGGGCCGTCGGCCAACTGGGAGATCACCGGCAGCGATGCCGACTGCGACGGCCTGCCGGACTGGTGGGAGCAGTATGCCGACGAGAACTACCGTCCGTCCGGCATGGATCCCTCCGAGGAGATCGTCTGGTCGACGGTACTCGACTGGAACGGTCTTCCGATCACTGCCGGCGAGGCGTACTTGCGCGACCTTGCGCGCGGCGCCTACATGAACGGGTCCGGCGAGACCGTCGTAGGCTTTACCAAGTACGAGCAGCGTGCCGACGAGGACGGCAACGGCATTCCCGACTGGTGGGCCGAGCTCTACGGCATCAGCGGCGAATCGGGCCTTGACGACCACGATCACGACGGTCTGCCGAACTACGTCGAATACCTGCTCTCCGAGGTGTTCGCGTTCGACAACCTCGTCTTTGACCCGACGGACGCCTGCTCCGTTGACCAGTACACGCCCGACTACTTCTACCGCGTCGGCTCGCTGTACGTCGGCGAGATGTTCACCGACCACGACCTCGTCGAGGACGAATGGGAAGACAAGTACCAGAAGACCGACGACGGTTCGTCGACGTATGCCTCGCGTCTCGTCTACGATGCATTTGCCGATGCCGACGAGGACGGCTGGTCCAACAGGAGCGAGGCCAGATACTACAAGACTGCGATGCCCATTCAGGCCAATTCGCAGACGCATTACACTTCGGCTGACGGTCTCGTGGCCGACTACCCGATTCCTACCGTTGCGCTTACGCTGAGGTACAACGGAACGCGGCAGAACGAAGTGAACACCGCACCGATTGTCGTGCAGGTCAAGCGCAGCGGCGACAAGGTGCAGCAACCCGATGCCGTCTATTCGATCGGAGCCGTGGCTGCGACGACGGCCGGCACAGGACAGGATTCCGGGAAGACTGCCACCGCCAGCAGCACGTCTTACACGCGTACGCTGGGCAAATGGGCCGACCGGCACATGCTGGGCACCCTTACGCCGGGCAACGTGGCCCTCAACAGCCTTGTGCTCGAGTTCTGCTACGATCCGTCGAGCGTCATCTACACATGGGAAGTGCTTGAGCGTAGCATCTACGGATTGGAGAGCTGGAATAGAAAGCGCGGTCCCCGCAGCGAATACGACTACGACAAGCGCAAGTACGGCGATGCCAATGTGGCGCTTATTTCTATGGAAGACAGTTATTCTGCGCTTGACGGTCTTGATCTCCGTACCGATGAAACCGGTTCCACGGCAACATGGGTATACAACGTGACCGGATCCGAATTCGGCACGGTCAACCTGAAGTCCGGCGCGTTCGACATCGACCTTGGCGTATTCAGAGGCCAGTACGTTATAAATTCGTCGAACAATACGGTGGAGGCTTCGCTTGAGGACCAGACGTTCAGGATAAGGTACGCTTCGTTGCCGTCTGTAGGCCTGCCGCGCGCCCTTTATCTCGGCGCGGCCGACGAGGGCTATGTGCGCGAAGGCTTGAACGACATCGTCGCGTTCGCAGACATCAACGGGGACGGCAAGTACACCGTTGGCGAGCCTTACGGCATCGCCCAGGGCGTGAACGTCTCGTGGAAGGAGGCGTCCGCAGAACTCGAACTGCTGGACTCGTCGCCCGTGACGCCTCGATTCAACCTCTGGACTGCGGGCGTGAAGCTATACAACACGACAACGACTATGGATCCCAGCGGCTCCGACGCAGCGCTTTCCGCTACCTCGTCAACGCGTGTCAGGGTCGTCCGCTGGAAGGTCGACGGCGATCCGTCCTACCGTGTGCCTTTCAATCCGCGCGTTGTGTTCGACCGCGTAATGGATCCGCGCGTCTCGCAGTTCATAACCGAGGCCGACTTCCTCGACGAGAACACGTATGACATAGACTGGGACTACTTCGCCAGCGAAGTCACGGACAGCGCGGGAGTCGCCTTTGCCAACTATCCGGTCAAAAAGGTCGAATACCTCGTGGTTCTTGGCGACGGCGAAGACGTGTCCTGGGTGAATTCCCTTGAGACGAACAAGTGGATACTCGCCTCGAGCCGGGTGATTACGCGCATGTTCGACGAGAACCGAGTGCTTCCGACGCCGGTGGCGGCGGTCAGTGTCTCCCAGTTCTCTTCGGCGGCGGGCATCGTCAGTTCGGCCAACCCGACGTTCACGTGGACGATCGACAGCGACACCTACACGGCTTTCCGCATCACCGTGACGAACGGCACGGGGACGGTCTATGATTCTGGCATCCGCCGTGCGCCGGCGCGCGATGCGGACGGCGCATACCGCTGGACCGCGCCGCTTTACGCCGACGACATGACGCCGCAGGGCAAGGTGTTCGCGAACAAGGCGACATACGGCTGGCGCGTCTCGATGTACAACGCCAAGTTCGGCAGCGGCAGCGACGCCTACTCTACAGACCCTGCGACGTTCTACTTGAACGTGCAGACGAACGGCTACTCCTGCGGCACGGCCGGTGTTGCGGTGCGCTACTTCGGCCCTGACGAAAGCTTCGACGGCAAGGTGGTGCGGGTGCAGGCGTTTGCGTCGCCCGACTTCACGGGCATTCCGGTCGCAGCGGGCTACGTGAAGGGTAAGAACACGCTTGCGGCGAGCGGGGCGGAGCCCAGTGTCAACTGCACGATCGTCGGCTTGCCCGAAGGCAAGTTCTACCTGCGCGCGTTCATCGACTCCGACAAGGACGGCGTCTGCGACGACTGGGAAAGCTCCGGCTATCTCTGCGCCCGCGACGGCACGTCCGCCGACATTCTCGTCCCGACGCCTATCACAGTCGGGCCCGAAGTCGGCGCCGGCGACCTCGCTGTCATCTACATCGAGGACGCCGACACCAACGGCGACGGCCTGCCGGATGCTTGGGAATATGCGAAATACGGCAACCTGGACAAGAGGGTCGAGCTTTTGAGTGAGACGCCGGCGGGCGAGTTGCTTGTCAACAAGCGGCTTACCGGGGCTTTGGAGCTGCGTGAGAACGCACGCGTCCCGACGGCCGGCCTTGCCGTCACTACGCGCAACAGCCTCTACAACGCCGGCACGCTCGCACTCGCCATGGGTGTTTCTACGGACGGCTACGATTCCTATGCGGCGGCGATTTCCGGCTCGGTCAGCCCGAAGCTTGCCGAGGACGGCGTCTCGATCACGTCGCTGGAGTTTGCGGACGGCAAGGTCAGCATAACCGTGTCGGCCGAGACGAAGCCGGCCGAGATTTCGGCTGCGGCCAGCGCCCTTGTCGATGACGAGGCCCTGAGGTCGTCGGGCTGCATACCGGTCACTGCGATTGTGTACTGGAAGCCGACGCTCTCGACCCCGCAGTGGAGGGTTGTCGGGTACAGCAATGATGTGGTCGCTGGTTCCGGCGAGAGTGCGGTGATCGGCATCACCGACCCCGAGGTCAAGGCAGATGGCGCGAGCGGATTCTTCAGGGTTGTGGTCGAGGAGCAGAAATGACGTGAGCGGCATGGGTGGCGCGAGCGGCGGGAGTCCCTCGTCTTTCGCGTCGCTCGAGCCCCGGAAGTCAAAGAAGTAAAAATGAAAAAATCAATCGAAAAGGTTCTCGTAATCAATTCGGGCAGTTCGTCCTTGAAGTACCAGCTCTTCGACATGGCGACGGAGACCCGGCTCGCCAAGGGGCTTGTCGAGCGCATCGGCTGTGGCGGTCCCGCCACGCACGCCGAGGCGCTCAAGCAGGTCGTGGCCGAGCTGGGCGACGCCGCGAAGGGCATCGACGCCATCGGCCACCGCATACTGCACGGCGGCGAGACGTTCCGCGATTCCGCGCTCATGACGAAGGCGAACATGGCGAAGGCGAAGAAGCTCGTCAAGTTCGGTCCCCTGCACATGCCGGCGAACCTCGGAGGCATCGAGGCGTGCGAGCGGACGTTCAGGGGCGTTCCCAACGTGGGCGTATTCGACACGGCGTTTCACATAGCTACGATGCCGGACTGCGCCGGAATGTACGCCATCGACCCGAAGTATTACAAGAAGATGGGCATTCGCAAGTACGGTTTCCACGGAACCTCGCACAAGTTCGTCACGCAGGCGGCGGCGAAGTTCCTGAAGAAGCCGCTTTCGAAGGTGAATCTCGTCACGTGCCACCTCGGTAACGGGTCATCGCTCGCAGCGATCAGGAGCGGCGGCGTAGTTGACACGTCGATGGGTCTCACGCCTCTCGCCGGCATGGTGATGGGCACCAGGTGCGGCGACATCGACGCGGCGGCAGTCCTCGCCATCATGGAGGCGGAGGGGAAGACGCCTGCGGAGATGGACGTGATCCTCAACAAGAAGTCCGGGCTTCTGGCGCTCGCCGGCTCCAGCGACTGCCGCGACATCTGCGCGAAGGCCGCCAAGGGCGACAAGGCGGCCGAGCTGGCCCTTGAGATGCTTGCCTACCGCGTGGCGCTCTACATCGGGGCGTATAACACTATAGTCGGCGGGGCAGACGCCATCGTCATGACGGGCGGCATCGGCGAGAACTCGAGCGAAGTGCGCGAGAGGATCGTCTGGCGCCTCGGAGCGCTGGGCGTAAAGCTCGACAAGTCGGCCAACAAGGTGCGCGGCGAGCTGAAGGCCATCTCGGCCAAGGGCTCGAAGATCCCCGTCGTGGTGATTCCGACCAACGAGGAGCTGATGATAGCCCGTGACACTGTAAGGATCTTGGGAAAATGAGAGGAAAAGGACATGAGAGACGCGGAAGACGCGAGAGACTTGAGGCCACTCGTCTCTCACGCCCTTCAAGTCTCTCTTGTCCTATAAAGTAAGATACGACAATGAACGCAATCGCAAACATAATCGAGCGCGCTTCGAAGCTGAATGGCACGGTCGTTCTGCCTGAAGGCCAGGACCCCCGCGTGATAAAGGCCGCCTGCGCCTGCGTCGACCGCAAGATAGCGACGCCCGTAGTGCTGGGCACTGCGGATGAGATCGCCTCCGCCGAGGAGAAGGCGGGCCTGAAGCTTGCAGATCGCGGCATCAGGACGATCGACTACACGGCGGGCGACCCAGAGCTGGAGAAGGCGTACCTTGAGGCGTGGAACGCCAAGGAGGCGAAGAAGCCGGCCGAGAAGCAGAAGATCATCGACCTTGCCGCGGCCGAGAAGACGCTGCGCACGAAGCGCATCTACTTCGGCGGCATGATGGTGAAGCTCGGCCGCGTGGACGGGCTTGTCGCGGGGTCCATCGCCTCGACGGGCGACATGCTCCGCGCGGCGTTCCACACGCTCGGCACGCAGAAGGGCGTGAAGACGGCATCAAGCTGCTTCATCATCGACCTTAAGACGCCGACCGAGTCCGGCGACGGCGTGCTTGCGTTCGGCGACTGCGGCGTCATTCCCAACCCGACGGCGGAGCAGCTTGTGGACATCGGGCTTGCCACGGCGCAGAGCTACCGCGACCTGACGGGCAACGAGCCGCGCGTGGCGTATCTTTCGTTCTCCACCAAGGGGTCCGCCGCCGGCGACCTCGTGGAGAAGGTGCAGAAGGCCGTGGAGCTGGCGAGGCCGAAGTTCGCCGAGGCGGGAATCAAGATGGACGGCGAAATGCAGTTCGACGCGGCGATCGTGCCGGCGGTCGGGCGGCAGAAGAACCCGAACGGCGAGATACAGGGCAACGCCAACGTGTTCATTTTCCCCGATCTTCAGGCGGGAAACATCGCCTACAAGGTAGCGCAGCGCCTTGGCGGAGCCGATGCCATCGGCCCGAACCTCCAGGGGCTTGCCAAGGCGATGAACGACCTTTCGCGCGGCTGCTCGGCCGACGACATAGTCGCCACGGTCTGCGTGACGCTGCTGCAGGCGCAGACGAAGTGAGAAGAAGGTGACGCGGGGGACATGAGAGACATGAGAAGAGACATGGGAGGCAAGAGAGGCGCGCGAGGCATTAGGTCTCGCGTCTCCCGCGCCCCGCTCGTCTCTCATGCCCTCTCCCGTGCCCGCGAGGTCTTCGACATCGAGATCGAAGGCCTCAGGCGGACCCGTGCGTCGCTCGGTCCGTCGTTCGTCGCGGCTGTCGGTGCGATCCTGACGGCTGTGCGTTCAGGCGGCATGGTCGTCGTCACAGGCGTCGGCAAGAGCCTGCACGTGGCCGAGAAGATGTCCGGCATACTTTCGTCCACCGGAACGCGGTCCTTCGTGCTGAATCCGGTTCAGGCGATGCACGGCGACCTCGGCAGCGTATCCGGGAACGACATTCTTATCGCGCTTTCGTTCAGCGGGGAATCCGAGGAGATACTCAGGCTGATTCCGGCCGTGCGCCGTCACGGCCTCAAGGTGATTTCGATGACTGGCAGCGGAGAGTCCGCCCTGGCGGCTCTTTCCGACGTGCACGTGGCGATTCCGTGCGGCAGCGAGGCATGCCCGTTCGGCATGGCGCCGACGAACTCCACGACTGCGACTATGGCGATGGGCGACGCTCTGGCGATGGCGCTTCTGGACGCGCAGAAGTTCGACGTTTCCGACTATGCGCTGAACCACCCGGCTGGCGCGATAGGCAAGGCGCTTCTCCTGTCCGTCGGGGACGTGATGCGCACGGGCGATCGCCTGGCGAAGGTCGGTCCGTCGGCAACTGTGATGGAGGCGCTCATGGCCATGACGGCGGCGCAAGGCGGCTCGGCCGTGGTCGTCGGCGGCAGGGGCAGGCTCCTCGGAATCTTCACTGACGGGGACTTCAGGCGTCTTGTCAGCGCGGGCAAGGGGAGTGACGATTCCAGCATGCTGCTTGCCGCGCCTGTCTCGCGCCACATGACGGAGAAGCCGGTCTTCGTGCGGGCCGACGAGCCGGCGGCAGACCTCGTGAAGGTCTTCGAGAGCCGCCAGATCGACGACCTGCCTGTCTGCGACGCGAAGGGGCGCGTGGTGGGCCTTGTGGACATACAGGATCTGCCGAAGATGAAAGTGATCTAAAACGAAAGGAAACAAAGCAATGAACAGAAAGAACATCATCATCGTAATGACAGTAGCCCTTGCGGCGTCGGTTGCGCTTGCCGCTGCGCCGCGCAACGCGAAGAAGGGCGTGAAGGCCATGGCCGGGAACGAGGACGGTCCCGTGACGACAGGCAAGGAGGCGAAGATACTTGTCGACCAGATGCCGAAGACCGGGCAGCAGTGCTGCCTTACGGCGCCTTCGATCCAGGGCGCGTCGATGGTCGGCCAGTGCTACACGAAGCCGCGCAAGTGGATCGTCATCGAGACCAAGTACACGACCTACGCGAAGTTCCTCGACCAGCTCACCTTCAACTGGCACGTCCTGCTTGAGACGAAGAGTGCGAAGGAGAACAAGGGCAACAAGATGGGACTTCCGGCCTACAGCTACTTCAACACGTCTGTCAGCTACTTCAACATTCCGCAGGGGTCGCATGCGGCCTGCGTCTGCCTGCCGCCGTCGTACCTCGAGCTTTACGGCGAGCCGAAGGCTATCGGCTTCACGATCTCGAACCAGAACGGCGACATACTCGGCGGCGGAACCGTGAGCGAGGTCAAGGGCATCAAGCCCGACACCCAGTTCTGGGAGGACCAGAACATAATGAACGCGAACGGACCGGACGGCAAGCCGATGATCGAGCGCCGCCAGGGGCTGGTGGACCGCTCCAAGACGATCTGGGCGCTTGTGAACCCGAACGACTACGAGGCTACGATGCAGTAAGGCCATGGCAAAGAAAATCCAGACTCTTAACATCGGCGCGGCCACTGTCGAGCTGGCCGAGTACGAGGCCGGCGCGAAGGGAGCGCTGACTCTCGTGAACTACGGCACGGCGGCGCTGGCCGCTCCGGTCGACGTCGGGAACGCCGACACGGTCCTGACGTCAGCGCTTCTCGAGATCGTCCGCGAGAAGGGCATCAGGCCCGGCAAGGTCGCGCTGTCGATCTCGGGACAGATGGTGTTCCCGCGGTTCGCGGCGATACCCGCGGCCGGCGGCGACGAGAAGTTCGAGCAGATGATCCGCTACGAGATCGAGCAGAACATTCCGTTCCCGATCGACGAGATGGTATGCGACCGGCAGGTGCTCGGCGACGCCGAGAACGGCGACAAGCAGGTGATGATCGTTGCCGCGAAGATCGACCAGGTCGAGGCCATCACCTCGGCTGTCGCCTCGGTGGGTTTCTCGCCTGAGGTCGTCGACGCGGCGCCGATCGCGCTCACCAATGCGCTCCGCTTCTGCCGCGACGACGACGGGTGCGTCGTGCTGCTTGACGTCGGCGCGAAGACGACGTCGCTGGTGATCGTCGAGGGCGACAAGATATACAACCGCTCGATTCCCGTCGCCGGCAACACGCTGACGAAGGAGATCGCCGCTGCGCTCGGCTGCTCGCAGGATGAGGCCGAGCAGCTCAAGCTCGAGAAGGGCTACGTCTCCATGGGCGGCGTCACCGAAGACGAGGACGAGGTCGCCGACAGGATATCCAAGGTCTGCCGCGCCGTGCTGACGCGCCTGCATGCCGAGATATCCCGCTCCATCAACTTCTACCGTTCGCAGCAGGGCGGCTCGACGCCGTCGAAGCTCTACCTGGCCGGCGGCTCGTCGCTTCTGCCGCAGCTGGACGTGTTTTTCTCGGAATCGCTGCAGCTGGAGGTCGAGTACTTCAACCCGTTCGAGCGCATCGGGGTGAGCTCGAAGGTCGATGCGGACGCGCTCGGCTACGACGCCGTGCGGATTGCCGTCACGGCCGGCCTGGCCCTGCACAGGTCAGGGGCAGCCCGATTCTCCGTCAACCTGCTGCCGCCGTCGATCGTGGAGGCCCGCGCCGAGCGCGCGAAGATTCCGTTCGTGATTGCGGCCGGCGTTGCCGTCGTCGCGGCCCTAGTGCTGGTGATGCTCGCCATCGGGCGCGACACCACGGTGATAGAGGCCGAGCGCGATGCCGTGCAGGCTCGGGTCGAGACGCTGTCGAAGTTCGACAAGCAGGTGAAGGCCGCCGAGGAGTCCCTTGCGGCGGCGACAGCCGATGCCGACGCCATGCGCGACCTTCTTGCCGCGCGCGTTGCCGCGGTCAGCCGCATCAACGCCGTGCGCTCCTCGCTGCACGCCAGCATGTGGGTGCAGAAGTGCGGCGCCGACAGGATCGAAATCCGCTACTGGAAGGACCGCATCAAGGATACGCCCGGAGGCAAGACGCCGGCCGAGGTCGTGGCGAAGAACCTCAAGGGCAAGTCTGTGATCGTCCCGGAATCGGTGAAGATCTCCGACATGAGCGAGATCGGCAAGGACGCGCAGGTCGTTCAATTCACGGTGGAGCTGAAATTCAAATGAACAAGAACCGAGTGATCTTAGCCGCCGCAGGCGGCGTCATCGCACTCGCCGTGCTGGTCATGGCGTTCCTAACCTGGCTCGCGTACGCCGCCAAGGTCGCTGCGCAGGAAGGTGACGACGAGGAAGGCACGGACGGACTGGAGACCGTGGTGTCCAGGGCGCAGTCGCTGTCTGGCAAGCCGATATATCCCTGCGCGGAGAGCGTGAAGGCGCTGAAGGCCGATGCCGAGACGCTGTCCGCCTGGCAGGCGGAGGCCCTGAAGTTCGCCTCCCGCGGCGACCGCCCGATCGAGAAGACGACTCCGCCCGCGTTCAAGGCGTTCATTGTGGCGGACGCAAAGCGCATAGCGTCGCTTCGCGGCTCCGTGAACGGCGCGCTCGTCAAGCCTGACTTCGCCTTCGGGCCGTTCAAGGACTACGTCATCGAGGGCAAGATGCCTCCCGAGGCTAACCTTGTTGAAATCCAGCGCCGCTGGGACGATGTGGCGACCATTGCCGAGACCCTCGCGGCGTGCGGCGTGAACGAGCTTGTCGACGTTGCGTTCCGCGACGACGCTGCGGCCAAGGAGGCCGCCGAGAAGGAGAACGCGAAGAAGGACCGTCGCGGCGGCCGCGCCGGCAAGAAGGGCGCGGAGAAGGAGCCTGCGGTTCGTCCCGCCGCATACGGCTACACGTTCACCTTCCTTGCCCGTCCGCCCGCGCTCGTGAAGGTCTTGAACGCCTTGACCACGTGCGAGCGCTTCACCGTGATTTGCGGCCTTACTTTCGACCGCTCCCGCGACGTCATAAAAGATGCGCTCGGCGGAGACGAGAAGAAGGGCGAGGCGCAGCCCGCATCGAGCGGTCGCCGTCACCGCCGCGGCGCCGCCCAGGACGCCGCGAGGTCGTCCGCGTTCGCAGCAGGGCAGGAGGACGACGCAGCCAAGGGCGGCATCGTGACCGACCCGCTCGGCGATGCGCCGTTTGCCGTCACGCTGTCCGTCACCGTCTACGACTTCAGGTCGATGGAGGCCGGCGCCGGGGCGAAGGCCGAGGAGAAGGCCGAAGGGAAGACTGACGAGAAAGGAAAGGAAGCTGCCAGATGATTTCGCGCTTCGAGAACAAGAACTTCTTCGCGGCCCACTACGACTGGATAGCCGCCGGCGTCGGGCTGCTCGCGCTCGCGGGCGGCGCGCTGCTCTTCGCGCTTTCGCTCGGAGCGGACCCTGACGCCGCTGCCGCCGAGGAGGTTTCGCGCATCGACGGCCTGAAGCCGAAGGAGACTGGCGTCAAGCCGGTGAACATGGAAGTCTACCAGCAGGCTTTCGAAACCTTCCGCTCGCCGGCGACGGTGAGTGACGTCGGCGAACGCGACGCAAGCTTCCTCGCCAGCGAGAAGCGCGTCTTCTGCGCCAAGTGCAAGAAAGCGATTTCGGGCGACGTCAAGGCGGTGCCGGCCTGCCCATACTGCGGCGAAAAGCAGCAGGAGGAGCAGGTGGTCGTCGTTGACACCGACGGCGACGGCCTGCCGGACGATTGGGAGAAGAAGCACGGTCTCAACATGAACGATGCGGCGGACGCGAGCGCCGACGCCGACGGGGACGGCTTCACGAACCTCGAGGAGTATCAGGCGAAGACCGACCCGAAGGACGGCAAGGACCACCCGGACTACCTTGACTCGCTCTCCGTCGTGCTGCCGCTCAAGGAGACGAAGATGCCGTTCTACTTCAGCGATGCCATCAAGACGCCCGAGGGCTGGAAGTGCACTTTCATCGATCCGGTGAAGGTCAACGACTACGGCCGGCGCGGACTGCGCATGACCGCACTCGTCGGCAAGGAGATCGTCAGCGGAGACGGGAAGGTGAAGCCGGGCTTCGACCTCAAGTCGTACACGCCGAAGACCGAAAAGCGCAGCATGAACATCAAGGGCATGGAGGGCATGAAGAAGGACGTCGACGTGTCCGAAGCCGTAGTCGTGCGCAAGAGCGACGGCAAGACCATAACGCTTATGGTGTCGCAGGGCAAGAAGTTCAAGCTGGAGCCGGTGGACGTGCAGGCGACGCTCGCCTATGCCCGCGGAACGGTGAAGAACTTCGACGTCGTGCCGGGTTCGGAGATCGACCTGAACGGAACCAAGTACCGCATCGCCGACATCAAGGCGGTCGGAAAAGGGGCCAAAGTGACGGTCGAGAATGTGAAGTCCGGAAAAAAACGTGTGCTCGAAGCACTTGCGCCTGACGGGAAATAATAGTATACTGTCACAAAATAACAGAGGAATAGGTGATCGATATGACGAACATCAGGAATTGGGTCGCCCTGAACGCGACGGCGGTGCTTGTTGCCGCTTCACTTTCTGCATTCGCGCAGGATGATCTTGACGATCTTCTGAAGGACCTCGATGGCGGCTCCGCGAAGCCGGCCGCGAAGGCCGAAGCGAAGCCTGAGGCTGCTGCCCCGGAAACTCCGGCGGAGGCTGCGAAGCCGGCCGTTCCGGAAACTCCGGCCGCTGACGAAAAACCAGCGGAGGCCGCGAAGCCCGAGGCTGAAGACGCTGCGGCTCCTGCTGACAGCAAGAAAGTCGATGAGGTGATGAATCTTCTGGACGAACTTGCTGCCGAGAGCGATAGCAAGGCCGAAGCGAAGCCAGCGGAGGCGAAGCCGGCAGAAGCCGCGGAGCCTGCCGCTGCCGCTCCGGAATCTCCGGCCGCCGACGAGAAGCCTGTCGAGGCCGCGAAGCCGGCAGAAGCCGCGGAGCCTGCTGCTGCAGCTCCGGAAACTCCGGTAGAGGCCGCGAAGCCGGCCGCTCCGGAAACTCCGGCCGCCGACGAGAAGCCTGTCGAAGCCGAGAAGCCGGCAGAAGCCGCGGAGCCTGCCGCTGCCGCTCCGGAAGCTCCGGCCGAGGCTGCGAAGCCGGCCGTTCCGGAAACTCCGGCCGCCGAGACGAAGCCTGCCGAACTTCCCGCTCCCGTCAATCCGGACGCCGAGCTTATCGAGAACATACGCGCTACAGAGCGGCTGCGCCGTCAGTCGCTCGACATGCAGGCAAAGCAGGAGATTACCGAAGCCCGTGAGGCGATGGAAGGTCGCGAATACGCCGAAGCCGTCCGCCACTACGGGTTGGCGCTCAAGCTACTCAACGACCGGCCGTCTTCCAAGAAGCTCCGCCGCGAGTGCGACCAGGGAATTGCCGAGGGTCTCTATCGTGCCGCGCTTCAGGAAAACGACCTTGGCCGTCGCGAGCGTGCCGTCAAGCTGATGGAGAAGGCCATCGACATGCGCCACCCCAAGGCGCGCCGCATGCTCGACAAGTGGCAGGCCGAAGAGTCCCCGTCCGCCAAGGTCGCTGACGTCTCCGCAAACCGTCACCGCATCAGCGACGACGACTTCAAGAAGGAGCGCGAGCAGATTCGCAGGCACCTGCGCCGCAGCCGCCAGTACCTTGCGGTGCGCGACATGAACAAGGCCCTTGAGGAGTGCGAGATAGTCCTGAAGGCGGATCCCTACAACCAGGACGCGATACGCATACGCCGCGCGATCCAGAACAAGCGCCAGACGATCCGCGAGCAGGAGCGCGAGGCCGGCCGCGCCGGCATGATCGCCGATGTCGACGAGGCATGGCGGCCTGTCTACGCGGTGAACGCGGCGCGCCTGAGCGAGTCCGCCGCCGACACCGTAAAGCAACAGACCGGCGACGACCCCGAGCGGACGATGGAGCAGGACATCGAGCGCCGCATGAAGGAGATGCGCCTTCCGACCATCTCGTTCAAGCCGCCGGCGACGATCATCGATGCGGTTGAGTTCTTCCGCGGCGCTTCCAAGGACTATGACCGTCCCGACATTCCGCTTGAGAAGCGCGGCTTCAACTTCGTCCTCCGTACGCCGCAAGGTGCCATCAAGACGCAGCAGGCGGACTCGGAGTCCGACGACTTCTCGTCCTCCGGCGGCGAAGACTCGGACGCCCCGGCCAACGGACTGGAGCCTATCCAGACGATCACCGCCAGCGACATTACCTTCTACGAGGCGTTGAAGCTCGTCTGCGACTCGGTGAACTACAAGTTCATAATCCGCGGACCCGTCGTCATGGTCATGCCGAAGGACATGTCGACCGCCGAACTCCTCTCCCGCAAGTACGACGTACTTGACGCGTTCCTGGAGCGCATGACGAGCGCATCGTCCGACGTGAAGGAAATGAAGTCCCAGGGCTTCGGCGGCGGCGGCAAGAAGTCGAACGACGACGACAGCGAGAACCAGGAGCGCGACTGGAAGGCGTTCTTCGAGCAGATGGGCGTGAAGTGGCCCGAGGGCTCGTCGATCATGTATATCAAGACGCTCGGCAAGCTCTATGTGCGCAACACCCGCGAGAACCTCGCCGAGTTCGAGAAGGTGCTGCAGGAGATGGGTTCGCAGCCGAAGCTCATCGAGATCGAGACGCGCTTCGTGGAGGTCTCGCAGGAAGACCTGAACTCCCTCGGCTTCGAGTGGATTCTCAACAGCGACTATTCGCTCAACCTCGGCCATTCGCTCGGCAAGGCGCTCGGAATCAAGAGCGGCACGTGGGGCAGCGAATCCGGCTCGACCTCGTTCAGTGGCAATGGGAGCGGCTCCTCCTCGTTTGGAGGCGGCAGCACTTCAGGCAACAGCAGCTCGACGGTCGCCCAAAACGAGCTGCAGAACTGCGCACAGGTTCCTGGTTACCCGACCAGTAACACGAAGACCGAATCGACATCGGCGCAGAATTCCCAGCAGTCTTCCTCCTATGCGTTTGATTCCACCCGGTCTTCATCTTACTACCGCCGCGTCGACCAGAATTCCCAGGGTTCGGGGTGGATACGTGACAATGGCAAGCGCAACCTCGGCGTGAACGCCTTTGGCGGCACCACTGATTACGCGAACGGCAGCCGCTATCTTTCCACGGTCGGCAACCACATCTCGGGCGAGTCGAAGTCGACCAACGACCAGTTCATGCGTGTGAACGCGTTCCTCGGCCAGGCGGACCTTTCGATGATCCTGCACATGCTTTCGCAGCGCAGCGACACCGACCTCCTGTCCGCACCGAAGGTGGTCACGAAGTCCGGCGAGAACGCGGTCATCAAGGTCGTCACCGAATACATCTATCCGCAGGACTATGACGTGCAGCTGCAGTCGTCCTCTTCGAGCAGCTCCAGCGGCGGCGGCGGATCATCTTCCGCGATTCTTGCCGTTGTGGAACCGCAGAACTTCACGATGCGCGAGGTCGGCGTCATACTCGACGTCACGCCTACGTATTCCGAGGCGAACGGCGGAACCATCGACCTTGAGCTGAAGCCTCAGGTCGTGCAGGAGCCGACTTGGCGCAACTACGGCATGAAGATTCCGTTCACCGGCAACCCGTCGACGGTTACTGCTCCAAGCCTCAGCTGGCTTAGCGCTCTTCCGGAAGCCCTTGAGTCGATGAACAGTGCGGTTTCAAAGCTGATTTCCGATAACGCTGCAGAAATCGCCAACAGTTATGTAGATGCCGGCATCGCGAGCATGAACCCGTCGACGCTCACGTATTACGATGCTCCGATGGAGCAGCCGTTCTTCCATGTCCGTTCGGTCGATTCGAAGGTGTCGATCACTCCGGGTGCGACGGTCGTGATGGGCGGTCTCATCACCGAGCAGCGCAAGGCGATGGACGACAAGATTCCGTTCCTCGGCGATCTGCCCTACATCGGGCGCCTCTTCCGCAGCCATGCGGAGCAGACGGTCAAGCGGAACCTGCTGATCTTTGTTACCGGGCGCCTGATCACGCCTTCCGGCCGCGAGCTCCACACGAACGAGGAGACTCTCGCCGAGGCCGAGGTCAAGGCCGCTCCCAAGGCCGAGTAACCGAACGGCATGAGGATCTGCCTAACGGGAGGGATTGCCTGCGGCAAGTCCCTCCTGTCTCATTATTTGAACGAGCTTGGCGTCGAGACGATTGACGCCGACGACATCGTTCATGAGCTGATTCCAGATCCGGCGGAACGGCGGCGCATGGCCGCTGAGGTGTTCGCCGACCCGGAGAAGCGAAAAGCGCTTGAGGCGGAGATACACCCGTTGGTAAAGGCAAGGATCGAGGCGTTTATTTCTGAGGATCCCGGGAATTCCGGAGCTTCCGGAAATACCGGACATTCCGGAATTCGCATTGCAATAATTCCTTTGCTTTTCGAGACGCATTGGGACGCGGAATATGATATAATATGTTGCGTAGCGTCCGAGAGGGAGACGCAGATCTCTCGGATGATGGCGACGCGCGGCTATACGCGCGAAGAGGCCGAGGCTCGACTGGCGGCACAGTTGCCGGTCGTGGAGAAGGCCGCCAAATCTCACTACGTGATAGACAACAACGGAACTGCCGAGGAACTGAGGTCCAAGGCGGAGGAGTTTGTGAAATGGCTGAAGAATTCGATGTGTTCGCCGGCTCGATGAAGCGCGGCAACGCTGCGAGCGGCGGTAGCGGCGCGCAGCCCGCTGCCGGCGCCCCGAAGAAGAAGTTTTACCGCAAGTCGTACGGACGCGGCGCAGGCAAGGCGAACAACTCGCCGATTCGTGGCGCGAACGGCGAAGAGTCTGTGAATCCGCTCTTGAACGCTCCGTTGCCGACCGAGCAAAAGGCCGCGGAGCCTGAGGCGCCGGCCAACCCCAACCGCAATCCCGACCTGCCCGAGTTCCAGCTTGGCGACATACAGACGTGGCCGGCCCAGCAGATCGTCGACCGGATGATGCCCGGCGCCGATCCGGAGGAGCTGGGCAGCTACCGCAAGCACGAGCTCATATTCGCGGCAATCCGCAAGTACCTGGCGTCCGGCGGCGCCGTGATCGCCACGGGCTGCCTCGAGATCGTACGGGAGGGTCATGGTTTCCTGCGTTCGGCGAAGAACAACTTCCTTGCCTGTCCGGAGGACGTGTTCGTGACGCAGCAGCAGATCCGCCGCCATGCGCTCAGGACCGGCGACATAGTCGAGGGGCCGATCCGCGACCCGCGCGACCGCGACCGCTTCTTCTGCCTCGGAAACGTGATGCGCGTCAACGGCAAGGAGCCGTCCGCCGCCGCCCGCGTCGTCCATTTCGAGAGCCTTACGGCCACGTTCCCGACACGGCGCATAATACTTGAGACCGACGCGAAGGAGTTTTCCACGCGCGTCATCGACCTGTTCGCGCCGATCGGCTTCGGCCAGCGCGGACTCATCATCGCGCCGCCGCGCGTAGGCAAGACAGTGCTTCTCCAGAAGATGGCCAACGCCATCTCGAAGAACTACCCCGAGGCGATCCTGATAATCCTCCTCATCGACGAGCGTCCCGAGGAGGTGACGGACATGCAGCGCAACACGAAGGCGATGGTCCTCTCCTCCACGTTCGACGAGGAGCCGCAGCACCACGTGAACGTTACCGAGATGGTGCTCGAGATGTCGAAGCGCCAGGTCGAGAACGGCAAGGACGTCATAATCCTCATGGACTCCATTACCCGCATGGCGCGCGCCTACAACACCGTCCAGCCGCATTCCGGCAAGATCCTGACGGGCGGCGTGGACGCGCTGGCGATGCACCGTCCGAAGCGCTTCTTCGGCGCGGCCAGGAACATCGAGGGCGGCGGCTCGCTCACCATCATCGCGACTGGCCTCATCGACACCGGCAGCCGTATGGACGAGGTGATCTTCGAGGAGTTCAAGGGCACGGGCAACATGGAGATAGTGCTTGACCGCAGCCTTGCCGACAAGCGAATCTTCCCGGCAATCGACATCGACAAGTCGGGTACGCGCAAGGAAGACCTGCTTCTTGACCCGATGGAGCTGGAGAAGACCTGGGGCATACGGCGCATACTGTCTTCCGCCGGAACGGAGTCGGCGATGAAGTCCGTCCTGAATTCGCTGAAGAAGACGCAGTCGAACCCCGAGTTCTTGCTTGCGTTCGACCTCAGCAAGGTGCGTGAGATGTAATTTTGATGTATGGGCGGCGATAAAATTATGGTATAATGCTACCGTTGCGTAACGGGGTATAACGAAGGGAGGTGGCAAGATGAAAAAATGGCTGACATCTTTGTCGCTTGCGCTGCTTGCGGCGGGGCAGGCATCTGCATTGAGTGTGTCTTGCGGCTATTTCGAGGGGGACAAGGCAACGGCTAATGCGTCGGCCCATGGTTATGTCAATCCATATTCGTTCACTCTAACCAAGACCACTTCGAATCCAAGGCCTAGCAAGACGTTTGCAGTCACCAACGCTCCTGCCGGGTGGAAGACCACCGACTGGCTCGTCAACACCAACGATACTACCTGGGTCAAGGGTTCATTCGCTTCGAAGGGAGTGTCTGACAATTCATTCACGTACACATGGGTTGATGCAGATGATGGTGCCACATTTAGAAACATCGCAGTCCGGTTCGACCCGATCACGGTAACTTTCAAGTTTGACACGAACGGTGGAACTTCGTATGGCGATCTGGGGCCATTCCTGTCCACGAATGCAGTGGTAATACCGAAATATACCGGCACGCGGACCGGATACACGTTCAACGGCTGGACGAACGAGTACGTGAGCACGGCATTCATCAATAAGAAGACGTTTAGCGATCCAGTGACCACGTTCAGACTTCGCAACACCGACACGAATGTCTGGTTCTATGCGACATGGGCGGCCAATACCTACACCGTCACGTTCAACGCGAACGGCGGCAGCGTCACTCCCTCGTCAAAGAGCGTCACGTACGACTCGACATACGGAACGCTCCCAACGCCGACGTGGGCGGGCCATACGTTCGTCGGCTGGTTCACGTCTGCGAGCGGCGGCACGCAGGTGACGTCCGCCACGAAGGTTGCAATCACCGCGAACCAGACGCTTTACGCGCGCTGGACTGCCAACTCGTACACCGTCACGTTCAACGCGAACGGCGGCAGCGTCA
>JAFRDO010000040.1 GCA_017403825.1 Kiritimatiellia bacterium
CCAAACGATCGAGCCAGAGAAAGTCATGTTCGCCACTAACGGCGTCCCGGTGGCACTGACGGACGTGCGCATTCCGCAGAAGTGCGTCTTTGGGCGCGAACAGGTCTGCTTTATTCGCGCCAAGTTCGTGTGGAGCGGGGACGTGTCATGTCTGCAAGAGGTGTGCCGTGCGGGTTGGCTGCCGTCTGACTGTTCGCTTCAGCTGTACATCCAGAAGGGTGGGCATCCGAACTTCTCGATGCGCGACATCAACTGGCAGCAGACGTATCTTCCCGCGACAAAACCGCTTGCCGGAGCTGGCGAGCATACGCTTACGGGCATTCGCACGAAAGACGCCATATACCTCTCTGTCGATGACGCCCCGGCGGCAGTTGCCCCAATTACGCGGGGTTTCGCGCCGCTCGACAGGCCCGGAAAGGTCGCATTCGCCGCGCCTGCCTTCAAGCCGATGGAGCGAATCGTCCTGTTTGAGCTTGGGACGGGCTGGCCGGCCAATGTGCCGAAGCCGCTGACGCTGGATTCGCTTCAGGTGCAGGGCAGGAAGTTTTGATTATTGAAATTGCAATATTTCAAACCTACTGCCGCAAGTTTTTTGGTACAATATAAACATAAAACATTGAAAGGAGTTCATCATGCGGACACGATTTGACTTCATCAATCACTTTTCTGCAAGCAGATTAGTGCTGGTTCTCGTATTCGTTGTTGCGATGTCTGCATTTGCTGACGTCTACACCTGGACGGGCGGAGGCAATGACGGTGGACTCTGGACGACGCCGCAGAACTGGGGCAGGACATCTGACTATCCCAATGCCTCCACTGCCGAAGTGCAGTTCAACGGCAATGCCACCGTCTCGCTCGATACGGGTGCGCAGACCGACATCGCCTACATCAAGGTGTCGGCGGGCAATGTCGTCCTCACGGCGACCTCCGGCTCTTCGCTCAAGATCAACTGGCCGGGCTACAACAACCCAAACGGCATCACGGGTAATCGCGGCATCACGGTCGAAGAAGGCGCTTCGCTCGACCTTGCCGCACCGTTGGCGGAGTTCAGCGGACGCGTCGACAGGGTGGGGACGGGCAAGCTGACGATCCGCGACATCACCGTGTCAAAGCAGGACTCCGCAAGCTGGTACGTATTCAACGGCACGAATGCGTTTGTGGGCACGGCTCAAGTAAACCAGCCCAATGCAGACTTCACCGTTGGCTTAGGAACGCCGCATGACAAATCTTTCGTCTTTATCGAGGATAGTGCTTCAATTACCGCAAAAGCATTCTCTACGTCGGCTGGCGGCAATCCTGTGCCAAACACCAAGGTTGTGCAGGATGGTGCCGGGACGGTAGTCTCGGTTTCCGGAAATCTTGACCTCAGGAACAACTCCGGCAATGACGGGCATTGCTACACGCTGAAGAGCGGAACGCTCTCGGCCAGCGGTCTACAGATTTCGCCCAACAACAGCGCGGCCGCAAACTATGCGCCGGAGCACCTCCACTACATCCAGGAGGGCGGCACCTCGACGTTCACCACGGTCACGCTCACCAAGGGTTCGGCGGCTCTGCGCGGCGGCGTGATGAACATTCCAAATCTTGCCGCCATCACCACCGAAGGCGGCTGCAAGCTCGATCTCGATGGCGGAACGCTCGCGCTGACCGGTGAAGCCGTTTCGGCGTGGGACTGGTCATCCTCCAAGTTGAAGATTACGCCCGGTGCGTCATCGGTCGCGATTGCCGGTACGTCGTCGCTGGCCATTCCGAGGGATTGCTCGACATACGATGTCGGTCTTGAGATCGGCGCGGGCAAGACGGTGGAGTTTGCCGCCGGCGCGACGGTTTCCTCCCCGCTCGGTTCGACAAACGACTGGAAGGTTACGCTCAACAGCGGTTCTATCCTGAAGTTGGTTGACTCGGCGCGGATCGTGGCTCCGCTCGATCTGGCGGTCAAAGGTACCGGCAAGATTCTTTTCAACAATCATCGCGGTGCGGCTGTCGTTCATCGTCTGACGGTGGATGGCGTCGAAAAAGCCAGAGGGCGTTATAAGACAACCGAAACATTCGTGGACGGAACGGGCGGATCGTCGATTCTCGTTCCAACCGCTGTTTGGACGGGTGCTGGCGGGGACAATCTCTGGAGTACCGCCGCGAACTGGGACAGCAACACCGTGCCAAACGACAGCACAGCCATTGCGGACGTGTCTCAAGCTACGTCGATAACCCTTGACCAGAATGTCACGCTTAACGCGTTGGTCGCAATCCCGAATGGAATTGAGCGTAAGGTCTCGATTTCGGGAAGCGGCACATCCATCACGCTTTATTCGACTGAGGGCTACCAGTGCAACCTCTTTGTCGCCAAAGGCGGCGAGTTGGTCTTGGATGTCGATCTCAAGCGCGATGCCAACAATACACTGTACTGCATGTGCGGCGGGGGCCGACTGTCGGTCAAGAAGGGCTTTCCGGGATGCAACGGCGGCAATGGAATGTGGCCGTATCTTGCCATCGACGGCACGATGGCGATTGTCGGGGCCAACGCTTCCGTCAATGACGGCTCATATCTATTTCTCTCGTTCATGTCAAACAGCGCAGACAAGAACCGTGTGCTTTTCGAGGACGGTACGACGTTCCGCGCCGCGCGGCTTTGGTCGGGTACCGCCGGCTACGCATTGCCATACGAGTTCCGGCAGACAGGCGGCAATGTTACGCTTGAGACGTTTTTCATGAACTGCGGCGGTGCCGCCGGAGACGGACGGCCGTTCTATTTCCTTGACGGTGGCTCGTTGACCGTTCAGAATTCGAGCGCCTATCAGATGATCAATCTGAACCGGCCTTTGAGCGGTGAGAGTGGCGAGGCGTCCGCCGGCAATGTCTGGAATGGGCGGAAGCGCTATCCGGGCGGAATTTTCGAGATGTCCGGCGGCACGCTCTCCTGCGGAGGATTCATGGGCTGCTGCAACCAGAATTTTGTGCGCCTTTATGGAGGCGATGTTTATCTGTATGGCAATGGCGGAGCTGAATTCACATATCCAAGCTCCATCCATGGGACGAACAGGAACGACTACACTTTCTATCTCGGCGGAGTCACCATCCATCCAAAGGGTGCAGATCGCACGATCAGCAGCGGCAATGTGTGGCTGACCGGCAAGAATGGAGATGTCACATTCGATATTTCGGAGTGGCAAATGACCATTGCCAAGGGCAACTCGATAGCGGGACCTGGCGGGTTTGTCGTGACTGGAAGTGATGCTTCCAAGACTTTCTTCGCCTGCGGCACATACACCAACACCGGCTCCGTTGTCGTTCGCGGCAGTGCGCAGGTTAGGTTCTATGACTGTACCCTTGACGGCCCGTCTAAGGTCTTGGTTGAAAGTGCGAGCGCAAAAGTCTTGTTCTGGTCGCCCGTCGGACAGTCTTCAAATCCCTGTACCATTTCCAGGCCATTTGACGTGATCAGTCTTGCGGCAAAGTCCTGTTTGTCTGTAGGAGGTGCACAGACGGTTACGGTCAAGCGGCTTGTAGTGGGCGGTGAGGACATTCCGGCAGGCAGCTATACCGGCAACGATTGGTTCGGAGGGGGTACTGTGGTTGTTACAGGCTCCGCGCCTTCTTCGTGGGTTGTGAACGGCGCTGGCGACCTTTCGTGGTATGCCGACGGCACGACGACAACTGTAGATTCCGCGACTACGCTTTCCTCGCTTACCTATGATCCAGCAACGGCGGGACAGACGAACGCGCTGACTGGCGCGGCGCTCACGTTCGCGGATGGCGCAAACATCCATGTCGAAAAGGGCGATACGCTCGTCATAAACAACGACGTCGTGTTTGCCGGAAAGATCACCAAGACGGGCTGGGGCGAGGTCGTGTTCAACGGCTCGGTCACGAGCGCGGTCACACCGGCGTCCGATACGGACAACTACTGGCTTACCGTCATCGAGGGCGGCGCGACGTTCGACGGCGCGGTTACGGGCGTGCGGCTCGTTACGTGCGGCGCGGTTGACGCCAACGGAACGCCCGTCATAACGCTCAAGGAGAACTGCACGGTCTCCAACTACGCGATTGTCCTCACGGCATGGGGGGACGTTATGGGCGGAGCCTGCCGCGGCGAGACCCATCAAGAGGGCGCGACGGTGGATTATTCGACCACGATATTCGACGACCTGATCGACAACAGGAGCAGCTGGGCGTTGACGCTGCCGCGTGGCGGCGGGTCCGGACGCTATGTACTTGATTCCGGCGAGCTCCGCGGACACAACAGCTTCCATCTTTCGTTCCTGTTCGATGCGAGCGTGTATGGGGAGTTCGAGTTTGTCCAGAATGGCGGCACGTTCATACTGCCAAAGAACTTCATGTTCGCACGTAGATTTAACAACGTCAAGTGTACATATACGCTCAATGGCGGGCGGTTCGAGTTTAGCGGCTATCTTGGCGGAGTCAACGATCCTTCCCGAAACATCATGAACCTGAACGGAGGGACATACGTCGCCAACGCATCCGACATCATAAGGCGCGAGAGCGTAAAGCTTACGATGAATGGCACGAGTACGTTTGAGGTCGCATCCGGAAAGACGTTCACCATTGCGGATGACACGGTAGGGACATCCTCGGTCGTCAAGACCGGCGCAGGCACGCTTTCGCTGGATGGCGTAATCACGCTTGACAGCCTTGACCTGCAGAACGGCACTGTGAAGCTGACCGACAAGATTCTGCCTACGTTGGACGGAACGGCCGATCTCTCCATCGCCAAGACGGCTGCGCTCAACCTCGACTACGATGGCGAGGCGGCGTTCAAGACGTTGACTGTTGGCGGACAGGAGCGTGACGCCGGTGTCTATTCTGCGGTACAGGGGCCAAATGTCGTAAGAAATCATCTCGCCGGCGACGGTTCGCTGCGCATCCTCGAGGGTAGTGGTCCTGGTGCCTTGATCATCATCCGCTGAACAACATCGGCCGCGCAGAGTTCTTGATGAAGAATGTACTGTTTGCCGTGGTGGTGCTTTCCGCATCACCCGGCATCCGTGCAGATGGTATTGCGTCTGCGATGCCATCGGATGAAGAATGGCAGCAGATCAAGGAGCGATGGTTGGCCAAGCCACGTCGTGTCATTGTTGACAATGATGGTTGCGATGCGCTGAATTTCCCCGAAAAGGAAAAGCAGATAGTCGAGAATTTCTACGCGCAGATGCTCGATAGCATGGTCGGCAACGAGTTTGACGTGCTGACATATTGTCCGTGCACGACGGGGCTTGCCGTCCTCAATCGAACGAGAACGGGGCATCGCGCTCTGTCGTCGCTTGTCGATCTGCATTATACGAACATCACAGAGACTCTGGAGCGCGAGTATGGGACGGATCCGCTTCGTCTTGCGCATGATTTCGCGCGGTCAAACGGATATGAGTTTGTGGTCAACATGCGCGCCAACGATGCGCATGATGCGTTTTACCCGCCAATGTTGAGCGGCTTGAAACGCCAGCATCCGGAATATCTGGTCGGATCGGCAGAGCGCAGACCGCCTTTTGGCGAATGGTCGGCCTTTGACTTTGCCGTCCCTGAAGTGCGCAAGTTGTTCAAGACCATCGTCTGCGAATGGATCGACAACTACGATCCGGATGGCATCATGATTGATTTCCGTTCGCACTGTCTGTTCAAGAGCGTGGCATGGGGAGGCCGGCCGGGCCGGGACGAGATGGATGCCTACACCGATATGGTGCGGGAAATCCGCGCCTGCGCGGAGTCGGCGGGGAAGCTCCGCCGTCGTCCGATACTTTTCATGTTCCGCATCCCCGATTCCATTCCGATCTGTCTGCTTATGGGCATTGACATCGTCAAGTGGGCGGATGAAGGGCTTTTCGACATCTGCATTGCAGGAAGCGACGGAGGGCATTACACGCTTTGGCGCGACATGGCATCCTTCTGCCGAGAGAAGGGGCTTAAATTCTATCCGTCCGTAGATATTACCTGGATGAAGTCCTCTCCTGAAATCTTCAAGCGCAACAGTCCTGAAGGTTTTACGGGGCAGATTGCGGCGGCGTATGCGGCAGGTGCAGATGGAGTGTACCTGTTCAACATGTTTTATGATAAAAGCTATTTCTCCAAAATCCGGCGCGACCCTGCCGCGCTGACTTTTTGCAACAAGCGATATTTCGTTACAACGCATATGCCAAGGCGGGTGAGCGCTTTTCAGCCCACGGACGGCACGGACGGGATTCGGGCGGCGCTTTATCCAGGATATCCGCTTCTTCTTGCATCCGAAGGAACGCATGACTACGTAATCGAAGTCGGAGATGATTTCTCCGCGATTGCGGATGGAATCCAGCAGCCGACGGTTCGGCTGCATCTGAAATGTTCGGCGAAGCAAGGCGACGAACTGCGCGTGGCGTTGAATGGAACCGAGTTGCGGGCGATGAAGCCGGTCGATTCAGTCGTGACATTTCCTGTTGACCCCACAAACGTTCTCAAAGGCGTTAACAGGCTGACGCTTTCGGCTGCCGTTGACGTGAAGCCTTCAAGGGAGCTTGTGTTGTCTGGCGATGCGTTGATTGGTCCGGCAAATCGCCTGAAATGGAGGCGGTTGTTCCCCGGAAATGCAGTGAAGGGAAGTGAATCAATCGTAGATGGAGCGTATCGGCTGTCAACGGCGGACAGAAATCCGGTCAATCTGCTGTATCCGATTGGGAATGGCTGCGGACAGCCCTTGGAGGCCGAATTCACCCTGAAGGTCGAGCCGGATTCGGAGCCTGGAAGCGTTGTGGCGCGGTTGGCGAATGGCATTGGCATCGAGGTGTTTGACTTCATGCCCGGTCGAGTGCGTCTTCGCCATGCGGCGCATCAATGTGCGTTTGACACGGAGAAGTTTCATCGTTATCGGGCGCGCATCGACGGAGGAACTGTCGAATTGTGGGCAGATGGACGTCGCTTGCTTGTCGGCGATGTGGGCAGGAACGCGTCGAATGTCGCTTGCCAGCTGCGCGGACATCAATACCGTATTGCAGGAATGGACGAGTCGTCGTTCTTGATCGGTGCAGTTGATCCGGCATCGGGTGCAGGCCACTGGAAAGACGTGTCGCTTGTCAGTTCTGCGTTGGCAGTCAGTGATGCGATGCTTGAGGTCACGTTTCCGCCGCATGTTTCGTCGGATTTGCTTGCGCTTGCACATAAAGGATTGCCGATCGTGTATGACTGTGACTGCACGAACGGGAGATTTCCAGCGGATCAGTTCGTCCACAACGACTACCGCGGCGGTTTTGCGCCCTCTGCGAATTGGAAAGGCATCCTTGTTGACAATGACCGCAACGAACATTCGCGTATTTGGCTTGATGCCGAACATCCTGCACTGAAGGCAGCAAGCCGGTATTTGTCCGTATCGTGGTGCATACGATGCTGTGGCGAACCTCGTTCGAGCCGCGAAAATGCTTTTCAGGTGTTTTTCAGATTCCCCGATTCGCGGGGCGACATGCGGATGTGGGAGGGATTGCTGAAGATGCGAGATGGAACCATCTCCACGCCGTTTGGTGCCGTGAGCGTAGCACAGGGAACTCAGACAATCTCTGTGACTGTTGACTGTCAGACGGGCGAGGCCGCCGTGCTGGACGGAGAAGGGAGACTGCTGACGGGCGGTTTGCTGCCGCGTGTCAGGGGAATGCCTGCGCTTTGGTTTGGCGATGGGTCGTCTGTAGTTTCCGGAAAAGTTGACTTTAGGTATCTTCGGGTTGGCGCAATGCCGTGAAGTGTGTGCTGGATGATTGTGGTATAATATAGGGTATGGAGAAGGCAAAACCTATGCTCTACGATGTGGCGGACTTTGAAAAATTATGGAGATGTGACGTGAAGAGGCCGATTATCGCGCTCGTCGTCGCTGGAACAGTGCTCGCGGCGAGCGGGGTCAACTTCAGTTCGTCGCCGGAACGGCTCGTCACTGATGGCATCAATCCGGCCTTTTCGCCTGACGGGCGGCGCATTGCATTTCAGCGGTTGGAGGAAGGCGAGTTCCATCTATGTGTCGTCTCGGTGCGTGGCGGAGCGGTTGCATGGATAGAGAAGGGGCCGGGAATGGCGGCCTATCCCGTCTGGACGCCGTCTGGCGGGCTTCTCTACACATACGGCCACGATGCCGAAACTGCCCGGCAGGCTTGGATCACGAAGTCGCAGAACGGGTATGGGCTGAGGCTGTGGGAGAACGGCGTGAAGCGCGACATCACGCACGGAAGGTGCCGCGATTTTACGCCATGCGTTTCGCCGGACGGCAAGACCGCCTACTTCGCCAGCACGCGATGGGTCGTGGAGGAAAGCAAGAACTATAGCATAGCCACTTCCACAGACATTGGAAAGGTTGGAGTGCTTGGCGGTGAGCCGGAACGTGTCGTACGTTCTCCGGGCGGGAACAACACCGGGTTCATTCAGCCTGCGATTTCGCCTGACGGACGGACGCTCGTGTGGGGGCATCTCGAAAACTTCTTCGGCAACTGGCGCATCTATGGGGCCAAAATCGGCAATCTTGACCGCACAGGGTGGTGCATGGTCAGTCCGCCGGGCATCAATGCGCTTGCTCCGCGCTGGCATCCGAATGGCCGCATCATCTGCTTCACCGGGTTCCGCAAAGGCGATCCGGGCTGGGGCGTTTGGGTGGAGGATGTCGTAACCGGCAAGGTTCGCCGGATTGTGACAGGCGAGAATCCTGCCTTTTCGCCGGACGGCAAGTGGCTCACTTATGACCGCGACCGCAAAGTCTATGTGCGTCCGTTCGTACAGACGGACGAACCGAACGAGGAAATGCCCGTAACGTCGTGGGACGACCAGGAACCAGAAAAGGTTCTCTGGAGCGTTGAAAACGTCTCCAAGGAGAAGTCCGTGACGGTGGATGACACGTCGAAGTTCGCATTCGGCGCGGACAAGACGTTCTTCGTGAGGATCAAGGCTAAGCTTGACGGCACCTCTGGCGTACGACAACTCCTCATCGGAGACTATAAGGAACATGAGCTGGGCTTCCAGACGATTGTGGATAGGACGGTCTGGTTCTCGACCCGTCTCCTGAACATGAATTTCACCGGCTCCAACTCAAAGGCATACAAAGGCGAGGGGGTGTACACGATAACCGGAATCCGGACGGCGAAGCGTCTGCTTGTCTCGGTGAACGGCTGTGTGCCGGATACCTTCCCGCCAGCCGACATGCTTTCGCTAGACAATTTCAATCGGTTTGTCGTCGGGCGCGGATTGAAGAAGGGAGAGTCGGTCATCAAGGCCGAGGTAGGAACAGGGTGGCCGACGGACGTGCCGAAGTTCAGGAGAAGGGAGGATCTCTTCAAATGAAAGGGGCTAAGATGTTTAGATGTTGTGGGGTTGCGTTGTTGGCCTGCGGCGTGCAATGTTTTGCCGCCAACCAACCACCCAAAAACTCTTTCGACGTGGTGGCGCTCGTCGATTCGCTCGATTTTGCGAAGCAGTACGACATCGAGACGACCACGGGCACAGTGCAGGTTCTGGAGCATGTGCTGCTTACCCATGCGAACGACATCTGGTGGCGAGACAAGGGTGGCGGCAAGATGCGGTATCCGAGCAAATGCGAAGCATGGCCGATATCGGAGGCTCCGTTCGACAAGCGACGGCTGCCGAGCGAGGATATCTACGGGCATCTGCGCCTTGATGCGCCATGGGCGCATGTTTTTCCATTGGTGCGGGAAGAGTGCGCGAAGCGAGGTCTCGGTTTTGGCATCCACACGACGTTGGAGGAGAACCACGGGATATCTTCTCTCACTTCCAGCTGGACGCTCGATCATCCGCAGTTCTGGGGATGCGTCAAGGTCGGCGAACCGTGGATGGGGTGCTGCTCGATTGCCTGCCCGGAAGTGGTGGCGCACAAGATGACAATGCTGGACGAGAGGCTTGCCCTCAAGCCGCGGCGGATATTGCTCGATCTCGCTCGCAACGGCTCATGGTCTTACACAAGGGAGTATTCCGTCCAGATGGTCGCAGACTGGAAGCATCTGCATGGTGATGAACCGGTGCCGGAGCCTTCTGATTCCAGATGGGTGAAGCATGTTGATCGGTATTTCTGCAATTACCTTCGCAAGTTCTCGGCGCGGTGTCATGCGGCGGGCGCGGAGTTCATTGTCGGCATGACGGATATCGATGGACGAGAGGATGCAAAGTTCAAGAAGCTGCTGGGTGGTTTTGACTGGAAGCCTCTTGCCGCCGAAGGCGTGTTCGACGCCATCTGGGTGATGTCCGTACCGATGGACAAAGCCCGTCCGTTCGAATCGACGGAGCGCATCTATCGCGACATAATGGCGGTGCGGGGCAGGTCAAAGGTGTATTTCCCGTTGCCGGCATACGACTACGCCCAGACGAGCGTATATTCTTACGCAAGGTTTGCGAAGACATCCGTAGGCGAGGCGACGAAACGCCTTCTTGAAATGGCCAAGAGCGTCGGCGGCAGCGGCGTGGTTATGGAATGCGTCGACTACCGCAACTACACGCCCGAGGTCTGCGCGGCCATAGGAGAGTTCTTGAGGTGAACATTATTCTGTATTTGTAATGAAAAAGAAGATGCTTGTGGCGGCAGCTGCCGTGTGTATGGTGGGAGGTGTTCTGGCAAAGGACCGTGTGGTTGTTGTGCCGGCGCACCCTGATGACTTGATACCCTGTTTTGGCACGTGTCTGCTGTCGAAAGACATTTTCGAGTGGCATGTGATTGAGTTCACGCACGGCGAGAGGGGGTTGGGGGAACCCGGCTATCTTGACGGCAGCACGAAGAAGATTCGTATGGATGAGGAGAGTGCAGTCTGCAAGGCTCTTGGAGCGCAGTTGCATTGGCTTGACGAGATTGATGGCGAGGCGTACGCATGCCGCGAGACGTGTGAGCGACTTGCGGCACTATTGAAGGAACTTAAGCCCCGCGCCGTGTTTGCGCATTGGCCGGTTGACATCCACGGCGACCATGCGATGGCCGGCGTGGCTGTGCAGAAGGCGTTGTTTCTCGCAGGGCTTTCGCCGGAGCTGTATTTCATCGAACAGGAGTATCAGGCCAAACGGTTTGTTCCTGATCAGTTCGTTGACATTACCGACGTTATGGAGCGCAAGTGCGAACTCATCCGAATGTACAAGTGCCAGTATCGGGATGGTGGAATTGAACGGCGCAAATGTGCGATAGCAAAGGCAAACGGCATGCATTCGATGTTGCTGGCCGGTGGGAGCGCGGAGGGCTTCATGTCGTTTGTGCAGCCGCTTCAGGGACAGGGCAAGACGATATTTCAAGAGCTTCAGCCGTCGAGGACTGGCGCACGACTGCGTTTTCAGGGGGCTAGACCATGATGTCGAATCGAATGTTCAGGAGACTGGTTATAATGGAAGTTGCAAGGCGAAGATTTCTGGCGGCAGGTGCGGCGTTTGCCCTTGCGGCGGGTCTTGCCGCTGCTGGCGCGGCCCCTGTCGAGATAACGGTCAGACCGTCCGGCGGCGACGCGACGGGCAAGATGCAGCGCGCGTTTGACGAATGCTTCCGCGCCGGCGGCGGCACTGTCGTCGTGGAGCGTGGCGAATACGCCGTGAAGGGGTTGCGGCTCAGGAGCAACACCACTTTGCTGCTGAAGAGCGGCGCCGTACTGAAGGCGAGCCGTGACTGCAACGACTATGACATTCTTGCGAACGACACGCTGGAGCCTGTACCGGCGGACGACTTTGCGCCCGGCGTGGTGTGGGTGCGGCCCAGGGACAGGAAGACCAACGACCACATTCTCAAGTATGCGAGCCGCTGGAACAATGCGATAATAAGGATCCTGCGCGCCCGCAACGTGCGGATCGTCGGCGAGCCGGGTTCGGCGATCGACGGCTGCGACAGCTACGATCCCGTCGGCGAGGAGCATTTCAGGGGAGTGCATGGGATTTCCGTCCACGCATCGACCAATCTCGCGTTCAGCGGCTACACCATCAGGAACACGGGCAACTGGGCGCATCTCCTGAAGGACTGCGCCGACGCGCGGTTCGAGAGGCTGACGATCCTGGGCGGGCATGACGGAATCCACATGAGCGTCTGCGACAGGGTGGAGATCGCCGACTGCACGATGAAGACCGGCGACGACTGTGTTGCCGGGTTCGACAACGAAGACGTCGTCGTGCGCGGCTGTTCCCTGAACACGGCCTGCAGCGCGTTCCGTTTCGGCGGGCGGCGCGTGCTGGCGGAGAACTGCCGGTGCTGGGGCCCTGGCGAGTTTCCCATACGCAATTCGCTGCCGAAGGCGGACAGGATCTCGGGCTCGCACGGAACGCCGGGGACGGGACGCCGCTCGATGCTCGCTCTTTTCACGTACTATTCCGACTTCACGCTCAAGGTCAGGCATCAGCCGGGCGACATAACGGTGAGGAACTGCAGCGTCGAGAACGCGGAGCGATTCCTCCACTACAACTTCTCCGGCAACGAGACGTGGCAGAAGAACCGTCCGCTCGAATCCATCCGCTTCGAGAACGTGACGGCGCAAGGCCTCAAGATGAGCCTTTGCGCCTACGGCGACCCGGAGACGCGGCTTTCTCTCGCGATGAAGGGCTGCCGGTTCTCCTTCGCGAAGCCGCAGCGCGAGTTCGTGAGGGGCGCGTACATCGGCAGTCTTTTGCTGGAGGACGTCTCCGTCGAGGGCGTGGAGGGCCCGTGCGTCAGGAGCTGGGGTGGTGTCGCCGCGCCGACGGCGAATGGCGTCAGAGGCGTCAAGCCCGACGTCGTTCCGGCAAGCGAGCCTTTCAAGGTAATGCCGATCTAGCGTGCAAATTAGATAACGGAACAAACTTATGTCAGTGAGATCATTCTGTGCGACGGTGGTGTTGGCGGCGAGCGGCGCTTTCGCGGCGGCTGCCGGCGAGACCCTGTACAACGGCATCGTGCTGCCGGACGAATGGCCGCCGCGCATAGACGCGATGTTTCCAGGCCCGAAGACGCCGCACTATCTCAAGAAGCCGCCGGAGGTCATACCGATCGACGTAGGGCGCCAGCTGTTCGTGGACGACTTCCTTGTGGCGGATTCCAGGGGAATCGCGCGCAAGTTCTACAAGCCGGTCAAGTTCGAGGGCAACCCCGTACTCTGGCCGGAGACAGACGAAGAACTGGCACGGTGGACTGAACTTGGCGACCGTCCGTATCCGGCCGACGCCACGGTGGCGCAGACGTGGAATCCGATGTACAAGAGCGTGCCGGCGTGCTGTCTCTCTGGCGGCGGAGTCTGGTGGGATCCGAAACGCGCCAAGTTCCGGATGTGGTACCTGGCAAGCTGGTCGGGTCTGTTGGCGCTTGCGGAGTCCGGCGATGCGGTTCACTGGACGCGTCCGAACGTTGGCCCTCGCGGCACGAACGTGCTGATCTACCCAGACCACTACTTCGACACGTTCAGCGTCTGGCCGGATTTCACCACGAGCGCCCCGTACGACAACTGGCGGATGTTCGTCTCTCCCGGCGAGAATCCGTGCCGTGCCTACGAGTACGCCTCGGCGGACGGCATCAAGTGGGAGGTGAAGACGCGCACCGGGCTTGGCGGCGACAGTTCGACGGTGTTCTTCAACCCGTTCCGGCGCAAATGGGTGTGGAGCATCCGCGCAGCCTGGCGCCTGCGTTCGCGCATGTACCGCGAGCACGATGATTTCTTCTCCGGTGCCGCATGGGACTTCGGCAGCTTCACCTCCGAGCAGAGGACGGGGGCCGATCCGCTCTTCTACCATGCCAATCGCTGGTCCAACACGAAGGACTGCTACCTGTGGCTGGCCTGCGACTACGACGACGTTCCGCGCGAGATGGACGGAACGCGCCGCAGATGCGAACTGTACAACGTCGATGCGGCACCGTACGAATCCATCATGGTCGGACTCTTCAAGATACTGTCGGGACGCGACAACACCGAAGCCGCGCAGCACGGCATGCCGAAGACGACAACCATACACTTCGCCTACTCGCGCGACGGATTCAACTTTACGCGCCCAGATCGCACGCCTGCGATACCCGACTCCGACTGGGAGTCCGGGTGCTGGGATTCCGGCTACCTGAGCCCATGCTCAAGCGGCTTCGTCATAAAGGACGAGCGACTTCTTTTCTTCTACAACGCCGCTCGCGGCGACGCCACGATGAAGTCGAAGGAGTGCCGACTGGCAAACGGACTGCACGCCAACATATCCATCGGCTTCGCCTCGCTGAGACGAGACGGATTCGCCGGGCTTGTGGCAGACGGAGACGGGACCGTCATGACGCGCCCTGTCGTATTCTCCGGTTCGCATCTCTTCGTCAACGTCGACGCACGGTTCGGGGCGATGTCCGTCGAGGCCGTCGATGCGAACGGCAAGCCGTTCCCCGGCTACGCTGCGGCGGACTGCAAGGGGCTGGTGCGCACGGATACGACTAAGCAAGCCGTATCATGGAAGGGCGGAGACCTCTCGCGCTTTGCTGGAAAACCCGTGCGATTCCGCTTCAAGCTGAAGGTCGCCACGCTCTATGCGTTCTGGGTTTCGAAGGATGCCTCGGGCAAATCGGGCGGTTATCTCGCCGCAGGCGGACCCGACTATGCCGGGCTTAGGGACGAATAGGTGCGCTACCCACCCGATCAGGATACGCTTGATTGGGGGAATCGCGTAATTCGCGTGTACACGATGAGGCCTAAAAATGATATAATGGCGTCATCAAAGAGAAACTATGTCAAGGAACTTGACGAACAAAATTGATTATATAGTGTTCTGCGTGAATGAATTCGCGCGGAAGAATTCATTGTTGTATCGTGAAGCCTTTGACTATCTCGATAAATATCAGGCGATTGACTACATAACCGATTTCTATGTTGAGAACTCCCAGCAACCGATGAGTTTGATGCTGCAGGACATGGCGGAGTGCTGCCGTTCGCGGGGAGGGACGCTGGTATGATCTATCTTTATCACGGTACTGACAAGGAGTTCGACACTCCAATCCCAGAGAGAGGGCGCAAAGGCACGGATTTCGGGCAAGGGTTCTACCTTACGCCAGATTTTGCGTCTGCGGTGAATATGGCGCATCGTGTTGCAAGGCGTAGGAATGCTTCTGAATCGGTTGTGATGTGCTATGCGTTGGACGAGAATCGATTGGCGTCGGCAGGTTTGCGCATCCGCAGTTTTATGAACATCGAGCTGGGTTGGTTGCGCTTTGTGGTTGCCAATCGTTACTTCCAGCAATCCGCGCCCGATCACAATCTTGACAAACGCTGGGATCTTGTACATGGTTACATTGCCGATGACAGAATCGTAAGATTGTTGGATGCATTGGTGAAGGGGACGGCAACGGAGAGTGAAGTACTTCGGGCGTTGCTTGCCGCACAGTTCAAATCCGTCCAGTATTCGTTTCATTCGGCGGCGGCAGTTTCATTGCTCAAGAGGATGGAGGTGAAGCATGTCTGAACTGCAACAGGATTTGTTTGACATAGCGACCGCAAACCTTTGCGCGTGGGTGTCCGAGAAAGAAGGGCTTGCGATAAAAGATGCGATGCGAGTCGTGTATTCGTCCAAATTGTACGAGAAGCTTCAAGATCCCGAAACCGGACTGTACAGGGAAGGCCCTGCCTATCTGTATGACATGCTTGTAGAGGAGCGTGGAATGTCGCGATAATTCAACTTCAAATCGCGAACTGAAATGAAAGGAATGGACCAATAAGACAGTGAAACGATAAGGCGGGGAGAAATCCGCCAAAGACAATTTGCGCTGCAAAGCAGTCGTTCTAACGAACCTGAGAAATTCAATGTGGACGATACCTTGCAGAGGAAAGCGCATGGCGCTTGCCTCTCTTGTGTTTCCACATAGGCTTCTCAGGGCCTCGTTAGAAGACACGAGAGAGGCTTTTCTTTTTCGTTTCGATTGCCGAGTGGCGAGCAATTACAAAGCACACCGCTTGACAAACCGTGCCACAAGTGGAGTGTTCTACGACAGGCGCGGAAGAAAAGAGAAGAAAAATGAAAATCAAAGTTGATGTGTTTAAATCTCAAGAAGACATGAAGAACAGTTTGTCTTCGTGGCTTTCGTTTAATCAAACAATTGCTGCGTCATATCCCTCCCCTGCCGTGGGGGATGAATTCGCGAAAGAATTCCTGGCCAAGGTACGTGATGAGATTGTAAAGAATCTTTATGTAGATGATTCTTCGCAAGGTGCTATGCCGGTAAATATCGCATGCGAAGGATGCTGCTGGGATTGTAAAAAAGATTCATTTACTGTACAGTTGAAATTCATTGGACGACATGTTTTGTTGAATTACAGTAACACGGATGATTGTATGTCGATAACCGATTGCAGTACGCCAAATGAAATCTTTTATCTGAAAGGTGTCATAGAACGATGACAACTACGGCATGGACCGTTGTGTCTCATTCAACAACCAAGGAAAGACAAAATGAAGAACCCCAGATTGTTTTCAGTTGGCATCATTATGAATCTGCTGATAAGGGCTACAACGGCCTGCGCCGAAACCGAGAGGGTTGGCGACTACACATGGCAGTATTCTGTCGTAGACGGCAAGGCGTGGATTGGGTCTGGCGTCGCAGAGACGGCGGCGATTTCTCCAAGCCCTGTCGGCGAAGTGACTGTGCCGAACGAGTTGGGTGGGTATGAGGTATGGCGGCTCGATAACTATGCACTATATGGCTGCAATGAAATGGCAAGGGTAACCATCCCTAATTCTGTCCGTCAAATTGGCCTCAAAGCATTTGGGACATGTGGTACATTGAGTGATGTGGCAATCGCGGATGGCGTCGAGATTATTGGCGAAGATGCTTTTTACAATTGTAGCAATTTGGTGAATGTTGTCGTTCCAAACAGTGTAACGAATATTGGCCGGTTCGCATTCTCGTGTTGCAGAGGATTACAAAGTATCACGCTACCATTTATCGGTTCGCGGAGAGGAAATAATGGGACGGAGGAATCTGTATTTGGACATCTGTTTGGAGTGACCGCATATGAAGGGTTGACGAATGTGGTGCAGTCTTATAAATATGGCGAAAACACGGTGACGGTCTCTCGTTATATTCCGTCATCATTGAAACGAGTTGAAATTTCCGATGAAACAGTTGTTGCAAAAGGGGCGTTTGACAACTGCCATAGCATTGAAAACATAGAGTTGAATATTGGAATAAAAAGTATTGGGGAATATGCGTTTGCGCATTGTAGAAACTTGAAAGCAATGATTTTCCCTGAAAGCGTGACTAATATTGAGGAATCAATTCTTGAAGATTGCAGGAATCTTCAAGAATTGACATTGCCGTTTATTGGATCGCAAAGAGAAAATGATCGTTCTGGGGATTCGTTGTTTGGTTGGCTGTTCCCCGTCTCTTCACAGAACAGCAAAGATTGTATAGAGGTGAAACAGTGGTATGATGCTGGACAATCTCGCATTGCTTATATCCCTAAGGTTCTGAATTCGGTAGTGATTACGGATGAAAAGATTGTGCCATATGGAGCGTTCCAGAATTGCAGCAACCTTACGAGCGTGGTGATTGGGAATACTGTGATGAACATTGCCCAAGGAGTGTTTTCGGGATGTGGAGGATTGCAAAGTCTGATTGTTCCGTTTATTGGAGCAGAACGTGGTTCAAAGTCAGAAGATTCTTTATTTGGTTGTATATTTGGCACCCAATCGTACAATGGGAGCTATGAAATTAGACAATATATACCGAATACCGATTGGTCCTTTTTGAAATACCATTTACCAAAATCTCTCGGGAAGGTAATAATAACCGACGAAACACACCTTTCTTCTGGAGCGTTTGATAATTGCAGTAACCTGACGAGTGTGGTAATAGGCAATAGCGTGACGAATATTACAAAGGGTGCGTTTTATGGATGTGGTGGGTTAAGGGAATTGTCGATACCGTTTACAGGGAAAAGTCGTGATGCCGTCGGCGTGGATTATTTGGAGGAGATGTCTGATTCACAAAGTGAAACTCATTTGGGTTATATATTTGGTACGGTACCGTACAATGGTGGCAGGAAGACTACAGTATGGAATTTGTTAGGAGAAGAATCATTTTACATGCCGGCGTCGCTAGAGAGTGTTTGTGTGTCGGATATAGAGCATGGGGCATTGCAATCATTCTACAATTGTGACTGGATTAGAAATGTTAAAATTAATGAGGGATGTACTTGGATTGGTTACCGTATGTTTCTAGGCTGTAGTTTCTTGAAAGAGTTCTCGATTCCATCAACTGTGACATGTGTTCGAAGCGGAGCATTCCAATCGTGTGGACTAAATCAAATCTTTATTCCACAAAACGTTGTCACCATTGAATCACAAGCCTTCTACAATTGTTCGTCATTGAATCTTGTTTATGTGCCACGACGATTCAAAGACAAGCTCGACGCCGATGTTTTTGCGAACTGCGCCGCCGACTTGCAGATCATCTACTATGATGAGAACATGAGGTTCTTCGATGAGACGCTGAGAACTGAAGACAACTCGGCAACGAACCTTGTTGTAGTCTGCACCAACGACTGCCGCGTGACGTTCAAGTGGAAGTGTTCGTGCGAGCCGATGTTCAAAGGCAACCTTTACGACTATATGTCATTTTCCATCGACGGTGTGCAGCAGGCGTTTATCTGTGGCGAGACGGACTGGACGGAACAGTCGTACACCGTTTCGGGCGCGGGTGAGCATACGTTCACATGGACATATCAGAAGGATGCGCAGGACGCGGCAGGTGCGGACTGCGGATGGGTGAGAGGTGTAGTTGTCGCACCACTGGTAACGCTGTCCTTCGACGGCGGCGAGGCGACGGCGGGAACGCCGCCCGGCGCGATGTCGTTCTATGCGGACGATGAAAGCGCAGTGTTGCCGGATTGCGGGACGCTGGCGTTGGTGAAACATTCCTTTGCGGGGTGGAGCGACGGCGAAAGCGTCTGGACGGCGGGTTCGGCGTGTCCGTACCTGAAACCGGCGCAGACGCTGACTGCCGTATGGGTAGCGAACACGCTTTCTGCGCCAGTCATCACCGCGCCCGCGACATACGAGGCGGATTCGGCTACGGTGACGATCTCGGCGGACGAAGGGGCGACGATCTACTACACGCTGGATGGGTCGGTGCCGAATCCGGCTCGGCCGGAGGCCTCGCCCTACCTTGGCCCGTTTACGGTGGTGGGGAGTGCGACTATTCGCGCGATCGCGGTCCGAGACAACTATTACGACAGTGAGGTGTCTTCATTTGACGTAACACGACTTACATGGACGTTCGGTGAATACCTGAACTGTCCGGAAAGGACGTTCGTGCCTGATGACGGTACTGGATGGGTACGGGAGAAGGGCGTCAGTGCGGACGGGTATGCGCTCCGGAGCGGGGCCATCGGCGACAACGCGACAAGCCGCCTTGAGACGGTGGTGTTTGGCGCGGGGACGGTGACGTTCCGCTGCAAGGTTGACGGGGAGATCGTTAAGAAGATTGTCTATGACGGCTTGGCGTTCTGCATTGACGGTGTACAGCAGGGTGAGCTGATGGGTCAGAACACGTGGCTTGAGAAGTCTTTCGAGGTGCCGGGCGACGGGCGGCATGTATTGGGCTGGTTCTACGTCAAGGACGAGGACGGCAGCGGCGACGGCGAGGACTGCGCATGGTTGGATTGCGTGGTCTGGACGGCAAACGACCCGCTTCCCGCCCTTGATGCGCAGGCCACGGACGGCGATGCGGAGGCAATCGTTGGTGGGCTGTCGGATGTCCGGATGTCGGAGAAGGTTGTCGGCACGGCGGCATACACGGCGTTTCGCACATGGGTGGACGGCAAGGGGTTGTCGCACGCGGTTGTCCGTGATGCGCCGAACGCCTGGCTTTCATATGCACTGGATGCGCCGGGGCTGATGGCAAAAGCAATGCCGCTTGCAAGCGAGGATATCGTGATTGAATCCATCGAGCCGTCGGGAGTCACTTTTGGGGCGTTTGACCTTGTCGTTGATATCGCCGGGGCGGAAATCGGTGCGGCGGCACAGCTCGCGGAGGTGTTTGGCGTGGAGGGCGCGACGGAACTGCACGAATCGGCGTTCTCGTCAGAAGGATTGTCTGTGGCACTTCAGCGCACCGCCGATGGCAAGGTTAAGGCGACAGTCATACCTGTCGGTTCGCCGCCCTCGTTCTTCCTGCACGTGAAGGTGAAGTAGCGGCGGCGCGATAAATCCCCCTCTTGCGGCAATGCCGCCTTGCCTGTGGAGGGGGAATTTTGAGCTGCCGCAGTCACTTTCGTCAGATGAGGTTTGCCGGTTTGCGAAAATAATTTTGCGAACTCCGTCGTCTCGGCTTTTTGATATAATTCAAAAGCAAAGGAGAACACAGATGAACAAAGTTTTGCTGCCGGTACTGGCGGCGGCGTGCGGCTTTGCCGCGTCAGCGGCGTCGATAGAGCATATCGCGCTTGAAATCGAGAACCCCGCTTCCATGGTGAAGTGGTGGACTGAGAACCTTGGCTTCAGGGTGACGCTGTCGCGTCCGACAGGCTCGACGTTCATCGAGGACGAGGCCGGGCGCGTAGCGTTCGAGCTGTACCCTCCGGCGGACGGACGCAGGGCACCCGACTACCGCAACATGCCGATCCTCCAGCTGCACTTCGGCCTTTTTTCTGACGATGTTGATGCGGACGTGAAGCGCCTTGTCGCCGCCGGAGCGACCGAAGTTGCAAAGGACGAGGCTCCTGGTCTCAAGGGCGTTACGCTCCGCGACCCGAACGGCATCGCGTTCCAGGTGATGCAGCGCGAGAAGCCGGTAGTCTCTGACGCTCCGAAGAAGGCTTGGGTTACCGAGGGGTTCGAGGCGTTCAGGCGCGGGACGTTCGGCAACGCGGGGCAGAACCTCTACGTGTCGAAGGCGGGCGTGTTGCAGCGCATCTACCAGTACGATCTCGACAGGAACGGATATTTCGACCTTGTCTTCGCCAACTGCCAGGACCACCACGAATCGGCGCCGAGCTACGTTTACTCGCTTGACGGCAAGCGCATCGCAACCCTGCCGGCGCAAGGCTCGCGCAGCGGACTCGTTGCCGACCTGAACGGCGACGGAATCCAGGACATCGTGGTCGCCGGGTTCTGGAACCTGCTCGTGCCGTTCCCGGCGGCGGACGTCTACTACGGTCAATCGGACGGCAGCTACGACGAGCGTTGCCGCATACGCCTTCAGGCGCCGCGCACGACGGACTGCGCCTGCGGACGCTTCGACGCCGCCGGGAAGGTGTCCCTTGCCTTCGCCATGCCGCATTTCGGAATCGTGCGAATCTATCCTCAGAGCGAGATCGGATTCGAATGGGCGAAGTTCATCGACCTCAAGATCGAGGCGGACCACATCGCCGCCGGAGACTTCGACGGAGATGGGTTCGATGACCTCGCATGCCGCAAGGAAAAGTCTACCGCAACGACTGTGTACTGGGGCGGCGCAAATGGTTTTGACATTGCCCGCAAAACGGAGGTGCCGGAGGCTCCGGCAGAAGAGCTGCTGGACTCCGCCGAGAAGGAGGGCTTCGAGTCGGAGCTGGAGGAGAAGTTCCCGGCGTCGCGTCTCCTCGAGACCGTGGACTGGAACGGCAGGAAATGCTTTACGCTGATGACCGGACGGAAATGCGTGTTCTTCGCGGCGGACAGGGAGCGCAACGTCTCCCGTGCGCTTGAGCTCCCGGCGCTGATGGGTATTTCCGTTACGACCGGCGACTTCAACTCGGACGGCTTTGCGGACGTTGCTATCGCCAGCCATGTCCGAGACCCGAAAGACGCGACCGTGCAGAACAGTTGGATATGGCTTAACTCCGCCGACGGTTTCAAGGACGAGAACAGGATTGCCGTCGTCACGCGGTCGGCCAGCTCCGTGCATGCGATGGGCGGAATGGTCGTGTTCGGGCAGTGCGCGGCGGACGGCATGTACACGAACGACGCGTTGCTCTTCTCGTTCGAGGGCGGGCGGTTCAATCCCGAGCCGAAGCGGTTCGAGGGCGAGGATACGCGGCGCGTCTGTCTGTTCCGGAACGCTCGCGGCGAGCCGCGCCTGGCTCTCGTAAACCATTTCGCGCGTCACGCGAACGGTTACGACAAGACATACGTGTATTGGGGACGCAGCTCGGGCTACGATGCGAGCGACATGACGCCGGTGCCGAGCTGGTGCGCCGTGGATTCCGTCTCGGCCGACCTTGACGACGACGGCTGGGTGGAGCTGATCGTCTGCAACAACTCCGAGAACTCCCTCGACAAGGATCCCGGCCATCACGTGCATCACTTCGGGCCAAACGGCTTCGACCCGGCGAAGTCCTACAACCTCAAGACGGACATCGGATGGGGCGCGATGGTGTCGGACTTCAACCGCGACGGCTATCTCGACGTGTTCACCGTCTGCGACCACTGGAACGGGCTTGCGATGTTCACGGGCGGGCCGGACGGGCTAAAGCGCGCATACGACTGCATCTTGTTTCCGCCGACGGGCGAGGACCTGGGCGAGGCGTCCGCGCAGGAGGACGCGCCGGTCGACAAGCCGGTCCGCAAGACGCGGCTGAAGCGCATGAACATCGGCGCTCTTCGCTGGCCGGTCGCCGTGGACTTGAACGGCGACGGCTGGCTGGACGTGGCCGTTCCGGTCTGCAAGGAACGCTCCTACGTGCTGTGGGGCGGACCGGAGGGCTTCGATCCCGCACGCAAGCAGGATTTTGCCGCTTACCAGTGCACGGGAGCGCGGACGGCCGACCTCGACAAGAACGGATGGCCCGATCTCATCTTCGGCGGCCACGTTCGCTGGGCATCGGGACTCGTCCCGGACAGTCAGCCGCACAGTTCCTTCGTGAACATCTATTGGAACGGCCCGGAGGGACTTTCCGAAAGCCGCAAGTGCATTCTGCACGCGGATGCGGCTAGCAACATGTGCGTCGGTGACTTCAACGGCGACGGCTGGCTGGACGTGTTTGCCGGCAGCTACCAGAGCGAGGTCAACCGTGACATTCCCTCGTTCATCTACTGGAACCGCAAGGGAGTTTTCAGCTTTGCCGACCGACAGGATCTTGTCACGCACTCCGTGTCGGGCTGCATCGCCGCCGACTTCAACGGTGACGGGCGCATCGACCTTGCCGTCGCGAACCATAAGCTGTTCGGAGACCACAAGGGATATTCGGAGGTGTGGTGGAACGGCGCGGAGGGATTCCTGCCGAGCCGTACCACGAAACTGCCGACATGCGGGCCTCACGGCATGAGCGCGATCGAGCCAGGCAACCAGCTGACGCGCGGGCCGGAGGAATACTACTATTCCGAGCCGTACCGCGCCGACCGCGACTTGACGGTGAAGGGTGCGGAAGTCGTTGCGGACTGTCCGCCGAAGACGTGGGTGAAGTTGCTTGTGCGTTCCGCCGCCACGAGAGACGCTCTTGAGAGCGCCGAGTGGCGCGAGCCTGCGGGCGTCATGGTCGCCAAGGGAGGCTTTCTGCAATACCGCCTTGAGCTTGGCGCGACGCTCTCGCTTTCCACGCCGCGCGTTACCAAGGTGAAGCTCGAGTTCTGAGCTGTCCGCATTATGAGCGTGCCTGAGGTGTGGAACTTCGGGCAGCTTATGCGCGCGTGGCGTTGACTGGAAAAGGCACGTATGATAAACTATACACACCTCATGATTTCATAGGGAAAGGAAAAGGCAATGAGTCTTATTCATAATTTTCAGACGTTTTTGCTTTACGCATGCTTAGGCATGCTGGGAGCCATTTTGCTGTCTTCGTTTATAGCCCTTGTAAGCCGTCCCGTGGTGCGCATGGCTGCGCGTCTAAGGAAGACAGGGTGGTTGAATGCGCTTCTCGTGCTGATTGCAGTTGTCGTGATGGTGGCATATGGTGGTACGAAACCGCCGCCTCCTCCGCCTCCTGCTGCCAGTGCAACATTCCGTGTCACGCCCTACGTGCAGCATCCCGCTACCAACGCCATGTCGCTCCTTTGGGTCACTGATACGAACGCGATCGCCGTCGTCGAATGGTGGCCGGAGGGCGACGCGGCGGCCGTGCAGTCCATGTCCGTCAAGCCGCGTCTTGCGACGGAACTCGGCTACTTCGGCTACTCCCACGCCCAGCAGTACTTGCCCGAGCTTGTGCCGTGGCAGTATAGGGTTCGCATCGAGGACCTTGAACCTGATACAAAGTATGCATACTGCGTAACGCTTCCGGGCGGCGAGACGTACTCGAACTCGTTCCGCACCTCTCCGGCGGAGTTCCGTCCCGTCCGCTTCATCGCCTACTCTGACAGTGAGACGCAGCCATCCTCTACCGGCGACCACGTTGCGTGGGAGGACTACAGGGTTGACGGGGACACGGACCCGAACGCAAACACGCGCAAGTACTTCATCGACCAGACGGACGGCTACGCCAGCAACATCTGTGCGATGGTCTCGCGCGAGCCGGACTTCTACGTCATCGCCGGGGACCTTGCCGAGAAGGGCTCGGACCAGACGCACTGGGACGAGTTCTGGCGGCACAACGCGGGCGGGTTGAACGACCCCGCGGGCTCCACGCCGATCGTTGCCGCTCCCGGCAACCACGAGTACCACGGCTACTATGCCGCGGACGACTACGGTGAGCGCGGCATGAAGAAGTTCCTCTCCTACTTCGAGTTCGAGCCGAACGGCGCGAATGTGGAGTCTGACCGTCAGGAGCGCTTCCACCGCATGGACTACGGTCCGGTCGCCATGATCTTCATCGATACGAACAACGGCGAAGACTACTATCCTGACACCACCAGCGACATGGTCAATCGCGAGAACGGGACCCCGAACATGCGCGACACGACCCAGCCGCTCTGCCAGGACAAGTGCCGCGCGCCGGACTTCAACCCCGGCTCGGAGCAGTACCGCTGGCTGGAGGAGCAGCTGGCCGACGCCCAGAAAAACAAGAAGTTCACGTTCCTTGTCTGCCACCAGTGCCCGTTCTCCGTGGGCTACCACGGGCGTCTTAACGGCGAGAACGGAACAGAGAGCACGCCTGAATACCTCTCTGGCGCCGCCACTCGCTGCCTCACCAACCTCGTGTTTAAGTACGGCGTTGACGCA
>JAFRDO010000041.1 GCA_017403825.1 Kiritimatiellia bacterium
TACGACTCGCCCTATTCGGGCATCATCGGCGGCGGCACGGACATGCTCTACGAGGAGAACTGCATCCACCACGTGATGCGCGTGCTGCACGACGGCGCGGCCATCTACGGCAGCATGACGCGCAGCGTCATGCGCGGCAACGTGGCGCGCGACATAACGCCTAACGGGAAAGGGTTCGGCGCGTCCGCGTACTACTACGACGAGGGGTCGACCGACAGCGTCGTGGAGCGCAACGTCGCCATCGGCGTGGCGCGCCCCGTCCACCACCACATGACGCGAAACACGCAGGTGCACGACAACGTGTTCGTCTCCGACGGCGACATGTCCATCTCGTTCCAGGACTCGATTGGCGCCACCTTCGAGCGCAACACGTGCGTTCTTGCGGGCAAGTTCAACGTCGGTTTCCCGGAGGCCGTGCGGTCCTGGACTGGCAACCGCGTCTATCGCACGCTGTCCGGCGGCGAGCGGACGGAAATCGGCAACGCCGCTCCCGAGGTGCGGCAGCAGGGTCCGCAGGGCGCGCTCCACGTGCCGCGCGTGGAAACGCCGCCCAGCTGCGACGGCGAGTTCGCCGGTGGGGAATGGCCGGGCAAGTGGCATCGCCTCGACCGCGACGGGCAGCGTCGGCTGATCGGTGGGCCGACTTCCTTCGTGCGCGCGGCGTGGGACGGCACGAACCTGTACGTCGGCGTGCTGGTGACGAACTTCCGCCTGGCGAACTTCACGGAGGGGACGGAATGGGGCGTCGACGACGGCGTGGAGGTGATTGTCGCCGGCAAGACGTTCCGCGCGTATGCCTGCGGCAAGTTCGACGCGACCGCCTTCCCGGGCGGCGTATCGGCGCACGCCGGGCGGCGGAAGGGGTGGAAGCCGTGGGACTGGAGCAAGCCGCTCGTCTACGAGGTGTCGATCCCGTTCGCCGCGTTGGGCGTCAAGCCTGCTCTTGGCGCGAAGTTGCCGTTCAACGCCCACGTACACAACGGCGAGTTCGGCGAGGACCGCTGGTGGGAGCCGCCTTGCCCGTTCCAGGACGGCACGGTGCCGCAGCCGACACTGATGCTCAAGTAGCGTCATCCGCCTGCTGCCGTTTGCCGGATGCGCGCGGTCGCGCGTTCCGCATAGGAACAAAGGGGTCAGGTACGCCGAGCAATACCCGGCTGAACTAGCAGAATGGTGCGCCAAGTAAAGAAGTCAGCATACAGTTATGACGGTGAGGCGTGCAGAGGGTGACCGATGTGCGCGAGTCTCGCCAGACAAACGAATAAGCGACAACGCAAGTGAACCTCTCTCGTGAAGTCTCGTTACTTAAATCCCGAGTGGCCAGTGTTCTGACATCATGAAGCCAACAGGATTCCGCCGAACTGGCTTGGGCGGATGAAACTCGGCGGGGCATAGGAGGGTCGCGTGTTCGGAAAGTTCAGCAAGGGAACTCGGGAGGACTGCGTGTAGCGGAAGCGAAAGCAGTAGTCGGACGAGGCCATAGTAGCGGGGAGACGGGGCAATGCCCGTGGATGCGAAGGGCCTCTGCGTGTAAAAGGGATGTTTCAAACGAAAGAGCGGAAACCAGATTGATTGAGAAATCCTATACGGACGAGGAAATCGCGGCGATTGCGCAGAAGCACAAGATGCCGCGCTATCCGAAGATTGCGCTCTTGAGGGAGAAGCTGTCGCGAAAGGCAAAGGAGGAGCCACAGTTCAGATTCTACTGCCTGTATGGGCAACTGCTGAGGGAGGACGTGCTAAGATGCGCCTACGAAGCCGTGCGGGCCAACCATGGCTCGCCTGGCGTCGACGGGGTGACATTTGAACGGATTGAGCATGACGTGGAAGGTGTGGAGGGTTTCCTCGGAGACATCCGACAGGAACTCAAAGCCAAGACCTACAAGGCAAGCCCCGTCAAACGGGTCTACATCGAGAAGGCGAACGGCAAACTCCGCCCGCTCGGCATCCCGACCATAAAGGACAGGGTCGTGCAGGCCGCGGTGAAGCTGATAGTCGAACCGATATTCGAGGCCGATTTCCACGAAGGCTCGTATGGGTTCAGGCCGAACAGGAACGCGAAGATGGCGGTTGAGAAAATCGCGGCGGAAATCAAGGGCGGGAAGACGGAAGTCTACGATGCCGACCTATCGAGCTACTTCGACACGATACCGCACGACAAGCTCTTCCTTGCCATCCGAAAGCGCGTCACAGACGGGAGCGTGCTGGCGCTGGTACGCCAGTGGCTGAAGTCCACGATAGTCGAGCCGAACGGAGTAAGGAACAATCCCAAGGGCAGGGGCACCCCGCAAGGAGGGGTCATCTCGCCTCTTCTGTCGAATATCTACCTGCATTGGTTCGAGACGTGCGCCACGTTGGTCGCCAAGGGAATGAACCAAGTCATGTCGATTGTGCGCTACGCGGACGACTTCGTGATTCTCGCAAGGAAACTGCAGGGGAAGTTCGTGCAGAGGATTGAGAGTGAACTGGAAGGCCGGTTCGGTCTCGTGGTCAACAGGGACAAGACGAAGGTCTTGGACATGCGGGTGGGCAAAACTGCCCTCGGCTTCCTTGGCTACGAGTTCCGTTTTGTAAAGGACAGGCACTATGGCACAGGGAGAGACTACCTGACCTACGGCCCGTCGATGAAATCGGTCAAGAAGGTTTGCGCGAAGGTCAAGGAGCAGACTCTAAGCATCTTCAAGCCCGTGAAGAACGAGGAAGTTGTGCAGAGGGTCAACAAGATACTTGTCGGCTGGGGAAACTACTTCCAATGCGGATATCCGAAGAAGGCGTTTGACAAGGTGAACTGGTACGTGCGAAACCGCTTGTACCTTCATTTCAACAGGAAGAGCCAAAGGGGCTATATTCTGAAGTATGCGCCGAACTTCTACCGGGAATTGCAGGCGATGGAATTGCACAGGCTTCAATGGAGGCGGAAGTGACACGTTACGGGTCCCACACGGAGAGCCGTATGCGGGAAAACTGCACGTACGGTTCGATGAGGGGGCGGGCGTA
>JAFRDO010000042.1 GCA_017403825.1 Kiritimatiellia bacterium
ACCGAACGGCAGCGCCCGCCCCGGAGGCGGTGACGCTTGCCGCCACAGGTTAAACGCAACCCTGGCAGTTCAAATGCAACCCCCTGAGACTACGGCGCATTTAACCTTGCCACAGTTGCATTTACTCTGTCCGGTGACCAAAATTTCGCGCGGCGTCGCGATTCGTCACTCCCTGATTGCGAATGACATTGCCGGCGAAGAACCCGTTTACGGCCGCCGGCGCGGCGAGACGCCGGTGATGCGCTTGAACGCCGTTGCAAAATGCTGCGCGGACGAGAAGCCGTAGCGCTTCGCCACGTCGGCAACCATGACGCTGGGATTCTCGAGATCGCGAGCGGCGGCCTTCACGCGGAGATCGAGCAGGAACGCATGGGGCGGAAGCCCCGTCGCACGCTTGAAGGCATCATTGAAAGCAACCGTAGAGAGGGCCGCGCAACGCGCCAAGACCTCAAGCGGATAGTCCGCCTCAGGATGCCGGCGCATCTCCTCCACGACAGCGCTCACCTTTGGGTTGTGCTTCCCCTTCGGAGAGGCCGGCGCATGCGGCGCCTCGACAATGGCGATCAGAAGCTCGAGTGTCGCCGCCTTCATCTTAAGACGGCGCGAAGCTGACCGGCATTCGCTCATGTCATAGACCTCGAACAGCCTCGCAAATGCAGACTTCACCCGTTCCGTAGCAGGGAACAGCCTCACGGGGAAGTGCGTCAGCTGCTTCACAAGCCAGTTGCTTTCCTCGGGCGGAAGGTCAAGCACGGTTTCCCCGCTGCGAGGAACCGAGAAAAGGATCCTGTTCAGCATCAGCCCCTTCGGGTTGTGCCGCATCCGATGCGGCTCCTCCGGCTGCGATACGAACACCATGCCCGGCAGGAAAGGATATGAGACGCCAAACGACTCGAACATGAGGTTTCCGCGCAGGCACAGCGATATCTCCACGCAGCCAGGATGCACATGGTCCTCCGTGCCCGTACGCATGGACCGGAAGTTGCTCAGGCTCAGAAGCGGTATGCACTCAACGCCGTCCGGGCGCAGATCGAGGGTCCTGCGCTCCCTGCCGTTCTCATAGACGATCGGGTCGGCCCTGACGCCGCCGACGGAGTCGGCAGAACTGCATCCGCAACGCCTCACGTCTCGCATGACACCGCTCACTCCGCAGCCTCTAGGCGACTGATCCGCTTCGGACGCATACCACGCCGGCCGCCGCCGAGAAGCCAGCGCCAAAGCCGGCTATCAGCACCCGGCCGGACGCTCCGCTCGCCGCAAGCGTCATCGGCACAGAACAGCTGCCAGGGTTCTTCTCCGCCGCGTCAAGCGTCAGCAGGCGGTCTTCAAGCCCCAGCGACTTCGCCAGCTGACGTATCATGTAGGGATTGGCCTGATGCGGCGCGAAGTGGTCGAAGTCGCGGCCGAATCCGCGAAGAAAACCGACGACCTCGGTGGCCACGAACGTGAACACGCGCATGCCATCCATGCGAATCGGTCCCGCCTCAGGGCATGTCAGAGCGTCGTCAAGGCGCGAGAGAAAGCCGAACCGGCTGGCGGGCCCGGCGCCGACGGACACTACGCTCGCCGTGGCCGCGTCGGAGAAGATATCGCCCGTCGCATGATCGGCACTGTTCACCAGACGCGACTGCACGTCACCGTCCACGACCAGCACGGGAGCGCCGACGTCCGCCGCGAGCCGTCCCGCGAGGAAGACGGCGTAAGGATAGGCGCTGCACGCCATCTGAATGTCAAATGCAGGAGTCTCCTTGGGCAAGCCGAGCTGCGATGCGACGCGCACGGCCAGAGACGGGAAACGGTCCGGGTTGGAGAACGTGGCGGCTATCACTCCGCCTACAGGAGTCTTGGACGCGTCTATGGCAAGGCGCCCGACCGCCTCCGCAGCCAGTTCGGCAAGAGGCTTCCCGTCTCCGCGCACAGCAGCGACGCGCTCTATCGTTACCTCCGGCAATTCGATCATGGACAGTTTACAGGAACGTGAAGGCAAGCGGGTGATATGCCGGAATCGGATTGCCGACCGGCTCAAGCGCGGCATTCTTCCTGTCGAAGCGGTAGATGCGCACCTCGTCGGAAAGCTTGTGCCCGACGATCACGAACTTCTCGCCAGGGAAGAAGGCAAAGTCACGCGGGAAACAACCCGTGAGAGATGCGATGTTCCGCCGCGTCAGCCGCCCGGTGGCGGCGTCCACGTCGAAGAACGCTATCGAATCGTGTCCGCGGTTAGAGGCGGCAAGCATCCGCCCGTCGGCGGTGAGCCGTATCGCCGCAGCCTTCGTCTCGCCCGTGAAGCCGTCCGGCAGCGTCGACACCTTGCATATCCTCCTCCAGCCTCGCCCTTCGCGGACGAACGACGAGACGGAATTGCCGAGCTCGTTGACGACGAAGAGGTAGCGTCCGTCGTTCGACCAGACCGCATGCCGGGGGCCGTCGCCCGGATCAAAAAGAATTCGCATTTCGACGTCCTCGGCCAGCGTGTCCGGGTCAAGGAAGTGTATCCTGTCGCAGCCGAGGTTCACGACGCCGAGCCGCGAAGCGTCCGGCGTGGCGAAGGCGAAATGCGCATACGCCTTCTTCTGGCGCGCCTTGTTCGGCCCGACACCCTCGTCTGGGAGCGTCAGGCTTCGGACCTTGCGGCTGTCGAGATCGACGGTCGCCGCCATGCCGGCGCCGTAGGCGGCGTAGGCGAGACGTCCGCCCCCTGGCAAAAGCGCGACGTGGCACGGCGCCGGACACGGCAGGTCCGCAAGGACCTCCATGTCGCCGACCGCATGCCCGTCAAGCCGGAAGCGTACCGCCTTCCCGTTCAACTTGGGATTGCGCTCGTTCCCGACCATCGAATACAGCCAGCGCTTATCCGGGTCAAGAGCGAAGTACGTGGTGCCGACGACACCCGTCACAGACTGCACGAGCCTCGCCGCACCAGTCTCGGTTTCGCAAGCGAGGACATGCAGAGCCTGCAAGTCGTCAGACCCCGGGTGGCAGCCGACGACGCAGTATGCGATTGACGCAATCATTGCAATCATGGCAACTCGTCAAGGAACTCGCCGCTTACGGACTTCACCGCGCCCTTGTTGTTCAGCTTCACGGTAACAAAGAGCATCTTGTTGTAGTTCGACTTGTAGTCGACTATGAAGACCTGATAGTAGTATGTGCTGGGATAGCCGAGAGCGGGATTCCACAGGAACATCGGCAGTGTCGTAATCGAAAGCGCGACGCCGTCGACAGTGCCCTTGACGAAGGCCACGTCGTTCTTCAGCCCGATCGAAAGCGTATCGCCGGACGAAAGCCCGGAGTTCGCGGTGGCGCCGGTGAACGTAAAGACATGTCCGTTGGCGCCCGCAAACTTCCCGCCGGAGCGAATGTATCCGAGTTGCTTCTGCGCGCGGAAAGCAGGCTTGTATTCCTCAACCTCTTCTTCGCCGAACGCCTCGACGATGACGAGGTTTTCGGCGGCAAGTTCTGTCACCACGCAAAGCTTCACGGTGCCAGGCTTGTAGGTCTTGGAGCCAAGCACGAACGTCGGCTTGAACGAGGTCTCCTTCTCCAAGAAGGTCGAGCAGCTCGAAGTGAACGAGTACACCTTGCCCCTGTAGATGGCCTTTCCGGATATCCCTCCGGTCGAGCCGACGGTGAACTGGAGAAGCGACGGCTGGGCGCCTGTGCCGTCTATGTACGCGTAGCCGTTGAACGTGCCTTTCGCCCAGCTTGGCATCACGACGTTTATCTTCACCTTCTGCGAGATCTTGTTTCCGGCCGCGTCCTTCACCGTCACCGTGGCCGTGTAGGAGCCGAGCTTCGCAGGAATGCCGGTGATCTTTCCGGTCGTCTTGTCAATGGTTAGGCCCTTTGGAAGGTTCTTGGCCGTGACGGTGGGCAGCGTGTCGGACGATATGCCGAGCTTGAGGCTGAATTCATCGCCCGCCATCGCCTTCTTCGCGGTTGTCGCGAGTTTCTTGGTGGACGACGAGAACTTCAGGGACTTCTTCGCCTCGGACTTCGTGACGAACTTCGCATACACCTTGGTGTCCTTGCCGGGCATCGACATCTCCACCGTCGGCTTGCGGTTGTCGTAGCCCTTCGGTTTGAGGGCAGTCGTACATGACTTGTTCTTGAACCACCCGGCGAACACATTGTCGTCCTTCTTCGTCGCCTTGATCGTCACCTTCGTGCCGGACGCGTACTTTCCGCCTCCGCTCACCGTTCCGCGCTTGGTGTCGGTGGACTTGAGCGTCAGGGTGTAGGACGCAGCCTGCGCCGAGCACGCGAACGCGACAGCCGCTCCCGCGACAATTATCTTTACGACATTGCCGAAACGCTTGTGCGCACGGCGTTCAGCATGCATTTCGCTGCACTTCATGGCCATTGCTCCTTAGTTGGGGTTTGTGCTGGGCAGTATACCAAAAAAACACACCGGCCGCCACCGCCGCCGCAGAGTTTGCTGAGCGACATGCGACACGTTTAATGGTTGAAGACTTCTGCCCTGCCGCACCTCGTGTTTTTGTAGAGGACTTCGATGTCCGCGCTGCCTTCGTCGTCCGAGAGGCCGGACTTCGTCACAAGGATGTCGAGAGAATACTTCTTCGATCCGAACTTCATGGTCGACTTGGCCCACAGACCATTCTCGTCTTCCAGATAGCCTTCAAAGTCGTCAGCCTTGAAAGCAGCCGTCTTCTTGTCCTTGTCGCGCACGAACTTGCCGGAGATCTTGCCTTCTGACGACACCGTGAGCGTGACGGTCATCTTCTGGTCGTCTATTTTGCCTGTGCCGGTGAACGTGCCAAGGGCCCACTTGGCCGGCTTCCAAACGGCGTACAGCGTAACGGTCGCGTCTTTCTTCGCGAGATCGGTCACCTTCGCCTTGTTCTTGTAGACGACCGGGCCATTCTTGGTCGTAGCCCAGCCCGCAAATCGATATCCGTCGCACGTGTAGGTGTTCTTGTCGAGCGCGGTCGACTCGCCGCAGTTCACCTTCTGCTTCACCGTCTTGCCATTGCCGCCGTTCGCGTCAAACTTGACCGTGTACGTGTGGTGCTTCCACACGGCATAGAGAGTGACGGTTCCGCCGTCCTTGCTGGAGAGGTTACTGACCTTCGCCTTGTTGGCGTATGTCGCCTCCGTGGCGTCCTTCTTCTTCGACCAGCCCTTGAACGTGCAGTTCTTGCGAGTGAACGCGTTTGCCGTGAGCTTGACCGTCTTGTCGTAGGCGGCCGCGAGCGTCTCCATCTTCCCCTTGCCGCCGTTTGAGTTGAACTTGATTTTGTATATGTTAGTCGTCCAACGCGCATAGCAGGTGGCCTTCTTTGTGAAAGTGGTGGTTTTCTTGAGCTTCGTGCCCGACGTCTTTTGCGTATACCACCCCGCCAGGCTGTAGCCCTTCCGCTCCGCTCCCGGAAGCGCGCCGATGGCCTTTCCGTAGGCGACGCCTGCCGCGTCGTAGTCGCATTCACCGCCGTTGGCGTCGAACTTCACAATGCAGACCGTCGGCTGCGAAGGCTCCACATACTTGTATTGTGCCGTTGTCCCCGGCCTTGGCATCATGGCCGCCACATACCTGGATCTGCCATATCCGACATGGATGCTCTCCAGCGCCTGACAGCCGAAGAACACCTGGTCGCCGATCTTGACGACGTCGTCTCCAATGGTCACGTCCGTCAGGGCTTTGGCCCCGGAGAACGCCAAGGCGACAATGCGCTTCACAGCTGACGGGACCTTGACGCTGGTGCCGGTTCCGAAGTATCCGTACAGGACGTCGCGAACGACGACAAGCCCCTTGGAATTGGCCATCCCGCTGCAGCGGAAGAACGCATCGTCTCCGATGTGCTTCACGCCGCTCGGGATATTCACGGCAGTCAGCTTGCTGCAGCCAATGAACGCATTTGCCGCGATTCTCGTAACCTTGTAGCCGTCGATATGCTCGGGAACCGAGACTTCGCCCTCCGTGCCGGAATAGATTGCGGACTTGATGCCGTTGCCGATCTCAGCCTCGCCACAGGTGATCCGATAGGTCCAGTCGTGGCCGTCATCGTCCCTCACGACGGCGTATTCCGAGTCCTCAACCATGTTGAAGCTCCCGTTCACGTCGTCACCCGAATCCTTCAGCAGGCCTCGTATGCGGTCTGTGTCACCGTTCGCGACGTACACGACATCGGGCTTGAGGCCGACGAAAGACCACTCCCCTATGCTCACAACGGTCTTCGGGATTGAAACGGTCTTCAAGGCGTGGTTTATCACGGAGAATGCGGCCGTGTCGATGTTCGTCACACCGTTCGGCACTATCGCTCTTCTCAATCTGGTTTCGTAGAAGGCGGCCTCCGGGATGTTCTTCAAGTTGGCCGAGAGCGTCGCGTTCGTCAGTTCAAAGCATTCGGCGAACGCATCATGGCCGATGCTCGTCACGCTGTCCGGAATCGTCACCTCCGTCAATGCAGAGCACCAGCAGAACGCGGATCTTTCGATGTTCTCCACGCCGTACGGAATCGACAGGAGTCTCAAGGATTTGCAGCTGTAGAACGCATGCTCCCCGATGGTCCTGACGGTGTTCGGGATCGCAACGCCAATCATGTCGCTGCAGCTGGAGAATGCAAATGCTCCGATGCTCGTCACAGGTTTTCCGCATATCATGGAAGGAATGTACAGAACGTCTTTGGGCAACGGGCTTATGGCCGGGCAGTCTTCGCCTCTGCAGATCTCCACGAAACTGTTGCCGATGCTCCTGTAGTTCCAGACGTACTGGCCGTCAAAGTATGTTTCCGCCTGCGCCGAGCACGCGAACGCGACAGCCGCTCCCGCGACAATTATCTTTACGACATTGCCGAAACGCTTGTGCGCACGGCGTTCAGCATGCATTTCGCTGCACTTCATGGCCATTGCTCCTTAGTTGAGGTTTGTGCGGATAGTATACCAAAAAACCTACCGTATTGTTTCCGTCCGCAGAAATCACTGCAACTTCGCAGCAAGATTCACAACGGCTCCGGAATCGCCGATGTCCACCATTACTGCAAGCGTCTTGTAGTACTTCAGCGTCGCATCGAAGATGTATGCCGCCAGCCAGTATTTCGTCAAATGGGACTCTGTATCCGTGCCCTCGTCGATTACAACAAGCGACGCGTCCACGACGAGCAGCGGAACCGAAAGCGCCGTTAGAGTCTCTCCGCCCACCGTGCCGGACACCTCAACTGAATCGCCGCTTGAGAGCAGCACGTCCAGCTTGTCATCGTCATTCGGCAGGTCCGAGCCATCGTCCTCCTTCGTGAAGCTGAAGGTTCGGCCGATCAACTCGGCGAGCTTCCCGTCTTTCTTCAGGAGGTTCGCCTTCTGCAGCCCCATGAAAGTATGCTTGGAGTTAGTTCCCTCGGCAACGGACAAATCGTCGGTCAGGGCCCGATTCTTAATCGTCACCGTGCCCGGCTTGAACGTGCTGGAGCCGATCTCCACCTGAGGCTTGAAAGTGGCCTTGCCGTCGGTACATGAGGCGCACGCCGACGTGAACGAATAAGCCTTGCCCTCGTACGTCACCTTGCCGGACACCTTGCCTGTCGACCCGACTGTGAACGTGAGGCTCGCCGGAGGATTGTTCGTGCCGCCCGGAAGAGCCTTGCCGTAGAAAGTGCCCTTCGCCCAAGATGGAACCAACACCTTAAACTTCACCTTCTGCGTGATCTTGTTGCCAGCCGCGCTCTTCACGGTCACAGTCGCCGTGTAGGAGCCGGGCTTCGTTGGAGTGCCAGTTATCTCGCCGGTCGTCGTATCGATGGAAAGGCCGTCTGGCAGGACCTTCGCCGTCACCGTCGGCAGCGAGGCGGAAGATATGCCTAGCTTGAGCGAGAACTCCTCGCCAGCCGTTGCCTTCGCGGCGGTCTTCGCCAACTCCTTCGTTGCGCTCGAAAACTTGAGCGACTTCTTGTCCGAAGCCTTCGAGACGAACTTCGCGTAGATCGTGGTGCTCTCGGCGGGCATCAAGATCTTTATCGTCGGCTTGCGGTTGTCGTAGCCCGCAGGGTTCAGCTTTTTTGTGCAGGCCTTGTTCTTGAACCAGCCGACGAACGCATTGCCGCTTTTCGCCTTTGCCTTGATCGTTGCCTTTTTGCCCGTCGCGTACTTTCCACCGCCCGAGACCGTTCCGCGCGACGAGCTGCTGGGCTTGAGGACAAGGGTTGGGCTGTCCGAGATCGACCACTCGGCGAACTTCACGTCCACGCCCCACTTGTTCCCGGTCCTGCCGCCTTCGCCATACGTTCCGTCAGCGCTGAGCACGGATATGCTGACGGCGCGCGAAGGCGATTCATCCGTCTTTGCGTGCGAGGCACGGACCGTGTACCTCCCCTTCGCCGTGATCCTGAACGAATATATTCCCTTTGAATCGGAGGTCGCAGACCCTTTCTCGTTGTTCGAGGAATCATATAGCCTTACCGTGGCGCCGGACACTGCATAACCAGTGGCGTCGAGCACCCTGCCGGAAATCACATCGCCGGAAGCCGTGGGGTGGATGTTGAACCCGATGCCCTCGAACTCCGAATAATTCCCGGTGTCTTCCCAGATCAACAGCGCTTCGTTAACAAGACAGTACCAGGCATCGTCTTCGCCATACCACCCGAAGTTCAAGTGCGTATACCGCTTGCCAGAAGTATAGCCATACCCATCGGCGACAACTGCATGGCCATACCTGATCCCAGGGGTGCTCTTGTCGATGATTGACAGGATCACCGGCATTTTCGCATCCAGGCTGGCGTAAAGCGCATTGTTGAAATCAGCCACCCTTTCGGTAAAATCGGCCTGCCTGTCCACTTTAGACGCATTGAGCGCGTCGATGTCGTGATAAACGAACGTCCCCGACTTGTAGCCGAACCTGGTCTTCAACACATTTATAAGGTCCGAAGGAGACGCACTGCCGAACCCCTGACCCCATTCCGTCCCCAGCGCAACGGCGATGTTGTAGGTCAGCTTGCCGACAGCCTTGATCTGGGCGACGGGAGGAGCGGGAGATTCCCGATCCCATGTCAGGAACATGTTGCCCCAGTCAAAGGCTCCGGCGATCGATTTACGCGTGGTCGTTTTCTTGTTAACAATGCACTTGTTGGAGAACTGGGAGATGGAATGCTTCGGCCTCTGCCACCGCTTCATTATCTGCGCGCCCGCCGTGGCGACGCATCCGCACGGATAGTTCTTCGGCGTGTAGTAGTTGAACACATTGTGATAGTCGTAGTCTTGGGTGCTTGAGTTCAATGCATAGTCCCCGACCTGACCCCACTCCGTCTTGAGCAGCTTGCTGACACGCACGTCGGAGACGGAGGTCTTTCGGCTTCCGCCGGCGCTGACGCTGCGGTCGCCTTCAGCCACCGACACCGACTTCGGCTTCGCAGGCAACAACTCTCCCCATTCCGCCATGGCGGCGGCATATGGGTTCGTGCCGCTTTCCGAACTTGCGGACGCCGCCGCGACCTTGCGGTCTGCACGCTCAAGAGCGGACACGGCGCCTGCCAGGTCTTTCTGGAGAAGCGCATGGAACGGTCCGGACTCGTCGCCACCGAACCGCCCGGTGGCGGAGAACGCAACGATCGCCGACAGGCGCGTGTCGCCTGACGTCACGACGAATCCGCCGTCCTTGAGATTGACCGCATGGTAGACAGCGCGCCCGGCCTTGTTCCGCACGGTCTTCGGCACTTCGGCATCACTCGACCGAAACTCCGCATCCATCCTCTTCGGACCGAGGCTTATCCATTTCCTGACAGCGGCCTGAGCCTGCTCCGGCGAAACTTCGGCAGCCCACGGCGTGGACGCCACAACCATCGCCGCAAGGGCGAAGACAGGTCTGAAGATGGTTGATTGCAGCTCCAGGCGCAATGTTCACTCCTTCCGCGCAAGGTACATGACGTCGACGTCCGGCATGGGCGCATCGGCGTTCGACAGGCGCACGGAATGTGTTCCCGCCGAAAGCACGACCTCCGTCGAGACATCGGCAAACCTGCCGGCCGAGGCCTCCGAAACGAGCGGCGTGGCCGCCCCCCCGTCGACCTGCATGGAGAAGGAACGCCTTTCGGGAGACGCGCAACGGAACACGAGACGGTACTTGCCGCCCTTAGACACATGCACGTCCTTCCAGACGAGGTCGTTAGACGCACGCCCTCCGAGGTCCGTCACCGCCACGCCGCCGGACGCGCCGGCCGTCTCCGCCCAACGCGCCCTCTTTCGTTCGCTGCCCTTAGGCGCGGCAGAGCCCTCTCCGATCTCGCTGTAGTCGGTAAGATACGCCGTCTCGGCCTCATATATGTTGCGGTCGAGACGCTTCTCGGCATCAAAGCGGTAGAACTTAGCCGCGTGCGGACGCACCTTCACCGCGACATTGTCCTCGAACTCTCCGACGTCCGCCCGTTCCATGAGGTCGAACGCGGCAATCTTGCCGCCGAGATCAAGGGACTTGGCCGTGACCGTAAACTCGTACTCCGAATCGCCGGCATTGTAGAGGGCCACGTATCTTGACAGACCGAAACGCTCGTCTGCGTCCTTGACCAGCACATAGGCGTCGCCATCGCGAACGGCCACGTACGCCTGAAGCCCGAGGGGATCCTGGTTCATGCGAATGAGGTACGGGTTGGTGACGAGCTTCATCGTGGCCGGAGGCATGGTCCGCACGTCGCAGCCCAGGAGGAGCGGCGACGACATGATGCACCAGATTCCGAAGTGAGTTGCCTCCTCGTCAAGCGTGAGGCCTGTGTCGCCATGCTTGCCGAACACGGACTTGACGGCACCCATGATCTGCCCGACCTCAAGCATGTCTAGGTCGTTGAAATGCCCGGGGGAGGCGTATGCGCTCAGGTAAAGGTTCTCCGCTATGATTCCGCGCACCGACTTCCAGTTGGCGCGTATGTCGCCAGTAGTGCGCCACGACCCGGCAACGTCGGCCACCCATGTTCCCGGGAACGCCCACCGGCAGATGTTGAAGCGCACGTCGCTGCGCCCAGTCGCCTTTATCGCCTTGGAAATCTCGGTGTAGCGGGCACGCTCGTCCAGCTTCAGCTTCGTGCCGCCGCAATAGTCGACCTTGATGAAGTCGAAGCCGAGCTCGTTGAAGTGAAGCGCGCAGTCCGCCGCGTCGTGTCCGTAGAGACCGGCCCCAACGCCGCCCTTGTCCTTGCCGCCAGAACCGCTGCCGCCCCACATGCTGCCGCACGTGTCGGAGCCGGCGTCGGAGTAAGTGCCGGCCTTGAGCCCGAGGGCGTGGATGCCGTCAACGGTGCCCTTCATGCCGTTCGGGAAGCGCTCCGGATGGAACCTGAGCCTGCCGTCCGGGCCATGTCCCCAGAAAAAGCCGTCGTCGATGTTCACATACACATACCCGGCTTCCTTCAGGCCGTTCGTGGCCATCGCGCGGGCGATGCCGAGGATGATCTCTTCCGATATATCGACGCCGAACGTGTTCCAGCTCGACCAGCCCATGAGCGGCGTCTTGGGATTCGCCGGCGAAACCGGCGCTCCGAGCGCAAGGAGCCGTTTCGCGCGGGCGGCCATCTCGGCCTTGCGCTCCGGGTCTATGCGGCTCAGGTTGACGAACGCCTCGCGGCCGTCCTCCGAAATCCGCATGCGCTTGTCGCACTTCGGACATTCCACGAACTGCACCGAGCCGTCGGCCGCAAGCACAGACACGGTCGAGCAGGCCAATACCATCATCATCATCTGCTTCATTTTTTCTTCCTCCATCGTGTTTCAGAAACTGCATTTCAATGCGCGTCAAGCCAGTTGGGCCCAGTGCCGATTCCAACCTCCAGCGGCACCCCGAAGTCGAGCGCATGCGTCATCTCATGCCGCGCGATCTCCGTGACGACATCGACTTCCTCGCGCGGGACGTCAAAGACGAGCTCGTCGTGAATCTGCAGGACCATCTTGGCGCGAAGGGCCCGTGCGCGCAAGGCGTCCGCCACGCGCACCATCGCGACCTTGATGAGGTCTGCCGCGCTGCCCTGGATCGGTGTGTTGATCGCGTCGCGCTCGGCGGCCTGCCTGGCGGAGGCGTTGCGCGAGGCGATGTCGCGCAAGGTGCGGCGCCGCCCGAGGACGGTTTCGGCATAGCCCCGCTCCCTCGCCCTGGCAATCGCGTCATCCATGAACGAGCGCACCTTCGGATACAGCCTGAAGTAAGTCTCTATCAGGTCCGAGGCGGTCTTGCGCGAGACCTTCAGCCGCTGCGCGAGACCGAACGCGCTGATTCCGTAGATGATGCCGAAGTTCACCATCTTGCACTGCGAACGCTGCTCTGGCGAGACGAGCGCCGGCATGACGTCGAAGACGCGGCTCGCGGTGTCGCGGTGAATGTCCTCGCCCCGGCGAAAGGCCTCCAGCATCGCCTCGTCGCCCGACATCGCCGCCATCAGCCGTAGCTCGATCTGAGAATAGTCGGCGGAGACCAGCACGTGACCGTCGTCGCGCGCCACGAACGCCCGCCGGATCATCTTGCCGCGCTCGGTGCGCACAGGTATGTTCTGCAGGTTCGGGTCGGACGACGAGAGCCGCCCCGTCTCGGCGAACGACTGCGAGTAGGTCGTATGCACGCGAGACTCGCCGTCGATGAGATGCGGCAGCTTGTCCACGTATGTCGACTTCAGCTTTGCGCACGCCCTGTACTCGAGTATGGCCGGCACGATCGGGTGGTCGCCGACGAGCCGGGAGAGCGTCTTCTCGTCAGTAGACCACTGGCCGCTCGAAGTCCGCTTGCCTCCGGCCAGTCCAAGGCGGTCGAAAAGCAGCTCGCCGAGCTGCTTGGGGCTGTCGGGGTTGAAGCCTGGCCCGGCGAAGCCGAGGATATCCTGCGTACGGGCGAGAATCTCACGGTCGAGTTCGCGGCCGTATTCCTTGAGCGCCTCGGTGTCGATACGAACGCCGGTGCGCTCCATGTCGATGAGGACCTTGACGAGCGGTTCCTCCACGTCGGCGAGCGCACCGGGAGCGGAGTCCGCGCCGGGACAATCTCCCTTCAGCGCCAGCGCCTGCGGGCGCAGCGCATCCTCGAGGCGCAGGGTCACGTCGGCATCTTCGGCGGCGTAGTCCACGACTTTCGCGATGTCCTTGCCCTCCAGCGTGGGCTCCGGCTTGCCGCGCTCCTGCTCGCCTGCTACCTCGGAGAATCGGATCGTGCGATAACCAAGGCAGCGCTCGGCGAGCATGTCCATGCCGTGGCGCGCGGCGGCGTCGAGACAGTAGTGCGCAAGCATCACGTCATGCGGAGGCCGGGCGAAGCCTATGCCGTAGCGATTCAGGACGGTGCAGTCGAACTTCACGTTTAAGCCGACGAGAACCTTGCCAGCGTCGGCAAAGACGGGACGGAAGATGTCCACGAGCCCGGCGTCCGCATACCAAGCCCGGCCAGGCTCCGTTGCGAACGAGATTCCCAGCAGGCGGCAGGTGCGCGCGTCGGTCGCGGAAAGGCCGGGGCCGCCGGACGTGGTCTCGGTGTCGAACGCGACGCGCGGCGCCGCCATGAGGACGCGCAGAAGCTCCTGGGCCTCGTCCTCTGTCGAGACATGGCGGTAGTCGTGCGGCGTGTCGGCGAGAGAACGCAGGGGCTTCGCCTGCTCCGCGCCATGCGCGGCTGAGCCGCCGGACGCGTGCGCCGGGAAAATGCCCTCGCCAAGCAGCTCCCGCGCCAGGCGGTTCAGCTCGAACTTCGCGCAGACGGCGGCCAAACGTTCGCGGTCGACGCCGTCAAGGCGGTAAGCGTCCCAGTCAGGCTCTATCGGCACGTCGGTGCGGATGGTCGCGAGGAACTTTGACATCCTGGCGTCCTCCGCCCCGTCGCGCACCTTCTCGGCCAGCTTGCCCTTTAGGGCGGACTGGTTGGCGATTATGCCATCAACGTCGCCGTAGGCCGCCAGCAGTTCTGCGGCGGTCTTCTCGCCTACGCCGCGGATGCCGGGTATGTTGTCCGCCGTGTCGCCGGCGAGCGCAAGGTAGTCGATCATCTGCCGGGGATCGCGCAGGTGCCAGTGTTCGCAGACCTTCGCCTCGTCGTATATCTCGGCAGCGTCTCCGGCGTGGGCGGGACGGTAGAGCCGGACGCCGGGGCGCACCAGCTGCGCGGCGTCCTTGTCCGGCGTCGCCATATAGACGTCGAAGCCGGCCTCCGCGCCCCTTACGGCCAGCGTGCCCATCACGTCATCGGCCTCGAACCCTTCAGCGCGCACGACGGGAATGCGCAGCGCCTCTGCCAGCTCGAACGCGAATGGAATGGACGCCGCGAGATCCTCTGGCATCTTCTGGCGCTGGGCCTTGTAAGCCGGATACGCCTCATGGCGGAACGTAGGGCCCTGCGGATCCATTGCCAGCACGGCATGGGTGGGCTGTTCCTTGCGTAGTATCGCCTGGAGCCCGTTCGCCAGGCCGAGGAGCGCCGACGTGTTGATTCCGCTTGCAGTCACGCGCGGGTTGCGCAGGAAAACGAAATGGCCCTTGTAGAGGAAGGGCATCATGTCGATGACGAAAAGCTTGTCCATATGCCGTATTCCCCAGTGCGCTGCCGGCAGCCCTACTGCCCCACCGCAAGCCGCTCGGCCAGCCGTTCCGGCAGGCCTGCTTCGCGGACCTTCGCCTGGGCGGCGGCCACGTCGTACTCCACGCGGCGGAAGCGTATCGTGCGCGCCATCGGGTCGTAAAGCACGTAGGCCGCGCGAGGGTCGCCGTCGCGGGGCTGCCCCACCGAGCCGACGTTCACGAAATACTTGCGGCCGACCGGCAGCCGGAAGTCCTGCGCGTCGATGCGGTAGACGGCTCCGATCTGCTTCTCGTATATCATCGGGCAATGCGTGTGGCCATGGAAGCACAACGGCGTCACCTGGTGGGTGAAGTGCGCTTCGGCCTGCAGATGGTCGAAGACGTAGCCGAAGGACTCCGGGTCGTCCATCGTCGCATGCACGAGCGTGATGCCCATGCGGGTCGACACGAACGGAAGCTCGCTGAGAAATGTCATCTCCTCCTGCGAGAGCTGCTCGCGCGTCCATTCGATGACCGCAGCAGCGTGCGGATTGAAGTCGTCGAGGTTCTGGAGGGAGGATACGTAGTGGTCGTGGTTGCCCATCACGATCGGGCAGCCCAGGCTGCGGACGATCTCCAGGCATTCGTGGGGACGGGCGTTGTAGCCGACCACGTCGCCGGTGCAGAGGTAGTCCGTGACCCCTTGCTCGCGACAGTCCGCAAGGACGGTCTCAAGAGCATCAAGGTTGGCGTGAATGTCGCCCAGAACTGCCAGGAGCTTTCCCATTTACTTTAGCAGTGCCCCCGCCGCCTGAAGGTCCTCAACCGTGGTTATCTTGAAGTTCGGCCGCAGGTTCGTCACTATCTTGACCGTGCCGCCGTTCAGCTCTACGGCCATGCAGTCGTCCGTCACCTCGCGCTTGCCGAGCGCCTTGTGCGCCGCGCGAAGGTCGCGTATCTGGAACGCCTGCGGCGTCTGAACCGCCCACAGCTTGTCGCGGGGCAGCGTCTCCGTCACCGTAGAGCCCTTGTCGCAGACCTTCACCGTATCCGACATCGGGCGGCCCACGGTCACGGCAGGGAAGCGCTTGACGTTCTTAACGACCTCGGAAACCGTTTCGGGCGTCACCAGAGGCCGCGCCGCGTCGTGCACCACCACGTAGCGAGTGTCAAGGTCGCACGCGGCAAGGCCGGCCGCGACAGACTCCTGACGTTTCGTTCCGCCCGCGACGATCTTGGAAATCTTCGATATGCCGAACATCTTCACCACAGCCTTCGAGGCGAGCAGCTGGTCCTTGCGGACGACCAGCACGATGCTGTCGATGTCGGGGCAGCGCTCGAGCGCCAACAGGCTCCAGGCCACTACAGGCTTGTCGACGAGGCTCAGGAACGCCTTGTCTACGTTGGCGCCCATCCGCGCGGACTTCCCTGCTGCCAGCAAGATAGCAGTCGTCATGCCAAGTTCCTCCCACAGCACTTCTTGTATTTCTTCCCCGAGCCGCACGGGCAAGGGTCGTTCCTCCCCACGGCGGCGGCACGGCCAGGCGCCGGACGTGCTCCGGGCAGAGACGCCGGGCTGCCAGGCGCAGGAACGCCGCCGCCGGTGCGCGACATCATCGAGGCGAACACGTCTCCGATGGTCTTGGCGTGGCCCGAGGCAGGCGACGGGGCCGCGGCGCGCGGACGCGGCTCCTCGGCCTCGGCCGTGTCGAACTCCCCGGCGTTTGTCTGCGCCTGCGACATCATGTCGAACATGGTCCGCATGCGCGAAGCCGTGGCGCTGCGGAATTCGGACGAGACGACCTTCGACTTGATCGTGGACATCAGCGTCTCGAACATCTGGAACGCTTCCTTCTTGTACTCAACAAGAGGATCGCGCTGGCCGTACGCCCGCAGGTTAACGCCGGTCCTTAGGTCGTCCATCGCGCGCAGGTAGTCCTGCCACTCGCGGTCGATGACCTGGAGAAACACGCCGCGCTCCATATAGGGAAGCGTCGCCTGGTCCTCGCCGGCGCACTTCGTCTCGTAAGCCTCCGTGACGCGCTTCATCACGAGCTCCCCGGCCGCGTCGGGAGTGCCCATTAGCGGACGTAGCTCGTCTTCGGTGACGGTGATCGGGAACGTCACCCCGAGCCAGTTCATGAAGTCCACGAGGCTGCCGTCCTTCGGATCGAACAGGTACCGCTCCGCCTGCGTCATCACGAGGTCGTTCATCACGTCCAGGATAAGGCCGTGAACCGAGGCCTGGTCGCCGGTAAGCACCCTGCCGCGCAGCTCGTAGACTATCGAGCGCTGCTTGTTCATCACGTCGTCGTACTCGAGCGTGCGCTTACGGACGGCGAAGTGCTGCTGCTCCACGCGGCGCTGGGCCGTCTCGACGGAGCGGTTGAGCCACTTGTGCTCCATCACCTCGCCCTCCTTCAGGCCAAGGCGCTGCATTATCCCAGAGAGGCGCTGCGACCCAAATAGGCGCATCAGCTTGTCCTCGAGGGAGATGAAGAACTGGGAGCTGCCGGGGTCGCCCTGACGCGAGCAGCGTCCGCGCAGCTGGCGGTCGATGCGGCGGGACTCGTGGCGCTCGGAGCCTATGACGTGCAGGCCGCCCAGCTCGGTCACGCCCTCGCCTAGCTTTATGTCGGTGCCGCGCCCGGCCATGTTCGTCGCGATCGTCACTGCGCCCGGCTGGCCAGCGAGCGACACGATCTCGGCCTCGCGGGCGTGGTTCTTGGCGTTCAGCACCTCGTGCGGTATGTGCGCGATCTTCAGCATCCGCGACAGCACCTCGGAAGTGGCCACCTCCACGGTGCCGAGCAGTATGGGCTGACCCTTCGCATGGCGCCGCTCTACGTCGGCGATGATGGCCTTGAACTTCTCGCGCTCGGTGCGGTAGATCTGGTCGTTGCCGTCGATGCGGTTCACCGGCTTGTTCGTCGGCACCGACACCACGTCGAGCTTGTAGATGTCCTTAAACTCGCGCGCCTCGGTCTCGGCCGTGCCGGTCATGCCGGAGAGCTTCTTGTACAGGCGGAAGTAGTTCTGAATCGTGATCGTCGCCAGCGTCTGCGACTCCTTCTCGATCTCCACGCCTTCCTTCGCCTCGACGGCCTGGTGGAGCCCGTCGGACCAGCGGCGGCCCGGCAGCACGCGGCCAGTGAACTCGTCCACGATGTACACGTGGTTGTCCTGCACGACGTACTCCACGTCCTTCTCGTAGAGGCAGTAGGCCCTCAGGAGCTGGTCGACGACATGCACCCGGTCGGACTTCTCGACGAACGCGCTCTGCGCGTCGCGGCGGCGCTCGATGCGCTCCGCATCGGAGAGCGACGTGTCGCCGTCGATCGCGCTCATCTGCGCGGCAAGGTCGGGCAGCACGAACATCGCCGGGTCCGACGGGCATATCTTCTCGCACCCCTTGTCGGTCAGCGCAACTTCGCGCGTACGCTCGTCGATCGTGAAGTACAGCTCGCCCCGAAGCTCCCTCGCGTGCTCCTTGAACATCTCGGAGAGCATCTGCATCTCCACGTCTTCGTGATGCTTGCGCAGCGCCGCATCCTCCAGCATGTGCATCAGCTGCTTGTGGCGAGGCATCGAGTGGTAGACTTGGTATATCTTGTCCTTGAACGTCTGTACTTCGCCGGCCTCGAGGGCCTTCTTCGCGTCGCGTATGAGGTCGTTGCACATCGACGTCTGGACGCGCACGATGGACGACACGAGCGGATTGAGCTCGTTGTAGATGTGCGACGTCGAGACCGTCGCCGGGCCGGAGATGATGAGCGGGGTCCTCGCCTCGTCGATAAGGATCGAGTCCACCTCGTCGACGATCGCGAAGTGATGGCCGCTCTGCACGATCTGCTCGGGCTGCTGCGCCATGCCGTTGTCGCGCAGGTAGTCGAAGCCGAACTCGCTGTTCGTGCCGTATGTTATGTCGCAGGCGTACTGGGCACGGCGTTCCTCGGAGTCCATCGAGTTCTGTATGCAGCCGACCGTCAGGCCGAGGAACTTGTACAGGTGGCCCATCCACGACGCATCGCGCCGCGCGAGGTAGTCGTTCACCGTCACCAGCTGCACGTTCTTCCCGGCAAGGGCGTTCAGGTAAAGCGGCAGCGTCGCGACAAGCGTCTTGCCCTCGCCTGTCTGCATCTCGGCGATCTTGCCCTGGTGAAGGACTATCCCGCCGATGAGCTGGACGTCGAACGGGATCATGTTCCAGGTCAGGGTATGGCCGCAGACCTCCGCCGTCGTGCCGACAAGATGCCGGCAGGCGTTCTTTACGAGTGCAAACGCCTCCGGCAGGATCGAGTCAAGCGACTCGCCCTTCGCGACGCGGTCGCGAAACTCCTGCGTCATCCGCGGAAAATCCTCCTCGGCGAAGTTCTTCGCCTGATATTCCGCCTCGATGCGGTTGATTTCGCGGACGACCGGCCACAGTTTCTTCAGCTCTCGCTCGTTCTTTGTCCCGAATAGAAACTTCAACAGGTTCATGCTTAGTGCGTATTATACCAAAAATCGCGCCGCTTTGGGAGTCGGCTTTGTGGTATAATATCGCCATATGCTGAGGATAACCGGCGCATTCAACCCTAACAATCCGCTGTCGGCGCATTCCGGTGCGCCGGCAGGGCGTTCCGTCGCGTGATGATGCAGCCGAAGGAGAACAAGACAATGAAGGAGCAGCTTGCCCGCCTCGTCCGGTTCGTCGCCGGTTTCCGCCCGTGCCTCAAGCGCGACCTCGCCAGGCAGGGCGAGAAGATCAACCGCCTTTCAGAAAAGAACAAGCTGCTTCGGGAAAAGGTCAGGAGCCAAGCGAAAAAGGCGAAGAAGCAGGCAGAGACGATCGCCCGCCTTTCCGCACTTCTCGACAGGGTAAAGGCGCAAAACGCAGACAACAGATATCTTGCAAACCTCGCCCTTCCGCGCGAGAAGCTGCGCGAATCGGTAGTCCGCTGGTGGCACGCAAAGAACCCCGGGGTGCCGCTGAACCTCGACGCGCCGCAGACGTTCTGCGACAAGATCCAATGCCTGAAGCTCGCCGCCGATACGCCGTTCCTCACCAGGCTCGCCGACAAGTACGCCGTCCGCGAATGGGTCGCCGGCAAGATCGGGGCGCAACGCCTCATACCCCTGCTCGGCGTCTGGGACCGAGCCGAGGACGTGGACCTCGCCGCGCTGCCGCAGCGCTTCGTACTCAAGGCGAACCACGGGTCACACATGATCCGCATCGTCAAGGACAAGGCGGCGCTCGACATTCAGCAGCTTCGCGCCGAGATGTCCGCCTGGCTGACGACGAACTATGCCTTCCTGATGTCGCCGCAACTGCAGTACGCCAACATTCCGCGCAAGATCATCGCCGAGGAATACATCGAGAACGGCGACGGCGAGCTGCACGACTGGAAGGTCTGGTGCTTCAAGGGGCGCGCCCATTATGTGGAATTCATGTCGCGGAAAGACGGGCGTCTGCGTTTCGTCTACCTGGACAGGGAATGGAACCCGGCCCCGTTCGGATACAGCAACGTGCACGACACGCCGCTGGAGGCTCCGCCGAAGCCTGGCAACCTGAACGAATTGCTCGGTCTCGCCGAGACGCTTGCCGCCGGCTTCGAGTTCGTTCGCGTCGATTTCTACCGGCTGGACGACGGAACCTACCTCTTTGGCGAGATGACCTTCACCCCTGCTGGCGGCAACGGGCAGTTCGACCCGCCGGAGTGGAACGCCAGAATCGGCGAGCTCTTCGACTATACGCCCGACAACCGCATACCAGGCGCACCTGCGTAACAGGTTACAGGCCGTATTCGAACATGACGGCGCGGCCGGTCTTCCGACCCGTCATCTTGTCGGCGCCGAACACGCACGGATTTATCATCTGAATTACAATGTCCGGCTTCGTCTTCCGCACGTATTTGGAAATGTTGAACTTCTTTGACGTCCGCCGCGGATCGATGGCGTCCAGCCGCCGGACGGCAGCGGAGAGAAAAGCCTCCACGGGCCGCGCAAAGCTGTCGCCGATGAGCAGCACGCGCACACGAAGCGGCGCATTCGGATTCGTGTGGACGGTATGCGAATAGTTGCCGCCGACATAGAGCGCCGAATAGGCGTCCATCGTGAACGACTTCGACTCCGTCGTCGCCTCATCGGCGCGGCGCATGTTCGTCTCCTCGAACGTGCCGGAGATGTCAATGTTCCTTGACGGAATGCGAATCGACATACGCGTCGCGAAGCGAGGCCGCAGGACCGTCAGGTCGTCCAGCCCGGCGAAGAGCGCGCCAGTGCGACGCCCGAGGCTTCCGAGAAAACAAGAGGGACGCACTTCTCGCGACCAGGCGTCCGGCGAAAGCATCTCCGACGCGCGACGCGCATCGGCCTCTGGCACGGCGCAGCGCGCGGCAATCTCCGCCGCCAGCCGCCCGGCCATGCGGAACGCCGCGTCGTTTCGCCAATGGTGGTCGGTACGGTAGTAGTTGCGCGCCACGTCGTCAGGGGTCGCGGCAAAACATCCGCACATGTCAATGCAGTCTATTCCCGCGCCACGAAGCGACTCCAGCATGCGGCGGGCGTTGCGGTGCGAGCTTTCCTCCACGCCTGCCGGAAGCATCCGGTTGCAGATGTCGAGCTTGCGCGGCAACTGCACGTAGAGAAAGGCCGCACCGCTCTGCCTGCAGAAACTGGCGAACTGCTGCACATGCCCCGCGGCCTTCTTCGTTCCGGCCTGACCGGCGGCGGGCTGAAAGAGGATTCCGTGCGGCTCGGTCTTCAGGACGCCGTTGCAGACGTGTTGCCTGGCAAGCCGCACGAACAGCCCGTTCAGCGTCACAAAGGACAGGCGCAGCGGGAACTCCGTCTCGATGGCCTTGCGCGCGGAAGCGATGCGGCATCGGACCGAAGTCTTGTCCTGCTTGCTTAAGTCCGTTGCGAACGTCCCTGCCGTCGGCACGGCAAAGGACGCTGAGAGCGCAAGGAACACGCCCGATACGACCAGCCTTGCTAAACCTGCCCTTCCCATCGTCAGAAGTTGAAGTAGATGAACGGATTGTATGCGGAGATCACAAGGTACGAGACGCCGCACGCGAAGAGCGCCAGCTGAATGAGACCGTCGGTCGCAGCCGCCGCGGCCGAGCCGTCGAGACGCCGGCGCAGGTCACGCACCAACGGGGTGGACAGCAGCAGGCCGAAGCACATGACGGCTGCTATCTCGCCGAGCTGATACGCCGCAAGGCCTGGAACGGCTCCCGCGCCAGGGCTGAACATGGCCTTCAGGTATGCGGCTGCCGCCGGCAGGTCCGCCGCACGGAAAAGCACCCAGCCGAAAACCACGGCCAAAAGCGTGAAAGGCTGGTAGACAGTGCGCAGAACAGGCTGCGCCTCGACGCGACGCGGCAGGTCCGCGAGCTTCTCGATCATGATAAGCACACCGTAAAGGGCGCCCCAGAGCATGAACGTCCAGTTTGCCCCGTGCCACACGCCCGTAAGCGTCCAGACGACCGCCAGGTTCAGGACAAGCCGGGCCTTGCCGACGCGAGAGCCGCCGAGCGGAAAGTAGACGTAGTCGCGGAACCAGCTGCCGAGCGACATGTGCCAGCGCCGCCAGAACTCCGTCACCGTCTTCGAGACGTAGGGATAGTCGAAGTTCTCAAGGAACCTGAAGCCGAATACAAGCCCGATGCCGATCGCCATGTCGGAATAGCCGCTGAAGTCGAAGAATATCTGAAGCGTATAGCACGCCGCACCCAGCCATGCCATGCCGCAGCCTGGATCGGACATTCCGAACGCCTTGTCGGCCACTGCGGCAAACAGGTTCGCGAGAAGCATCTTCTTGTTGAAGCCGTACAGGAAACGCATAATGCCGCGCGCGAACATGTCGAGCGTCGTGCGGCGGCCCTCTATCTGCTCGCAGACGGTCGAATAGCGCACGATGGGGCCCGCGATCAGCTGCGGGAAGAGCGCGATGTAGAGCGCCAGCTTCAGCGGGTTGCGCTGAACCCTCACGGTGCCCCGGAAGACGTCCACCACATAGCTCATCGCCTGGAACGTGAAGAACGATATGCCGATCGGCAGGACGAACGAGGTCTGGGGGATCGCGCCCTGCAGGGACGGGAACCACCCGCGCAGCGTTGCGGTGACGAAGTTCGCGTACTTCCAGAGGCCGATCACCGCCAGGTTGCCGGCGACTGCAACCGAAAGCGCCGCCCTGGCTGCGCCCCTACGCTCCCTGACGGCGCCGATCAGAAGAGCCATCAGATAGTTGAACGCCATGGAGCCGAGCATGACGAATACGAACGTCGGCTCGCCCCAGGCGTAGAACAGCAGGCTGGCGGCAAGCAGCCAAAGGTTCTTCAGCCCATAGCGGAACGGCAGCAGGAAATACCCTGCCAGCACCACCGGCAGGAACAGGAACAGAAACTCTATCGACGTGAAAAGCATTCAGAACGCCTGTTTGTCTTGTCGGCGTCTACGCTTTCCCGTCGATGCCGTCCTCGCGCGCCGCCTCAAGGATAGCATCGTAGACGCGCTTGCAGTTGTTCCTGTCGGTGAAGGCGAAGAAGTCGTCGACGCGCTTCTGGTACTCGGGCTTCATCTTGCAGCCGCTCGCAAGATACGAGAGGATCGTCTCCTTCAGCGAAGCGGCATCGGTCAGCACTTCGCCGAACCCGTCGCGACGCCAGTCGAAAAACCCCTTTTGGTACTGATGCCTGAAGAACTCTTCCTCGTCAAACTGGTAATACAGCACAGGCTTCTTGAGATAGGCCACGTCGAAGGCAACCGACGAGTAGTCCGTCACGATCATGTCGGAGGTCGCGAACACGTCCCGGTACCGCACGCCCGGCCCGATGACGGAGACAGACGGAGCCAAGCGAAGGTCCGCAAGCGCCGACCGCATGTTCGGATGAGGCATCAGCCGAACCCTAAAGCCTAGGGCCTCGCACCTGGAGACGAATTCCGCATCTCCGAACACTTCGGCAAAGCACTTGCAGAACGACGACTCGGGGAAAGAGATCCCGTCCTCAAGCTGATCCGTGCCTGCGCCCTTCATAAGATAAGCCCGCCATGTGGGCATGAACGTGACGAATCCCTCGCGACGGTCGTAGAGCTTGTCGTAGCGCGCCATGCCGCAGAGCTTGACCTCCCGTGCGGAATATTCATACGCCTCGCCCGTGTTTTCCGCATATTCTCCCCTGGTAGTCGCCGTCACGATTCGCGCATTCAAGTGGTTCCGCCCGAGCACCGCTGCCATGTTGTATGGATTGACGCCATGCTTCAGGAACGCAAACCTGTAGCGACGCGCGAAGAAATCCCTAAGGAAGCCAGCGGTCTTCTTCGAGAACGGCCTCCTCTGCGCCGGAGTGCGATAGGCTGAAATCATGAAGTCGGCCGAAAGAAAAAGCACCTTGAACAAGAATCCGTCGATGTCCACGCACCGGCCGACCCTGGAAAGCTCTGCGAAATCAGGCGACGAACGGCTCACGGCGAAGACATAATGCGGAGCGTTCGCTCCGGACCGCTCGGTGCAGGCATATTCGAACAAGGCACGCGCATTGTCGTCCGCCCGGTCGGGACGGTCCGCAAAGAGCCACAGGGGACGGCGGCGAAACGCGCGCAGGAACCAGGAGGCCGTCTTGAGAGCCGATGCCTTGGCTTGCGCCAAAGAAGGACGCAGGACCGCCTCGAGCGCCGCCAACAAGACGCACTTAGCCCGCTCCGCAAGGGTATCAGGCGTTACAAGCATCCTGTCACCGTCCATCCGGACGATCCACCCGCATCCGCGGAAAGACGACGAGCGGCGCCACCTTGTCAGCGGCGAATAAGGACCGAACTTGACATTCTTCCAGGTGAATGCCGGCGGATTGCCGCCGAAATCCCATGTCAGGCAGCATGCCTTTCCTGGATCGAGACGGACCTCGCACCGGAACAGCCGGACAGACATGCAAATGCCGGTTTTTACGCATGGATGCTGGAACTCCACGCCGGCGACCACTTCATTTTTGCGGGCAGTCGCCCCGCAGCACAGCAGCGTCGGGTTCCCCGGCAAGAAATCCGGAACGAAAACACCCCTCACGCAATATGAGAAATCGAACACGACGCGATCTGCGGACATTGTGATGAAGTTCGCAATCAGCAGTCCTGGCACAATGGTCTTTCTCTCGACATTCCGACGCTGGAAAAGGTTCCCCAGCAGGCGTACGCGAACCTTCTTCACAAACTCCCGCAACGGAATAGGTACGGTCCGGCGGAAAAAGCCCTTGCGCGTCGTCGGCTTGTCTGACGCGGCATCGGCCGCCGCGTCAAGGTCCGGATCCAACCCCCGGCGAGACAAGGCGGACATGAAAAGGTCCGGCAACGGCTCATTCAGCATGAGATCGTAAAGCGCGACGGCCCGAGCGGGGAGCATGGTGTCGTCCGAAAGATCCACCTCCGGCCGAAGGCGCATGAACGCGCCCCTGACCCTTTCGTAGCAGGCGGCCACGTTGCGCGCGTCGCCAAACGCGTGCAGGTTGAAAATCGCGGTGCGCCACAGGACGCGTGCGAAGCTGGTCTTGCTCCAATCGAAAACGCCACGCTCGCGCAGCCCCTTCTCAAGGGCGTCGTACGCATCAAGGAACACGAGGGGCGTCTTGTCCTTGGCAGACTGCAGGCTGCCCTTGCGATCGAGGGAATAGACATAATAGGCACGCGGCACGAGCGCAATGCGTTCCGCCAGCGCCAGCGCCATGTCCACGAAGTACACGTCATTTGAGCGTCGCGTATTCTGGAACCGCAGGCCGTTCTTCTCGATGAACTCGCGCCTGAACAGCTTGTCCCACGGAACCGACTTGGCAAGCGTAAACACGTGCTCGGCCATCTCCTTGCCCGAGAACGGCTGCCGGAGAGCCCAGATGTTCCTATGAAAACCGTACTTTGCGACAATCTTGCCGCTTTCGGCGTCCGCCATGCATTTGCCGGCAATCACTATGTCGGCACGTGTCTTCACGGCCTTTGCGTACATGCCCTTGAGCATGTGCCGGCTGCATGTGTCGTCCGGATCGAAGAAAAACACATATTCGCCGCGCGCGACCTCCAGCCCGGCGTTCCGCGCCGCACCTGCGCCCGCATTGGCCTGATGGATGACGCGTATGCGCCCGTCCGCAGCAGAAAGGCCGTCAAGAAGCCGTCCCGAGCCGTCGGTGGAGCCGTCGTCCACGCAGACAATCTCAAAGTCCTGCAAGGTTTGACTTGTGATTGCCGTTACGCAACGTTCGACGTACTGCTCGACGTTGTACACCGGAACTACGACTGACACCTTGACTGGCTTCTGGCCTTTCATTCGACTGACCCTTTTGTCTCAAAGCATGAACGTTCTGGCAAAAGCACGGCAAAGGCGGCGTCCGCAAGAGCCTTGTCGCGCTCGAAATCGTCAATGTCGGCCGCATCGTTCCAGCAAACGACGCGGTGCCTGCCGACGGAGATGTCCGCAACGGCCCTTTCAAGCTCGCCCGCCCCCTCGTAAACGGAACTGAACTTCGGGCTGCGCGGCGAAAACATTCCGGTACAGTACTGCCAGTACTGCATGATCCACTGGTTGACATCCGAATCGTCGCGGAAGCGATGCGAACACGCCCGCGCCAGCGTCTCCGGCTCGGCTCGCCAAACTTCGTCGAACGTAGACTTCAGGTACGATACCGGGCCGTGATGGACATAAAAGCCGGTGAAAAGCCCATAGGGAAGCTGCGTGAGGGTCCTGACGAGCGCGGTTCCATAGCGCGGCGAGAACCATTTGAGGGGATTCCTCCTTATCACCTCCGCCTTCCGGAAATGCGCGTTGATCGCGTACATCGCGTTGATTTCAGCTCGCACTCCGTTCTGCTTCAGGTAAATCGGACTTATTATCGCGGCGTCGCAAGGCAACCCCTTGCGAAAGAAGTCCGATGGCCCGACCGGTGCGGTCAGGAACATGTCGTCGTTGAAATAAACGAACCGATCAGAAAGCCCGTCAATGCGATGAACGTTCAGTTCGATGCAGCGCGAGCTGAACGTCGGCAGGTACTCGTGCGGAATGTAATCTTCGTGCCTGACCACATGGAGCTTCGGGTTGGCGACGTCAAGCCACGGGGGCTGATGCCCCCATGTGACGAAATGTATCCTGTTCACCCATGGCGCGAACTTTTCGACGCCACGGAACCAGTACTTGAGAAGGCCCCAGTCCCGATAACGCTGCTCGCCGTCGTTCCACTTGGCGAGATGCGCGGCACACGGCTCCTTTGCGGCCCAGCGTCCGCGTTCGGCACGCCAGTCAGGGTCGCTCCCGTCAACCCACGGAATGACGAAATCTATCGGACCGCTATCCATACGCCTCCAACGCCTCCTCTACCTCATTGCGCGTCCGGCGGGTGCCGGCGCGGAAGTCGCGCCATGCGAGGCTGCGGGCCGCGACGCGCGCCCGTCGTCCCGAAAGGCGGTCGTTCAGGCTCTTAAGCGCGTTCTTCGTCCTGACGCACGCCACTGCGGCGGCTCCGCCGTGCTTCGCCGCCAGCCAGTACATGTTCCGCGCGTCGAAGTAGCATATCCACGCCCCCGCCTTCCCCTGGTCGAATTCGGGGTGCACCACGGTCGACGCCGTAGTGGCATGGTTGCTCCAGCCAGCCTTCGTCGCGCGGATCCCCCACTCGATGTCATCAAAATGAATGAACACGTCCTCCCAGAAGCCAAAAGCCTCCACCGCCGCGACATTGACGAGGAGCGAACACGCCGCAGCATAGTCTACGCGAAGGGTGCGGCTTCCGACGTCCGCCAGCCGCAGCCCGGCAAGCTTGGAAAACGCATGGCCCAGCAACGGACAGAACGACGCCCCGCATTCGACGATGCGCTCCGGATCGCTCGCGCTCATGACAGCTGACCCGACGCTCGCCGTTTGCGGATTCCCTGCGACAAGCCGGCCCATCGCCTCCACTAGCGCCGGAAGCGTGTCCCCGTTCGGCTTCGCATCATCGTCGAGCAGCCAGACATAGCGACATTCGGGGAACTTGCGGCGAGCAGTCTCCATTCCCGCTATGTACGCCGCCGAGCCGCCGCGATTCTCCGGGAAGGACACCACTTCGGCGCCGTCGTGCGCCAGCGCCTTCAGCCGCGCGGAGCGTTCCGCGGAGTTTCCGTTGTCAATAACGACAATCTTCAGCGCGTCCGCATACGGCTGCCGCATCAGGAACGGCACGATTTCAAGCGCATCGTCCCGTCCGTAGACCGGAATGACTACGGAAACCGGCTTCACCCGATCACCTCCCTGACGATACGCTCCGTCTCCAGCTGGCGTATGCAGAACGGAGTCTCGGTCATCGTCCCGGTCTGGGAGACGGCCATCGCCGTGCAACCCGCCTTGCACCGTTCGGCCATCGGGCACTTGGCGCACCGCCCGGTAAGCTTCCCGGACTTGCGGCGGAAACGCGGAAACGAATCAGGGTCGTTCCATATCTCGGACAAAGGACGCTTCCTCAGGTTAGCCTCCACATATTCGCTTCCGAGCGACAGGCACGGAAGCACGTCCCCGTTAGCGCGAATGCCTATGACGTAACGGCCTGCAGGGCAGCCGTTCCACCGCTGGCACAGGAACCGCAGCTTGGGCGTGAGCGGAAAATAGCCGAAGTCGTCCATCACGAGTATCTTCAGCTCGCCATGTCGGTCGTATAGCCAATGGGTGGCCTTCTCCACGAACATGGCATACTGCTCGCGGGTCATCAGCAGCTCGTCCGGGAAGCGCTCGCCGCCCTTGTGCGCCATCTGCACCTGCCAGACGATGTCCGTGCCGCGGAACATCTCGGCAAACGCGTCGAAGTCGCCCAGGTTCTTGGCGTTGAACGTCGTGATCGCGCTGACCTGGCGGAAGCCGTCCGCCACCAGCTCGTCGAGCAGCCTTCTGCACTTCCCGAAGCCGTCCACGCCGCGCGCGGCCAGATAGCTTTCGGGCGTAGCGCCGTCGATGCTAACACAGACGGTCTGAGGGTCTAGCGACCTGAACTGCTTGCGGACCTCAGGAGTGACGAGAAGCCCGTTAGTGATCAGCTGAAGCTCCATGCCGGAAGCCTTCGCCTCGAAAGCTATGTCGTACCAGTCGGGACGCAGCAGGAACTCTCCGCCGAGCATAGTGAAATCGCGGCACCCGAGCGCCGCCAGGTCTCGCACGACGCCCTTCATCTCGTCCAGGCCCATCTCATCGGGCCTGGCCTTCCCGGACGCCGACGCGCAGCACGGGCAACGGAGGTTACAGCGGTTCGTAACCTCCAACACCGCCGCGCGCAGCTCTGGCGGACACGTCATTACTGGTCCGACATCGGGGAAAGGACCGTCATCTCCATGTTTTCCGACGAAACCTTCTGAAGCGGCGTGACGGGCGGACCGCCGTACTTCAAGAGTATCGGATACGTCGGACCCGCGTACTTGTCGAGTATCGGATACGAAGGACCTCCGTACAGGGGGGCGACCATCGGGGATATCTGCACCGTTGACTGTACCGTAGTTCCGTTGTAGGTTGCGGACACGACGACGGTGCCGCCGTTCTTGGCGGTCAGCTTTCCGCTGCGGGTCAAAGATGCGCAGTCGGAACCTGACACTATGCGCCATTTGCAGTCGGACGCCTTCAGCTTCTGTCCCTTGTTCCCGCTGACGCGGAACTTCCAGACGCTTCCGACCTCCATTACGCCGGGCGACTCCACCTTGAGCCGCTGCCTGGTGTAGCCGCTGTCGGACTTGGACGCGTCCTTCTTCCCCTTCCCCGTCTCCAAGCACGGAACGATCCAGTACCAGTACTTCTTGCGCGGACGGGCCGCTGGGCTCTTGTCCTTGTATGTCGTATCGGTCACCTTGGCGATGACCTTTGACTTCGCGTAGCAGTTCGACTTCGCGCGGCGCACCTTGTAGAACGCGGCGCCCACGACGGGCTGCCACGTCAGGCGCACGTACCCGGAATACTTCCCGTCGGAAGCGGCCGGAACCGGCACGACAAGCTGCGACTTGTCGAAGAACGGCCCGCCGTAGTCATGGACAAGTATCGGCTCAGCCTGTATGTCGCACAGCACACCGGCCAGAAGCAGCGCGCCCCCGCAAGCGGCGGCCCGGAGCGCGTGGAACTTCGGCCATGCCGGGAGCGTCCGCGCCGCCGGCGACTGCGAAAGCTCGTCGTCGATGCGCATGAAGGCCTCGTCGTTGCCCAGCAGATGAAGGCAGGTGCCAAGCATCAGCTTGGCCTCGTCGTCACCCGGTGAAAGCGTGAGCCTCGCCCGCAGACGCTCCGCTGCCGCCTGGAAATCGCCGGCGTTCATAAGCTTCTTAATCTTCTTCATCAGCGCATTACCTCCCCGCAGATGACCTAGTGTCGTCAGTATAGCATTTCCGGCAGGTCGACGCAAGACGGCGCTCGGAGGCGGCGGCCACGTCCTCAAAAAGCGAACGCCCGTGCGAGTCCATGGCGACGACTCCGCGGAAGTCCGAGACGTCGAAATGCCATACGGCTTCTGCCGCGCCGAACTCATCCAGAAGCGAAACGCCGGCGACGCTCGCAACCGACGCGGCGTAGAGAGCGCCGGCGCCGCCGACCGCCTGGACATAGACGCAGCCGTGCTCGCGCATCGCCGCAAGCGTCCGTGCATCCATGCCGCCCTTGCCGATGATCACGCGAACGCCGGTCGCGGCGATGAAGTCCGGCTCATACGGATTCTCCCTCACGCTCGTCGTCGGCCCTGCCGCCATGACGCGCCAGCCGCCTTCTTCGTCGCGCACGACTACCGGGCCGCAGTGATAAAGAGCGCCGTCACGGTAGCATACGGGAAGCGGCTTCCCGTCGGCGAACCACTTGTGGAACCTGTCGCGTCCGGTGTAGATGCGCCCCGAGATGGACACGGCGTCGCCTGCCCGAAGGCCGCGAACCGTCCGCTCGTCAAAAGGGAAAGTCAGCCGCTTCATGGCATCATGGTCCTCCGGCGGGCCGCCCAGCACATGTAGGCGACGGTGACAAAGAAGCTTGCCGGAACGCGCGGACGCGCCGCGATACGCACGCCGAGCAGCGTGATGCCGCCGCCAAGCCCCATCGGGCCTATGCCAAGCGAATTCGCCTCGCGCAACACGCGCCGCTCCAAGGCACGGAGCTTCTGGTCACCCGAGACGCCCGATGCGTCCAGCGGACGCAGCAGCTGCTCCTTGGCGACCTCGTAGCCGACAGCCCGGTCGCCGCCGATGCACACGCCAAGCACCCCGGGCGCACAGCCGTATCCCTGCGCCCGCACAACGGCATCCAGGAGACAGCGCCTCACGCCTTCAAGGTCGCGTCCGGCGCCGAGAGACGAGTCTGGAAGCGAATACTGACGCGACATGTTCTCGCTTCCGCCACCTTTCATTATCAGCGTCACCCCTGGACGGTCGCAATAGCGGACCGCTGGGACGCCCTCGGCGCAGTTGTCGTCGAACGACTTGCCTGACACCGGGTCGATGGTGTTGCGGCGCAGGTAACCGCGCTCCGTGGCAAGCGCCACGGCACGGCCCAGCAGGTCCGGCGTAACGCGCCGCCGCAGGGACTCGTGCACGAAAAAGACGAGCATGCCCGTATCCTGGCAGAGGGGAACGCCGCGTTTCGCCGCCAGGGCGCAGTTGTCGAGGATCGTCCCGAGGACGACCGAAGCGGACGATCCAGCGCGTTCGCGGCGCAACGCGCCGCGCAATGCGCGCAGCACGTCGTCCGGCAGCGACGAACTCGTCTCGCGAATCAGCTCGACTATTTTCTCGGTCAGTGACATCACACCGAATTATACACGAAATCCGCCCCCGAAATCAATCGCCAGTTCAGGCTCGCGGAGGCTTGACCTGTGCAAGATCCGCTCTCTCAAAGCGCGGCTGCAAGGAGGTCTATGCCGCGCAGGTTGATGTCGAGGTTCTCCTCCGTGTCGCAGGAGGACCACGGCGCCATCATGAAGCCCTTCAGCCGCTGCGGCGCAATGTCGCGGCGGCAGAGCGCGACGAGCCTGCCCATCACGTCGTCCGCACCGATCTTCAGCCGCGCCCGGACGTCGCCCGCCCAGTTGGTACCGCAAGGAACCTGGTCGAAGCCGGCCTTGTCGAGGTCGTAGAAGCACTTGAGCCTCGCATGATCCGAGGTCGCGTTGGTCGCCAGGTCGAAGCCGCCGTACTGCTCGTCGTAGTACCAGTTGCTCATCAGCACAGACTTCGGGCACCACTCGTAGAAGTCCGAGTGCTTCCACCCGTAGTCGCTCCAGGCCCACGGACGCATCCCGTTCCTCTCGCACGCGCCGATGAGGTGCAGGAAGTCATGCTGCCAGAGCTCGTTCCTACGGAACGCCACGAACCGGAAGTTCCGCTGATGTCCCGGAGTCTCCTCGTCGCAGCCGACGTGCAGGAAGCGCGGCGTGCCGAATATCTCCGCCACGTCTGCGATAACCTCCTCGCACATCTTGTAATACGGCTTCGTCGAGACCATGCGGCGGTAATGCTTCATCCATCCGTTGTGCGTGGTGGAGAAGTTTAGCTTGGGTATCGCCTCTATGCCGAGCGCATTGAGCCGCGCGATCTCGTCGCGCATCTTCTCCGGCGTCCAGGAGCCCTTGATCGCCAGCTCTGGGTGCGAAGGATAGACCAGGCCTTCGCCAATGTCGATCACCAGCATGTTCAGCCTCTTCTCCGCCATCCTGGCGACCGCCCGGTTCCAGAGCTCGTCCTTGTTGCGCAGCACCGTGTCGACTGTGCCGTCCTCGAACGTACGCGTAGGATCCTTGAGTATGGAATTGTCCATGTCCTCCGGCAGGTAGTCGTTCCACATGTTGTGGCCGAGGTGCAGCAGCAGGGCGCGAATCTCGCCGCTGGCCGTGAATCCGGACGGGGCCGGCCTAGTCGCGCAACCGGCCATGGCTGCTGCGCATGCCAGCCCTGAAACGAACTCCCTCCTGCCGCAGAGCGGACCTTCCGCGCACGGCCTTCCGTCGAATGTCTTTTCTTTTTTCATGATGTCCTGCTATAATTAATCAATCGTTATTCTGCCGCCGGACGGAATGCGCAGAAGACGTCGGACGCAAGCAGCGCGGACACCTTCCCTTCCGGGACGCGTTTCATGCCTTGCGGAGTGCGCTCGACAAGCCCCACCTCGTCCCTGACCCATATGACCGACGGCTTCGGCTGTCCCTTCGTCCAGGCTGCAACGACGTCACCGGGCATGAGGTCGCGCGAACGAGTCTCGCGCACGCGCTCCTCAAGCGGCGGATCGGCGGTCTCGTAACCGCCGCACCAGCCCTTCACGCGGCACGAGGGAAGATGGCTGCGGTCCGTCAGGCTGGCGTCCGCCCAGCGGAAGGCGTCCGCTACGGAAACCATGCGCGGCACGACCTGCGTCGTCAACCTGTTCGACGGAACGCCGCCAGCGCTTCCGCCGTCGGACACGATGTACCTACCGGCAGTCCCGAGCTTGGCACGCACCGTCCATTCGACAGTCCGTCGTTCGCCCGGACGGAGAAGGATCGGCCAGACGATGGAGTTCGTCGCGACCGTCGCCCCCTCCGAGGACGAAAGCAGCTCCGTGCCTTCGGGAACCGTCTCGCGCACGGTCGCATCGCACGAGCCGGCGCCTGCATTGAACACCTCGACCGAATATCGCAGGTGGCCTCCCTCCACGACGCTACCGTAGAGGCCGCCCTCCACGCGACGGTCGTACCTGAACTTCGGACGCTCTGCGCGCGCCTTGCCCGCCGCCGTGAGCGCGAGACTCTTCTTCTTGAGCGGACGCAGTATCACGAACTGGTCGAACTTAAGCAGATAGCGCGGACTCCCCTTCGTGAACAGGGTGCTGTCCACGTCGTTCTTTATGATCGTGCCCTCGTGCTCGGTCTTGTCGAAGCGGTTCTGGAAGTCGAACTTCTGTCCGGTGGAATGAATTATCGTGCCGATGCCGTCAACCTCGCCGACGTACAGCATCACATGTCCGAACCTCTTTTCCCGCACGTTGGCGTAAGCGATGACATCGCCCGGTCTAAGCGCGGCCCGCGCCTCCTTCAGCACTTCCTCGTCCGTCTTGCCGTCCGTGCCCTTCTCGTGCCGGTAGACGAGAATGTCCGGCGGCGGCTTCTGCGTCAGCTCGAACGACGCGTACCCTCCGCAGTCCTCGCCGATGCCGTACCCGAACGCGCCGTAATAGACCTCGTATGCGAACGACGAGCAGACGGAATAGTACGTGCGGTCGCGTGTGCCTGCTTCTATCGGCAGCCTGTATTCCTTGCGCGACCACTTCGAATAGCCGACACCCTGCTGCAAGTCTTTGCTGACCATCTCGACGGAATCGTACTGCGTGCACTCGTTCTTCAGGTAGTGCGCCCAGACCGTCGCGACGGCAGCGCGGACGCGCTCGTCGCCCAGCTTCTCGCACGCGCCCTGCGGAAAGCGCCTACGCTCCGCAATCTTGGCCTCCGCGCCGGCCAGCGGACGCAGCACGGCGAACCGCTCCGCCACGGCGAGCTTCGGCGGGAAGTGCGGCCAGTTCAGCAGGTACGTCCCGATGTCCCATTCGCAAACATAGCCGGCAGCGTCCAGCGCCAGCACCTTGCCGCGTCCGTCGCCATAAACGTCGCCGGCGTACAGGCAGACGTTGGTGCCGTCGGAAACCACCAGATCGCCTGGCTCCAGCAGCCTGACCGCATCGCGTATGGCGGCGTCGCGTCCGCCGGGATTCTTCGCGGCGTCGTAGGCCAGAATGACAAGATTCGTGGACGCTTCGTCAGAAAGTCCGCAGACGTACACGGCCTTCGCAAACGCCCAGCCGTCGGCGAAACGGTCCGTGCGCTCCGGGGTGCGCAACGCGTATGCGGCGGCAACCGCTTTATGCTGACGTTCATCCGTCTTTGAACAGGTGAATGCCTCGGCTGACAGCGCCAAGACCGCCGCCATACACATCAGCACACGTTTCATGTCCGCACTCTTAGAAAATCACGATCACAGTACCAGGCGGAGTGGCGGTCAGGTAGCCGTTGTCATCTACGCGGAGCGACCTGCCGTCGTCGGTGATGAACTGTCTCGGACGAGGCGCCGCCGCCTTCGACGTTCCGAAGCGAATCGCCCCTTCGGCAAAGCCGGTTACGACAACCTTGTTCGTCATCGCCCACGTCTCCGCGCTCGAATCCGCGAACGTCAGCGTCGCGCCCGTACCGAGCGAAATGCCGCCGCCGCGCGCCGTGATGGCGAGCGGACCGCAGCTGTTCGCCGTGCCGTCCGCCGCCGCCAGCGTGCCGCCGCAAAGCTTGAATCCCTGCTCCGCATCGTCGGTGATGTGGCTCGCGCCCAGCTTCCACGCGCCGCCGTAGATGTTGATCTTGTAGCCCGTCTTGAGCTGATGCTTTCCGCACGCCTCCAGCGTGCCGGGACCGTACTTGCCAAGCTCGACCTTGTCGAAATCCAAGGAGCCACCGGCTGATGTCTTGTCGCACCAGATGAAATCCTTCAGCAGGTAGAAGTCGCTTCCGTCATCGCCTGTCACGTCGGCGACGTCAATCGGAAATTCATATTCGTTATGATTCCTGTCAAGGAACATCACCGGCGAATCGACATACGACGGTGACGTGCCGCGCACCAGCCAGCGTCCGGTCTCGCTCAATCCCGCATTGCCGGCCCAGAACGGAATGTCGCTCGTGATGCGCGCGCCGTCGGCAAATATCGTGTTGTTCAGATACAGATAGCAGAGCTTGGTCTGCGGATAGTGCAGCCAGCTCGGCAGCATCTCGCCGCCCAGGAGGTCGATGCGCTGACCTTTCGTGTAGGCCCACTTCGAATTCGAGGTAAGAACGCTCGGATAGGTGCGCAGAATGCCGCCGCGATGGACTCTGATCTGCACGGAATTGTTCTGTGTGCTTACGCCCGGCCCATTGATTCCGTTGCCCATGTTGAGCGTACCACCCATGCGCACCTCGACGATTCCGTTCTGCGGAAGCCGGTTGCCTCCATTGACATTGGCGAAGATGCGCGTCCCGTCCGGCTTGCCCTCCACGACAAGTCGTCCGTTCTGCCAATTCGTGTTCGTGATGTTGAGCGTCATGGAGTACTCGCCCGGCCGCGAGAACTGGCAGACGAGGTTGGAGACGGAGAACGGGCTGGCTTTGTCTGTCGCGCCCTGCTTGTTTGGCCCATATTTGTTGTAGTACCCGACCGTGTCTGTTTCCGTCTCAAAGTCCATGCCGAAATAGCCCTGTGCCGTGCCTTTGGGGTATGCGTTGGTCTCCAGCGGCGTATAGCAGGCCAAGTTCGTGATTGCACAAACGCTAAAGTTAAAAGAATCCGGCTTGTTCTGCATGAACCTGAGGATGGTACAGCGGATCATGTTTATGCTGTTGGAACCCTGCATCTGAACGGTGGCGTAGGAAACCGGGCCGTTCGTGTAGAACCGCCAGTGATGGGGCGTGGCTACGCAAAATGGAGGATTCTTGAATGTCGCGGACCCACCCCAGATGCCCGCTGGGCAGACATTCGTCATGTCGAAAATGGAATGGGCGAGCCCGAGATTCCCATTGTTCGTCGCCGTATCGACGTGATTGGTTCGATAAGTCAGGAAGTTCTTGATGCGTCCCTCATATGGATTCTCGTGCGGAAGCGTTTCCGCCACGACTCCGACAATACCACTCCCCTTGATAGGCGTACCCTGCGAACCGACATAATCGCCGATCTCCCAGAGACCGTCAACAGCAACGACGCTGTCGTCTCCGTCGGCAGGATTGTAGCTGTTTGTACGCAAACGCCTCGCCCGTGCGTTCGCCGCGATCTTCAGGTCGCCGCCGATGTTGAGCGTCCTGCTTGAGGAATTCAAGCTGACGCTCGGCACATCGCGCCGCCGCACCGTCAGCTGCCCCACGCCATATCCAAAGTCGGTCGAAGCGGGGAACTTGACGGGTGTCTCAACGAATCTTGGATTGACGGCGGGATCCTTATCCGCGTTCCAGCGCTTGCGCAACGCCTCAAAGTCATCCCGGTACACCGAACCCTGAACGTAGGTTGAGTTGAAGGTACTGTTCGTCTGGATGTAGCCTGCTGTCGTGGCGCGGGCGGCGACGTTCGCGCCGTCCTGCTTCAGCTCGATGCCAATGTATTTGACCGTGGCTGCTGTGGTCGCTGGCCTTACCCAGCACTGCAGCTGCGCCGTCATCGTCTTCACGCCATCGACCGTGTTCGTCCTCACCCAGTATGGATACATCAGCTGCGGATTGGAAAACCCCGACTCGCCGATCCTGCTTCTGTTATCGCTTGAAACAAGCTCGATATCGTCCAGATCGACATTCTCGAAGACGGTCGTCCAGGCGTTGGTATCCAAAAGGTTGTCGCCCCACCATTCCGCCGTCAACTGCGCGGAAGAGGTGTTGGTGACGAAAAGCCCGCTTGTGCCTGAGAGGGCGTTGGAGATCACGAGATCGCCCAGCCCCGCCGTCTCGATCGTTGCATCCGTGCCGAACGCAAGCGTGTCGCCCTTGAGATAGACGGTGTCGCCCTTGGCGATGTTGGCGACAATCTTAGTCACCGTATCACCGTCGTAGGTGAAGGCGAGTTCGTTGCCCGTACCGAGCGTGGCCGGCTTGTCCGCCGCCGTATAAGTCAGCGTCTGGTTAGCCGCCGAACAGGCAAACGCACCAGCCATCGTTACTGCCATCATCAACTGTTTCATGTCAACCGTTCCTTTCGTCTGTCATATGATTTCAAAATGCAATAATGGGTCACGCCACATTCTTCAACGCTTCTGCTGGGAAAGCTTCCGTTCGATGACTCCGCCCGGAAGATTGAGGAGCGGCAATGACAGGTTGTCGGGATATCCGTCTTCCCCAACGTTGTCCTCCGGAAACAGTCTTCCCCGAAGGTCGAACAATGCATCCCTCGCCGTCTCCACAAGGCGCAATGTGTCGCGAGACGCAAAGCGCTGAAGTTGCGGTTCATACCCGCCGGCGGCGACTTGGTTTTCGGTGGCGATGTAACCGAAATAATCCGTGGAGCAATACGCGATAAACGTGCGCTTGTACGGGCTATGCCACTTGATCTCAAGCCCAAGCTCATTGACAAGCTCGCCGGGAACCCCCACAAAAGCCACATCTCCAATTGAAATGCACTGTATCTCCTGCGTTTCCTTGTCACGTCCGAGAATCCCACGCCACTTCTTGCGCAGAGAGCTTTCAAACGTCGCGACCTTGCCGCCCACGCGCGGATTCTGGACCATGAAGCGGCCCGCGTTGCGCTGGATGTCGATGATGGCGGCGACCGACGCCATGGCCAGGTTCTCGCCGACCTTGCGCGCTCCACGAACGCCCAACTCGTCGTCCTTCGGCACAAGGTCGCCGCACGCTCCCGAGACGAACATCGCCTGCGCCCCTGTCTCGCTTTCCACATAGCGGCGATAGTACCCCGGGAAATCGCTCGTGATCCGCCGTCCGCCCCTGCCCGGCGAATGCGACGCGAGCGGATGCGCCGCATAGTTGCCGATCACGTAAAGCGGAATGCCCGTCTTGGAATCGAAGAACGCAATCGTGCCAAGCTCCTTGTCCGCGATGCCTGTCGCGATGCCGTGGAGCGTCCGCCGATAGGCGATGAAGCTTGCGCAGTTGTCGGCCGTGGTATAGCGCCGGTTGCGGTTTTCGTCGCACTGCGTAGAGAAGAACCCCACTTTCACGGTTCGCCATTCGCCGCGTTCCTTGAGATCGCGCACGGCTTCGGCCGTCGCGTTGTCGAGGAAATCGAGATAGCGCACGTCCAATCCCTTGCTGTCGCCCGCATACCGGAATTTATCGCCCCAGCCGTGCATGCGGGTGTGCGGTCCGCCGTGGGTATGGGTGCAGGTGACCATCACGTTGGCTGCCGGCATCCCCATCGTCTCCGCCGCCATGGCCCGCATCTTCTGGATTGTGATCTTGTCCATTCCTAGCAGATCGAACGACATAAGCAAAACCTTGTCCTTGCCGTCATCGACACACACGCCGTTGATCTCCAGGTCGTCGAGCTTCGCCACCGAAACGTCATTGGTGCCGTATCCCGCCAGTCGCGTACCGACCTCGCAGGAGATATCCTTCCTGAACCACGCAGCCCTAACCGTCCCAGGGTCAGCCTCGGCCATCAGCGCACCAACCGCCGAGAGCGCAAGCAACGTCCATTTGTTCATTCAGTCCTCCTTCGTGGCATGCGCCTTCCGTTCCTTTGCCGAGAGGGCGAACCAACAAGTCTCGCCGGCATCCATGTCCAGGCGCATCACATTGTCCGCAACCGGCTCCGCTTTGCCGGTTTTCATGTTCGTCACCATTGCCGGGAAAGGCAGCCGGAAATCATACCGTCCCGCAAGCAGGCCATGCACGGAAATGAAATTCCCATTCATGTCAACCTGAAGACCGGGCTTCTCCACCGGAGCATACGCACCGCCCTCGCGAGCCAGACGGTTGAACAGCCCCGGCGAGAGCCCGCCCGGATCGCAGATGTACACGCCGCGCCAGCCTTTCCAGTCCAGCGCGGCGACGGCAGGGGCACCGTCCTCGACGTAGCGCGCCAGCACTTTCATTTCGGGCGTCTCCGAAACCGTCACGCGCCGCGAATCGGCATACTTCGAACCGTCCTGCCATCGGTAGAACGCGCGAAGGCAGTTCGCATGCATGATGCTCGCGGCATCCTCGCCCTCGGCACACACGGCGCGAATCTCGTGGCTCAGCTTGTTCTTCGACAGCGTCGGCGAGAAGCCTGTCGTCTCCGCACCGCCATACAGGGCCGTCCCGGACAGGAAGACCAGCGTTCGTCCGCCGCGCTTGAGCGATTCGAAGAGCCTCTTGCGGCGGTCGTCGAGCTTGCGGAACGTCGCGAACACGATCACCTTGTACTGCGCCGCCAGCGACGGGTTGCGCAGCCAGTCGTCCGCAAGCCACACGTCATATGGCACGCCGGACGCCGCCAGCTGCGGCCACTGCTGCAGCACCAGGGCGTTCGCGCCAGGCTCGTCGGGACGTCCCGGCTGGTTGACGAGCAACTGCCCAGCCTCGTCAACGACAATCGCCGCGCCAGGCCGCCACGGTGACGGCTCGTGCGTCAGCAACTCCTCGTACTGCCTTAGCGTAAGCCCGATGTCTTGGGCGATTTCGCGCGGGTAGAACCATCCGTTCGCCATGTCATAGAACCAGTATCCCATGTTGGCGGCCCACATGATTCCTGCGTGCTTCCGGTACGTCGTCTGCCACATCCCGAAATCCTCGGCCATGCCGCTGACCTTCGGCCCCACGAAACCCGTTTTAGCCCAGGAATCCCATCCGCCGTACGTGCGCAGATCGAACTCGTACCACATCATCTTGCCGTGCAGATGGAGGGAGTTGGTGGGCAGGCGCCGCCCCTGCCCCACGCCCGGCGGACGCTGCGGATACGTCGGCTGCGGCACTATCACGTCCATTGCGTCGGACCGGGCGAACGCCGTGATGTCGCGCGCGGCCTCGTTCGCGCCGCCGAAGGGAAGCATGCACCATCTTACGCCGATGATGGGCTTGCCGAAGAGCTTCTTCATATGCCGCACGAAATCCTCCTGCGCGCGGAAACCCGTCTGCTTCGCGAAGTAGTTGTAGTCGGCGCCGGGATTGTCCTCCTTCAGGTACTCCGCGTACTCCCTTTTCGCCGGCTCCGAATAGTCAGGGAACGGCGAGGCGAACTGTCCGTCGTGGTAGCCAGTGAAATGCACGCCCACCACGCGCTTGGCAAGCCCTGTGCGCTTGAGCTCCGCAACGAGAGCGGTGAGGTTCGTCTTCACGGCCTCGCGCCAGACGCGGGACGAGTACGAGATCCACGGCCACCGCTTCTCCTTGCCCGTCGCCTTGCCGGAGGCACAGTAGTTCGTAAGCGCGCTGCCGCTCGTGCCGTACACCACGGAACCGTCCGCCCGTCGCCACGTCTCGTCCGGATGCTCCTCCGTAAACTCGGTGTAGGCGTTTGCGTTTATGCCGAGAAGGATCACGCTCTTGTCCGCTATCTTCATCTGCTGCCGGATGTCTTCCACAGCACCCTTGGCGTCGAAACCGTCTTTCGTCCAATACGCCCGGACCAGATCCTCGCTCGTTCGCCCGAAGCAGACGGTCGTGACCGCAATCCGCACGCCGGCATCCTGCATCGGCTTCATCGCGAACACGTTGACATCCTTCGGGACGTTCGGGATGACGCGGCTCCTGTAGACCATCGGCGCGACGACCTTCCCATCCACGACAAGCCGGCTCAGCCCGTCGATGCGCTGCACCTTGGCCGTATGCTCCACGTCCGCCGCCAGCTCGCGGTTGAACGTCGCGTCGTCCGTCTCGTCCGCGCTCCTGTCGATATTGGTCTTCGACGCCCATTCCTTCGCCCAGGCCGCGGCGGAAGGCGTGAGATCCTCCGCACACAAGTTAATCCAAGTGGTTTTCGAGGGCGTGCCGGCGATGATGAGGACGGGGTGCACCTCGCCGCTCTCATCCACCTTGAAATAGCCGTACTTGCGCATCGTGGTGCCTTCGGCGGTGTTGATCACGCCGCGCCGGAACGGACCGCCGCCACTGTCAAGCCCCTTGGTCATCCTGAAGTTTTCGCTCGTGCTCCACGCCCGGAGCACGGCAACCGCCGTTTCGGGATTCGCGCCGCTGCCGGTCCAATCCGCCAAGAATCGGAGATTCTGCCCAGGACGCGCCTTGAAGCCGTCCGACGTCACGACTATGTACCCCTTGTCGTTCGTCTTGTCAATCTTCAGCAGACCGTCGCCGAACTTGACCTCGCCCTCGGCGCCATCCCGCAACTCCGCCTTGAAACCCCTGCCGTCAGCGTGGAACGCCGCTTTCCATATCGTCTTTACCGGTGTCCGCTCACGCCTGTCGGGATCGACGTTGCGCCAGCCCTCCGTAAACGCCAGACACGGCGCAACTACCGAAAGCGCCGCCAAGCACAAAAGCATCTTCATTCCCTCATCTCCCACCCCGCCATCATTGGATGGTAAAGATCATGCCAAGCCTGTCGGCGGTAAGATAGCCGTCGTCATCCACGCGGAGCGGATCGCCATTCTACATCTTGAACATACGCGGACGCGGAACGGCCGCCTTGGAGGTGCCGAAGCGAATTGCCTTTTCGGCAAAACCATAGACGGTCACCTTTTCTGTTGCCGTCCACGGCATGGCGCTCGAATCGGCAAACGTAAGCGTCGCACCCTCGCCGAGCGAAATCGCTCCGCCCGCCGCATAAATCGTGAGTGGACCACAACTGTTTGCCGTCCCCGCCGCCGCCGCGAGCGTACCGCCCTTCAGGCGGAATGGCGTCCGCGGTCCCACCGCATCGCTTGCGCCGAGGAGCCACGTGCCTTCCTCAAGATCGATCGGTCCCATCGGCTCGTTGTTCGTTCCGCACGGCTGCATGAAGAGCATCGTCCCGGCACCGGTCTTACGCACCACGACATTCGTATGCGCCCAATCGGAGACATATCGACGGAAGGGACCGTGCATCACAAGATCGGCCTCGTTGTTCCCCGTCACATCCCAAACGTCAAACTTTATCGTACGTCTCGCGTTGTTCGCGCCGGTTTCCGTATGGACGGTGTTATAGCAATGTGATGGCAGGGATCCCCGCACCTTCCACCAAGCGACGTTCGTTGCAGATTGCGTGTGGCCAATCCGGAACTGCAACCCCGTCACCACCGCCCCGTCGTACAGATACAGGTGGCTTATGAATGCCTTGCCGACGGGGGACGTGTTGTCGGGATTGCCGCTGATTAATGTACCGCCGCGCAGTTCCATAATCTGTTTAGGCCCGGGCGTCCATTGTCCCCATTGGTATAGCATTCCGCCTTCATGCACACGAATCTGGCATGTGCCGCCTACATACGCCTCGGCCTCAAGACTAGTCATGACCGGTTGCGGATCAAGAACCATATCGCCGCCGGCAAACACATCCACCGTCCCTTTCTCAGGAAGCGAATTCGTACGGCAGAACGTCACCGCCATCCGCCCGGCGGCACTTCCCGCAATCTCAATCGCGCTCCCCTCCGCAAACGCCAGATCATTGGTTGCAGAAAGTCCGACGGCAGCAAAACGGCCCACCCTGGCAGAATACACAGTAAATTCATGGACATTGTACGCTGCCTTGCTAGCATCCGTGGCAACATCGGCTTTAGTGCCGCCGTAGTTTGTCTTGATCAAATCGGTTCCAAGCGCCTTGTTGCTTGGAGACCAGCACCACAGTCCCTTCGCCCCTACGTGATCTCCAAGCTGCCGGAACTCCACCACGAGACAGCGAAGGGTTGTGCCGCCAGACGTGTTCTGAAGAAACTGCACCTGTCCCGTCGCTACAAGCCCTGATTCGGCTATCGTATAGTTGTAGAGTTGTGATTCACTGTCCTTGGCAGCCCCTCCGATGTTCGCCCCGGTCATCTTTCCGACAAGATTGGTGATATCGTTGAGCGTACACCACTGGGCGATGATCTGCCAAGTATTGGTGGCAAGGAAGCCGCTGGTGTAATATGCCGCTCCGGAATTGGCCGAGTCAGCTGTTCTTTCGTAACGGAATGTGCCAGAGCTGTAGATAGCGGCATAATTCGTGACCACTGCACCGACATCATCTGCCGTGAACACGCCGGCATTTGAAATGGAGGTCCCCGCCCCCAGTCTATTTACGCCGCTCGCCGCTCCAGCCGTGACAGAGATGCCGGCCGCCACCGAAACGGGCATGTACGCACCATCCGTCGAATTCGTGACAGATCCTTCAAGCCGCACCGTCGGCAACGCACCAATATACTTCATCGTCAGCTGATTGATGCCGTATCCCTTTGTGCCGCCGGACGCATAGGATCGGGTCATCAACTGATACGGATAGCTTTTGTTGAAAGAGCCTGTATGCGAGGCGTAATAACTTATGTCCTCACCCTCCACACTCTCCTCGAACGCAGAAAAATTGCCGCTCCGTTCGATGATGGCGGCGATACCGTCCTCCGTCTGCTTCAGTTTGGCCCAGATGCACTTTATGGCAGGTTTATTGTTACCTGAGGAGACGTAACTGAAGTGAGCCTGCATGTCCGCATAGGCAACCTCATTCGAGACGTAGCGCGAGACGTTGTAAATATTGAAATGGTTCGGGTTGTGGCTGTCGGCTGGTCCTTCAGATGTTACGGGCTGCCACTCGTCAAGGTTCTTCCCGGGGAAGATCAGCGTCCAGTCGGGATCCAGCTGGAGATACGTCGTATCGTTCGTCCAAGAAATCGTCTCCTCGTAGGTTTGCGGCTGGAATGCGAGCGTACCCGTTCCATCCAACGTGTTGGAGATGACGAGACTGCCACCCGTACCGGTGAACGTCGGATTCTCAGCCAAAGGAATCGTGTCGCCGACGAGGGTCACGGTATCGCCCTTCGCCACGTTGGAAACGATATGCGTTATCTTGCTGTTGCCGTCGTAGGTGAACGTGACGACACCATCGCCAAGGCTCGTATCACCTGTTGTGTAAGTAAGCGTCTGTTCCGCCGCCGAACAGGCAAGCGCACACGCCACCGTTACCGTCAAGCATTCTAACTTCATGTCTGTTCCTTTCACGCTTCAGCACACAACATATTCAACGAGAACGCTTGGAATTATATCAAAAGCCGCCGCAAATCACAAGCATCCTTGGGCAGCATCCAGGCGCTACGGCAGGCGCAGCAGAACGCCGCCGCCGCGTTGAAGCGCTAGGTCGAACTCGGCGCCTGCAGGCGACCATGTGCCGGCACGCGGATCGAACCGTTCGGCGGCAGACGGCGCCTTGACATGGATCGTGCGGTCCTTCCTGTAGTCGCAGTTCACCACCATCAGGTGCGTAGGCTTGCCGGGCGTGTCAAAGCGCGTGACGAGCGTGGTGTCCGTCAGTTCCTGAAGCGGCTTAAGCTCCGCATACGGCGTCTCGGGCGTGATCTTCAAGAGTGCCTGGTCGCCGTATGGCGTGGTGCCAGGCGCGTGAAGTCCCTGAAAGTACGCGCCCGTGAAGTTGAGCGGCGAAAGCACCGAGGCAAAGGCGATAAAGTCGCGGTTGATCGACTTCACCCCCTCGTACTTCTCGCCAACCGTGCCGTCAAGCGCGGCAATCGTGCCGTCGTGCCCCTTGCGGCAATAGACGTAATAGTAGAAGCCGTGAGCGCCATACGCCGCCGTCGAATGGACGAGATAACGCATCTCGTCAACCGTCGGAATGCGCGGCGACTTTGGGGACGCCAGATGCCCCGGCACCCACGTGCAGGCCTGAAGCCCGTTCCAGAACGGTACCCGACGTGCGCTGGCGCTCTGGCGGACGATGCCGAGGTTAAGGAAGTAGTTCGAGGCATCGCCATTGCTCTTGAGCTGGTAGTGGTCGTAGGTAATCAGCTCCGGACGGTAGATTTCACCGAAAAGCCTCACATGCTCCCAATACGATGCGATGATGTCATTCGCAAAGCCAAGCCTTTTCTCCTCGCCATCCTTGCCGCCCACGCCCAGCTGCTTGTGGTTGGCGTACGTCGGCAGCAGGTTGAACCAGCTCGCATGGTTCGGGTCTAGGCTGTGAATGTACTCCTTCACGCGCGCCAGCTGTGCGAACATCTCCGCAGGCGCCTCGTCGAAGTGCTCGTAGAGGTAGAGCGCAGGGTGGTTCTTCACGCGGGCGATGCGCTCGGCGAGCGCCGCCTTCTGCGCCGAGTTGTCCAGATCAACCTTCGCCCATTCGGTTGTCGGATCGACGCTGTAGATGACGCGCAACCCATATTTTGCAGCGATGTCCAGCTCTTCCGGACGACTAGCCCACACGGTGTTGAAGCCGCCTTCCTTCAGTTGCTTCGCCCAAGCGTCGGTGAGGGTCTGCTCCTGTCCGGGGCACCCCGGACCGAACCAGTAGGTCGTAACCGGCTCGCCAGGTTCCCATGCCGCAAAAGCACCCCCTGCAAGAAGGCCGCCAGCCAAAACTACAAGCGATTTCTTAGCATTCATGATGATATTCATTTGTTTTTGCCTTTCTTAGTGTGTAAACATGCGAGATTTTTTGGGATTAGTGCAGTACAAGGCGTCTTCACCTCTCTATCGCCTTGTCAAACACGCCATAACGGGTTATGTCGGTGAACTTGCCGTCCTTCAGCTCGGCGAATTTCACCACGCCCTGCACAGGCAACTTCGGGTTCTGGCGCGCGTGCATCCAGTTCGGCGTGTAGCAGAACGCGAAGCGCACCGCGCCGTCCTTGCCGCCCGGCACCACGTCCATGCCGTTGTTCCAGCCATACACATACTTGGCCACGATGTTGAAATTGGTGTCATAGACGATTAGGTTGGGGGTGTTTGCCGTCTCGTCGAGCGTGTAGTAGCTCGAATAGATGTACTTGCCGTCGGTCGTCATGTTCTGAGAACCGCACGAGGAATCGTCGCCATGGTCCACGATGAACGGCTCGCCGATAGGCTCCAGCGTCTCAGCGTTGAACTTGCCGTACCAGTTCTTGTGGCCAAGCCTGTCTTGCGCATAGCGGCCCATGTTCATGTAGATTACGCCATCGAGGCACGTTATGCCGTCCGAGCCACTGTGCCAGTCAAGCTTGTGCAGCTTCAGCGGAGCGAGGGTTTCGGCATCGTAGACGCCGATGGCACCGCACCACTGCTCGCCCGAACCTTTCTTTGGCTTCAGCCACACTCCTGTGTAGAGCTTGCCGTTCCAGAGGCAGATGTCGCCGCCGTGGACGTCCACCTCCACGCGATTGATGAACCGCCCGTACCAGTCGGTCTTCACTATCTGATCATGGAAGGAGAAGTAGAGCGCGTTCGAGCTTACGCACATTCCCTGAACATGTCCGCACCACGTCTTGCCGATCCATTCCTTCACTGCACCCTCCGCCGTGACGACGGGACACCAGTTCGGCACCTTCCACTCAGCCGCTGGAAGGGTTGCGGCTGCCGCAATTGCAAGCATCAGAAGCACATTGCGCTTCATTTCGTCTCCTCGTGTAGTTGCATTTCAAGCCATTCTACCATAACCCCCATCAGCTTTCAAGCGGCGTTCCGCTATTGCTCTACGCGTATGGACGATATCTCGAAGGCATGGGCGCGGCCTGCGGCTGACGGGTCAAGCCACTTGCCGAAACACAGGCAGACCGTGTCCAGCCGACGAATGTCAAGACGGAACCCATCTTGGCGTTCCGGCACGTTCCAGTGCGAGAAGTAGCGGAAGTCAGAAAACGGCACGCGCACCTCGCTCCAGTGCCGCGGCAGCGTAACGTTCGTGCCCCATACCTGACCGTCGTCAAGCCTAAGCGCAACCTCCACCTGCTCCGCAACGCTCCCCACCGCATGTCCCGTGACGACGAGCGTCCGCCCTTCCCCCGCTTCGGGGAACGCCGCCGCGTACACCTTGCCGTCCGACGGCACGTAGGCGCTCATCGCCTCGCGCTCAACGAAGTTCGTTGCGCGGTAGCGGCATGCGGGACGCCCCCGGTCGTCCTTCGCCGCCTCGGTCCAGCCGCCGTTGCCGCTGCATCTTACGGCCAGCGCGGCGTCGAAGAAGTTCCAGTCGCGCGGCGTCGGGAACTTCGCGCGGCCTTCCGCCACCAGTTCCGCCAGCGTCGGAGGCCAGCGCTTCCTGTTCGGGTCAGGCAGGTCGGGCTGCGGCGCCCACCATTCAGGCACGTCCGCCGCAGCAAGTTGCGCTGGCGAAACGGGTGCGCCCCGCGAAAGGACGTAGTCGCCTGGCGCCAGCACGACCCTGCCGCCGCGTGCCGATGCCGCGCGAGAGCCGTCAGAAACGCGCCACGCCGTGAAGTCAGCCCCGAGGTCCGGCAGGCGCACCGTAAGTTCCGGGCAATCCGCAAGCACCACGGTCTTCTTGCCGCCGTCGCCGGTGTAGGGATCGGCGCAGGGCATGACGGACGGATACAGCTGCAGCCGCCACTGGCCGTCCGCCACCTTGTCGAGGAAATAGCAGCCGTTGCCCGAGGAGGCGACCACCGGCGACGAGCCGCAGCCCCACACGCGGCGCAGCTTCTCAAGCGCCGGCACAGGCGTGAGGGGCGTAGCCGTGTAGAGAAGCGCCGTCTCCGTGACCATCTCCGAAAGGTTGGACTCGGCATTCACCCTGAACGGAGGAAAGACCATCTCGTTCTTCTCGGCGGCGAACGACGTTCCCCTCGGCAGGCGACGGAAGACTTCGGAGGCAATCGCCAGGGACATGGCTTTCTCCGGCGTGTAGACAAGGTTCAGGTAGTGGGTGCGGTAGCTCACGTTGTCTGCGGCGAGCGGCGTGGGGTCATATTGGAACTGCGTGGCCGACTGCGCGCCCTCGCTGCGGAAGAGCCGCGCCATCGCCGGATACATGTAGGCGCCTGGAGTGTCGGCGGCGTCGAACTCGTAGACGATCTTCGCCTTGCCGTCCAACCGCGAGTCCGCCTTCAGCGAACTGCCCTTCACGAACCCCAGCTGCGGACCCGGCAGCGCATGGCCAGCCTCAAGCCCCGTCGCGTAATAGACGCCGCTTACGCCGTCCGTCTTCAGCATCGGCACGCAATCGTTGCGTCCATTCCACGTCGCGCTGTAGAAGACTGGCTTTTTCGTTCCGCTCCGGCGAATGCCGTCTAGAAGCGCGTTGGCATACTCGGCAACCTGCTCGCTCGTTGTGCCGTCGGGATAACCAGGCTCGTTGATCAGCTCGAAGCACAGGACGCACGGGTCGTCGGCGTAACGACGGCCCGTGTAGCGGTTGACGTGCTCGGCGAACTCGCGCTCGAAACGCGCCTCGGCCTTCCAGAGGTCCCGGTCGGAAGTGAGCGTCTTTATGCCGACGGGATACGCGAAGCCGTTGGTGCAGCTCGTCCACTTGCCGCCTCCCCAAGCGGCAATAGGCGTAAGAACTGTGTAGATGCCGTTCGAGGCACATTCGGAGACAAGGTAGTCAAGCGCGTCCACGTGGTCGTTGTCGACGAACGCCCCTTCGCGCGTGGAGAACTCGCGGTCGAAGCAGTGAAGGCGGATCGCGTTCAGCCCGAGCCGGCGGAACTGCGCCACATCGCGGCGGATCGTCTCCTTGACGTCGCAGCCCCGCTCGCGCAGAACGCGGTAGTCTAACGCGAACGGCGCATAGTAGTTCACGCCGAAAACCGCCACCTCGCTCCCGTCATCGGTCCAGCGCATCACGCCCTGCGCGTCCACGCGCGCCTGCCTGTCTGCCGGGGCTACGGCCGCCGCATGGCAGGCAAAGACTGCTGCGACACCGGCAACAAGCGACCTGACTGCCATCTCCAGTCTCACGCTCACCCGCCGAACGCGGCCTCAAGCGGCGCGCTCCTACTCTCCAGCGAAGAGACGGCGCGGACCTCTATCTTGAACGGCGCCGACGGCAGCTGGTCGAGGCAGACGGTCATGGTCTCGCCCTTAGCCGACCAGTAGTCGCCGTCAGGCTTGTAGACGTTCGCAGCAAGCATCCGCTTCACTACGGCCTTGCCGCTTGCGGGAACGAACGTCACCTCGTAAGAGAACGGACGCGTCGCGCGCACGGCATCGGCCTGCGGAAAGTCAAGGCGTACGGCGGACTTCTTCTCCGACGGCACAATCTTCTTCACGCCGTCTACCTTCGCCTTGCCACCCCGGTTCGTCGCCTCCACCTTCGTTACGGCGAGCTTCGCGCCGGCGGCAAATTCCGGAGGCTTTTCCTTCACGCGACGAGGCTCGAACGCGAACGGCTGCGACTTCGCGACGGGCAACGGCACGACCCAGTCGCCGCCGAGCGTCTTGTCGGTGGAGAAGTCGCGGCGCGTGAACGCGATGCAGTCGTTGAAAACACGCACCAGCATTCCCTGTCGGCTCGTCTCAGGAATCGGACGCGAGGCCTTGAACGCGTTCTGTCCGCCCCACCCGTTCTCGTAGCCGGAGTCCGGGTGCAGCTCGTCGCCGGGCGACGCACAGGCGCGCAGCGACGCCGTTCCGAGCGACGTGAAGCCGCCCTGCCAGATCGACCGCTCGTCTGTAAGGCTGTAGTGCGAATGGCCGGAGAACGCGACGGCGTTCGGGAAGGCCTTTAGCGCGGCAGTCGTCTCGCCGGAGTCGTGTCCCCACGCCCACGCTCCGTAGACGGTGTTCTGCAGGTGCGCATGCTGGCAGTAGAAGAACGGCTTGGACGGATCGAGCGCAGCGCCATTCGCGGCGAACCACTCGCCTACGTGACGGAAAGCCGTCTCGCACTTCGGGTGGCAAGGCTCGTTCTGCCAGTGCGCACCAACGAAGGAATATCCCTTAACGTCCTTTCGGAAAATCGGCTCGTAAGGCTCCTGCATGATGCGCTCCCAGCAGCCCTTCAAGTCGCTGCACAGCAAGTTGCGCTTCCGCTCCGCCTCATCGGGGAAAAGCTTGTTGACGAACACGCCGCCGTCGTAGGTATAGGCGTCCCAGTCGTGGTTGCCGGTAATGAAGACGCGCTCGACGCGCCGTCCGTCCGGCGCCTTCGAGTCCGGGAAAACCTTCCACCAGGCCGCGGCGACGGCTTCGAGTTCCGCGACAAGCCCCGTGTCGGCAAGGTCGCCCGCTACCATCACGGCATCGACATTCCGGTCGCGGAACCATTCGAGCGCATGAACGAACGCACTGCAGTCGTGGCTCGGATGCATGCCATTGCCGTCGGGTGCGATCCTAACGTGAATGTCGCTCACGACGCCGAACGTCATGTTGGGCTTACGCCCCAGCGCATACGCCGCCGACAGCCGCAGCGCCGGCATCGCGCCGAACGCCGTCGCCCCGCAGATGAATCCTCTTCTTGATAATAGCATTTCCATTCCTCGCTTTCCGCCGCGCATTGCCACGACGCAGCGTCCTAGCCCGGATTCTCGTCCAGGCTTCTCCTGAAGATATCGAAGCCCTCGCGGATCGTCTCAAGGTCCTTCTGTGTGTTGCTAAATACCCACGGCGCCATAAGAAAGCCCTTGAGATGCTCCGCAGAGACGTGCCGACGGCAGAACGCCACGAGGTCGACCATGCTGTCGTTCACCGCCGGACCACGCTGCTTGCGGATCTTCGAGTTCCAGTTGGAACCGCACGGAACCTGGTCGAACCCAGCCTTGTCGAGCCGCACGTACAGCTCAAGCCAGGCGCGGCACTCCTTCAGCTTCGGGCTGTCGAGGTCAAATCCCTCGAGATACTCGTCGTAGTAGCCGTTGAGCTGTACTACGCTCTTCGGGCAGCGCGTCACGAAGTCGGGGTGATACCAGCCGTAGTCGCTCCAGGACCACGCGCGCATGCCGTTCTTCTCCACGGTTGAGACGAGCCACAGGAAGTCGTGCCACCAAAGCTCGCCTTGCCGCACGACGGTGAAATTCATCTGCTTCTGGTGGCCGAACGTTTCCTCGTCGCAGCCGATGTGCAGGAAACGCGGCCGGTCGAAGATCTCGGCGATGTCGCGTATGAGGTCGGCGCAGACCTGGTAGTACTTCGGTGTGGAAACCATGCGGCGGTACTCCTTCAGCCAGCCGTTGTGCGTGTTGGAGAAGTTGAGCTTCGGAACGGGCTCCAGGCCGAGCGCCCTCAGCCGCCGCAGCTCAACGCGCAGACGATCGGGCGACCAGCTCCCCTCGACCGCCAGCTCCGGGTGGCTGGGATAGGCGACGCCGTCGCCGACGTCGATGAGCAGCGTGTTGAACTTGCGCTCCACGGCGAGATCGACGGCGGCGCGCCATATCGATTCGTCCGTGCGCAGCCTGCGGTTCGGGGCCTTCTCGCCGAGCGCGGCGTCCGCCGACGGGTCGAGCGGCCAGTCGCACCACATGTTTTCGCCGAGATTCAGCATGACCGCGTGAATCTCATTGGCCCTTCCTGTCATCATGTCTTCACCACCCCGTATCAACCGAAACAATTTTAATGTATTTTATCACATCTACAGTTCCGGGACAACTGGCGCAGGCAGGCTTTTTTTTAAAAAATGAGAAACCAGGTCTGACCTGGTTTCTCATTTTGACAAAGCTTGCGGTAGAACCGCACGCTGACAAGACAATGCGGAAAAAATAATTACGTCGCCGGGTTGGCGTAGGGCTGGGTCCAGGCGACACGCACCCCCTGCGGATGCAGGGCTGCCGTGCAGAGCGTCGCACCGCACTCCTCGATGCGCGCCCGCACATAGAGGTCGTCGTCGGCCAGCGTGTACGAGGCTCGGACCGGCTCACCGGGGCGGAACCTGACGGTCTTGACTACCTTGCCGATCTTCTCGTCGTAGATGTTTATCTCGCGCTGGAACTTCATGTCGCCCTTGTGCTGCTCAGGGCGCACGGTCACCTTGCCGACAGGCTTGTCAGCGAAGTCCCGCTTAGTGACGATGAAGCGAACGGTGCGCACCGAGAGCCCTGCCGGGGCGGACACGGCGAGCGACCCCGCCGACGGGTCAAACGACACATCGTCAGGCTCGAGCCCCTCGCACGTCACAAAATCACCAGCGTTCATCGCCGCTATGAGCGACGCGGCGTCGAGCGATTCGGCCCGCACCAGCGACCAGGCGTTGCCGGGCATCAGCATGTCGCAAGGCTCGCCGCGGTAGCGATGCGTGTCGTCCGTGCCGATGCCGTAGAGAAGCGGCTGCCCTCTGCGCATGCGGAAGGCGTTCGCGACGTCCCAGAGACGGTCGGTGTCAAATCCGTCGGAGGGAAGACCCTCGCCGGACTTGAACGGAGAGCCGTTGTTGCACACCTCGAAGAAGCGGACAGACGGATTTTCGACTACCACCTCCGGCCCGACATCGTACCATCGCCAGATGGGATGGTTCAAGATGAAAAGATGCGGCCTGCCCATGGATTGGGCGAGCGCGGCAGTCTCCTTCGCGTGGCTACCCAGAAACGCGCCAAGCGGAATGTCATTGGCGATGCGCTTGAACCCTGGCTCGACATAGGACGGAAGAAGCTGCGGCAGGTTCACGTAGTTCATGTGAAGCTGGTGGATGCGGCCGTCGGAATACTGCACGCTCCGGGTTGCCTCCACGTCCGGCAGCAACAGGAACTCCCCGGGAGCGTTGAAGCGCGCGGAGAGCTCTTCGAACGTGCTGAGCCGCGCTTCCAAGCGGCCGTTCGCCGTCGTTCGCGTCTTGGCGTCGGGGAAAGCCGTGAGATAGTCGTCGAAATACCGCTGCTTCGCGGTGAAGACATAACGACGCGTAGGCCGTTTCGCCCATTCCGGCGTGAAGTCCGCCTCGTTGTCGCCGACCGCCGCGATCCAGCTGTCAGGATCGTCCTGAAACATGTTGTGGTCGCTGAGGCCGAGGAAGTTGTAGCCGCGGCTCTTGTACCACGCAACGGCCTCGTCCGGAAACGCCTTACCGTCCGACCAGAAAGTGTGAGTGTGCAGGTTCCCCTTGTACCAGCGCTTCTTGGCGCAAGCCGAACGCACGCCGCACGTTTCACACCCCGAAAGCGCAGCAAGTGCCGCCGCGCCGCCAATGAATCCTCTTCTTGTCGTCATGATTTCTACTCGTTTCAGTTTCCTTAGCGTATTATAAGTATTCCGCCTCGCGGCCAAATGGTAAGAACTATCGCGCCATCTGCAAAGTTCACGCCGGCAATCGCGTTCCATGTCGCCACGTGCTCCGCCTCGGCCGCAAGATACGAACCGGCAGCGGCCGAACCGATCTGCGTCCGAAGTTCGCGGAATGCCGTATCGTAATAGCGGCCGAAGTCAACCGTGATATTGCTGCCGCCCGAGAGCGTTCCGGTCACGTTGAGCGGCGTTGCCACCGTGCCGTTGTCATTGAGCTCCATGCTGATGGCAACGCCGTCGCCGAGCGTAAGGTTGCCCGTGACGGCGAGCTCGCCGTCCAGCTCAAGGAACTCCGTAACGGTGCAGTTGCCGATGATTGTGCCGTGGCCCATTATCGAACGGAACGTAGTCGCGGTGCCGTTCAAGTCGAGCGTGCCGCCGTCCAGCACAGCAACGTCGGAGAACGCGTTAGCAACGCCCTGCTTCAGCGTCGCCGTGCCGGAAACGTGCGTCGGGCCGTTGAAGCCGTTCGCGACGTTCAAGACAAGCGTGCCCGTACCGGATGCGCCGAACCCACCGTCCGCCGCAGCGCCTAGGTCGGACGCCCTCGCCAGCTGGCTCACCGTGTAGGTGTTCTGGTTAGTCATGTCGATGGTGCCGCCGCCAGCGCCAACCGTCACAGACGAGAAGCCGGAAAGCGTGCCGTTGTCCTCCAGCGGACGGAACGTGCCGCCGTCGAAGCGGATATGACCTTCTGCGGCGGGACGCGAAGACGAGCTGCTGTCCTTGAGGTTCTTTGTTTCCACAACGCCGCCATACATGTTCAGATAGCCGCTGGTGCCATTGCTGCCCGGCACTTCAATCAGAACCGACGAAGCCGTTCTGACAATTCCGTCATAGACATTGAGTTTCATTTTCGGAATATACGCAGGCCAATTAGAATTCTTTCCGCCGACCATGAACCGGTCATCGGCACCGCCATCACCGGCCAACTTGCAGAACTCTCCCCCATACACGTTCACAACGCACTCGTTGTCTTCACCATTGATCCTCACAGCGCTTCCTTCGAAGCCAATGGTAACATACCCCGCTCCAACCTCGAAGAGGCCGTCATAAATATTCAGCTCGTAGAGACCGCACTGCTTATAGGTGTAGTAGCTATATCCCAAAATCAGCCCCTTCACACGCACGGTTCCACCGTACTGGTTGAATGCAGCGTATGGACGGCTGGTGAACTTCGAGCAGTCGTCATACGTGCAGGCGTTGTACCGGCCAATGGCCAAGTAGCCGTTTGGATTGGAAAACTCTCCCTGCCAGATTTCCATTACAGCCGGCAAAGCACCACCTTTGCCATCCGGAATAGGATGGTTGCCGACCCACAGACCGTCGCCACCCGCTCCATTCAGTGCCGTAACTGTTCCCGGCATGTCAAGCACAAGCGTACCGGCGTTGACCGTGAAGGAGTTCGCGTTTGGAACGTCGCCATTTACGGGGACGCTTCCCTCAACCCATGCCGAATTCGCATTCTTCTGCGCATTTCCTGCGAGAGTAAACGCGGCATCGTTCTGCAAGACGAGCGTTCCCGGCTCCATCTTGACAAACGCAGATCTGTTGGTTAGGATGCCGGTGACATACACCGTCTTGCCTTCCGGCACTTCAATTCCGAGTCCCGTCGCACCGCCGTCCGAGTTCTTGAGATTGACCGTTGACCGACCAGACTCCGTGAAGCGCACGGAAGCGTTGTTGAGGTCTAGTGTCACACCATCGAAGTCCTCAGGACGTCCTTCGATGCGACCCGTTGTGAGCTTGATCGTTCCGTCTCCGGAAAGCGGCCCTGTGACCTGAACCGTGCCACCTCCGCTCGTGGCGCCAGCATAGGCAACCGTGCCTGAAATGGGCGTTGACGCATCCAACACAACAGTTTCAGGGTAGTAAGGTTGACGATAATATGCAAAGGAAGGATTAAATGTCGAGGCGCCAGTAGTCGTCATGGCAATTGTGTCAAAACTCTCATTAGATGTATCCAACGAGAACGTGACCGTCAGGCCGTCTCTGGCCAGCTTGGGATGAAGTTTGAACTGATTCGCCACATCCACACCTTCAAAGCACCCCTTAGGTCCACGCAATATGTTGGCGCTTCCGTTCGGAACGACCAACTTGATGCCAGATTCCGAATCGCCGTAACGATAGGCGCAGTACACCGTGCCCTTGACCACCAGATTGTTTGCAAGAAGGTGATAATAGGTACTTGGGCTGTAATAGCCATAGACAAACGTAGAATCCGCCGCCGTCTCGCCAAGATAGAGATTCTCACACGTCCTTCCATAGTAGGAGACGATGCCACCACCATCCTTAACGCGGATGGTCCTGCCGGCGACAACATTGATTCCACTGTTGCCACTTTGGTAGCTCGGCTGGATGACACCGCCATTCTCGGCGATCAACTCACCCGTACATGAAAGGTTATAGCATAGGCGAACGGCCCGGTTCGTGTCACCGCCCCGCACCGTGATATTGCCGGAGCCTGTGAAGTCGCAATTCAAATCCATGAAATCGACATCTGCTTCCGAAAGGTCAAAAATCGCACCGCCCGAACCGATTTCACGCACGGAGAAGGAGGCAAAAGGAGCAAAGCTCGTCATATGCGTTGCCTGATATGGCTTCAGCACGGCACCATTCAAGTGCAGATCGGCCTTGGCGTTTCCTGTAAAGACTGGCTCGGACGAACCGCCAAAAGTGAGCGTACCACCATTAAGGCGAATTTGCGTATGATGATTGGCGTCTCCGCCCGAACTCGGACAGAGAAGACCACGCCAAAGCTTTACCTCTCCACCGTTCATTTCAAATGAAGTCGTACAGTTTGCCTGCACATAGTGGCCGACTCTCAAGTATCCGTCACTGTCCGACGTGCCAATCTCCAAAAGGCCATTGTTGACGGTCAGCGTGGCCGTGTTGCCAAGTGAACCGCTCGATCCCCAGTATGTGCCAACGCGCGCCTCGGCCTTAGTCGAAAACCGACCGCCATTTAACGTGAAGTTGAAGGTCTGCTGCAGAGTCCAGACGTCACCGGAATCCGAATAGCCGACGAACAGCTTGTTGGCATCCACCTCGCCGCCGGACTGGACATAGCTTGAGACAAGCGGCGTATGCGCTGCGGTAGTGGCCGGACGATTGCGACCCACAAAGAAATCGGATACCGATTGAATGCGCCCGGACCGCAGCTCCATCGCCGCATCCGTTTCGCTGCCAGCTGCCGTCGTCGTCGGGCACCCGATCCACAACGGATATCCGGAAGGAACGCTGATGGTCGGATCGTCCGTGCCCGTGCCGATGACGAGCGTTCCCGCCGCGACGATGATCGGAACAGAATAGCCGTCCGTAGTCGCATTGCCACTTGAATCGAATTGATTCCAGTTGCTGCCGTCTGCTTTTGGATTACTCCCGCCCAAGCTTGTAGCTAAGACGTAGAGCTTGTCACCGGCGAGCGTCAGCGTACCCTCGCCCAACTTGATGAACGGACCGCTGTAGAGCATGCTTCCCCCCGTAAGCGTAAGGGAACCGGTGACATTGATACCACCAGCCTGATTATAAGCTTTGCGCCCATACATCAAGCCATCCGAAACACCATTGCCGCTATAGGAGAGCACCCACGGGCCAAGCCACCAGTCCTGTCCGTTTCCGAAGAGCCAATCGTTGGAAGTGCGAGGATCGATGATATCCGGAGGATAATCATAGATCATCGAGATGGTGCGCCAGCCGTCCGCTACAGAATCCTCAAAGCGATAAAGGCCGGTCGAGGAGAAGCAGGAGGCATTGACCGGCGACGACGCAGGAACACGAAGGAACGGGAAGGTACCGGACGGATAGGAGCCAGTTGTTGTATTTTGGTTCCATGTGCGCACACGAATCACGCGCGTCGGCAACGCAAACGAATTGACGGTCGCGACATAGGCCCGGACGCCCGTGTCGCCCGTACTGCCGGAAAACGCCACATCATACCGGCCATACTCGCCGGAATAGGAAATGGAACTGATGGTCACATCTGCCGTTGGACGGATGCAGGCATTTTCGTCCTCAAGCATGATAGCAGCGTTTATGTTGCCGCCAACGCCCAAATAGGCGTTGGAGACCGTCACGCCGCCCGCGAGCGTCACGCCGCCATCCAGGCAGAGCCAATGTTCATCGACGTTGGCAGCCGTGCTGACGATGCGAAGGCCGCCGTCCGTAACGCCCGACTTCGCCTGGACGGAAGATTTTATCTTCAATCCCCAGCAATAGCCCCCGGTCACATCGGCAACCATGCCGTTCGCGCCCACGTCGATGGGCATATAGTTGGATATTTCTTCAGAAGAGCCACTCTGCCGCGACTTGAGAATGCCGCCGTCGAAGAAGTACCGCGCATCAGGATTGACGCACGTCGCGTTGGCCATAGTCTTCATTTCAAACACGCCGCCGTTCGTCACGTTGACCCGCGCATAACTGGGATATTCCGCGCTTGACTGCCTGACAGGCATGAATGCAGACTTGGTCACGAACTTGCCGCCGTTGGAGACGTTGATCTCCACATGGCCGCCTGGAGCATAGAATGAGCCACAGAAATTGTTTGCCGTCAGGGTGCCGCCATCCACGTTGATCGTGCCGTAGTTGTTCAGATAGTCCATTCGGAAGTTGTTGGCGACTTCAAACGTGCCGGCGTGTATGTTCAGGACGGGACGGTTCTTCTGCGCCGAATCCACGCTAACGTAGGACATGTCGAAAGTATCGGCGTAGAATGAGCCGCCGTATAGGTTCATTGTCGAGGAAAGGCCGCTTGGCGCCGTGACCGCGTTGCCGTTGTCGCGCCCGAGCGTGAAGAAGCCAGTGCAACGCACGATACCGCTGTAAATGTCGAGGTGGCCTGCCGTTTCTGCACCTGCATCAGACGTGGTAGGCCCGCCAATGTATGTGTCAACGCCGAGATCCGTCACGACCTTCGGCCCCGTGGCGATGACAAAGCGTCCGTTGAACACGCCGAACGAAGGATTGCCGATCGTCGGACCGTCGCCGTTTGCGGCGAAGTTCATCACCTTCTGCCAGTTTCCTGGATTCTCCCCGTGGCTGCCGACGAAGTTCGTGACCACGCCGTCGCCGCCTGGCGTCGCCAGCACAAACGTGCCCGCACCCGTCTTGAAGAGATTGCCGTGTCCGTCAATTGAGGTGATAATTCCCGTGTTTGTGACAACGGCGCCACCAGCCACCTCGACTATCGCACCGCTTCTGTTGCACCCTGCTAGCGGAAAGAGCGCGATGTCGCGCGCGAGCGTGCCGCCGCCGTTGATGCGCAGCGTGCCCTCTGAAAGCACGATCGGCGCGGACTTCTGAACGCCAGTGGCGGACGCAGGCGCATTGAGCGCCGCCGCGCTCGGAACGGCCAGCGTGCCAGACGGCACGGCTATGCCGCCCGCGTAGGCGGTGTCGCCGTGGTCGAGGGTAAAGACGTTGCCGCCGGTCGGCACGGCATTCGCGATAAGGTTGTTCTGTTCGGTGCCGGAGCCGCTGATGGTGGCGTCCGCGCCCCCGTAGTAGCGGCTCTTCGGCATGAAGCCGAGGGCAATAAGCTGTTCGGGGGTGTCAACCAGGTCGCCGGAGGCACCGTCCACGGAATAGAGGCGGTCGAGGCCGTCAACGCTGGTCGCGGTCGCCGTATAGCGTTCGTTCGAACCCTTCTTGCTGACGGCAGTGTAGAGAACGCCCGTAACGCTCATAACGCCCTCGTCGGCCGGGATGGTGCTGGGCACGAATCCGCTAATCGAGCTGTCGCAGATGAACGCGCCGGCCGAGACGTTGGCCCCGGAGTACGTGCCGATGTAGAACTTCCCGTCATGGTAGGCGATGGTCTGGAGGCCATACTGTGTATTGCCTGTCGGCAGCTCGTGAGTGGCGACGAGATCGAACGACGGCGTATATTCCATCACGTAGTTCTTCGTGTCGGTCGAGCCCTCCGCCTGACCCATCGCAAGCCAAAAGCGTCCGTTAGCGTATTCGATGGCAGATGCGTGGAGGCTCTTCGCCGCGCAGTCGGCGTCAATATTGAACTTCTTCACAAAGGCGAGAGTCGAAGAGTCATAAATGCGCACCTCCTGCTTGAAGTCACTCTCGCGCACGAACATTCCCTCGTCCGTGGCCACATATACCTTGCCGTTATGGACGCACAGGTCGCCCGAATGGCCGGCAACGTCAACCGCCGCGATCAGCGTGCCGGCGAGGTCGGTCTTCACGAGCCGCGTGGTAAAGCTCCAGTAGACATACGTGCCGTCGCAGGCGACACCCTGCAGGTGAGACGGCCCGTCGCCTCCGCAGGTGATTGTGTCCGCATTGACAGCAAACGCCGCCATCAGCGCGAAGAAAACGACCGCTCTTTTTGCCATTTGGCACTCTCCTTGCTTTACAAGTTATTACAAGACAAGGGAATTATAGCAAAACATTCATTAAACCCGCAACCCCCGAGGGTGCACCGAGAAAATTATGCAGGCACCCCAAGATTTCCGCTTGCATTTTCGGTACGCATATACTATAATATATGCCATGAAAAGCAAATCATCGAAAAAGGTCCGTTCCCGCGCAGAGATACTTGCCGAGATCGCAGCGCTCCCCCCCATCCATCCAGGGCACCATCTCCTCCTACAAGTGTCCGCGCAAGAACGGGCCGCCCGCCGTCTACTACAACCTCCAGTACACGCTCAACGGCAGGAACCACTCGAAGGCCATCCCCGTCGGCATGGTCGCCGAGTTCAAGAACGCCCTTGCATCCGGCAAGAAGCTCAAGGAACTTGTCCTCGAGCTTTCGGAC
>JAFRDO010000043.1 GCA_017403825.1 Kiritimatiellia bacterium
ACGCCGGCCTCGCCCAGCGCCTCGACGATTTCCGCCGCCCTGCGGGGAGCGCGTGCAGCCGTGCGGTAGGCGAGCGCCTGCAGCGCGTCGCCGGCAAGCACCGCCACGGCCTCGCCGAACTTCTTCCAGACGGAAGGCTTGCCGCGCCGCTCCACGTCGTCGTCCATCGCCGGCAGGTCGTCGTGAATCAGCGTGTAGCTGTGGAGCAGCTCGACGGCGGCGGCGGGATACAGCGCGTCGTCGGCAAGGCCCCCGGCAGCGACGGCGGCGGCCAGGCATATCTTCGGGCGTATGCGCTTGCCTCCGTCGCAGACTGCGTAGCGCATCGCGGAGGAAAGCGCGACGGGGCGCTCGCCCTCGTGCGGCAGCACCTCGCGCAGCGTCACCTCGATACGGTCTGCGTCAAGATTCATCTTCATGCGCATTATACCACAAAATCACGACTATGCGGCGGACACCCGGCAGTGCACCTGGCTGCGGTACAGCGACCAGCCGTTGTTGAGCCAGAAGGAGATGCCGCAGACCCACATGGCCGGCAGCAGGAGGCCGTGGTTGCCGGAGATCTCGGCGACCATGACGATGGCGGTGATGGGGATCCGTATCGACGACGCAAGGAACCCGGCCATGCCGACGAGCGCGAACGCGGCGGGATGGATGTTGAACCAGGCCGGCAGGACTTGCTCGAAGAAAATCCCAACCGCCGCGCCAAGCGTGCCGCCACAGACGAGCGCCGGCGCGAACAGCCCGCCAGACCCGCCGCTGCCGACGGTGAACGACGTCGCCAGGGCCTTCATGAAGAAGAAGCCGACGAACCCGAGAAGCACGGCAAGCGACCCGTGGCCCGCGAACAGCTCGCCCTGCCCTGCGGTAAGGGACGTCTGTATGACCGAATAGCTGGCTCCCATGACGTCGGGGAAGAAAAACCCGATGACGCCGGTGAACAGTCCGCCGATCGCGACCTTGGCGGGACGCGGCAAGCGCATCGTCGCGAACTTCATCTCGGCCTCCCGGAAGCAGCGTATGTAGAAGCGCACGCCGAACGTGACCACAAGCGCAAGCGCGAAGTACGGCAGGAGGCGGAGCCCGGAATCGTAGACGCAGTCTGCCGGCATCGAGAAGAGCGGCGCCCAGCCGAAGAAGTAGGCGTATATGGTGTACGACACGACCGACGCGATGAAGCAGGGCAGAAGCGTCTCATAGGCGACGTCGCTCGACGAGTAGAATATCTCGAACCCGAATATGGCGCCGGCGAGCGGAGCTTGGAAGAGCGCGGCGATGCCGGCGGCAAGGCCGGCAGCCATAAGGATGCGGCATGCGCGAGCCGTCAAGCCGAGGCGCCTCGCGATGACGCTGCCGACGGCTGCGCCCATCAGCGTGACCGGGCCCTCGTAGCCGGCAGAGCCGCCGGACGACACGGTAAGCACGGACGCGACGGACTTTACGGGAATCACGGCGCCGGGAATCTCGCCGTTGCGGTGGTGGAACGCGCGGATCGCGCTATCCGTTCCACGGACGTGTTCGACAGACGAGAACCTGCGGATCAAGAGGTAGCCGAGGCAGGCGCCGACGGCAGGAAGGAATACCATTATCCAGCGATGGGGGTCAAGCAGGGCCTCTTGCGTGAACATCTGCCCGAAAGCGCAGCCGTCTGCAAACCCGGCGAGTTGCGCATGGCCGCCGAGCCCGTCCAGTATGAAGCGACGGCCGAGGTCTATCATGTAGCGGAACGCCACGACGACCAGTCCGGTGACCGCCCCGACGAGCATGGACTCGCCGAAGTACTGGCCCGTCCTGAAGGAAAGGCCCTTGCCGGCGAAGAAGAACTTCCAGGCGTGAAGCAGGAGACCCCTGACGCTCATCATGCGTCGTCAAGGACGTCCGTCACCATCGCTCGGGCGACTTTCCTCGCCGTCGGCTCGCCCATGAGCACCTGAAGCACCACCAGCGAGAACAGGAGCGCGGAGCCCGGGGCCTGGCCGGTGATCACGTTCGCGTCGGCCACGACGGGGACGGGCGACCAGGCGCGATCAAGCTCCATCTGGCACGTCGGGTAGCACGTGACGTGGACGCCCGGCTCAAGCACGCCGGCCTCGACCAGCACCGTGGGCGCCGCGCAGATGGCGCAGATGAGCCGCCCCTCCTCGGCCTGCCGCCGGAGCCTGCGCACGAGGGCGTCGGAGTTCCTGAGACGCTCGGTCCCAGGGCCGCCGCCCGGCAGCACGATGGCGTCGAATTCCTCGGACTCCGCCTCGGAGAACAGAACGTCGGCCTTCACGGCGATGCCATGCGCGCCGAGCGTCTCCAGCTCGTCGCCGATGGCGGCGAGCACGACGCCTACGCCTCCGCGGCGCAGGACGTCGGCTATGGTCACGGCCTCGACTTCCTCAAAGCCCTCTGCCAGCGGAATAAGCACGCGTGCCATGACGGTCAGATCAGGTTCTTTGCCTCATTGCACTTCATGCGACGGCCCATGAAGTCCTTGTCGTTCAAGGCCGCCACAGCCTTCTCGGCCTCCTCGCGGTTCGGCATCTGCACGAAGCCGAAGCCCTTGGACTTGCCGTTGTAGCGGTTTGTGATCAGGCGGACCGATCCCACCGCGCCGTACGCCGCGAACGCCTGGCGGAGCTGTTCCTCCGTCATGTCGTAGCTGAGATTGCCCACGTATATCTCGACAGATCCGTCCGCCGGAGCCGGGTGCGGCTTGCGCTTCTCGAAGGGCTTCTTCTCGCCCCTGTTCGACTGCATGCGCCACGAGGACGCCGTGCGCGACTTGCCGCAACGGCAGAACGCCTTGAGCAGGATCCACATAGCCGCCATTCCGAGCAGGAACGCGATGATGGCCACGGCCGTCGCCGCGCACCTGCAGTCGCCCTGGAAGAGGGCGCAGATTCCGTCAATGCATGACTGATGACACTGGTTCATTTACTTCTCTCTCCTTTCCTTTTCTTCTTTCTTCTTCCTGTCTTTTCTCTTCTTGGTTATGCCGCCGGCCTTACGAGGCCGTCAGCTGTTCCGGTAGTCTCCGAGCGATTTCATGCGGCTCGGATGGCGCAGTTTGCGCAGCGCCTTCGCCTCGATCTGGCGAATGCGTTCGCGGGTCACGTTGAACAGCCGGCCGACTTCCTCTAGGGTACGGCTGTACCCGTCGGAGAGCCCGAACCGGAAGTCCACGACCTGCCGCTCGCGGTCGGTGAGCGTGTTCAGTATGTCACGAAGCCGCTCCCTGAGGAGATGGCCCTCCGTGACCTCGAAGGGGTTCTCGCTCGACAGGTCCGGTATGAAGTCGCCGTAGTGGGCGTCGTCGTTGTCACCGACCTTCGACTGCAGCGAGATCGGCTGCTGGGCCATGCGGCGCACCGCCCTCACCTGCTCGACCGGCATGTTCATCTCGCGCGAAAGCTCCTGCTCGCCGGGCTCGCGGCCCAGCTTCTGTATGAGGCGCTTCTGCACGCGCATGAGCTTGTTTATCGTCTCGATCATGTGCACCGGTATGCGGATCGTGCGGGCCTGGTCGGCGATGGCCCTCGTCGCCGCCTGCCTGATCCACCACGTCGCGTATGTCGAGAACTTGTAGCCGCGCTTGTACTCGAACTTCTCCACCGCCTTCATGAGGCCGGTGTTGCCCTCCTGTATGAGGTCGAGGAACGAGAGGCCGCGGTTCATGTACTTCTTGACGATCGAGATGACGAGCCTGAGGTTCGCCTCTACCATCTTGGTTCGGGCCTTCTGGCCGGCCTTCAGCTCCTTGCGGAGCTCGGAGAACATCGCCATGAACTCCCCGCCGGGCATTCCGAAACGGGCCTCCTTCTCGGCCATCTTCTCGCGCACCTGCTCCAGCTCGCGGTCGCGCTTCTTCGTCTGCCTCTGCGTCAGCAGCTGGGCCTGCTTCGAGACGAGCGCGCGATATGGCAGGTATATCTGCTCGTCGGCCTCGGCGCAAAGCGTCTCCAGCACCTTCTGCTTGAAGCTGAGGCTGTCGAAGCAGCGGCGCAGCGCGGCGCGCGCGTTTGAAAGCGCCTTCTCCGCGCCGCGCACCGCGGCCGGCGACGGTCGCCTCTTCGAGATCGTGTCGAGGTACTTGGTGCTGGCGTCCCTAAGCCGGGTCTCGGCTTCGCGGATCGCCTTGCGGAAACCGGGGATCTTCGCCATGTAGCCGTCGCGGTTCTCCTCGTTGTCGTCGTCGACAATGCGGTCGAAGCGCTCGGACTGGCCCTCCAGCCTGTCCAGGAGCGAGGCGTACATCGCAGGCGCGAAGAGGAACCGGTTGAACACGTCGCGCGTCTTCGCTTCCGCCTTCTCGATCATCGTGCAGATCTCGACCTCCTCCTCGCGCTTCAGCAGCTGCACCTGCCCCATCTGGTGAAGGTACATGCGGATCGGGTCTTCGATCATCTCCGCCGCACGCGCCTTCGGGTCGGACTGCTTGGCGCTCTTCGCGTCAAGATACTTGCGCACGTCGTCCTCGCGGATGACCTGCACGCCCAGCGCCTCGAGTATCTTGAGATACTTGTCGGACTGTATCGCGTCCACGATGTTGGAGGGAAGTATCTGGTTCAGCTCCTCGTAGGTGATGTAGCCGCCGTTGGCCTCGCTGCGGCGCTTGACGTCTTGTATCACGTCGTTAAGCTCTGTCTCGCGGAGGATGGACAGGCCCTCCATGGACGGCAGGACCGCATCGGCGTCGCCGTCGGCGTCCTCGTCTATAGCCCCAGTCGGCAGCAGGGCGGGAACGTCGTCGCCACCCTCCTCGTGATCCTTCGCCTCGGCGCGCTCCACTTCGGAAGCAAGGGTTTCGGCATCAAGGGCGGCCGCCTCGCCCTCCACCACGTCGTCCGGCGGCAGCTCGTCGCTGTCGTCAAGATCCTGATCGCGGACATTGCGCTTCGTCGCCGCAACCTTCGACTCCGCATCTTTTGCAGGATGCTTCGCAACCTTCCCCGCCGCGCCTTTCGATGACCGGTCGCCCTTCGCAGTACTCTTCTTTTTTGCCTTCGCCGCCGGGCTTGCCTTTTTCTTCGCTCCGCCGGTTTTTCCCTTCTTAGCTTCCGCCATAGCCTCTCCAGTATACAATCCACCCACTTACACTTTGTCAAGTGGTTTGTATATTATATCATAAATTCGAGGCGCGTGGCGGAAGAAATTGCGGCACTGCGCATTGGGGTATTTATGGTATAATTTCCCTATGGACGACTACGAACTTCTAGATTCTGGCGGCGGACGCAAGCTGGAGCGCTTCGGGCGCTATGTACTGGCGCGTCCCTGCTCCCAGGCGCTGTGGCAGCCGTCCCTGCCCGACGCAGAATGGAGCCGCGCCGACGCCTCCTTCGACCGCGAGGACGGCAACCGCTGGCACGGACGCGCCAACCTGCCGAAGGAATGGGCCGTGGAGACAGCCGGAATCCGGCTCCTGCTCGGCGGAACCGACTTCGGGCATCTCGGCGTTTTCCCGGAGCAGCGCAAGCAATGGGAATGGATACGGAAGACCGTGAGCGCGGCCTGCGCCGGCGGGCACGTCCCAAGCGTACTCAACCTCTTCGCATATTCCGGCGGCTCGACGCTGGCCGCCGCGCTCGGCGGCGCGGAGGTCTGCCACCTCGACGCCTCAAAGGGCATGGTCGAATGGGCCCGCAGAAACGCGCGACTGAACAGCCTGGACGGACACCCGATCCGCTGGATCACGGATGACGCGCACAAGTTCATGCGCCGGGAGGTGCGCCGCGGGCGCCGGTACGACGCGATCATACTCGACCCGCCGACATTCGGGCGCGGCACGTCCGGCGAAATGTACAAGATCGAGCGCGACCTCCAGAAGACGCTCTCGCTGGCAAACGACCTCCTGTCAGACGATCCGATCTTCGTGCTCCTGTCATCGCACACACCCGGCCTCACCCGCACCGTGGCCGAGAACGTCATGGGGCAGCGCTTCCCCGACGCCAGGATAGAATCGGGCGAGATGCTCCTCGAGGGACGCGAGCTGCCGTGTCCCAGCGGCATATACTGCCGCGCGGTTTTTGATATACTACCGGCAGAAGGGAAAGAAGGACCCAGGAAATGAGAGACCTTTTCATAGTAGGCGCAGGCGGGTTCGGACGCGAGGCTGTCTGGACTGTCGAACGCATAAACAAGGCCGCGGCGGAGCCGCAGTGGCGCGTCATAGGCTTTGCCGACGACGACCCGGCCAAGTCGTCAGGCAATTTCGAGGGCTATCCGATGCTCGGCTCGCCGGAACGCGCGTCTGCCGACAACCCAGGCGCGTCCGTATTCATAGCCATCGGCGACAACAAGATACGCCGCGACGTCTACAGGCGGCTGCGCGGACACGACTTCCCGGCGATCATCGACCCTACCGCGCAGGTCTCGCCCACGACGGAGTTCAGGCATGGCGTTTACATAGCGGTCGGCGCGGTAGTCTCGGTCGGCACTGACATCGGCAAGTTCGTGATCGTCAACGCGCGCGCCGGCGTCGGCCACGACTCGACCGTCGGCGACTTCGCCAACATCGCGCCGGGCGTCTCGCTCTCCGGCCACACGCGCATAGGCGAGGGCGCCTTCATGGGCACCAACAGCTGCACCGCGCCGGGAATGACGGTGGGCGACGGGGCTGCGGTCGCGTGCGGCACTCCCGTCCTGAAGGACGTCGCGCCCGGCTGCACGCTGTCGCCTTTCGGAATGCTTAAGTCTATGCAGTAGCGGCAAGCTTCCTGGCGACGATTCCGCCGACGATCTTCGGATCGGCCTTGCCCTTCGAAAGCTTCATTACCTGCCCCACGAAAAAGCCGGCGGCGGCCTTCTTGCCGGCCTTGAAGTCGGCTACCACGTTCGGGTTCGCGGCAATGGCCTGGTCGACGAACGCCTCCAGCGCGGCTGCGTCGCTGACCGCGCCAAGGCCGCGCTCCCTGACTATCGCCTCAGGATCGCCGCCCTTCTCGAATATCTCCGGCAGCAGCTCCTTCAGCGTCGGACCGTTGATCGTGCCGGATGCGGCAAGGCGGACGAGCGCCGCAAGCGCCGTCGGCGTCATGGCGCACTCGGAGATCGCCTTTCCGCTGGCGTTCAAAAGCGCCATCACGTCGCTCATGTAGAGGTTGCAGAGCTGCTTGGCGAGCTTCCTGTCCAGCCCCTTCGCAGCCGCCTCGAAGTAATCGGCGTTGACCTTGTGCTGCGAAAGCACCTCGGCGTCGTACTCGGCGATGCCGTAGTCGGCGACCATGCGCGCGCGACGCGCCTCCGGCTTCTCCGGCAGCAGCCGGCGCCATTCCTCGATCTGCTCGTCGGCCAGCTCGACCGGCACGAGGTCCGGCTCCGGGAAGTAGCGGTAGTCGTGCGCGTTCTCCTTCGAGCGCATCGACGCCGTCTCCATCGCCTCCGGATCCCACCGGCGCGTCTCCTGCACGATCGGAATGGAATGAGCCATGCACTCGCGCTGGCGACGCGCCTCGTACTCGAGCGCGGCATGGATGCCGCTGAACGAGTTCATGTTCTTGATCTCGACCTTGACGCCAAGCTTCGCGGCGCCGACGGGACGTATCGAGATGTTCACGTCCGAGCGCATGTTGCCCTCTTCGAGGTTGCAGTCGCTGACGCCCGCGTAGACGAGCATCTCCTTGAGAGCCGTCAGGTAGGCGATCGCCTCGTCAGCGCTCGCCATGTCCGGTTCGGAGACGATCTCCATCAAAGGCGTCCCGCCGCGGTTGAAGTCCACGCCCGAGGTCGTCGCGTAGTGGTTGATCTTCGCGGCGTCCTCCTCAAGGTGGATGTGGTTGATGCGGATAAACTTCTTAGTGCCGTCGGCGCGCACGATCTCGACCCCTCCGCCGATGCAGAGAGGCTGCCCGTTCTCGGATATCTGGTAGTCCTTCGCCATGTCGGGGTAGAAATAGTTCTTCCGGTCGAACGTGGCGTGGCGGCTCACTTCGCAGCCGAGCATCATTCCGCTCATGACCGTCAGCTTCACCGCCTCCTTGTTCATTACCGGCAGCGCCCCCGGATAACCGAGGCAGACGGGACATACGTTAGTGTTCGGCTCGCAGCCGGTCTTCAGCAGGCACGAGCAGAACATCTTGGTTCTGGTCTTCAGCTGGACGTGCGTCTCAAGCCCGATGGTGTTCTCGAATTCCATAAGCGTATTATACCATAACCGCCGTCAGAGCTCGGCGAACCCGGGCTCGGGCGAGTCCGGCGCATAGATGGCGTGAGCCTGAAGGATCGCAAGGAGCGCGAACGCCGCAAGCATCATCTCACCGCCCTCCTCAAGCGCCGTCATGAGCGCCGCAAGGGAACCGGTGGTCTTGTCCAGCAGCTCCGGACGGATCCACCCCGTATTGCGCAGCATTGACGGCAGGCGGTCGCTCATCTGCACCATGACGCCCGTGGCGCCGAAGCAGGCCATCGTCCATGCGACGGGGTGATAGCTGAACAGTCCCTTTATCAGCCGCCTTATGAAGTACAGGAGAGGGCCGACCGTCGCGGCGAAGAACAACACGAAGAAAAACAGCACGAAAAGCTTCGGCATGAACGGCACGTCGCCGGAAGTGAGAAAGCGCATCTTGAAGACCGTGCCACTGAACGATGCAGTCACCTCAGGCCACAGCTGCGCGAACCAGATCTTATGCCAGTCCAGCTCGCGCACAAGCGCCATGAAGCCGAGGACCGAGAAGACGAAGCTCCAGAATGCCTTGCGGCGGACACTCCCGGCGACGGGACAGCAAAGCCACGAGAGAGGGATGACCATTGCGAAGAGCGGCAGGGTCATCAGCTCGACCATGGAATGTCCGTCTGCATCGAAGTTCGCTATCAGTGCCTCAGGGGCTGCGACCGTCCAGCAGCAGAGAAACACGGTGATGCCGGCGAAGAACAGGGCCGGTGAAAGCAGCCATGCGTTGCGCGATACGAGAATGTTCATTTGCCTCCAATGATATTTGACAGGTGACGGCACATATTATAGCACAAAGCGCCGCGCCTGTTCATTCCGCACCGATGCGGGACAGGAGGGCGATGACGGCGGTGTCGGTGCGCAAGATGCGCTGGCCGAGCGACATGCGGCGAAAGCCATGCTCCTCAAGGAGGGCAACCTCGCCGTCCGTCCAGCCGCCCTCCGGGCCAACCGCCAGCAGAGGCCGCCCTGCCGGGGAAGCGACTCCGCCGGAGCCGTCGCACTGACCGTAAGGATGCGCTACGATCCTGTTCGCCGTGGGAAAAAGCGCGTCCAGCTCGTCTCGCACGAACCGCCGGAAGCTCCGCCGCGTCTCGACCGTCGGCAGGACGCCCGTGCCGGCCTGCATCAGTCCTTCCACAAGCAACGGACGCCAGTTAGCCTCCTTCAGCAGCGTCGCACCCCAAAAGTCTTTCTCTACCTTCTGCGCCCCGACAAGCACGATGCGCCCGACGCCCAACGTCGCCAACTGCGGCAGCAGGCGCTTCATCGCGCGAGGACGCGGTGGCGCGAGGATCAAATCCGCCCATGACGGCAGCGGCACCTCCGCATGGCTGACGCGAACTGTTACCAGGGGTCCGTCTGCGCCGCCGCTGTCAATGCTGAGAATCTCCGACGTGCCGTTGAGCCCGCCAATCTCGCCGGTCTTCAGCGTTTGCCCTGCTTCCCCATGCAAGACGCCGACGACGTGCGCCGCACGTGCGCCGCCGAATGTCGCGACGCCGTCCTTGATCTCGCCAGGCTCTAGGAGTATGCGGTTCATGCAAGGAGCCCTCGTGACGCAAGAATCCGCCGCGCCTGCCGCGCCACCGCCTCGGACGAATCCACGACCTCCGCGCGTCCCGCGCAGACCAGCTCTATCACCGGCTTAAGGTGCGGAAAGTGCGTGCAGCCGAGCACGATGCGGTCCGCCCCAGCCTCCAGCAGCGGCTCAACCCGTGCACGGACAATCCGCTCGACCTCCGGTCCCGAAGTCTCGCCGCGCTCCACAAGCCGTACGAACTCGTCGGCAACCGCCGTGACGACCTTGACGTCCTTCGCGAACCTGGCCTTCGTCTCGCCGTAAAGCCGTCCGCGCAGGGTGCCGGCCGTCGCGAGAATGCCGATCACTCCGCTGCGCGTCGTCAGCGCCGCAGGCTTCAGCGCCGGCTCCATGCCGACAAACGGAATGTCTGGATACTCCGCCCGCAGAACATCGATCGCCGCCGCCGTCGCCGTGTTGCAGGCAACGACTATCATCTTGCAGTCACGCCCGAGAAGCCGGCGCACGCACGCCTCGGTCAGTCGCAACACCTCCTCCGGCGGACGGTTCCCGTACGGACAGTGCTCAGTGTCGGCCAGGTAGACTGTCTTTTCCAGCGGGCACAGTCTCCGGAACGCATCAAGGACGCACCTGCCGCCGACGCCGCTGTCGAAGAATCCGACGGGCCGGGCAGCCGGACTTTTCTCGTCGGCGGCGCTAGGCATCTGGATCGACCTTGCGCCGCATCGCCTTGACAGCGGAATGGGCGTGCTTGTCGTCAAGCATCTTCTGCTTCTGGCGACGGCTGCGGCGGCGCTTCTGGCGGCGAATCTTCTCGCGCTTCTGCTGCGCCTCGGACTTCCTGCCGCGCTCGCGCTCGAGTATCGCCTCGGCAAGCATGCGCCTGGCGAGCCACCTGTTCGTCTCACGGCTGCGGGTCGCCCCGCACTTCACCTGCATGCCGCTCGGCGCATGCGAAAGCCGGACTACGCTCGACGTCTTGTTGGTCTTCTGGCCGCCTGGCCCGCCGCCGAGAATAAAGCTCTCCTCGATGTCCTCCTCGAAGACGGACGCCTCAACCATGAGCGACCGTATGCGCTCGATTGTCTCGGGGGAGATCATGACGCAGGCATGGCTGGAATCAGGACCGCTCAGCTCCTCAGGTAGGCGCTGTAGGCACGGTAGGTCTGCCAGCAGTCGTTCGCCGAGACGATCTCCCACGGCGCATGCATGTTCCACATGGGCGTGCCCATGTCGAGAACCTTCATGCCGAAGCGCGCCATGTACTGCGAGATCGTGCCGCCGCCGCCCTTCTCCATCTTGCCAAGCTCCGCCATCTGCCACATCACGCCGTCCTTCTCCATGATCCGGCGGATCTCGGCGATGAACTCGGGGCCGCAGTCGCTCGCGCCACCCTTCGACGTTCCGCCGGTGTACTTCGAAGCGGCGACGCCCTTGTGGAGACGGGCCTCGTTCCCGGTCGAATCGACGTCGGGGAAATGCGGGTCGGCCGCCGCCGTCACGTCCGCAGACAGCATCGTGGACATCTCGAGCGCGCGCCGCACAAGTATGTCGCGGGCATTGCGCTCCTGGCGCTCGATCAGCTCGGCGACGGTGTTCTCGAAGAAGGAGCTCTGCATTCCCGTCGAGCCCATTGAGCCGATCTCCTCCTTGTCACACATGAGGATGGACGCCGTCCTGTCAGGAATCTCTCCGGCCGCGTCGATGAGGGCGTGAAGCCCTGCGAACGAGCAAACGCGGTCGTCGTGCCCGTAGCCTGCGATGAGGGCCTTGTCAAGTCCGAGATAGCGCGGCATTCCCGCCGGCACGATCTCCAGCTCGGCGCTGAGAAGATCCGCCTCGTCAATCTTGTATGTCTTCTTCAGGTATGCGACAAGACCGTCCTTGGACTTTTTCTTCTTACCGTCGTCCGCATTGCCGCTCGTGGACCACGCGATGACGTCAAGGTCTTCGGCCGGGAAGAACTCGTCGCGCGTCTTACTCGCCTGGTCCTTGCCGAGGTGCGGCAGGATGTCAGAAATCATGAAGACCGGATCGCCTGGCTCATCGCCAACCGCGACCTGGACCTTGGTGCCGTCCTTGCGCACTACCGTTCCGTAGAGCGCGAGCGGCAGGGTGAGCCACTGGTACTTCTTTATTCCGCCGTAGACGTGGCAGTCGAAGTAGACGACGCCGCCCTTCTCGTAGAGAGGCCTGGGCTTGAGGTCAAGGCGAGGCGCGTCGGTGTGGCCGCCGACGACCTTGAGGCCGGCTTCAGAAATCTTCTTCCTGCCGATCACCGCCGCCATGAGCGTGCGGTCCTCGTATCCGCGGTAGACGCGGTCGCCGGCCTTCAGCTTCGCAAACGAGGAAAGTTCGCGAAACCCCTTGGCCTTCAGGAGTCTTACGCTCTCGGCATAGCTGCGGCGTTCGGTCTTGGCGACGCCGAGGTAACTCATGTAGTCGCGGCAATACTGCGCGAGCGGCACATATTTCGTTTTCATTGCCGTGATTATACCACAATGTGCGACAGCACTACAAGACGAGCATACGCCGCAAGGCCTATCGTCAGGGAGCGAGGACGGCCGTCGCGTTGGCGAACGTAAGCTCGGCAAAATCCTCAGCAGGCATATTGCGCAGCCGGGCAAGAAACTCGCATGTGTAGCGGACGAACGCCGGCTCATTCGGCCGCCCCCGCATCGGCACCGGCGCAAGGAACGGAGAGTCAGTCTCAATGAGAATGCGGTCGTCGGGCACGACGCGTACGGCTTCGCGGACGTTCTCTGCCGCGCGAAACGTTACGATTCCCGAAATAGAGATGTAGAATCCCAGGTCAAGAAAGCTCCGAGCGGCTTCGGGCGTACCGGTAAAGCAGTGAATGATGCCGCGCGAAGGAATCTCGCGAAGGAGGCCGAGCGTGTCATCGTCGGCCTCGCGCGTATGAATTACAACCGGCAAGTCGCGCCGTCGGGCCTCCTCCAGCTGTTCGGCGAAAAGCCGCCTCTGCGCGTCGCGCGTCTCAGGCGAATAGTGGTAGTCGAGGCCGATCTCCCCCCACGCCGCCAGTCGCGGAGCGTCCGGAACAGGCGGACGATCCGCCAAGGCCTGGTCGCGGTCGTAGCCGCAGGCGAGCAGGCAGCCGCACGTCTCCGCCGCGCACGTTGCCGATGCGTTTAGCGCGACACTGCCGCCGACAGCCATCACCCTCTCCACACCTGCGGCCCTGGCGCGCTCCATCACGGCGGCAATCTCGCCTGCTTCCGCCGTCTCGAAATGGCAGTGCGTGTCGAAGAGCCTCATCTTTTCCTTTCGAGGAAGCGTCCGCCCCTGTCGCCGGTGAACGTGCCGTCCCGATACGGAATCCTGCCATTGACCATCACGAGCGAGATGCCGGACGCAAAGCGGTGCGGCGCAACGTATGTGGCCTGCGCACGGAACCCGTCCTCCTTCCACACCGCGATGTCGGCGAAGGCTCCGCGCTCTATGACGCCGCGCCCTGCGATGTCGAAGCGCCGCGCCGGGACGGACGTCATTCGGGCCACGGTCTCTTCGCGGCTGAAGCCAAGGGCGCGGACGCGCCTGTAGAACTCCGGCATGGTAGCATAGGCGCGCGGGTGCGGATAATCCGCACCGAGCGGTCCCCACGGTGCGCGGAGCGACGCATCGGAACCTGGAACGATCCATGGGCGCGAGTATATCTTCGCAAGGTTCTCCTCGCTCATAACGAAGAAGAACGCGCCCGTCTTGCACCCGTCAAGCAGAAGAATCCTGCAAATCAGTTCGCCAGGAGAACGCGCGACGGCTCCGTCTCCAGGCGAGCGAAGTATTTCCGCTATCGTCTTGCCGCTGAAGTGCTTGTTCTCCTCGGCCCACGTGCCGCCTACCGTCACAGTCGACCAGTCGCGTTCCGAGGCATCGATCTCTGCGGCAATGCGCTCGCGCAGCGCGGGGTCGCCAAGTCGCTCCGTCTCGGCCTTGGCCGCTCCCTCCTGCGCCCATTCGGGCAGCACCACGTCGAGATCGGTGCCTGCCGCGCAGTACGGATAACGGTCGCTGCCGAGAAGCAGTCCTTCGCCGACGGCATTCCCGATCTTTTCCAGCACTGCGTCGATCTTGCCCCAGTTGCGCGAACCGCTCGTCTTGAGATGCGATATCTCCGCGCGTATGCCTGTCGCCCTTACAAGGCCTAGCACCTCGTCGATAGATTCCAGTATGGCATCGCCTTCCGAACGCATGTGCGTCGCATAGAAGCCGCCCCTGGCGGCAGCGACGCGTGCCAGCGCCTCGACCTCCACCGGAACGGAGTATTTGCCCGGCTGGTATATTAGCCCCGTGGTAAGGCCCCATCCGCCTTCGTCAAGGGCCTGTTCCAGCATGCGCTCCATCGCCCGCAGCTCGTCTGGCGAGGACGGACGGGCTGCATAGCCGACTACAGAAGACCTGAGTGTGTTGTGTCCTATGAACTGGACGGTGTTGACGGCAGGCTTCGCCGCGTCCAGGGCCTCTCGATATTCCGCCAGCGACCGCCACGTCAGCCGATCGCCGAGGATTGCCGCCCAGTCGGACGAAAGCCTCGCTTCGCCGTAGCGCGGCGCAGCGGAGCCGCCGCACTGCCCGTTTATCTCGGTGGTGATGCCCTGCGCGATTTTCGACGGGGCGTCCGGCTCAATTACTAGATATGCGTCCGAATGAGTGTGCGCATCGATGAAGCCGGGGGTAACGAGGCTGCCCGTAGCGTCAATGACCTGCGCATCGCCGTACGATGCGCCGCCGCCCGGAACGACGTCAACGATCCTGTCGCCATCGACGACGACATCGCCAGCGAACCCGGCCCTGCCGGTTCCATCGACGATCGTGCCGCCTCGGACTACGGTCATTACTTGCCGCAGACTTTCCTGAATGTCGGCAGAATGGCGTCAAGCCAGATCTGGTAACCCTTCTCGTTCGGGTGCAGGAGGTCGTTCATGACCTCCTTCGTCAGCTTCCCCTCGGCGTTGAAGAACTTGTCGTTGAAGTCGAGCCAAAGCACCGTCTCGCCGTCGGCATAAGGCTTGATGAGCGCGTTGATCTTCTCGTTCTTCACGCGAATCGGGTCGTCAGCCGTGGCCCGGCACGGGAATATCGGCATGAGGACAATCTTGGACTCCGGGTGCTTCTCGCGTATAATGTCAATTATGCGCTTTATGCCCGCCGCGACCCCTTCTGGAGGCGAGTGCTTGTCGTGATGGCTGTTGTTCGTGCCGATCATGAGGGTGAAGAGCTTGGCCTTGTAGCCTTCCAACTCGCCATTCTCCATGCGCCAGATGACGTGCTGCGTCTGGTCTCCGCCGTAGCCGAGGTTCAGCACGCGGTACGTCTCCTTCAGCTTCGCGAACAGCTCGCGTCCTTCGCCACCCTCGCGCTCCCAGCGGTGAGTGATGGAGTCGCCGACCATCACGATGTCGTATTCGGCGCCGCCGTTCTCGACGATCTCGTTGCGCTTCTCGAGGCAGCGGGTATCCCACCAGTTGCTCTTCGGGAACGCGGCCACGGGCTCGGCGGCCATCTGAGAGGCCATCGAGTACACGCGCGGATTCGTCGGCCAGACGGACGGTATCACTTCCGACGGGTCGGCGGCCATTACGGCGTCAATGAGCGGAATGACTGCGCTCGCCCAGATCTCGTAGCCAAGACCGTTCGGGTGCAACAGGTCTGGGAACAGCTCGCGGCTGAGCCGGCCCTCGGAGTCAAGATACTTGTCGCTGAAGTCGCACCAGATGACGCGCTTCCCGTCCGCAAACTTCGCGATCTCCCTGTTCACGATGTCATTGCGCCTGCGGCACTGGTCGGACGGCGTCGCGCCGCGCGGAAAGATTGACGTCAGAATGGTACGTGCGTTTGGCTGCTTCTCGGCGATGACCCTAAGTATCTCGCGTATGCCAAGGATCGTATCCACGGGCGGCTCCTCCGCGAACTTGAAGTGCCCCGAATTGTTAGTGCCGATCATAAGCAGTATGCACTTCGCCTCGTAGCCATCAAGCTCTCCGCCCTCGGTGATGCGCCAAAGCACGTGTTCCGTGCGGTCGGCGCTCGTGCCGAGGTTGAGCGCCTTGCGCTTTCCTTCGGCAAAATACTTCTTCCACTGCGACTTGCCGCGCGTCTCCCAGTTGTGCGTGATGGAGTCGCCTATGAAGACGACCTTTGCGCCTCCGTTGGTGACGGAGGCCATCTTCTCCATGTGGCGCCGCATCTGCCAGCAGTTAGGATCGCCGTTCCAGGCGGTCGGGGTGACGGCGCGAATCGCGCCAAACGATGACGCCGCCGCGAGGACGGCAACAGCCAGCGCGGAAATCCGCGCGGCAATGATGCATGGTGTCTTTTTCATGTCGTGTTGCAGCGACTTACTTGTCGCCGTCCGTAATGTAATCGTAGATGGAGCCGTCGAACGAGACGTCGACGCCGCCGCAGAGCAAAGCCGTCAGCTGGACGGAGTTCAATCCTCCAGATCGCTTCGGCAGCAACAGTTTTTCCACGTGGCCGTCGCCAAACGCCACATGGGCGCAGTAGCGCTTGCCGCTCTTGTGGTTGAAGGCTATAGCCTCAGCCGTTCCGCTCCAGTCGGAATTGTAGTCCTTCCCCTTATAGGCCGCCTTGTACTGGAGCGTGCAGTCCACCAGGTAGGAGTCATTAGCCCTGGCATATGCCTCGTCCTCCGAGATTTCGTTCGCAGAGTCGCTTGCGCCCGGTATGCCGAACGGCAGTTCGGAGAAAAGCAGCCTGCGGTCGAGGCGGCTGTTGCTGTTCAGCGTGACGAAGCCGGCGTGGACGGACGTAGCGGATTTCGAGCCCTTCGTCCAGTCATAGCCGAAATAGGCGCTCATCGCATAGCTGAAGCGCGCCGTCACCGCATGCTTCTTGGCGCGGATTGCATGAGACGGGCAAATGTAAGTCTCGCGGTTCTGCCCTACAAACTTCCAGATCGCGCCATTGGTTATGGCAAAGGCGGCGTCATCCTCGTCGGCGCAAAAGGCGCTTATGTTGGAGCACTTCTGGAAGCTACGCGCCAGACCGCCCTTGGAACGACGGGTGTTGTACTCGTCGTTCTTGGAAAGCCAGCTGATCCAGCCGACGTTCTCCTGATAGTAGGTCTTGCCCTCACTGTCGACGCCTATCGCCGCGTGGCTGCCGGCGTAGGGAAAGCGCTCGCGGTCGGACGCATAGGCGATGACCCCCTGCGCAAGGTTGCGCATATTGGAGAGGCACTTCGCGGCCCGGGCGGACTCCGTACCGCCAGAGAAGCTCGTCATCAGCACGCCTGCGAGGACGCCTATGATGCCGATCACGACGATAAGTTCGATGATGGTGAAAGCTTTTTTCATGGTTTTCATCGCTTAGTCAAACTGATGATAGAACAAAACCCTTGTCCTGTGTGGCGGACACTGTTCTCGGACATTAAGCAAGGCGGACAACGAACTGATGGCAGAACGATTAACGCGACTCGCCGCGTTCTTCTCGGGTACGGCGGGATCGCGCCAGACAAGCGCGACGGCGCGCGCACCAAGCTGCGACGAAGCACGGCTCAGGCTGCCGCCGCCGACGGACGATGGCTCGGCCCGCACGAAGATCAGGAACAGTTGCTGCCGGTTGTCGAAGCAGTCGCGCCAGAACGAGTACAGGTACTTGCGGTCGACGCCATGGAGCGGTTTAGCCAGCGTAAGGCTCGGATCAATGAACGTTTTGTTGTCGTCGTTTATGCGATTGCCAGCGATTTCCTGCCACATTAGAGAGTTCCAGCCAGTCACCCAATCAGTGCTGCCACGGTGAGCGCGCTGACGGAACACGTCGCTGATTGCTCCGGCAATTTCGAACAACTCGTCCGACGACATCTCAGCAAGCTGGCTTTTGCCAAACGACAACTCATTCATCATTTTCGTCAAATCAGTATTACCACCATACGCCTCGCTCACTAAATTATTCTGCACGCCAGCCTGCGTATAGTGGTCGTAGTTTGTCGAAGCGACGTAGTAGTCAAACGGGGTTCCTATAAGTGCAGCGGTTACGACACGATCGTCGTCTGAGAACGGGTTGAGCTTGAACCCGCCGGAACCGGAAAGGACTGAGACCGTCTTGCCATTGTACTGCATCGAGTATGGGTTGATTTCCATTGTGCCGTTGCCGTCATTGTCGAATGCTGTGTATGTCTTCCAGAAGCGTGAACCATTGGCGAAATTGTTGAAGTTGCCACCCTCTATCGTATCAGATGCTTTGCGGTCCGAGAATGGCTTGCCATTGAAGTTAGGCGTATAGTCGCCGCTGTTGAAGCTGGCCGAACCGTCAAAGACGTCAAGGCGCGGCAGGAACTGCAGCTCGCCGATGGACTGCAGATACTCCTGGTCGGAGACGAACATGAAGATGTCGCGGTCGCGTCCGTCCTGTCCCATAACCTTGGAGGTCGTTCCATTCAGCCCAAGAAACTTCATCCATTCGGACTTGCTGGCCGCCTCGCTTTTATCGTCCGAGAACCAGTCCTCCGGCGCGAAGTTGTAGCGCGGATCGACGGCATAGAGAGCCTTCCACTCCGTGAAAGCAGGCTGGGCGACAAGCGTCGTCTCGATGTCCTCGTACTTTATATCCGCAGCGGACTTGAAATTGAGGAGCGGGATGTCGTCGCCACACCACCTGTTGTATAGATTGCTGTCTGGATTCGGCAAGTTTGCACCTAGCCATATAGGATCGTCTTTTGCACACGCCGGCACCATATCCACGACCTGATTACCATCCATGACCTGAACCCACACGGCCGCGTAGAGGCGGTATGCGTCCGGAAGCTTGGTTACGTCAAGCTCAGTCACACCGTTGGGATACGGGACTGCCGTATTGAAGTTTGCTTTCTGGGCCAGGTCTTGCCAGGCTCTATCAATGCCGCCGTTGACAGTCAGAGGACGCAACGCTTTGGGAACATTATTCAAGTCCCCGAACGAAGAATAGGCATTCTGGAAGTTTTTGCCATCTGGAATAGCGCCGGTGTAGCCATCAGCCCTCGGATTGACCTCCTCTACCTTGTAATATATCGGCATCTGAACGTCAAGATCGGAGAATGTCAGCGTCACCTCGGCTCCATCGACTATGGCATCCGCAGTAGTCTGGATGTCGCGGTTGAAGCTTGACATCGTCCTCGAATCGCTGAGAAACGTTGCCACGCCATACCTGACCTCACCATTCTTCCAATCGGCCGGTTCAGGATAAAGGTTATTGGCAATACCACGGCAGCCCATTCCGTCTGGTGCCAGCCACACACGCAGAAGTCCACGGATCGTGTAGTCCTTGGTCCTCTCCTCCGTCTTCAACCGCTTGAACGGACATATAACGACTGCAGTAACCGTAACACGGTTGCCGAACGAGGTAATGCCGAACGGACGGCAGAGGCGATCGATGACGATGTTGTTGACATCAACCTCATTCCCATCGCTGTCTCTCGCCTTTCCAAAAAGGTTCGGAACTTGGGTTTTGACCTGATTCCCGATTTCGCCAAGCGATGGCTGAAGACCAGCGGGGTGGCCGATGCCTACCACCATCGGCACAGCCTCAACCGTAGGAATGAAGAGAGAAATCGGCTTCGAGTCACTGTCAAGGTAGTCGTAGAGACAGGCGATGCCAAGACCAAGGTTTTTCTCGTACAGCTTGTCCACGCCGTCCGTATTGTTTAGCGACGTTAGCGTAGCCAGCAACGACGAGGCGTTGTAGTCCTTGAACGGCTGGGCGTTGGAACCGAGGTCGAATACCATCGTCTTGTCGTCGGTAACGGGCGGAAGCCACCAAGTGTCGGTGATGAACATCGCATTCGCCGTCCTGGATGACTCGCCTAAGTTCTGGAGAGGACCTCTCATTGACGTGCCTATGAAATCCATAAAAGGCGCATATTGACCTGAACCTGCAACGACGTTAAAGTCCGCTATGGAAGTGAACGGCACGACGTTGCCATACAACTTGCCTTTCTGCTCGACTTTTTCGAGGATAGTGTCAAGATCGGTGACGGCACTGTCGTCTAGATCGGTCGGCTCGCCGAAGCTTTTGGCGCAAAGCGATGCGAGGGTGATACGGTCGAGACCAGAGTTGCGCGGCACGTTCGCCCTGAGGCGGTTTATGTCGAACATGTCGGACACGTTTACAGCGCAGTATGCATAACGGCCGGCGTCGTAGGGGAATGGACGCCAGCTTGCCGTGCGCGTAAGTCGGGAGAGCCGACGCACGTCGTCGATGATGGCGGGCGGCAGGTAGGCAAGGGCCTCCAAGGTCAGCGTCGGCACCGTCGCGTCGGTACTTTCCACGGGACCGAACGGCATGAAAACGCGTCCCAACCAGAAGTCGCCGTTCAGTCTGGGATTATCACGCTCGGTATTGCTGTTCAGCACGACGCCGGGGTACGGGTCGTCATAGATGCCGTAGAAGCGCACCAACCTCTCATCGTCATTGTTATTGCTGTTGTCGTCTCCCGTCAAGCCCCAATCTGGGTTGGAATTGAAGTCGCCCTCCAGTTCTTCGATCGCTTTTGCAAGGGCCGAACGCACCAGATAGCGCGCAGCGACGTTGCGCCGGAGGTAGCTCGACGGAATGCGGCTGGAACGCATGTAGAACGAGAACCCCACGGCTGAGACGACCATGAACGACAGCATGCCGAGCACAATCAGCAGGGCAGAGCCAGGCTTGAAACCTCCCAAACCTATGTACTTCTTTCCCATCTCACTCCTTCTCCTCGTCTAAAAGCCGATAGAAGTTTGGTAGACTTGGAGCCGTCTGGTAACCAGAACTGCTCGGCGGCGTGATGGCACCGGCCCTCTTTATCATGAACTCGTATGGATTGCCCCATGGGTCAAGTATCTGCCCGTTGCTGATCTGCGCGTTGTAAAGGATAGGCACCTGCTCGCCGCTATCTGAATCCTCGCCGCCAAGAATCATAGACAGTGACGTTTTCGTGGCTTCCTTCCAGCTGCCCGTTGCGTAGTTCTTCAGCGAACGACCCTTGGCGTAGTTCTCGAAGGCAAGAATCGCGTTAGTCATCTCCTTGGCGTCCTGAGTCGCCCTGGCAATCTGTGCGCGGCGCCGCGCCTGGCTCATGCTCGAGCCGACGGCACCTGTGAGGACGGCGATCATGCCGATCACCACCAGCAGTTCTATCAAAGTGAAGCCGCGCCTCATCAGTTTACATCCTCCGGGAAGGTGTTGATGTCATCGGCAGTGTTCAGCTTCTTGTCTGGTCCTCTGCTGCGCACGCCGACGACAAAGGCGCTGCCGCCCTGAACCGTGCCTGAGCCAACGCCTGTGTTGGCTCTGCCGACGCGTGCATCCTGCATGCCGAACTGTATCGCCGATGCCTCGCCCCAATCAATCCGGTCGTAGAGACGGCCCGAACAACCCCTGCTGATGCTGTTGGCATTAAGCTTGCCACTTCCGCCCCAATTCCTAAAAATCGACACTGTGCGATATTCTATTTGACGGCTGTCGCTTGAACCGGCCCCCGCCTGGGACGTAGTCTGCCCGAGACCGGGCAATGCGTCATCTTCTATGTCGTGATAGGTGCCGAGGCGGACGCGCACGCGGTCAAGCTCGACGACGCCCGCGACGCCAGTTCGCCATGCGATCGACGACTGGTTGAAGATCATGGTCAGTATGGTGACGAGCATCGAGAGCAGAAGCGACGCCACCAGCAACTCAAGCACGGTGAATCCAGAACGCTTCACTGATCCGTCCTCCCCTGGAAATGAACTTCAGTGTAATATACCGGCTGGCTCATTAACGCTTCGCGTCGCCGGCTCGCCCGAAACGCCAGCGAGATAGCCGAACCCTTGCGCGTCGCGACAAGCCCGTAGTAATAGCCGGAACTGACCGCCGGGAAAGACCCCTTATACTCTGCCGGAGCCTCCCCGACGATTCGGTCAAAGACTTGCCTGGCCAAGCTGTTACACCCGGAGGCGACGCGATACGACTCGTATCTGCCGTCATTGTCGGAGTCCAGTTTCGAGACGTAGGCCACCCAGCCGCCATTCGGCGCAAGCCCGTTGCAGCCATAACTGTTGTCCACCTGGGGCACGGCATTGCACCAACCGCTCCACGTCATGTTGGTGGCGGAAAGCCCCGCCACGAGCGGCGCGAAAAACGCATCGGCGAGACCGGCGGAAGCGACGTCCTCCTCGCTCTGGCGGCTTTCGCGGAAACCCAGCGAGTACAGCGAAACCATGCCCAGCACACCCGTCGCCATGATGAAGATGGCGAGGTTTACTTCCATAAGGGTAAAAGCCTGTCTCATGCGCTTCATTTGGCATTGTCTCCGGAGCTGGAAGCCGTGCCAGCCTTGTGATGCGCCCGCAGTACGCCGCTAGCGTCCGTCCGGCACGCCCAGATGTCAATTGACTTGTTCGCGGAAAAGTTGGCGGGATTAAATGTAAACGTGTCGGCTATTACAATGCTTCCCACTCTCGCCGGAACTTTGCTCCCGAACAAGAACCCTTCCGGAAGACGGATCGTCTGGAACTCAAAACCGTAGCCGCTGCCAACCTGCCAAGTCGGCTCTCGATCGCTCATGTTAAGGTTATAAAACGCGCAAGCGCGGATCTTAGGCATTTTATTAACCAACAGCTCTTTTTGCAATTCTTGGACAGACGCGTCACTGCTCAACTGGGCACCTTCGCCTTCACTCAGCCGGTCGCCCCATGATGTGAACGAATACGCCGCGCCGATGTCATCATTGTCATACACCGCATCTGCAACCACCGAATACTGCATCTGGACCTCGTCAGTGTCGTCAAAACGCCAAAGACGCATTCCCTTGCCGTTCTCCAGCTTGGACTTTTCTGTCTGCCTGTCATAGCTACGGTCTAAGTCACCGAACTCGTCGTAAAGGTATCTGCCCTGCACGCACGTGATGCGCCCGTAGCGACGAATCGCCACGGCCTCGCCCACTATTACGGCATTCTCGTCCTCCGATGCCTCACGAAGCATGCGGTTGTAGCAGAAGACCGCCGTCGGCACGCGGTCGACCATGGCACGCTCCTTGGCGGCCTTCAGCAGCGCACTGGCGGCGTCGACCGCACCACGTTCCGCCATGCCGCGCTGGAGGGCGTTATAACCGTTCGTAGCGGCAACGCCGAGGAACGCCATGATTCCCACGACGACCATCAGCTCCATCAATGTGAACGCGCGGCGCATCTCAATCGTCACTCCCAATCTACAGGATAAGTCTTGTCTGGATGCTTGCGCGACACGCTAACGGAATCCGTCTGCGAATTGTACGTTATCCAGAAGCGGCAGAACTTGCCGTTGGTGCGACCTTGCCAGCCGAACGCCATGTTATTGAGCGAAATGTGCACCTTCGAGTCCTTGTTGGCGGCAAGCGAAAAGTCTACGCCATTGATGCATTGCTTGTCGCCGCAGTAAGCCGTGCAGTTCCGGTCGCCGTGCACGTCAAAGCAGCCGTCTCCGCGCACCCTGCTCGCGTTCGCCACGAAAAGCGCCGTAGCGTCGACGAGCGGACGCGACGCACCAGTTCCGACGGACTTGCGGACGACTTCGCGGAGTATCTGGTCGCCTTCGGTGGCGGTGAAGGTGTACTTGATCTTGTTGCCCATGTTGCCGCTGCGCGACTCTATCACCTCCGGCCAGCGGCCCTCTTGCGCGTAGTACGCCGCAATCGCCTGCTGCAGGGCGCTTGCCATCGCCTGGGCACGGCGCGTCCGCCCGTTCTTGATCGACCCCGTGGCGGCCGTAGTCACGATGCCGAGCAAAATGCCGATGATTGAGATCACCACCAACAGCTCGACGATGGTGAAGCCCGCCGACAGTCCCTTGCCTCTGGTCCCTCTCGTCATCTTTCCAGCCCCCTTACTTCTCAACCTGCTGACGGCTCCAGCTGTAGCAGTTGTCGCGCTTCAGCCCGTCTGAATACTTCCATATCTTGCCGTCACGTCCGCAGCTCCACGCCACGGCGGAAGCACGGATCTTCAGCGTTTCGCCGCCGACTGAAGCATTAACGTAACCAAGGCCCTCGGTATCGACGGCGAAATGTATGCGGTGGTCCCTGATCGTGCCGCCAGACGGCACCGCCGTGCCGTCCGAGACTCCCTTGTTGCCCTTGCGTTTCACCGTGTCCTGTCCCCATGGCGTGAGGATGCCGCACCTATCGGCGCCTACTGTCTTCTTCGTGCTGCTGTCGTATGTCAGCGTCATCGCGTTTCGCTTCGCCAGCTCGTAGGCCACATCGGCCGTCATCTCGCCGTCGCGGCTGCCGTTGCTGATTACCCGTCGCGGAAAGCTGCTCTCGCGCTGGTAGATTGCCTCTAGCGCAGTCGCCACGTTGCTCACGACCTCGCGAGCGCGGGCTTGCTGAGCCTTCTTGGTCGCCGACGAGAACGTGGTCATTCCCGCGCCGATAAGAATGGCCAGGATTCCCATCACCACAAGCATCTCAATCAGGGTGAAGCCAGAAAGCGCCCCACCCCTTACCTTTCTAAATCTTCCAAACCTCTGTACCTTCATACCTCTACACCTTCTCAATTCTTCATATGCACGATATCGTCGGCCATCCATTGCTGTGCCGTCGCGCGGTCTCTAAGCCTTGACAGCTCCTCGTCCGTCACCCACGGCGGGAACGTCTTGCCGTTCGGCCCCGCGCTCCACAGCGTGTAGGTCTGATGCGGCGATGGCGAATAGTAGTAGAATTCATGGTACCAACCGTCCACGACCGTCACGTTGTCGAGCAGATACTGCCCCGAACTGCTGCTGCTGGCACCGCTCTGCGAATTGCCTGACGAGTATACCACAGGATCGGTCGTGTCGGCAGAGACCGAAACGGAACCGTGGATATCATCGCGAAGGCGTACGCCATAGACGTATCGGTCCTTCGAGCTAAGGACAATGCCCTCTAGGTTAGGCAGCCAACGCGCACAGACAGACTGTGACGGCAGGGCCGTGATCTTCCAACCGTCGGTTTTATTCCACCTTTCATTGATCACGGTTGCCCAGTCGAGATACGGCTGCCCGGTTGTAAAGTCGCACGGCAGTTCGTTATGCATGCCCCACTGATTCTGTTCCGTGAAGAATCCCACGAACTCGCTCGGCGGAGAATTTTCAGAACCCGAAGGATAGAAGATAACCAGGAGACGCGGCAACAGGTAGCTCATAAGCCCGAGCTTAAAGACCTGCGCATGAGACCATGACGAATATTTAGCCTTGTCTTTTATCCGACTGCTGTCGGTAAGGGCACTGAAGCCACCCTTGAGAACCGGGTTGTTCCTGAATTGCGCGTAACGGGCCTCGCTGGAGTTGGCCTTTTCCATCAGCAACCTGGCTATCTCATCGACATAGTCGGCCATGCTCTTGTTCGAGAACGGAAAGCTCATTCCGACCGGCTGGCTGCGGCAGGCGGCTTCTACGCGCTTCCATTCCAGGTTGTCCATATGAAGGTCTTTTTCGGTCTGCTGTATGCCGTGGAGGTCGACCTGGTAAGTGTAGTCGCGGCTGCCGTGCAGGCCGACCGGCGGATAGCTGCCGTACGCGGCGTAATAGCCCGAAAGGCAGTTTTCGAGCCGCTGCATGCGGTTGATAGTGCGTGACTTGTATGTCGATTCCGAACCGACGCTGCCGAGGCGGAAGGTAACCGCCATCAGCGTGACGATCACCACCACAACAACAAGCAGCTCGACGAGTGTGAATGCCCTTCTCATGCCAAGTGAGATTATACCACAAGTCTGCGCCTCTCGGCAAGCGAGAACGTCGCCTATTTCGCGTGCGAACCAAGCCTCCGGTCGATTGCCAGTTCCTCGTTCCAGGAGGTCGCGACTGACGGATCGGCTGGCGCCGCTCCAAGCTGCAGTTTGAAGAAGCCCTCGTAAGCGTCCTTGCCGTTCAGGCCCTTCAGCGAGAACGCGACCTCCTTCGTGCCGGACGGCACCCGCCCGACGAATGAAATTGTCTCGCCGCGATAGAGGTTGCGCAGGAGCCTCGGATACGCCTCGGCGCGCGTGCCGGACGCGAACACGATGCGCAGGTCGGTCAGAACAGGGTCGCGGAAGCGCTCGGTGAGACTCTCTATGCCGCTACCGGCCCTCCGCCGCTGCCAACCGTCGAAGATGAGGCTCTCGCCACGGTTGCCGCGAGTGAGCACGTCTATGAGCGCACGGTTGGCCGACGTCTTCACCCCGTACATGTAGACGGAGACCAGCCCGTCGTTGAGCGCCGTGAACTTGGACAGTATCTCCCCGGTGTCGCTCACGCCTTCGTTCGCCTCGCCGTCGGTGACGACTAGCGCGATCAGCGGGCGCGTCGGGTCGCGCGGCAGCGTAAGGACCGAGCTGATCGTCGAGAACACGTCCGTGCGCCCGTGCGCGGCGAGGTTGTCGATCCACTTGTCCGCAGCGTCGAAGGAGGCCTTCGTGCATTCCTGCCATTGGCGGAACGCATACGAGAACTTGTCGCGGAACGCGACGAGGTTGAAACGGTCGTCGGAGTTCGCCGCGCTGCGCAGTATCCGCCGCGCCGCGCCGCGTATCGACGCCATGCGGTCCTTGCCGATGGACCCGGACGCGTCAATCAGCACTACGAAGTCCTTGGGCACGACCGACAGCGACGAGCGGGGCGAGAGCATAACGCGAAAATACGTCCAGCCGTCCTTGGCGGTCGCAGTCATGACGGCGTTGACAGCCTTCGAGAGCTCCTTGGCGTCCTCTGCTGCGACAAGCGCGCTCACGGCCTTCTTCTCTGCGGCGACGACTTGCTCGTCGACCTTCTCGTAGACTTCCGACGCCGGCGTGAACGTAGGCGGCGGAGCGGCGCGCGACGCCTCTTCGCGCAAGATCTTCGCCGGCTCAAGGGACTCGACCGGGTCGCTGGCAGCGACGGCAGACGGCACTGACGGCGGAGGCGGAACCTCGCGAACCACGGTCTTCGGAACCTCAATGGAGAACGTCGGCGCCGAATTCGCCGCCGCCGCGGCCTCGGGCGTCTCGATGCGCGTAATTGGAACGGCAACGCCTCCCACGGCGTCCTTGCCGCCGGTCTTCACGGGACTCACGTCAAACACCGGGGCCGTCGGGGGCGGCGGCACGGTATCGTCCACTGCCGACGGTGCCGGCGCGTCCGGCGCACGGACGGGCCCGTCGGCCACTGCCTCAGCCACGGGGACTGACACGGTGGCGACAGGCGCGTCCTTAGCCGCCTGCAGATCCTCCAGCGCACCGATTCCGACCGTATCCGGCCTTTGCTCCGCCTTGACGACGCGCATCGGCGGGTGGCGGGCGTGCCTCGTCGCATCGGTCACGACGTGCGTCATGACATGGGGCCGCACGAGCAGCATCAGCGCGACGTGTATCGCCACCGATGCCGCGACTGCCACAAGCACGGCTTCCTCGCGGCGCTCCTTCGTCATTTCGCAGCCTCCGGGTGCGCGGCAAGTATCCGCTTGGCCTCGGCGCACAGGGCCTCGTCGTCAAACAGAGACACGACTACCGTGGCGTATGCGCATGCCGACTGCACGTCTCCGCTCTGCTCCGCGTTCTTTGCAAGCGTGACGTAAGCCTCGGCGCGGGCGCGGGCGTTGGCGGCATTCAGCGCAATCGCCTTCTTCAGCGAATTTTCCGCCTGCGCAAACTCCCCGGCGCGGAACTCAAGCTTGCCGAGGCGCAGCGCCGCGTCGGCAGCAGCCTCCGTCCTGGCTGGCTCGGCCAGGCACTTGCGGTAGGCGTCGATGGCAGCTGCATAGGACTCGCGGCTCTCCTCGCACGAGCCAAGCAACGCCCAGCCGGCCTGACGCCATTCCGACGCATCGCTCTTCGTAAGCTCACGCGCGCACGTCTCGGCCTCGGCCCCGCCGAGGAACCTCCCCACGGAAAGCATGCGCGACGCGCTCATGCGGGCACAGGCGCCGTCGCGAACCAGCTCGGAGTATGCGGTCCGCGCCGCATCAAGCCTGCCGGACTTGTAATCGAAGTCAGCTACCATCAGCTTCGCCTCGCGGGCCTCGTCCAGCGAAAGCCCGGACTCGATAGCCTCACGCAAGAACCCGGCGCCGGTCTCCTCGTGGCCGAGCTTCATCGCGGCCACGCCGCGCCAGTAGAGCGCCTCGCCCTTGCGCTTCCCAAGGCGGCCAGTCGCCAGCGCCTCCGCAAGCGCCAGCTCCGCGCCAGACCAGTTGCTGTCCGCCGCCGCGATCATCGCCCTGCGGTACATGGCCTCGGCCGCCTCGTCTGTGCCGGGGAACTTCTTCGCCACCTGCGCGTACTCCTCGGCGGCGGCCTCCGCCTTGCCCGCCTTCTCGTAGGCCCATGCAAGCCGTATCTGGTCGGACGCCAGCTTCGACAGCCCGAAGCTGCGGCGTGCCGTCTCGACCGTCTTCGCGGAGTCGTCGCTCTTGCGGGCCGCCTCGAACTCAATGCGCGCTACAGGCAGCTCCGCGTCAGCCCGGTAATGCCCTTCCGGGTAGTCCTCCAGGTACTTCTTGAACAGGGTCAGCGCCCGTGCGTTGTCGCCCGTCGCATATGCGCAAGCAGCACGTATGTAGGCAAGGTCGTCAGACTCGCCTTCGCCGCAAGCCGCAGCCGCGTCGGCGTAGCGGCCTTCGAGGAAGTCGCACCAGACGGACATCGTTCGCGTCTCTGCGGCATGCTCCCCCGACGGATACAGCTTGCGGTAGCGCCGAAAGAGGCTGCCGGCCTCGCCGTAGCGGCGGTCGCGGTAGCACTGCAGGGCTGCGAGATAAAGCGCCTCGGACCCCATCGGGCCGCCTGCGAAGGCGATCCCTAGCAGCGTCTCCACGCCCTTGCGGCGCACGGCCGGGTCGTCCGACGAGGTGAACTTCGTTCCTATCTTAAGGTTGGCGTAAGGGGCGTACTTGCCCTTCGGCTCGAGCTTCACGCAACGGGCCAGGATCTCCGTGTCGGAGGTCTCAGAGCCAAGATAGTAGAGCGCGGCGGCCCGCACGTCGGGCGCAACGCGGTCGGAGTCCAGCTCGGCCAGCAGGTGCGTGCGCTCGGCCCCCCGCGCCCCCATCGCGTACATGAACCGCGACCGCGAGGCGTGCCGCGAATCCGGGTAGCGGTTGAATATCTCGGCGTATCCTCTACGCGCGGCCTCGTTGCGGCCGGCGACGCGGTCGCACTCCGCCAGCCTGAACAGCAGCTCGTCTGCCGCAATTCCCTTCACGCCGGAAAGCGTACGGTACTCCGCCTCCGCGTCAGCGTAGCGCCCGCGGTTGAAGAGACGGTCGGCCATTGCCAGCCTATCGGATGGCAGCACCGCGATCGCCAGCGCCAGGGCCGCGAAAATCACTTGCCCTCCCCTCCTTCGGTTGCGAGCGAAAAGTTCCACACATCGGCCTCGCGGCAGGTGTCGATCACGCCGACGAGCTTCTCGTAGGCCGTGGCGCGGTCAGCCCGAATGATGACCGGCTGGCCGGGATAGAACTTCGAGATACGCGCCAGACGGGTCTTCAGGTCTCCCAGGGCAAGCTCGCGCCCGTTGACCGTAACCTTCCCCTCCTTTGACAGGTTGATCACGATCTCCCCGGGAAGGCGGTCCGGCTCCTTTGCGGACTCCGCCGACGGCAGCTGGATCGAAATCTCGTTCTCCCACTGCGAGAAGACGCTGACCGTCACGAAGAAGCAAAGCAGAAGGAAGATCACGTCGAGCATCGACGTCAGCGCCAGCCGTGGCGCGCGGGAGGCTGTTCGGCGCACGAACTTCATGCCAGCTCCTCGATCTCGGCTATGCGGCGCTGGGCGCGGCGGCGGAAGAACGCATGGGCGAGAAGCGCGGGTATGGCCACGACGAGGCCGAAGATAGTCGTAACGATCGCCTGCGAGACGCCTTGCGCAAGCACCACGGGCTTCGCGCCTGCGGCCACGTCGGAAGCGATGCCGCCGAACGCGCGGAACATTCCGAGCACCGTGCCCAGAAGTCCGACGAGCGGCGCGATGGCCGCTATGTCCGCCAGCCAGTCCACCGACGCCATCATGCGGTCTGCGATGCGTCCGCCTTCCGCCGCCGGGTCCTTCGCCGCGCGTATCCGCGAGACGGCGTCGGGCACGCAGATGCCGCGACGCTGGGAATACCAGAGGTAGAACATCACCGCAAGCCCCATCACCGAGAAGAACGCAAGCACCCACATGAGGGGCCCGCCGAAGTTCCATGCCTGCTCGAAAGTTATGTCGCCCATTTCTGCCTTGCCTTTCCTGATTGGTCCTGTCACCGCAGCCCGTCAGGGCCGTTTCCGTGAATTATACCAAAAAATCCGCCGCGTGCGTCGCCCCTACAGATCCGTCCAGTCGTAAGCGAAGTAGGCCGCAGGAACGATGTCGGCGTAATACGTCATCTGCATGCGCTTCGCTCCTCCCTCTACGCAGTCCCGCCATGACGGCGGAGCGTCCTTTACTACCAGGCCGGACCATGCCGCGGCGTCCGCCGCGCGGGCATGCGCCGCCGGAATCGCAAGCGGACCGGAAGCGACAAGCAGCGGCTTCGCGCCGCCGCACCGCTTCGACAGCGCGTCCGCCAAGACGAGCATGTCAGTCGCGCGGCGCCCCACCAGCGTTTCGCCCATCAGGTAGCACATGGCGCCAAGGCCCTCGTCGGGACGGTCCTTCGCCCCGTAGAAGATATGGCTCTCCTTGCCGATCTCGCCCGTGCCGGAGACGTCGGCAATCATGACCGTGCGCCCGGCGACAAGATATTCCCTGGCCGTTTCCAACCCCTTCTCCCTGCCGCCCCACGCGGCGACCAGCACCGGCGCGCCAGACGCCCCGGCCTTCGAAACGCAGACGGCCGGCAGCATGTGCCCCGTCTTCGGATACTGCGCAACAATGCGGACGGTCTCGTAGCCGCCAACCTGCGCAACGCCCGTCTCCTTCACACGGCACCCGGTCTCGGCAGGAATCCGCACCTTGGCAAGGCGCCTCACGGCATCCGCCTTGGCCGCAGCGTCAAGCGGCCGGCGCGCCTCGCGCACCTTCGCCGCGCGTTCGGCTATGATGTCCATTATGGAGCGCCAGCCCGGCAGAGTCTCGGTCGTGCGGCCCTCGGTGCAGCCACACTCTTTCTCCGACAGGCCAGTGTCTACCTTCGACATGTCGAAGCCAAGGTCGAGCTGCCAGAGGTCTTCAAGGTCGATGGCAAGGTCGCGACGCTCCGGCATGAGGTGCTTCGCAAGATACATGACCGACGACTGCTCGGTCGCCTCGGTCCAGCCGTGCGGACCCGGCGCGCAGTTGAGGAAGGCCCGCTCCCCTATGCCGACGTTCGTCTCAAGCGTACGCACAGTCGCGAAGAGCGTCTTCACGCCAGCGTATGGGAACATATCCGCGAACTTGCAGGTGACGGCCACCGGTATGTCGGGTATCAGCGCGTACCCGGTGTGGTTGAGGCCGAACGCGAGCTGCCCGTAGATGTTCTGCTCGCCGTCCTGCGGACCCATGTGGACGCACAGTTCGCGCAGGCTCGTAAGGAAGCAGCTCGGCGCCGCCGCCTTGATGCGGTTGTCGGCAGCCTCCATGAGAGCGGTCATCGTGCCGCCGCCGGACTGCCCCATATAGCCTATGCGCGAAGCGTCCACCTCTGGACGCGACTCGACGTAATCTATCGCCCTCATGCCGTCCCAGATGCGCAGAAGCGGGGCCGACCAGTCTATCAGCGACGCACGTATGCCCATCTCGTTGTGCGACCACGTTGAGTTACGGCGCAGGGCGGTTCTGCGCTCGCCCTGATAGTACGGATCAAACATGAGCGCGACGAATCCGCTCTTCACGGCGATCACGCACGCCCGGAGATACGTCGTGCAGTCCTTGCCCTCGTCGGCGTGCCCGCAGCTCATCACGACGGCAGGTCTCCTGCCCTCGCCGTCGGGTACGAACAGGTTCGCCGTCACGAACACGCCCGGCATCGACTCGAAAATCACTTTTTCTATCCTGTAGCCGTCGCGGCGATACGTCGCCACGGTGCGGGCGTTGAGCGGAGTGCGCTCTGGCATGGTGCCGATGGCCGCTAGCATCTTCCCCCTGAGACGCAGGCGGAAGGCGTCATACTCCGCCCTGGACTTCAGCGAACGCCATGCATCATCGCACGCCGTGTCCATCTCGTCGATCTCGCGTATGGCGAAGCCCGCGCTCGCCACCTGCTTCGAGCCCCACGGCAGCACCCTGCTGGCCACTTGCTTCGCCAGCTCCGACTCTTCGGCGGACGGCTGTTCATCGGCTCCGGCCTCAACAGCGAATGCCGCCAACATCGCGGCCAGCGCAAACATTCTCCTCATCGCTTCACCTCCATGATTCAGACAAGGCCATCTTCCTTAAGCTCTCTTATGCACCGCTCCAGGTAGCGGGGCGAAAACGCCGCGCCGTGCGGCATGACGATGCAATTCGGCAGGTCGGCCAGCTCCGGCACGTAGCCTGGCGACTCCAGCGCGGCTGCGGACGGCTCGTGACAGCGCACGTCGAGATATGCGCCGGCGAGGCGATGCGACTTGAGCGCGGCGAAAAGCGCCTTCTCGTCGACCGCATTGCCCCGCCCGACGTTGACAACCACGCAGCGGCGTGGCAGCTTCGAAATCATTCGCGCAGAAAGGAATCCGTCGGTGCCGGTCGTGGACGGCAGGGCCAGGACGAACCAGTCTGCCGCAGCCATCAGCTTGTCCAGGCGCGAACGCGCCAGCCGCCGGTCGCCGGCGAACACGCCGTGGCGCGTGATGCCCGCGACCGAGACGCCGAGCGCCTCCAGCTTCGCGCCTATGGCCCGGCCGACCTTTCCGTAGCCCGCGATCACCGCGCACGTGCCGGCGACTTCGGTGCAGACTCCGCTCAGCTCCGTGCGCGGCCAGGCCTTCTCACGAAGTTCCGGCCGGAAGAATCCGCGCGCCCACGCAAGCACGAACGCCGCGACCGATTCCGCCATGATTGTGCCGTGGAAGCCGCCGAAATGGATCGTCACCCCATCCGGCCCGGTGGTGGGCACCAGCTCCTGCCCGGCCGCAGGCGTCGCAAGCACCTTTAGCCGCGGCGCACGGGCGAACCACTCGCTCTTGAAGCTCCAGACGATCGCATGCGTCGCCTTGGGCAACTCTCGCAGAAACGCGCGCTCGCCAGTCACTCGCACGACGCGGCTCCCCTTCGGCGCCAGCGACTTCAGCAGCGCGACTTCCGCCGCGCCGGCACGGAAACAACGCTCCGGCCAGTCAAGCCAGATCAGGTAGAAATTCAAAGTGCCCGCCATGTCACTTGCCCTTAAGCCGCCGCACGGTTATGGTGCGGTTGCCGCGCGAAGTGGCGATGCGACGCCAGTCCTTGACCAGTTCGTGGAACTCCGGGCGGTACCATGACTCCCCGCGTTTCAGCACCTTGCGCTTTATCGTTACCGCCAGGCGTCCGTCCGCGCCGGTCGCCGACGAGACCTCGCTCTCCAGCCAGACCTTGCCGGGATCGGACGGGTCGGAGAACATGAACGGCGAAGGCAGATGCTCGAGCGCACCGTATCCCTCCGGGAATTTCACCGTCACCGTCTCCTCCTCCGGGTCGCACGCGCCAACCTCAAACGGCGTCTGGCGGACGTTCCCTGCGGCAGACGGAATGGACGACGACAGCGGCGGCAGCTGGATCGTGATCGCGTCGCCCTGCACGGTCGCGAAGTCCGGTATGAAGCAGGAGAACTTCATGCGCGCCGGATAAGATTCGACGTCAGTCTCCAGGTCGCCGGTGGCCGTCGCTGCCTGTGCGACATTGCCAAGAATCTCCTGGTAGCGGCGCGAACGCTCTTCAGGCAGGATCTCGGAATAGCGCTTGCGGAACGCGCCGACGCCCGGCCCGGCGATCTCGTTCACGACCGTAAGGTCGACCGAGCCGTTCTCCCGCACGTCGTATTCGCTGGCTTCGCTCGTCGCCCGCTCGAACTTCGGATCCGGCACGGTCACGACGCCGAACTCACCCGTCGCAGGGTCGAAGTAGTCGCTGCCGGCATACGACGACGGCCCAAGCGGCGAATACTGGGTTTCCGTGCCAAGGAAGAAAGTCCTTTCCTCTCCGCCGAAGCAAAGGAAGCCGCCTTCGCGCACCGTAACGCGGCAAAGCGCCGACGAGAACTCGCGCACGTTCGGCTTCTCGAACATGATGCGGCGCTTCACCGCCTCCGGCTCGTCGGCGTCGGACGACGCGAACACGACGTCCGCCTCGAAGCCTGCGCCACGCAGCAGCGAGCACAGCGTGCGCACGTAGTCCAGCCGCGTGGCGTAGCGCTCGCGAAGCACCGTCTCGGGCGGCGTGAGCTGAAGCCCGACCGGCAGATCCCAGAGCCCCGGCCCTGCCACCTTCACATACTTCGCCATCCAGTCGCGGATCGCACGAATCCTGTCCTCCGCAGTGCCGCCTGCCGCGCCTTCCCCAAGCGCCTTCGCCGGGTCGAGCGGACTGATCGCGAGGTCAAGCCTCTCAAACCTGTTGGACGACACTATCACCACGTCGCGCCAAAGCGCGGCGTCGGGCTGGTCGGGTTCCTTCGGCACGCGGCGCGGACCAGTGACTTCGCGACGCCAGTCGTTGACGCGCACGATGCGCCTGTCGAGAGGCTCCGTGGAGTCGAAGCCGTACTCCGCGTAGAATGCGGCAGGTGCGTTCGTCACGGCGCGGACGAGCGAGAATGAAATGACGCTGCCGATCTCGACCGCCGGCAGGTTGACCACGAGCATCTTGCCGGCCGGGTAACGCGGCGCGGCGGCGGCCCAGCCGCAGTCCATTACGTTCTTCTCCCGGTCGGACACGAAACGCACCTCGCCGTTGCGGTTGCTGACCGACGCATGCAACAGCTCGACGGTCTCCACGGCTGGGTTGAAATTGAACTTCAGCTCGGCGAACTTCTTCTTGCCGGCGTAGGTCAGCACCTCGCGGACCATGGTGTTGGTCGTGGTCCACTCCCGGTCGGAGAACACCGTCGTCTCGGTGGAGCAGAGCACGCACCGGGAGTCCGCCTCGCGGAGCGGATCCACCGCGAACACCGGCTTCCGCCTCGCCGCCGCCTCGATGCGCTTGATATCCTCGCGAAGCTCCGCGTATGCCTTCGGAGAGAACTCGACCGCGCCGATAGAGAACGAGCGCACGGCGCGGAGTTCGCCGTTGGTGACGGAGAACGACCGCTCGAACCTGCAGCCTGACGACTCTCCGACCGAGTCGTCAGGCAACTCCACCGCCGCGCCGACAGAGTCCCCAAGGTCGATACGCACGCGCTCAGAGACCCGCGCCGTCGTGTCGAGTAGGAGCGGATAGCGCCGCTGCGCCAGCGACGTGTTGCCGGAAAGCAGGAAGTTCGCCATTCCCAGCGCACCGGACAGGAACGGCACGTTCAGCACGGACTGCGTCTCGCCGCGTATCACCGCCTCGGGGACGTTTACCGCCATCCGCACCACCACCGGACGCTCCGTGTCGCGCATGTCCTTCGGCTCGACGTCGCACCTCACCAGCTCCGCACCAGGCGCGATGCCGCGCACGATCTTCTCGAAGAGCTTGACGCGGTCGCCCGGCTGGCGGCGGACGAGCGCGCCGCGGTACGCCGTGTCGTTGATGCCCATGAAGCGTATCTCGCTCTCAATGAAAAGTGCCCCGTCCTTCGACACGGAACCCGACGACTCCACGTCCAGCAGGTTCCGCCCGGGCGAAGGAACCGCGGACGTCTTCAGGCATTCGCCCTCCGGGCAGCACACGAGATAGCTCCTGTTGCAGAGGTACGAGGGAAAGATGTCCTTGGCGTTCTCGTTCGTCGGGTCCATGAGGACGTACCTGCCGTCCTCGCTACCGCGTTCCGCCTTGTCGATCTCGCTTCCTTCCGCCTCGACCGCCACGATCGCGTGGTTGAAGAACGGCTGGGGAACGTCGGGGTCGAGCTTGGCGCCGACATGGATCAGCACGGGGTACGCCTTGAACCCGGCGAGGCGGAGCATCGCCACGAGTAGCGCCGCCTTGTCGCGACAGACTCCGTAACGGTTGTCGAAGGTGATGTCGACGTCATGCGGGGCGTAGCCGGGAGACGTGTCCTCCATCATCAGGCCCATGTACCGCACTTCCTGCGAGACGAACTTGAATATCGCGCGGAGATCGCGCCCGAGCTCGGCCGTCTTGGCGCACATGGCGGCGTTCGTCTTCGCGAGATGCGGGGCGCAGAGATCCCAGTACCAGCGCGAGATCTCCAGCCAGTCCGCCGCCGTCGAGACGCGCACGTGCTGCACCTGCGTGTAGAGCGGCGGCATGTCCGGCTCCGGGAACGCCTGCGGGGAGTTGGTGACGGTGAACGTATGGACGGTCGAGCCGTCGGCAAGGCGCGTGGCGTTTGTGACGATGTTGCCGAGGGGATTGCGTATCAGTATCCGATTCAGCGGACGTGACGGCGGCGCCGTCACCTCGTAGACGCCGCGCACGATCGGCACCTTCCACTCCATCACCGAGAGGTCGGACCACTTGTCGCGGCAGCGCGGCTTCTTCGCCGTGCGGCGCGTCTTCACGTGCAGAGTGTCACCGACCTTCAGGCCAGGAATCGTGCATACGATCTGCCGGTCCAGCGGATCGTAGATGTTCGCCGACATCGACCCGTTGTCGGTCGACTCCTTCGTCGTCGCCGAGACGTCGATCTCGCGCTCCCGCCCGTCCTCGCCGACCGCCCTGACGAACACTATCTCGGCCTCGCCGTAGCGACGCGAGTAGTCGAGGCGCAACGTACTCTCGTCGCGCCTGCCCTTCTCCGTCAGTATCTTCGTCCAGCATTCCTCGATCGACTCGTACGTACCGTCGGGGTTGTAGCGCACGCGCTCCGCCTCGTCCACGATCACGGCGTCTGCGTCGGGGAAGCGGGCGGAGGTGACGGGTTCGTCGGCCCGAAGGACGAGCGCGGCGAACGCCGAAAGGACTATGAGTAACACTACGTTTGCTTTTTTCTTCATTATCAGAACCATTGTTGCGAATGCAATCAGTATTGCCGTTACATTATACCAAATGTTCGCGGCGAAGATGCGCAGGGCGCAGAGCATAAGCGCCACGGACGCCGGCCTTGCGCCACGCATTATGCCGGCAACGATCTTGCTGTCTTGAAACCGCGCCAGCGACCTGACGGCGACGAAACACAGCACGGCGCCGGGCAGCAGAAGAAGCACGGACGCGGCGACTGCGCCCGGCAACCCGCACAGCCTGTAGCCGAAGAACGTCGCACAGTTCACGCCGATCGGACCCGGCGTCATCTGCGAGAGCGCCATCACGTTGGCGAAATCCTCGGACGTGACCTGCAGGTACGCGGCGGCCGGGCCTACGAAGTCGGCGACGTAGAGCGGCACGAGCGCAAAGCCGCCGCCGAAGCCCACGAGCCCGTACTTGAGAAACACAAGCAGCGCCAGCGGCGACGAGCGGAACGTGCGGCGGCCTGCCGCCGCGCCGCCGGACGCCTGCGACGCGAGCCCGGCAACCATCGCCGCGACAAGCACCAGCACCGCGCTTGCGCCAAGCGCGCCTATCGCCAGAGCAGCCGCGGCGGCCAGCACGAAGGAGAATGCGTCCGGCAGGCTACGCCGCCAGCCACGGAGCAGAGCCGCCGCGACGATGCCGGCGAGCGCGGCCCTAATGCCGACGAACGCGCTCTTCAGCAACGCGTTATCGAGCGGCAGCGACCGATAGCCGACGGCAACCAGCGAAAACACAACTACGCTCGGCAGCGCCACGGCAACTACGGCGATGGCTGCTCCAAGTCCGCCGGCGACCTTGTTGCCCACGTAGACGGCGGAATGAGCGGCTATCAGCCCAGGGATCGACTGGAAGATCGGCAGACGGTCCAGCAGCTCCCCTTCCGCCGTCCAGCCCCGCCTAGCGCACGCATCGTCGGCAACGGCTATGATGGCATATCCTCCGCCAATCACAAAAAGCGAAAGGCGGAGGAATTCCCAGAACAGCTGGAGCAGAACGCGCATGCCGCACAGTATACCACAAACCGTGCGGCTGCGGCGTCAGACGCCTCAGAAGGCGTCGACCGTGTCGTTCACCCAGCGGTTGCGCCTCTCGGCCGCCTTCTTGCGGGCTTCCGCACGTATCTCCTCCGACTCGTCCGCAGCCGTCGTCAGCAGCGCGTCGTCCCACCCGACGACAACCGTCTCGTAGTCGCGCGACGCACCAGCCAGGCATGCCGTCACGTACCGCCCGCCGCCAACGTCGAACGTGTAGACCGGTCGGCACCAGCTGCGCGGACGCGCCCAGGTCTGGTAGCGCTTCTCCAGCGCCTCGATAAGGTAGTTGCGCCGCCAGTTAGCGCCGCCGTCCACCGCCTTCTTCGCGCAAGCGTACACCTTCGCCACCTTGTGCGTCTTCGGCGTCACGTAGACGTAGTAGTCGTTGAAGTCGGCCAGCTTCTTCTTCGGCGTGAACTCGGCCCTGAGCAGCGTAGGCTCGTCGACGTCCTCAACGAAGTTCGTGCCCTTGAACACGGAGCCGAACTTCAGCCCCATGAAGGAGTCGACGTCCGCCGCAGGAACAGCCTCGCCTCCCTTCGCGTTGATCGACGCCGACAGTGGCGCCATGCCCGCGTCGCCGACCGAATAGCTCTGCGCGTACTCGCTCGTCGAGGACTCGAGCATGTTCCCGTCGGCGTCAAGCGTCGTGCGCGTCTCGCGCCTGCGCTCGGTCACCATGCTGCCGTTCGTGGCCACAGTGCTTTCGGTGAACGTGCGCGACACGCTGCCGTTCTCGTTGGTCACCACAGTCGCCTCTGACGACTTCTGCGAGACCTGCTTCTTTTCGTCGCAAGTGGCTGCGGCGAACCCTATCAGCGTGGCCGCCGCCAGCGTGACCGCCACGGCACCAGTGACTTTACCCTTGTTTCTCATGTTTCGCCTTCCTTTCCTTTTGTCCCCGGGACAGGACCATCCAGTCCCTTCAGGACACCGCGAATTATAGTCCGCCGATGTTAACGGATTGTAAAGGAAAGGAAGTTTCCGAGTGCGCCGAGACTTTTATGCACAAATGCACAGCCGCCATTTCCAGAAGTGAATGCAAAGTGGTGTTTCCGGGCTGCGGGGGTGTTGGTTTAGTCGCAGAGTTCGCAGAATTTGCGTCCGATTCCCGATTGTCGTCGCCTCCCCGCCTGCGACTCAACATTGGCATTCCATTGACTCTTCATTTGCGCGAGGCGACAATCGGAATCGTCCGCGGTTGTTCGCCTATGGCAGTCGGTGGCACCGTCGATGCCGTACCTGCCTTTTGAAACCGCGCTCAAGACCGATTGTCGCCCGCCCGAACGCTTGGCGATTTGCGTGCGAATCAAGGTCTAATGAAGGCGGGAGGCGACGACAATCGGGTCTTGAGCGCAACCTCTGCGGCGTCTGCGACTGCTGCAATCCGACAACCCATTACGGAACAAACGGAGGCAAGACATGGGATTTTTCGTGTCGGTTCGTGTCGGGCTTCAGGCCCGCTTTATTGCCGCACAGCAGATGCAGCGTGTGGTCGCGCGAAGCGCTCACATCGCATTGACTTTGCATAAATAATTCGTTGCACCCGAAGTTTCTACGCCGACGCAGCGGCAGCCGTCCGCAAGCGTGCGGACCGTACCGAAGCGGGCGCGCAGGGCGGCGGCTCCGGGGCAACCGCTGAAATAACGGAATAGATGCGTTCGCATCTTAAGGGCGGCGAAGGCGTCGGCGCTCGGTATGCGGTCCCCCGGGAAACGCCCGGCCAGCCGATCGCGGAACTTCAGAAGGAAATCGAGGTGGCGGAGAAACAGCTTGCGCGCCTTCTCGACATCCGGAGGGCTTGGAGGCTCGCCTGCCTTCAGTCGGCGGAAGATTCCCGGTTCCTTCAGCGCCGCCCTGCCGACCATGACCGCCGCCACGCCGGTCGCGGCCATCGCCGCGGCAGACGCCGGATCGGTCACCGAGCCGTTGCCCGTCACCGGGACGTGCGCACGGCGGACGACTTCCGCGAGCGTCTCGAGGTCAACCGGTCCCGAATGCAGCTGCGAGACATAGCGAGCATGCACAATGATTCCGCGTGCACCAGCCTGCTCCGCGGCATCGAGAATCTCGAATATGGCGTTCTCCTTCGGACGGAGGCCCAGGCGCGTCTTCACCGTGACTGGCAGGTCCGTATTCTCGGCCATAGTCCGGACAAGCCTTCCGATCTTTTCGGGGTCCTCGATCAGCTTTGCGCCCGCGCCTGTGCGCACGACTTTCGTCATGGGGCAACCGGCGTTAAGGTTAAGCTCGCAGAACGACGCGCGGCAGGTGCGCTGAATGAGGGCCGTCGCCGCCGCGACGTCACGCTCGTCAGCGCCGAAGATCTGGCACGCCACAGGCCCTTCACCATCCATCGTCTCAAGAAGCTGCTGTGTCGGCAAAGAGCCGTGGGCAAGTCCGGCGGCCGACACCATCTCGGTGTAGGCCAGGTCCGCTCCGCCTTCGGAGCAAAGACGGCGGAACGGGGCGTCGGTGAAGTCCGCAAGCGGCGCAAGGACGAAGCGCGTCATTCCTCGGCCTTTGCCGGGCTTGGAGTGAGCAGCGGATCGGAATACGGCGCGGAGGGATCCATGCGAGAGAAGGACACGTAGCTAGGCGCGCCCCAGCCTGTGCCGGGGTTGCGTCCGAACGCTGCGATGTCCACGCGGCTGGTCGGGGACAGGCCGCGGCGGCTGATGGTGACTCGCGCCTCGTTCGGAGCGATCTGCTCCACCGCGACGTCAACTCCCTTGCCATGCGTCTGCACAAAGCGGTATTCAGACGCGCCGCAGGCCTTGATCTTAAAGGCGCGCCGCTCGTCGTCGGAGCGAAGCACGTAGGCCCAGGCGAACGCCGTGGCATAGGTAAGCTCCGGCTGCGGCGGAGCGGCGGAGGGAGGCTCCGCCGTAACGCTGATCACAGCCAGCGGTGGAATCGACTTTACAGTCATCGCGCCGGCCGCTGCCATGAGCCGCGTGACGTCCACGCCTCTCGGAGGGAATGCCGTCGGGTGGGCCGCCGCGCTCAGGTAGGCGACCTCGTTTGTGACGTTCCGAAGAGACTTGCGGATCAGGGTCTGGATTGTGGGGGCGAGCAGGCCTCGCTTGACTATCTCCTCCTTGACGTCGGTCTGGAACGAGCGCGACGCCTGGAGCGCGGCGCGGAGATATGGCATGTCGGAATAGCTCCGCCCAGCCGTGATGATCCAGTAGGGGGCGATGGACGCAAAGACGTCGCCGTTGGTGCCGACCGGAGCGGTGTCGGCGTTGGAGGGGAAAACCCACGTCTGGTTCGAGAGGTAGAACTTGACCATCATCTTAAGCCGCCACGCCTCCGCCGTGAGCAAGACGCGCGGCAGGGACCGCCACATGGGCCCATGCGTATAAGCCCGCGAGCAGTTGCCAAACAGCGGATACGGCACAAGAAGGTTCGGGATGTCCAGGTCCATGCCGCGGCTACGCCCCTCCTGGTCTAAGCGGACAGGGGTTATGCCCGGAAACGCGTCAAGATTCAGGGGGGAGTGCCCGCCGTCGCGGTTCATATAGAGGTCGCCTGTGTTTCCGCCGGCGGAGGCGACAGCAAGCTTCATTTCCGCATTGAAGCAGCCGATGTCGAAGTTCCACCCGAGGTTCTGCTCGCCGAGAGCCACGGATTGCCCGAAGACGCCGGTCGCTGGCACGACGGCCAGGGGACCGAACATGATCGGACGACGGCTCATCTCGTCCGCATACTCGATAAGCTCCTCGTAGCGGCGCACCTTCGACAACTTCGCAAGGTCGGCGTCGGCCCGAATGGCCTTGGAATCCCTAAAGCCGAGGTCGATCGCCTTTTCAAGCGCGTCAAGAGCCTCGTTCTGCCTGTTCTCGAAATGCGCGAGGGAACAGGCCAGGTTGTATCGCCATGTCGGGTCGTCCGGCAGCAGTTCAACGCCCTGCTGGCAGGTCTTCTCCATCCCGGCGGCATCACCCTTGCGGCACGCGGCCAGGAACTGGCGGCGGAGAAGCTCGTGCGAGGGATAACGTGCCGGATAGTCCCAGATCGAGAGCGCGGCCAGCAAGACACAAAATATCGCGTTCATCGCTTGAGGCGCATCCAGGACGGCAACTTAATCTGCCGCGTCTCCCGGCTCTGGTTGGTTGACAACGTCTGTGCCGTGCCGATCGAAGGCGACTCGAGCGTGGCGAGGCGGGCCATTAGCATCTGCTGCCGCGTGGCCTGCTGCTGGCGCAGCTCTTCGTTGCGCTGACGTTCGGCCAGGAGCTCCTGCTCTCGTATCTGCAGGCGTTCGCGGAGGGCCTGCGCCTCCTGACGGAGCTGGGTCACGTCCTTAAGGTTTTCGGCGGCGCGCGCATCTTCGGCCTCCTTCCGGCGCAGCTTCTCGGAAAGCTCCTTCTCCTTCGCTTCGGCGTCGAGCATCTGACGCTCGTGCGTCCGGCGCAGCTCCTCAAGCTCCCTGCGAAGCTGCGTGGTGCGAGGATCCTCCGGACGCTCCAGGAGCGCCCGGCGCGTCATGTCCTCGATGTTGACGCCCGTGCGCTTCAGCAGCTCCCTGCGCCGCTCGAGCAGCCGGTCGCCGCGCGCGAGATGGCGCTGGCGGAACGACTCGAATTCCTGCTTCTCGGCCTCTATCAGCCGGTCAAGCTCCTCGGCCTCGTCCTTCATGATGGCGTAGACTGCCGCCTGAATGTCCGCCACCTCGCTCGCAGCCTGAGGCAACCGGCGAAGCTCGTCCTCGAGATGCGCGACCTGTTCGGCGTACTTGCTTTCCCGTTCGGACGCCTCCTTGAGCTCCGCCTCAAGCTTCTCAACTTGCCCGGCGGCATCCCGCAGCTTCGCGTCAAGGTCGGCCTCGCGCGCAACGGCCGACTTCGCAGCCTCTGCGGCATTCGCGACAGCGGCGTCCATTCGCGACTGAAGCTCCGCTGTGTGGCGCCGCTCCTCGGCCAGCAGCTCCTCCAGCTCGCGAACGCGCGTCTCGTCCACGACAACCTTCTCGACGATCTTCTCGACCGGCACCTCCACGCGCACTTCCTTCTCCACTATCTTCTCTACAGGAACCTCCACGCGCACTTCCTTCTCGACGACCTTCTCGACGACGCGCGGCTCCGGCTCGGGACGCGACTCCTGCGCCGCAGGCTGCTCCTGGTCTTTCGTAGCCTCGGGCTTCGCCGGTTCCTGCGCGAACGGTTGCCGCGTCTCGACCATCGTCGCCGTCGGCGGCAGCCTGCCGCTCGCAAGCAGGGACTCCGCCGCGACCCTGTTGAACGGGCCCCTGGGGTTCCCGTCGCCTATGTCGATCGAGAAGCGCATGTCAAGAAACGGTATGTCCTCGACGCGCCGCCACTCGATGTTGTCGTCGGAGACCTCCTGCCCGGGCTGGACGCGCCCGAGCTTGGCCCAATCAAGAAGCTGCGCCGCCGTCACGGGGCCAAACGTCTCGTCCTGCGTGCGCAGATACCACTTTGCGTCCTTCATCATTTCCTCCCGAAGAAGTTTGCGTGAATCCCAAGACGCCGCCCTTTCGCGAGCTCCCGCTGCGCCGCCGCCTCCAACGCCGCCAGCCGGCTGCGGTCCAGGTTGCCGAAGATGGCGCCCGGCGAACGCACGGGCGGCTCGTCGCCGACAGGAGACGGAGCGTCGTTCACGACGATGCCGGTGCGCGCAGGCGGCGCGACCTCGATGACGCGCTCCACAATCTTCTCCACCGGAACTTCAACGCGCACTTCCTTCTCCACGACCTTCTCCACGACCTTCTCGACGACCTTCTCGACTGGAACCTCAACGCGCACTTCCTTCTCCACAACCTTCTCAACAATCTTCTCGACAGGAACCTCCACGCGCACTTCCTTGACCACAGGCGGCGGATCACGGTCCACCGGCAGTTCGTGAAGTCGGTATGCCTTTGCGTCCGCCGAGACCGATCCTCGCGCGAAGAGCGAAATCACCAGCGCGCGGTTGAACGGGCCGAACACCTTCCCGGGCTCCGTCTCGATCAGCCACTTCATCTCCAGCTCCGGCATGAGTTGCGCAGGAGTCCAGCTGAGACGGTCCCGCGAGACAAAGCCCGACGGCTCGATCCGCCCGTCCTGCGCCCATGCGACAAGGGACGCGACGTCGGCCGGACCGTACACGCGCCCGTCCTCGGTACGGACGAACCACTCCTTCGCGTTATCGGCCATTGCACACATCGCACATATTATAGCAAACGCCCCCGCCGAAAAAAAGAGCGCACCGGCTTTTCGAACCGGTGCGCACATGCGGCTTTTCGAACCGCTCTCGCTTACTTCTTCGCCTTCTTCGCCGGGGCCTTCTTGGCGACGGCCTTCTTTGCAGGGGCCTTCTTCGCCGGGGCCGCCTTCTTGCAGCACGCCTTCTTGCAGCACGCCTTCTTGGCAGGAGCCGCCTTCGCGACCTTCTTGACCGCCTTCGCAGCGGGCTTCTTTGCAGCAACCTTCTTGGTAGCCATTAGTTTGATCCTTTTTGTTTCAGAGCTGTCGGCACATCCATTCGGACGCAACATCCGCAACTTCTGGTGGAATGATAACGAATTTTTTTCGTTTGCGCAAGGGGTCAATTTGAAAAATTTTTTCGGGGGTCTGGTGCTCGGGGCGGGACTCGAACCCGCAAGGATCTCTCCACATGCACCTCAAGCATGCGTGTCTGCCAATTTCACCACCCGAGCAGGGTCATGAAAGTGGAAGTTAGTATACCATAACCGACTGCGGCGCGCAAGGGGGCAAGTTGCAAAAATGAATCTGCAGCAAAGCGCTCACTTGACCGTCACGAAGAGCGCGTAGTGGTCGGAAAGCCCGTCATTCGGAACTATCGTCGGCATCCCTGCATCAAAGCCACGCACGAACACGTAGTCAAGAGCGCTGTCTCCGTAACGCGCCGAGGGATGCGTGCCTCGCGCGTCTGCAGGCAGCTGCGCCAAAGGATTGTCGAAGCCGGCTTTTTCCAAGATCGCGAACAGTCGCTCGTCGGCGAAATTCTTCTGCCACTTGTCGGCGTTCATGTCGCCGGCAACGATGACCGGACGCCGCGCCGCGCGACCACGCGCGCGCTCCTGCTCGACGAGCTGTTCCACGGCCCGCGTCCGCTTAGCGCGGAACAGGTCGCGCAGCTCCTTGGTGGTGGCGCCGTAGTTGGACTTCAGGTGCACCGCATAGACGTTCGCCGTCACGGCAGGACTCGTCACCACCGCCGCGAACGCATAGCCGCGCGGAGGAGTCTCCTTCCCGGCGACCTTCCATTTGCTCCAATGAGTCTCCACGACCGGCAGCGTCGTCGCAATCGCGTCCTGCTGCTGGTCGAAGCGGTCGCGGCGCCTGTAACCCGACACCGACACGACGCGCAGCCCGCGCCGCCCGATGCGCTCGACCAGGTTCGACGCCGCGCGCGGCCCGCGCATCTCGTGGAGGCAGAGTATCACGTCGTTCGTTCCGGACGGGTCGGCCGCCGCAAGGCCGCGCGCCAGCATCGCCGCAGACGCCTTGACCGTAGCTTCCTCGACGTCAGGATGCGCGCGGTGCTCGGCACGGCCAGACGGAAACCAGTTCCCGTTCCACGTTCCGACGACGACCGCCGCCAGCACCGCCAGAATTGCATTATGCATCGCACACCTCCATGATCGCCGCGCAAAGAAGCCGCACGCGGCTGTCGTCAGCCCCGTCGCGGAACCCTTCGACATACGCGACGCCAGGCTGTCCCCGCCACACAGGGGCGCCGTCGGTCGTGATGACACGCTTGCCGCGCTCAAGCGCCTCTGCAACTACAAGACCGAAGTTCTCGCTCAATGTCGGAAGCACCAGCGCATCGCACCATTCCCACGCGCGCTCCTTCTCTTCTCCGACGAGAGACGACTCGATCCTCAGCTCCACTTTCCCTGGCGCAGAAACGTTGACCTCGCCGACCGCACGCTCCAGAAACTCAACGCCCTTCAGCGGGTGCCGCCTTCCGAGATACAGCAGGTGCAGGCTCCTTCCGCTCTCGCGTCTCTCCTGACCCTCGCGCCGCCAGCGCTTCAAGTCGAAGAACTTCTTTATGTCCTTGACTTCGATCGGCGGATGACGCTTGCCGAGATAGCGTTCGACCCATTCCCTTTCCGCATCGCACGTCACGACGATGCGCTCCGCCCTTCTCAGGAAGAACCGCTCTATCGGCCCGACGAGACGCTTCTTCCAGCCGCGATAGGCAAGCCGCACGGGATCGTAGCAGGCCTCGGGCATTCGCACGGACCGTCTCGCAAGCAGGCCGGCCCACCAGAGGCACGGAAGCCAGCCGCAGTGCACCCACACCTCGTCGGCGCACCTAAGTGCCCGCGGCGAGGCCCACGTGGAAAAGCTAACGGTATCGCCGCGCGCCACCTGCTCTCGGGCCACAAGCCGCGCGATGACGGCCGCCCCGTTCGTTTCCTCCCAGCCGGCGCAGACATGCAAAACGTTCATCGGACAGCCCTTTTGATCCAGCACATTCCGACAACCTCGTCCGGCTCACCGAAGACCTCGCGCACCGCACGCGTGACGCCGAAGCGAGGATTGCCGAAGTCGTGTCCGGCAACGATGCCTACGCACTGAGCTTTACACAACTCTATTTCGCGCTTCACGTCAGCGTACGCATGGCTGCCGTCCAGGAACACGAGCGCCCTGGACGGATCCATGCGTCCGGACAGCGACGCCAAAAACGGTTCTGCGTCGCCGCGCACCAGCTCCACGCCGCCGCCCGACAGGATCTTCCGCGTGAACGCCTCGTGCTGCGCCGACGTGAGCCCGAACGGATTCCAGCAGAAGTTGTCGACGGCCACGACCCTCTTGCCTGTCAACTGCGCGACAGTCCGCGCAGTAAGGCCGAACAAGGTCCCTATCTCGACGAACGCATCGACGACCGGCTCCTTCGCCCAGCGAACGAGCGCCGCCGTCTCGGCGTCCGTAAGCCCGCCGAGGGCGTCGTCGCCGGCAAGCCGCACGCCAAGACCGGAGAGAGCCATGCGCAGCTCCCGCGGATGCGTCGCGATGCGCCACAGCTGCAGAACCTTGTTCATTCCAACTCTCCTTCTCCTGTCAGTTCCTTTGCGAATGCAAGCGTGCGTTCGACCCACTCGCGGCAATCGTACCGCTCCAGCACGCCATCCGCCGCCTCGCACTTTCCCTTTCCATCTTTGCTCCCGCGCTCGACGCGCAGCATCTCCCGCGCCATCGCCTCGACGTCGCCGAAGCGCACCACGCTCACGTCAGGCAGTTCGAAGCGATTGCCGCAACGGTCGGACATTATGACTTCGCAGCCAGCGGCCTTCGCTTCCAGCACAACGAGGGGCCAGGGATCAAACGCGCTCGACAGGAGAAGGCAGGCGTGTTCCGCGTAGATGCGCGGCATCTCGTTCGGTTGGACAAACCTGCCTCCCTGCCCGTAGCAATCCAACTCCCACGAGCCGCCAAGTTCGCGGTAGCGGCGGTGCGCCGCCTCAATGATGTCCACTCGCTTCTCGACCGACATCCGCCCGACATAAAGGAATCCCCTGCGCTCCGAAGCGGCACGCGCTGCGCGGAACCTGTCCATGTCGATGCTGAACAGTCCGGTACGCACATCCCTGAAGCCCAGCCACTTCGCGTACCTGGCGCATATGCGCCCAGGCACATACGCGGCGACGTAATTGCGCAGGAAAGGACGAAGCACCCATCGTGCGGCCAGGCACCGGAGAGACCAGCGCCACGGCATGTCAAAGCAACAGACCTTGGGGACATTCCTCCAATCACTGCGCCTGACCAGTTCGCGCACCATGACCGAATGCCAACCGACGGCAAAAACGACGTCCGGCGTCCAACCTCCGAGCAAACCGCCCAGCGCGGCATCCCCCGCGCCATCTTGCGCCCCGCCGCCGACCATCGTGCAGTCAAGCCCGCTTAATACGCGCTCGGCGTCAAAGGCCCGCCCGCTGCGGACGTTCTCCACCGCCACCTTCAAGTCAACGCCATCGACTGACTGCAGCCTTCGCCAGCAGTCGGCCATATAGCTCGTGACGCCCGTCCATGCAAAAAGTATCTTCATTTCAAAAGACAAAGCAGAGTCAATAGATGCAAGGTGAAGTTTACGGGATTGTAAAAGCCGAGCCCAACGGCAAAGTCAATCCTGAGCAGGAAGAAAACGTTGACGACAAGCACACAAAGCAGGACCTTGCGAATGCCCGACGACCGAGTCAGGCAGAGCGCAAGCGGAAACGCCAGCGACACCAGATCATAGCATCGGTGGTAACAAACGAGGTTGGCTAGGACAGCCAGCACGGAAAGGTCCAGGAGCAGGCTCGGATCCTTCTGCGAACGGCCAAGAAACCTCATGGCGGAATAGCCGACGATCGCAAGGCCAAAGACGACATACCCCGCCTTGGCCCACGGCCAGACGTCGGCAACGCCAAACCAGCTGGCAAGGCCTGCAAGATCGGCGTCTCCACCCGACGGATTCAGCTTCACTCCCACCTCCATCGACTGGCGCACAAGAGTCAGCGGATCCGTCCCCGTCCACAATCCCAACACGACGGTCAAGGCGAAATGTATTGCAACGGCAGCGGCAAGCGCCCTCCACTGCCGTCGGATTACGAACACGAAGGCAAGGGGAACTGTCATAGTATACTTGAAAAGCCCGGCGGAAAGCAATGCCCCGACAAGGAGCCAGTGCTTTCGCCGTTCCATCGCCCAGACAGCTGCCGTAAAAAACGCAAGGGAAAACATCGCGTGCTGTCCGCAACCCATCCCCACACGCCACGGCACGCCGCAGAGAAAAAGCACTACGAAAGCCCAGAACACGAGTGACACTCCGTCACCGCGTCGGAAGAAGAGCCTTCCCATGAAAAGCAGGAACATGCAGGTGAAGCCGAGATTGCAGACGTCCCAAAGCACATTGGCGACACCGTGCGGCAAAAGCCCAAACGGAAGAAGAAACGCAATTGTGCTTGGCACCTGCGTTGCGTCGACGACCACACCGTCGTAATAACGCCCTTCCAGGAACCATCGGTAAGGATTCTCGCCGCGAAGCAACAAGGCGGCAGACTCCCAGTGGAAATCCACCCATTCAAGTCCGTTCAAAAACCCCTTGACGACGCTGGCGGCCGTCAGGAAGACCGCCGCGGCGATGGCAAGCCGCGCCAGCCATCCGCACCTTGAGAACAGGCAACGGAACTCAAGCAGCATGTCGACGGCTCCTCGCATTCCATGCCAGGAAAGCCACCGCGCAAGACGCCGACGCCACGTACACCAGCTCATTGCGCAGCGGTGTATGCCGATCGTCCTATCGGTGACATGCATCGTTCCGTCAAGGCCTATCGGGCAGAATGCTTCTGGCGGGAGAACGGCGAGCGAAAGGCCGATGCGGCCTAGCGTTTCGGCAAGTCTTTCACCTACGGTCTGACTCGCGTCAAACACTGCCTTGACATAATGTTCTAGCATGGCCGCCGCAACAGGGCTACCCTTCTCCAACGCCATTACGGCCGGCTCCATGCCAATTCCGCCGCCCGGCAGACACTGCCCCGCAACAAACTCATTGTACGCTTCCAGCGGAGCGACCAGTTCGACATCCGTGTCAAAATAGACTCCGCCCTCGGCATAAAGCGCGGCAAAGCGCAACCAGTCCGCCGCAAAAGCCCACTTCCTCGCCTTGACCGCATCAGCCACGAACTGCGGCGGCGACATTGCGAGCAGGTCGTCAAGCCCCCATTCGCGGATATCAAAGTCCGGAGCGAACTTCCTCCAGCTTGCAAGGCATCTCTCGACAAGCGGCGTCTTAGGCTCTCCGCCGAACCAGCAGCAGTGTATGATCTTCGGAATCATCGCTGACCTCCGCCGACGGATTCCACGAAGAAGACCTTGTCACCCACGCGGCAGCGCGGCGCCTTGAAGGTGGCCCAGCCGCCCTTCTCGCATGACGCAAGCCGCTCGTCGTCGCGCCACAGCTCTCCGACGGTCAGTTCCACGACGCCGGTCGTAGGCCCATGTATCTGAATCGCGTCGCCTGGCTTGACCGAATGGTCCTGCACCTTCACCTGCGCTATGCCGGCCTTGAGAAAGTAGTCAATCACGACCCCGATGTGGCGCTTGACCGTCGTTGCGCGCGAATCCTCGGAGTCGGTGAACTGGTCCGCTCCGGGCCGCCCGAAGTACAGTCCGTCCGAGAACTCGCGGTGAAAGACGGTCTTCACGGAAGCCGTAAGCTCCTCGACGAGCGCCGGAGTGTAGGTCCCGTCCGCAACGGCATCGACGGCGCGGCGATAGGCCGCAGTCACGGTCTTCACGTAGTTGGCGTTGCGCGCACGGCCCTCGATCTTGAAGGACGCTATGCCGGCCGCCATCAGCCTGTCCACAAAACCTAGCGAACACAGGTCGCGCGCCGAAAGCACGGTGTGCGGCTCCACCTCGAACGCCGTATCGGACTCGTGGACAGGGCGCCCCTCCGCATCTTCGTAAAGGTCGACGGCCTTGACGATGAAACGACGGCGGCAGGGCTGCTTGCATTCGCCGCGGCAGGCGCTCTTGCCATAGGCGTCGTGGCTCATGAAGCACCGGCCCGACTCCGCCACGCATTGCGCCCCGTGCACGAAGCACTCGATCTCGACGGGGCTTCTGCGGACGATCTCAGCGACTTCGGCGAGAGTGCATTCGCGGGCCAGGACGACGCGGCTCGCGCCCTGCTCCGCAAGGAACCGCACGGCGGCAGAATTGGAGGTGGACATCTGCGTGGAGACGTGGAAGCGCGCGTCATGCCTGCGGCAAAGCGATATCACGCCCCAGTCGGACACGATGAACGCGTCCACATAGGGCTTGGCCTCCGCAATTACGCGATCTATCTCGTCCGTCTCGCCCTCGAACATGATGGCGTTGAGAGCCAGATATCGCCGGACCCGTCCGCCGCAACGCCTGGCGATCTCGGGCAGGTCGCCTATCTTGAAGTTGACGCCGCTCCTGGCGCGCATGTTGAACGTGCCCAAGCCGAAGTAGACGGCATCCGCACCGGCGTCGATCGCGGCCTGGAGGCAGGTAAAGTCCCCAGCGGGAGACAGTATCTCCGGCGTCGCCAACCTCCCGAACCTCCCAGGCGACTACGCCTTCCTCTCCGGCATCTTGCCGGTCGTGAAGTACTGCTCGATCTCTTCGAGGGTACGACCCTTCGTCTCAGGCAGGAAGAACGCCGCCGCGATGAAGTATACGACCGTGAAGCCGGCGAGACAGAAGAAGACTGTCTGGAAGCTCGTCGCCGCCACCCACGTCGGGAACACCGTCGCTATGAGCGCGGAGACTCCCTGGTTTATGATCATCGCAATCGACATGCCCGTAGCGCGAATGCGGGTCGGCATCAGTTCCGAAAGCGCGAGCCACACGCAGACGCCCGGACCGACGCCGTAGAACGCAATGAACATGAAGAAGAACAGCGTCGCGATGACGCCTGTCACCGGCGAGGCGGCAAGCCAGCCGTGCGATATCGCGAGGAAGGTCGCGCCTACGCCGCAGAGGCCGACGATGATGCCGCTCGTTCCCATCTTCAGCAGGAACTTGCGTCCCTTCTTGTCCACGAGCGTGCAGGCGACGATAGTCATCACCATGTTGACGACCTTGATCGCGAGGTCCGACCAGTTGGCGAACGCTCCCTGAAGGCCCGTCTTCTGGAAGATGTCCACCGAATAGTTCAAGACGGAGTTGATGCCGGTCGTCTGGTTGCAGGCCAGGATCACGACGGCAAGAATGAACGGATATACGTACTTCCTCTGCAGAAGCGTATCGTTCTTCGCGTTCGCCTTCAGCTCTGCCTTCATCTTCGCATCGGCCTCGTCGGCGGCTATCATCTCTTCAAGAATCGACTTCGCTTTCTCCATGCCGTTGTTCGCCGCAAGGGACTCGAGGGCTTCGTCCCGGCGGCCCTTCTTGTAGAGCCAGCGCGGCGACTCCTTGAGCTTGAACGCGCCAAGGAAAAGGATAAGGCCGGGAACCGACGAGCACCAGAAGATCGTCTGCCACGCCGTGGTCTTAGAGGCGGCGGAGACGGTTTCCGCGTCGGCCGCGCCGACGACCGTCGTCACCACGAGGCCGATCACCGCTGCGAAGACAAGGCCGATCGTAAGGAGCAGCTGGAACATGCCGGTACCCTTTCCGCGGTTGTCGGAATCAAGGCATTCGGCAAGGTACATGGGCACCACCACGCCGACAAGACCGGCCGACGCGCCCTGAAGGCCACGACCGATCGTCATCAGTATGAAGTTCCCGCCTTCGAAGAGGCCCGACGCGCAGATGACCGGGATCGACAGGGTGAAGAAAAGCGCCGAGACTATGATTAGCTTCTTGCGGCCGAACAGTTCCGACAGGGATCCGGCAAAAAGCGAGGAGACTACGGAACCCCACAGCACCGCGCCGACGATCAGTCCCAGCTGGCCTTTCGTGAAGTTCGATGTCTTCTCTATGTACGGATACGCCGCCGCACAGACGCCGACGTCTATTCCGTAAATGAGCCCGCCGAGCCCCGCCATGATGAGCAGGTACTTCGCATATCCCTTTACCGTCATTTTATTCCTCCCAGGGTTCGATGTCCTTTAGAAGCGGATGCTTCGTGTCTTTTTCAGAAAGCAGTAATTCGCAGCCCGGATCGGGCCAGGCGATGCCCAGGGCCGGATCGTCGAACTTGAGCCCGCGCTCCGACTCCTTGCAGTAGAGATTGTCGCACTTGTAACTGAAAAGCGTATCGTCCTCGAGCACCACGAATCCGTGCGCGAAGCCTCTCGGAATGAAGAACTGCCGCCCGTTTTCTGCAGTCAGCTCGCAGCTGACGGACTTACCGAACGTCGGCGACCCCTTGCGTATGTCAACCGCCACGTCCCACACCGCGCCGCGGATGACGCGCACGAGCTTCGCCTGAGAGTGCTCGCCCGCCTGCCAGTGAAGCCCGCGCAAGACCCCGCGCGAGGACTGACTCTCGTTGTCCTGAACGAACCGCACGGAAATGCCGGCCTTCTCGTACCTCTCCTCATTATAGGTTTCGGCAAAATACCCCCGCGCATCCCGATGGACATCGGGAACTATGATCTTTACGCCGGCAATGCAAGTCGCAAGAAATTCCATGCCGCGCATTATACCATATTCCCGCCGTCTACTCCACTGCGATCGATCCGTCTTTCGCCGTCACCTTGATCTCAGCACCGGGCAGGTACTTGCCGGCAATGATGAGCTTCGCTATCGGGTTCTCGAGCTCGCGCTGTATGGCGCGCTTCACGGGCCGTGCGCCGAAGGCCGGGTCGTAGCCGTCCTTGGCAAGCTGCGCAAGCGCCGCGTCGTCCACGACTAGCGTGAAGTTCTGCTCGGCAAGCCGCTTCGAGAAGTCCTTGAGCTGAAGCTTGACGATTTCCGCGATCTGCTTCTCGTTCAGCGAGTCAAACTCGAGTATCTCGTCAAGCCTGTTCAGGAACTCCGGGCGGAAGATGTCCTTCAGCGCGTCACGCGGCGCATTGGAGGTCATGATGATCACAGTGTTCTTGAACGACACGGTGCGCCCGTGGCTGTCGGTAAGCCGCCCGTCATCCAGCACCTGCAGAAGCACGTTGAAGACGTCAGGGGGCGCCTTCTCGATCTCGTCTAGAAGGACGACGGAGAACTGCTTGCGCCGGACGGCCTCGGTGAGCTGACCGCCCTCGTCGAAGCCGACGTATCCGGGCGGCGCGCCCACGAGGCGCGACACCGCGAACTTTTCCATGTACTCCGACATGTCGAGGCGCACCATCGCGTTCTCGTCGTCGAAAAGCTCCTGCGCGAGCGCCTTCGCGAGCTCCGTCTTGCCGACGCCGGTCGGCCCGAGGAAGAGGAACGCCCCGACCGGGCGGTTGCGGTTCTTGATGCCTGCGCGCGAGCGCAGCACCGCGTCCGCCACTGCGTCGACGGCCTTGTCCTGCCCGATCACGCGCTCGTGCAGTATCGAGGCGAGCCGCATCAGCTTCTCGCGCTCGCCCTCTACGAGCTTCGTTACGGGAATGCCGCTCCAGCGCGAAACGACCTCGGCTATCTCGTCCGCAGTCACCTCCTCGCGCAGCAGCGTCGTGCCCGACTTCGACCGAAGCGCGTCCTCATGCTCCTTAAGGCGCTTCTCAAGCGTCGGAATGTCGCCGTACTTCAGCCGCGCGGCCTCGTTGTAGTTGCCTTCCGTCTCGGCGCGCTCGGCGCGCGTCCTCAGCTCCTGCAGCTGGGTGCGGACCTTACGCACCTCTTCAAGGTCGGCCTTCTCGCGCTTCCACTGCGCGGTCATCGCGTCCGACTTCTCCTTGAGGCCCTTCAGCTCTGCCTGCAGCTCCTCGAGACGCTTCTTCGAGTTTTCGTCCTTCTCCTTCTTGAGAGCGATCTCCTCGATCTCAAGGCGGCGCACGTGACGGGAAATCTCGTCCAGCTCCTGCGGACAGGAGTCCATCTCGGTGCGGATCCTTGCGCACGCCTCGTCAAGGAGGTCGATGGCCTTGTCCGGCAGGAAGCGGTCCTGTATGTAGCGCGACGAGAGCGTGACGGCGCTCACGAGCGCCTCGTCTCGTATGTGGACGTTATGGTACTTCTCGAACCGCTCCTTGATGCCGCGCAAGATGGAAATCGCGTCCTCCTCGCTCGGCGCATCGATCTGAACCGGCTGGAAGCGCCGTTCGAGCGCCTTGTCGGACTCCATGTACTTGCGGTATTCGTCAAGTGTCGTCGCGCCTACGCAGTGCAGTTCCCCGCGCGCCAGTAGCGGTTTCAGCATGTTACCGGCGTCGGACGAGCCTTCCGTCTTGCCGGCGCCAACGATAGTGTGAATCTCGTCAATGAAAAGGATTATCTTCCCTTCCGACTCCTTAATCTTCTTAAGAACGGCCTTCAGTCGCTCCTCGAACTGGCCGCGGTACATCGCGCCCGCCATAAGGGCCGTCATGTCCAGCGCAAAGACCGTGCGGTCCTTCAGCCCCTCCGGCACGTCGCCGCGCACGATCCGCTGCGCAAGGCCCTCGACTATGGCCGTCTTGCCGACGCCCGGCTCGCCGATTAGGACCGGATTGTTCTTCGTCTTGCGCGAAAGGATGCGGATTACGTCGCGAATCTCGGTGTCTCGGCCGATCACGGGGTCGAGTTTGCCCGTCCGCGCAAGCGCGGTCAGGTCGGTGCCATACTTCTCCAGGCAGTTCTCGTTGTTGTCTTCAGGCGGTGTGTAGCTTGCATTCATGGTCTGAACCTCCAATAAAGGCAAGCAGACTTCGTGCCACCGCAAAAACGACGAGCAAAGCGGGACAACCTGTCCCGCCTAGCGACAAAACGCCGCTAAAACCGTCCGGCAGAGTGCCAAACGCAAACATTTTGCATAAGAAATGCAACATGAACGACTTTATGATATAATGAAGGCATCTAACGAGAGAAGAAAGGCATAGTGAAGGAACGAAGAGGACAATCAGATGAACGGTTCGTTGAAAGTTCGCTGGGGAGACAGGCTGGAGGCGATGGCCAACCGTCTGTTCGATGAATGGGATGCATCGCCGGAAAAAGACCCATTCTCCCGCATCTGCATCGTCGTAGGCGACATGGCTACGCGCAGTTGGCTGCAAAGGCACTTCCTGTTGCACCGCAAGGCCGGGACGCGACGCATCCTCGCAAACATCGACTTCAAGCCGCTCGCCGAGTTCGTGAACGACTGGCTGTCGGCCGAGACTCACGGACAGAACGGCACGCATCGCCGTCCTGCCGAGCATCCGTACTCGAAAGGCGTGCTCGCCTGGCGCATCAATGCCATACTGAAGGCGGAGGTCAAAAACCCGGACCTCGCCGTTCCGCAAAAGTACATCGCGCGGGCGAACAGCCGGGTGGCAGACCGGCGTCGCTTCGAACTCGCAACGCGTCTCGCCGAGCTTTTCGACGGTTACCTCGAAAACAGGTACCAAATGCTGGCCAACTGGGAGGCGGGGAAAATGCCTTCCGGCGAAGAACGCTGGCAGGCCGCGCTGTACCGCCTGCTGGTCCGCGAGACGCCGGACACCTACACGCGCGACTACGCGCACGCTTTGGCGGAGAACGCCGACCCGTCCGTCGCGTTCGGCAACGGCTTTCCTCGTTACGCGGCCATTCATGTGTTCGACGTAGCCGCCGCGCCCTGGCCACATCTGCTGATGCTGCAAAAGATCTCAAAGGCAATCCCTACGACATTCTGGACCTTTAACCCGTCGCGTGCCTACTGGCTTGACGACCCCAACCTAAAAACGGCAAAGCGCGAGTCTGTCCGCAAGCTGCTCGAGGCGCTGCAGAAAGGCGAGACACCGCCAGAACCGAGGCTTGAAAACTCGTTCGAGACGCCCGACGCCCGGCTCCTTGGCGCACTGGCGGGCGGAACACGCGGCGTCCTTTCGGCCGAACTGGACCTCACGGAAGGAGACTGCGACTGGGTCGGAGACGAGAACGAGGAAACTTTCGCTGCGCTCGCCAGCATCGTCCCGGAGGTTCACGTGTGCCATTCGCCACGTCGCGAACTGGAGGCAGCCCGCGACGCTCTGCACAGGTTCTTCGACGAAACGCCGGACGCGCGTCCTTCCGACGCCATCGTCCTCTGTGCCGACTGGGGGACGTATTCGCCTCTTGTGGAATCGGTGTTCAACACCGGCGGCGAAGGCGGAATCCCATTCTCGCTGGACGGAGGAGTGCAGGAGGAGACGCCGATATCACATTCTCTCGGCGCTCTCTTCGATTTCCGCACGAACCGGTTCGAGGTGAACGCCGTGTTCGCGCTCCTGGGCGTCCCGGCGATCCGCGACCGCTTCGGCATCGACGCCGACGGACTCTCCGTGCTACGCGAAATGGTGCGCAATAACAACATACACTGGGGATACGACGATGCCGATGTGGACGCCATGCTTGGCATCGAGAGCGCACACGAGACACACCCCTTCACCTGGCGCCGCGGACTGGATCGTTTCATCGCGGACGCACTGCTTGGCCAACGCGACAACGAGGACGAACTCGTCGACGTCGGGCGGCTCGGCAGGCTTCTGCCCTGCGGCCACGTTGAGGCCGAACGGGCGAGGCTCATTGGCGCACTGGCGAAGTTTGTCGACACGCTTGCGCAACTGCGGACGTTCCTGCAGGCGCCGCACTCTATCGAGGAATGGCGAGACGGTCTCCTGCATGCAGTTGACGACTTCTACCTTGACGTGGATTCAGTGAGCGACGAGCTTGCCGGGCTGCGCCACGCCATCGTCTCCGCCTCGAACGACGCGTTGATCGCCTGTTCGACGAGCAAATCCACAAGCCGCAGCGACCCTGTGCCGGGCGACGTGATGTGCGCAGCGATCCTCGAAGCCGTCAAGTCCGGCATGCGGCGCGTGTCGTCTGCGGGCGATGCGGTCCGTTTCGCTCCGTTGGGGAACGGCACCGCTGTGCCGGCGCGGTTCGTTTGGATATGCGGACTGAACGACGGCACGTTCCCGAGGACGGAACGGCGCGCGTCGTTCGACCTTATCGGACGCCATCCGACGCTGTTCGACGTGACGCCTCGCGACAAGGACACCGGCGCGCTTTTGAAAGCGGCGCTCGGCGCGCGGGACCGCCTGTCGCTGAGCTACATCGGACGGGACATTCGTTCCAACGAAGAAGTGCCGGCGGCCGTGCCGTTGATCGACCTGATCGAGTGGTTCAAGGGGACGGGGCGGGACGTCAAGACCTACCGTCACCCGCTTCAGGCCTACAGTCCGCGCTACTTTATGGAAGGAGAAAAACTGCCGCCGAGCTATTCCGCCGCGAACCACGATGCTGCCGTGGCGCTGCTGCGGGACTCGCCGGAGGACAATGACGATCTGTTTTCCGCAATCCCGTTCCCGTTGTCGGAGTCCGGCAAGACCGTCATCGATCTCAATGACCTGGTGGCGTTCTATTCACGGCCCAACTACTTCCTTGCGTCAAGGAGGCTTGGCGTTCGTCTCTCAAAGCCAAAATACGACATTCTGGACGACGACGATGCTCTCGAGACGTCAATCGACGGAAATTTCCAAGATGCCGTACTTCTCGGGAAGAAAGAGTTTGACGACCCGGCAATCTTTGCGGAATCCGAGCGAATGGTTGAATCCGGCTACGCGGCCAACGCAGACCAGGCCAGCGCTGCGCTCAAGACCGTATTGTCCGACGAAGCAATAAAAGAATTCCAGTCTAAAACTATAGAATTCGCAAAGACTTCAGAAGAACAGCGGAAGTTAGGCTGTCCAAACCATCCAGTTGCACAGGGAATAAGGGCGTTTGAGGCCGCGGAGCCGGTAAGATTTGCCGTAGAATTGTCTGTCGAAAAGTACCAAAAGCCTACCGAGGTGGCCGTCGTAGGGAGCCAGCTTCCTACGGTCAAACTCGTCAACGGCAACGGGGACCCGATTCAGTATTCGTTTGTCTACAAAGAAAAACTCTGGCCGTCCGACTGGTTTGCAATCTGGATCCGCCATCTGGTCCGTCAGACAACGGAGGGCGGTGAAGGTTGCGCGACTGCCGTCGTCTCCCCAGAATGGAAACATGTGAAGGTTCTCTGCCCTGTTCCTGCCGATGAGGCCGAGGAACGACTCGCCAAGATTGTGACGCTCGCCACAAAGCCAATGCCAGTGGACCTTGAAAAGGCCCGCGGAGTCGACGAACTCCCCGAAGAACTTGCGACTGCGGCTGACTACAGCGCTTTCCTCAAGTACAAGGGACAGAGGTCAAAGAAGAAATAGGAGTCTTGCCATGTGCATGTGTTTCAACGAACAGATATTTGACCCATCGTTCCCGATGGATGGGCCGCATCTCGTCGCGGCGTCCGCCGGCACCGGAAAAACCTACAACATCCAGAACATCTACGCGCGTCTCGTCGCGGAAAAGGGATTTCGCACGTCCCAGATACAGGTAATGACCTTCACGGAAAAGGCCACGAAGGAACTGCGCGATCGCGTGCGCAAGGTCCTCGCCAACCTGTCCCTGCTGTTCGCAGGCCGCGAAGACGAGATCCTGGATGGCGACGGCAAGAAAGACGAACATGAGATCGAACGCCTCAACAAATTGCGCGACTGTGCGCGGGCAACGATCGGAGGCGAATCCGCAGACGCAGTCGCGCGGGCACAGATCGAGCTCGCGCTCATGGAATTCGACCAGGCGGCAATCACCACCATTCACGGATTCTGCCATCGTGCGCTCGTGCGCTTCGCGTTCGAGACAAACAGCGCGTTCAAGAGCGAGTTCGCGGACACGAAGGCGCAGGATCTCGCGCGACGCGTCCGCGACTGGTGGCGTTGCAAACGCCAGGCCATCCCCGACGCGGTGAAGGACGGCGTGGACATCGGAACGCTACAGGCATATGTGACGGCACTGTCTGGGAAGACCGGCTGGGCCTTGGACACTGGCGACGACGACGATCCAAGAACGTTCACCCTCGCCCGCGCAAAGGAAATAGTCGCGGCATACGAGGCGGACCGTCCGGCGCGCACCACGCAGACCTACGACGACCTTCTGCGCAGTCTGCGGGACGCTTTGCTAGACAAGGAGAAAGGACCAGCGCTGGCCGCATGCCTGAGGGATGAGTTCAAGGCCGCGCTCGTCGATGAATTCCAAGACACCGATCCCGTCCAGTACGACATCTTCCGCCTCGTGTTCCTCGACCCCGCCATACGTCCCGCCCCGACACTCTTTTTCGTGGGCGACCCAAAGCAGGCCATCTATTCGTTCCGCGGCGGCGACATCTACACCTACAAGAAAGCCGTAACCGATCCGGCGGTCAAGGCGAGCACCTTTCACTTGGACCAGAACTTCAGGTCGACGCCCCGCCTCATCGATGCAGTCAATGCATTGTTCATGGACAAGAAGAATGGCAATTCGTACGTCCGCACGTTCGGCGACGACGCAATCGGTTATCCGAGCCCGCTGCGATCCTCCGACAAGGAACCACTGAAGTTGCCGGACGGAACGCCAGATCCGTCGCCATTCCGCATTGTCATGGCCAGAAAAGCAGGCGAGCGTTCTCAGGCCGTGATCGACACAGTCCTGACCGTCCTAGAAGAGCAGCGTGGAAGCGGCATTACGCCAAAGGACATTGCCATACTCACGACATCAAACGACGCAGGGGCAGAATTTCGCAATGCGCTGCATGCAGTCAACGTGCCTGCCGTTCTGCAGAGAGCCGGCAATGTCTTTGCCGGGCAGATGGCGAACGATTTCCGCCAAGTGCTGATGGCGATGGCACAGGAGGGCGGGCGCGGACAGGTGCGCTCAGCCTTGCTGACAAGCTTATTCTCCCCCGACGAGGCCAAGCTTGAAGACGAGTCCTTCCTTGCAGACATGATAGGCTTCTTCAGCGAACTCAACCAAATCTGGCTCACGCGAGGGCTCAACGCCGCCCTGGCCGCGCTAGAGAACAACAAGGAATGCGACTTTCGGCGGAAACTGGCGGGGCGGCCGGACGGCGAACGCCTGCTGGCCGACCTGATGCAGATCATCGACCTTGCCGACGCAGCCGTGAAGGAGCTTGGCCCGGCACCGGAAACGCTTGTCGATTGGCTCACCGAGCGGATCAACCAGTCGGGCGATGATGACAGCGAAAAGAACGCCGAGGAGTATGCGCGGCAGCTGGAGAGCGAAAACGATGCGCTCAAGATAATGACGATCCATGTCGCAAAGGGCCTTGAATTCCAGATTGTGATCGTGCCGATGACAAAAGGCATGGACGTGGAACCTCCGTATTTCTACCATGACGCAAAAATGAATCTGCATGTTGCCGCAGATGACAAGGCGTGCGAAAAGGCAAAATCGGAGCATGATGCCGAACGCATGCGCCTATTGTACGTCGCGCTTACTCGCGCTACAAAGCGGACAGTCCTTGTGACGACAGCGCCGGACCCTGATTCTCCGCTTGGCCGCCTGCTGGAAAATGCGCGACACAACGGCGCGGGAGAGAATTCTACGGGCTCACCGATCGCTTGGACGGAGTACGAGCCGCCGGAACCGCCCTTGCCGCCGCATGGGGGTTCGCCTTCCGGCATAAAGGCAGAAGACCTTTCGTCCGCAAAGGTCCCACGTCCATATTCCACCCTTCCCACGAAGGGAAGTTATTCTTCGCTCTCGCCGGGCGAACATGAGGTACGCGACGACGAGTTCGATTTCGATTCCACCGCCAGCGACAGCAAGAGCGAAAGCGCAGATGGCATCTTAGCCATGCCTGGCGGAACAAAAACCGGAACATGCTGGCATGACATTCTGGAGCGGCTGCCTTTTGACGCGGACGATGCAACGATCCTAACGGAAACGCGCCGGGCGTTGTCGGTCCATGGTCTGACCTCGTCAGCGAAAGATGCAGACAAAGACACTTCAGAAAACGACGCCAAGCTCGTCGCTGGAATGATCAAATCCACCCTGGAATGTCCGCTCCACGCCCCCGACGGAACAACGTTCTCGCTGCGGGATATCGGCTGGCAAGATCGGTTTAGTGAATGGGAGTTCGACTTCTCCTCGGCTGCGTCCGCCTCCACTACGGCGGCAATTGCCGCAATTCTGCGCGAGGAATGGAGCGGCGACAAATCCAGGCAGGCTTTTCTGGACGCGCTCGAAGGATGGAACCGCCACATTCCCAAAGGATTTCTCAAAGGGTTTCTTGATCTTGTTTTCAGGAAGAACGGCTACCACTACGTCGTAGACTGGAAGTCTAACAGCCTCACACGCCAAATTGCCGACTTCACTGAGACTGGCATTACGGCAGAAATGGCGACAGCCGGGTATTTCTTCCAGTACTTGCTGTATTCGGCGGTGCTCCATCGGTTCCTGAAGGAGACTATGGGGGCGGATTATTCGTGGGAGCGGAATTTCGGCGGCGTTAGGTACTACTTTCTGCGCGGGATTCCGTCCAACGGCGAGAAGTCCGTCTTCTCGGACCGTCCGAGCGAGACGTTGCTGGACAAACTTTGCGCCGCATTGGGACTGGAGGGCTGACGAAATGAAGAACGCAGTACGCGACTTTGTAAAAAGAATGTCCGGCGGAAACGAGGCCGTCGCCGAAATCTGCGCCTCGACAGTTGCCGATGTTGAAGAAGGCGACGTCTGCCGCCGTCTTAACGAAGATGAGAGCAAGCTTCTTTCGGAAGCGCCGGAAGCCGTTCGCCAGGTTGACGAGCAAACGCCGATCGGAGACGTGAATGTGCCGTTCGTAATGTGCGAGGGCCTCCTTTATACGCGGCGGAACTGGCAATACGAACGTAACGTAGCCGAACGGATCGGACGAATGGCGAAAAGTGTTCGTAAAAGCAAAGTGACGCTGCCCGACGGCGAGTTCTATGCGCAGCTGCGCGACGAGCAGAGAGACGCGGTCTTGGCGATGTGCAAATCTCAGTTCTCAATCCTTACCGGCGGGCCCGGAACCGGCAAGACGCACACGATCGCGCGTGCGGTGCGGTACTTTCAAGAGACTAGCCCAGACCTGAGGCTTGCCTTGGCTGCACCGACGGGCAAAGCGGCCGCTCGAATGACGGAGTCCATGACAAAAGCCGGCGTTCAGGCTGCGCCGGCAACGACCATTCATACGTTGCTGGGATCAAACTACGACCTGGTGAGTTTCCGACATGACCGCAGCAATCCGCTGTCCGTCGATTGGCTGATCGTGGACGAGGCCAGCATGATCGGCCTGCCGCTCATGTCAAAGCTGCTTGACGCGCTGCCCGACGAATGCCGACTGACGCTGGTAGGAGACGTCGACCAGCTGGCGTCCGTGGAACGCGGACACGTGTTCGGCGACCTCTGCCGCATGCCGGGCGTGTCGATCAGCAGACTCAGGGAGAGCACGCGCTTCCCGCCAGGCGGCGACATAGCACGCATCGCGGATGCGGTGAACGGAAACCGTCCGGACGAAGTGATGGAAATTCTGGGGGCGGGGGAAGGCGTCGTTTCGTATTCCGACCTCTCCGGACGGGCTTCTACGGCGCCTGCGACTTGGCCGGGGTTCGTGGAGACGTGCCAAAAAGGATTTGCGGCGTTCGCCGCCTGCAAGGACGCAAAGTCTGCGCTTGAGAGATTGAACGATTTCCGTATCCTCTGCGCATTGCGCCAAGGCCCGTATGGAGTTGAGGATCTGAACGCGTTCATAAAGAAACTGATGGGGCGCAAATGCCCTGTGCCGATGATGATCACTCAGAACGACAATCTGCAGGGCGTCTCGAACGGAGACGTTGGGGTGGTGCTGCCAGACGATCCGCGAAGCCTGTACCTGTCAACGGAAGGCGTGACGCGATCCATACGGCTGGAGCTTCTGCCCGCCAGGGAACTGGCGTTCGCGACGACGATCCACAAGGCGCAGGGATCGGAATTCGGCGACGTGGCGATTGTTCTGCCGCCCGGCGGCGACTCACCGATCCTGACGCGAGAGATCCTATACACGGGCATTACCCGAACGAAAGGAACAGTACGCATCTATGCAGGCGAGGCCTCCGTAACCGCTTGTTGCCGAAACGCGGTAGAGCGAGTCACCGGCCTGGTAAAGAGGAGAAAAGTAAAATGACAGATTTCGACTACTGGTCGCCGACCTACATTGCGTTCGGCAAGGACAAGGAATCGCGCACTGGCGAGCTCGTGCGGCGGTTTGGCGGACGCAAGGCTCTCATGATCTACGGCGGCGGAAGCGCCGTCAGGAGCGGACTCATCGGACGCGTCGAGGCGTCGCTCTCCAAGGCCGGCGTAGGTTTCATCAAGCTTGGCGGCGTCAAGCCCAACCCGCGCAGCTCGCTCGTCGAGGAAGGCGTGCGCCTCGCCCTGTCCGAAAAGGTTGACTTCATGCTCGCTGTCGGCGGCGGCAGCGTGATCGACACCGCAAAGGCGATTGCAATCGGCGCGGCCAACGGCGGTGAATGGCGCCGGTTCTACGTTGGCAAAGAAGTGAAGGTGCGCCCTGCGATTCCCGCCGCGCTGCCTGTAGGCGTCGTGCTCACGATAGCGGCCGCGGGGAGCGAAGGTTCGACGAACAGCATCATAAACCTGGAGCCTGAGAATCTCAAGCGCGGAGCAGGCGGCGACATCCTGCGCCCGAAGTTCGCCGTCCTGAATCCGGAACTGACCATGAGCCTGCCTCCGTTCCAGACGGCGTGCGGCCTTGCGGACATGTTCGCGCATCTCTGCGAGCGATACTTCACGCCGACAGCCGACGTGACGCTCTCGGACAACCTCTGCGAGGCGGTTATGCGCACTGTCGTGGATGAGAGCGCAAAGATTATGGCCAACCCGACGGACTACCAGGCACGGGCGAACGTCATGTGGGCCGGCACGCTCGCGCACAACGACATCTGCGGCGCCGGACGCGTCCAGGACTGGGCCAGCCACGGCATCGAGCACGAGCTCTCGGCCCTCTACGACTGCGCCCACGGCGCCGGACTTGCCGTCGTGATGCCGGCGTGGATGACATACGTGCACGACGCAAACGATGCTCGTTTCGCGCGTTTCGCCCGTAACGTCTTCGGCGTCGGCCAGGGCGAACCGGACGCCGCTGCCGCGCTCGCCGGCATCAGGGCGTTCCGACGTTGGCTCAAGTCGCTCGGGCTACCGCTGACGTTCGCGGAACTTGGCGCGAAGGAAGAGGATATCCCTACCCTTCTCAGGACGCTCAACCTGAGCGGCAACACGCTCGGCGGCTTCAAGCCGCTCGCAGAAAAGGACGTCGAGGCGATCTACCGCCTTTGCCTCAACAGCGACGGTCCATACTGACAAACACCACCCCCCTCCGGCCGCTTTCCAAGGAGATACTTCTCCCCCCGGCGGATGATCCCGCCGACTACTTTTATGACACACCTGGTGCCCTGCGTTGCCGGTTCTGCATGAGCCATTTAAGATCCATTTCGTGTTGATGGGGCTCTATATCCCACTCACCTATTAACACTCTTCACACTGATCCAATCTTACGGTCTAAATCAAACATTTCTCAGAGCCAAGCCGGTATCCCGAACGAGTCTCCTGCTTAGGGCGGTCGTGAGCGCGGCTTGAGTTCCAACCACTACGGCGCGTTTCTTCGCCCGAGTAATGCCCGTATAGACGATCTGGCGGTTGAGGAGCGGATGATTCTCGTCGTTCGGCAGAACCACCATCACGTTCTCGAACTCCGACCCCTGGCTCTTGTGCACCGTCATCGCATATGCAAGTTCGTGTTCCGGTAGAAGTGCCACAGGGCACGCGATGGTCTTCTCCCCGCGAGGGAAAAGCACCACCATCCCATTGGGGCCTTCCACGGTCACTCCAATGTCCCCGTTCCATAGGTTCCGTTCGCGCGTATTGCGTGTAACCATGACCGGCACGCCAACCTTCGCCAGGGGATTAGTCGGCCGACGACCGCCAAATCGCGCCGTAATTACAAGATCATTTATGCCGACCGCGCCAAACGTCCCTTCGCGAACAACGGTCAGGATACGGGAGCGGCCTAGTAGCTCAAATAAATTCAAAACCTCCGTCGTCTTCGTGCCATCCTTGAAGACATCATTCTCCGAACCTACCTTCTCCGCGGCACTGGCAAGCGAGTCGTCCGCCTGGTTCAATCCGTTGCCGTTCTCGGCAAGCAGCCCGTAGCTGCGCACCCATTCAAGCATCAGATCGCGGAATGCTTCAGGCTTCACCGATTCAGCGAGTTCGTAATAGAACACGCGGTTGACATATTCACCGCCCTTGGACAAGGTTTCCGTCCAGGTCTCGCCGTCAAGCGGCAACCGCTTGATCGACTTCTCAAAACAGGCCGCGTCGCCCGCATTTACCGCACGAGCGCAATCGGCGAGTGCCCCTGTAAAGCGATTAGACTCCTTCAATTCGACAACCGTGCGCTCATCGAAGTTCGCCACAACGTCGCCCAACACCGCCCCAGCGTCAACGGAAGGCAACTGGTCCTTGTCGCCCAGCAGCACCAAACGACATTTGTCTGGCAGCGCATCGAGGAGCGCCTTCATCAAATGCACATCAACCATCGACGATTCGTCGACTATCACCAGCTTGTGAGGAAGTCGGTTTTCCTTCGTGTACTTCCAGTTCGGGGGCAGCCCACCCAATGTCGAGTGGATCGTCGCGCCAGACAGCTCCTCGATCTGGCGCCTAATCTCCGGCAACATCCCGACAGCAATGGCGCACTGGCCATGTATAGACTCCCCCATGCGCTGGCCAGCGCGCCCAGTCGGCGCAACCAGCGCAATATCCTCGCCAACGACATCCCCTTGCGCCATCAAGGCGCGCAAGATTGCGCAGACAACGGTCGTCTTGCCCGTACCTGGTCCTCCGGTGACCACGACGAACCGGCGCCTGCCAACCATACGTACAGCCTTCTGCTGCTCTGCGTTCAATGAAAATTGCCTGTCTTTGCCTTTGAACAGAACAGCGCTCCGAACATAATTCTCCGACAACTCGCCAAAGTCTTCTTCGCCTGCCATCTCGCACAATCTGTCCGATACCACCTTTACCGAATCCCAGACTTTGGCGAAGAACCATCCCTTCACGGACTCACCGACATTTTTGCAAATTACAAGCTGGCCATCCTCCTGCACAAGCCTCTCACCAGCCGATTCCGCGTACTTGTCCCAGCACTTGTCGACCAGCTCGGCGTATTTTTCTTGAGCTTGCCCATTTTCCTGATGCCCCGCCGCCTTCAGCAACTCGGCTCCATTTTCAAGCCGAAGGAACGTGTTGCCGTCCTTCAACGAAAGCTGCATCGCGGCCAAAAACAGATACAAGCCAACATCCTGGGCTTTGAGGTGCTCCACGATATCTCGCGCGGTCTGCAGATCCGAAAGCGCCAGCGAACCGCGCGCAAGGATGCGCGACAGCACCTGCCTGATGTCGTCCTCCCCTTCGCCATTACCCGGAATTCCGAACAGGCGCAACCGACGCTCAGCTTCTTCAACTGTCATGACCAAGATCCTCCTGTTTCAATGCTTCCTTGATTGCCGTGCGGCAAGTCTCCTGGGAGATTTCCTCCGCCTCGGCGACGAAGACTCCCGACGCCCCCTCCAGACGCTCCGATTTCTCGCCCGCGCGCACAAAGAGATAGGCGACACCTCCAAGTTCGGATTCGTGCAGCCAAAACCGCACCGCCTGTGAATAGAACTGGTATTGGAGATGGTATCCCGACTTCGTCATCGCACTCTTCAGTGTTTCAGGGTCATAGTCGGGCAGCGAGTTCGTCTTCCAGTCGAGAACGTAAACCGGCCCCTCCCTGCCGTCAGGACGAATCAGCAGGTCGATCTTGCCGTTGAACGCACTGTCGCGCTGCGGATCGTCCTCCGAAGGGAGCTCATCTCCCAGTGTCCGCGCACGGTTCACCACAAATTCCGCTTCGGCGCGCCGATTGGGGGCTTTAATGTCCTTAAGCTTGATTTTCCTGCCGCCGATGGCGATGGGGACGTTCAGCGCACGCCAGACCATGCGGGCCAACACGCGCTCCGTGGTGTCATCACCCTGCTCGTTCTTCTGCGACGCAATCTGATGCCGGCGCATGACTGTGCCGATCAGGCTCAGCAAGGGAGAGTTCGTCTCCTGCACCAATGTCTTGAACTCCGTCTTGCCTACCGTACAGAATCCCAGCGTCTTGTCGTCGGAATCATCGTTGTTGCATAGCGTCTCCATGATTTCATGGAACACGTCGCCAGAAATGTTGTTGCGCGGCAGAAGCGTTTTCTCCTTATTCTGCGGCGCAACATTCTGCGTCGAAACCCCGTCATGGTTTTCGTCGCCCCTGTAGGTGTCAGCGTCTGGCTCCGGGGCCTTTTTCGACTTTCGGCGGACGGACGAGTACGAATCGTTCTCGACATGCTGGCGCGCGAGCGACTTGGAGTCCAGTTCGTAAACCTTAATCTTCTCTTCCGGGGCTGCGCCTTCTTCCGCACCAGTCTCTTGGCCATTGTCCGTCGCCGCGGCATCTGCCTTGGCCGCCCGTTCCGACACTTTGATTACCGCCTCCTTCGCCGCGTCATCGCTTCCAAAACACGCGCGAATGCCGCGGGCAAGAAAACCGATGTCGTGTTTTGATGCGTCATTTGGAATCAACAATGCCGAACCTACGCTGCCGATGCCGGTCTCATTTGTTGCCGCACCATTACCTGTTCGCTGATGCTGCGCCCATTGGGACCATGGGAGGTAAAGCTTATGCTCAGCACGGGTAAGGGCCACATACAAGAGGCGCTTTTCCTCCCTAATTGCCGAATTCTTCTTATCTTTCTCAACCTTATATCCCAGCGGGCCAAATCCCCACGCGATGAATACGACTGGGTACTCCAATCCTTTTGACACGTGCATCGTCATAATCTGAACGCAATCGGCTTCAGACTCCTTGCGCCGCAGCGCCCCATCCTCGCCGGCGCACTGGTCGTTCTGGCGCCAGATGCGAAGAACATCAGCAAACTCGTCGATTGTCTGTGCCTTACGCCCGACTTGTTCCAGGAGCTTGTCGAGAATCTGACGCGTCGCCGCCCAACTGCGGTCAAAGTCGGCATCGTCCTTGCGCGGATGCGCGAGCAGCGTATCGTTCATCACGCTCTCGAAGAACTTGCTCCACTTCTTCTTTGAGATAAGTTCCTGCCAAGAGTCAAGCAGACTGGAGAATTCACGATCTTCCTGTTTGCAACGCGCCTCAAGCTGATCTGGTCTGTACCCGAAAAGAGGAGTCAGCAAAAGCGCCTCAAGCCGTCCGCGCCGGCTAGGGGCGGAAAGAAAGTCGAAGAGCGCAAGGAGCGCCTCGGCAGAGGCAGAGGCATAGATTCCCTGCTCCTTGTAAACCGAAAAAGGAATCCTCGCCTCTGCCAGGATCTCCCGCGCCTTGTCCGCATCGGCATGCCCGCGCACAAGAATGCACATGTCACGGTAGGAAAACCTATGCTCCACCGTTTCCCCCGTCTTCGGGTTCACGGTAGTATAGGCCGGATTCAACGTCAACAGCCGCTTCATCTCCTTCGCGGCGTTGCGCAGGAACACGGGCAGGCATTGAGATTTGTTTCCATACCCGGCACTCCAGTACGCTGGCGTCTGCTGCTCCCCCGGCAGGGATTCCAGCAGTTCCACTGGCTCGCCAAAATCGGACACATAGTCAATCTGATGAAACCTCTCCGTATCTTTCGGCGGATGTTCGACCCCCTCATAGCTGATGCTTCCTTCGCCTTCCTTCATGCCCTCAAACCAGGAATGATCCGGGGCGACCTTATCGCCGAAGATTTTATTGAACGATTTGACGAGTTCAGGCGAAGAACGACGAGTCGTGTCCAGCGAGTGAAGCGCCTTCGGTTTGCCTGGCGCGGCGGCATTGTCCTTTGTGATTTCGCCCCGCGCGGTAAGATAGGCCGCGATACTAGCGCCCCTGAAAGAATAGATCGCCTGCTTGGGGTCGCCGACGACGAGCAGCATCCCCTGCTCCGGCGCGGGGCCGCCCTTCAGCGTATTGACCTGATGCGAGAATATGCTCTTGAATATCTCCCACTGCACATCATCAGTATCCTGAAACTCATCCACCAGCGCAATACGGTATTTTTTGCGAATGGACTCAAGCAAAACGCTCTTCTTGCCCGACTGCTCCAATTTAGCCTCGTCAACGATGACATCGTGAGCCCGGTTCACGAGATCGTCAAACGTCAGCGAAGCCACTTCGTCCTTGAAACGCTTAAACACCGGCCATGCCATAAATGCGAGGTCGGCAGGCATCTGAGAGGAAGTCACACCCCGGACATTGACCACCGCTTCTACGAATACCTTGACGTCGGGCCGAAGGTCGAACACCCTCACCCCTCTTCCATGTCCGTTCACGGATGGGTTCATCTTGCTACAGCTCAAGGCACATTCGGCGGCTGTCCGAATGAACGCAGGCAACTCATCTGCGGCAAGATTCCCTTTAACTGCATCAATCGCACGACAAGCGTCCTCGAAACCTTGTCTCGCCCTTGCATTGACCTCTATTCCGGCGAAGTCGAAACTCGTTTTTGCTGCTATGTCTGACAATTGGCGCCTAATGGCCTCATCGAGCAACCGAGGCGCCTCCGGCCCTTGATCCCGTTGCGTGCAGTCCTTTAACTTTGCCTCGACTGATGCAACAAGGTCATCCGTGGATTTCAAACCTGCGGCCTCCATGTAGGCATCGTACGACTCCCCGTAGCGCGCCTTGAAATCGTTACACTGAAGGGCCATGCGCACGGCGCGATGGACGAGGTCACCATCAGTGCCTCCGACTTCCACCTGCATCGGGACGCGATTCTCGAAGGCGTATTCGGTCAGGAGACTGCGACAAAAGGAATGAATCGTGCAGATAGTTGCCTCGTCGAAGTCCGAAGGCAGGCAACCGGCCTCCTCCAGAACCTTGCGGATGCGGTCCCTTAGCTCGCCAGCCGCCTTCTCAGTGTAGGTCACGAGCAGCAGGTTTTTCACGCTTTCGATCGTCTTCTCCAGCCGCAGCTTCAGAACGATGCTTTGGAGCGTATAGGTCTTGCCCGTGCCAGCAGAAGCTTCGATGATGGCGTCATGGGTATAGTCTATCGTATTGCAGATAAACTTGTCATCGCGATAAACGCCATCTGCATCAGGCGCACCCAAACGCTCTTTGATGACTTTATCCTTCTCACTCATGGCCCACCTCCTTCTCGGCAGCATCCAGACGTTTTCCGCTCAAAGGCAGCTCGTAGCGGTCCTTGTATATTCCCTTAAGTTCTTCGCCGGTTTCTTCGGGCTCGCGCTTAAACCGATCAAGGTTCTGCTCGATGACGAGGTCGTTGTTAAAGGAGCTACTTGAGGTGTCAAACTCCTCGGCAGTTAGCTTCCCGCATATCTCGCTCCATACAATCTCCTTTCCTGCGACATCGTTCAATGCCTTCAGGAGCTTCTTGCCGGTAAAGTCGACCATCTTCCCACCGCCTGTCTGCTCATACGTGAGGAAAGACCGCGTGAGCGTTTTGAGATAATTACCCGCCTTTTCTGCGTCAATTCCGTCCCACGCCCAGGCTGCTGTCGTGCCGTTCTTGAGATCGACGACGCCAACTTTCAGTCGTCGTGCCGTGCTTTTCATTGAATGTATGCTTATCAGATAAGCAAGCACGGCGGCAAAGCAGCTTTCTGTCGGCAACTTGGGGATCTTACCTTGCTCCCCCAACCATCCAGTCACCAGCACCGACACTTCGTCCGCCGTCTCTTTCCAGTTCGGAATCTCTGCAACGAATCGCAACTTCATTTTCTCCGCTTCTTGCGCCTTATCCTTTCCGACCTCATTTCCTTTTGATTCATCCTTCTCAAATTCTGTCGGAAAATCTAGATGCAGCGTGTTGTCTTCGCCGTTAGGCAACTCAAAGTCAGCCAGGAATTTTTTTATCGCGTCAAGCCCATTCTCGGTCTTCTTCATGATCGCGCTTTTGGCGTATTCACCGAGGAATCCCGTCGGCATCTTTCCTGCGAGCTGCAGGCGGCGAAACTCCTTCTCCACCGCCCCAGTCGCATCGGGATCAAGCCACTTAGCCTGAAGATCCCATTCATCAGGGCCCTGCAGGGCGCCAAGCGGGCTGTCGGGTTCGAGATCAGTCTCAAGATAGCCCGCCACGCTGATACCGAAACGATAGCGCATCACGGCGCGGACGGGATTCTTCAGAAACTCGGCCAAGACTTTCGCCGAGATTTCAATTCGCGGCTTTGCATTCTCCGAATCGACCTTCTTGACCTCGGGCAGCTTCCCCTTCCCCTCGACGCGCGCACGCGCCAATTCACGCGCAGCCTTGGAATAGGTCGGTAGCAACCCTGCGAAGGGATCGTCCTTTACCCAGACGATATCGTCTGTCGGACGCTTCTCGTCATCCTTGCGCGGCCCTGCCTCTCCGCGTTCCAGAAGCGGATAACCCTTGAACTCCTGGAATTTCCTCTCCTTCTCCTCCGTCTGGGCGTCGTAGGTCAGCACGTGTTTGCCGATGAACTTCTCCACATCCAGCACAATGCTGGAGGGGAACTGCTCCGCGTCCTTCTCGATGTCTTTGTTGGGATAGCTGAGGACAAGACGGTCGCGAACGGACATGAGGGACTCGAGGAACAGGAAACGGTTCCGGTTCGGCGCCGAGACATCGCCCAGACGCCAGCCCGTGCCGCGAATGTCAAGGGTAGACGAGCTCGTGCGCCCGGGGAAGCCTCCCGCCGCCATGCCCATGACATACACCTGCTTGAAGGGAAGTGCGCTAAGGGAAGAGAAGCTGCCGATCGTGACCCCGCTCGTCAGATACCGGCCTTTGCGGCAAGAGATGCCGCCGACGAAATGCTCGACCGCGGCCACCGCCAGCTCGAAGCTTTGCTTCCGGGGGATGTCTCCAAGCGAATAAAGCGTCGCAAGCAGGGAGGCGCTCACCTTGTTCTCAAGCTTGTCATCCTTGTCATTCGCAAGATACGTCTTGGCGAGGCGTGAGAGGCGATCCGCCCAGCAGTCCGCACGCGTACCGTCTTCACGTCGCGGGGCAATAAGCGGCAACTCGCGAATCTTCCCCGAACCGTCGAACAGCGTGTCCGCGAGATCGCGGTAAAGCAGCTCCACGACCTCGGAGAGCTTGAGTGCGTCATCCTCACCATCCTTGACGAGCGGAAGTTCGTTCCCGTCACCGTCACAGACCTTGTTGGCGACTCGCGCAAGGCGAATGCGCCTCAGAGCCGACGACCAGTCGAAATAGCCGGCGGAGCCCGTCTTATGCTCAAACCCGTCGAACGCGCCGATCTTCTCGGTAAGTTCACGCCACTTGACGACGTCCTCGCGCGCGAAGCCCATTGCTCGCTGCACGCATGGGTTCTCCAAGACATTGAAGAGGCGTTCGCGGTTAAGGCCCTTGCGTCCGAGCTCAATCAAAGAGAGGAAACCGCGAAGATAATGGCTGTCCTCGCTGGCTGTCGTGTCGAGAAGGCCGTATGGGACATCGTCGCGCGCATTGAAGACGGCCTCAATCACCGGGCGGTACGTCTGCATGTCCGGCACGATTACGGCGATGTCCGAGAACGAGCAGCCCGGCCACGGACGATCTTCCCCCTTCACGCCTTCCGGGCAAGCGACACTGCCGAGAATCGAATTGTACACCATCTCGACCTCTCGGCGAACGCCAGGCGTGCCGACGACCTGGACCGACGCATCCTGTCGGCACCATTCGACATCACTCGTTCGATGCCGAATGGCATCCTGCATCTTTTCAAGGACCGTTTCAGTCTTTATGTCTCCAGCAGGCACCTCATCAGGTCCATTCGCCGCTTCAAGATCCTGCAGCAAGTCAACGGTTTCTTTTCCTGCTACGCCAAGATTATTAAGCAACTCGTTTTCTAAAGCTGGTTCATCCTGTCCCGGTCCGCGTTTGATATCGCCCCAGTATTCAAGGCATGGCGTGCGGTGAAACACCACTACCTCATGCTTCTTCGCCAGCCACACCAGAATCTGTGCCTGCAATAACGAGAAGGTGGAATGCTCGAAGAAGTAGATCTTCTGCGGCTTGACACATTCGAGGTCCTTTGTACTGAAATTCTTCACCCGGTCGTACAGCTGCCTTAACGACAGGCAATCGCCGCCCAATCTGAACTTTCCATCCCCCCCCCCACAGCGCACGCGCCAGCGCAGCTTCCGCCTCGGCGGTCTCGCCCTTCTGCACATTGTCTGGGAGGTTGCCTCTTCCCAGCCACGCCTCGACGATCTCGGGACGATGCACCTCGTAGGAGTCCATCAGATCCGCCAGCTTGTCCGCCAGCTGCCAGGTCATCGCCGCCTGCTTCTGGTCGGTGATTGCAACTGAATCTGCAGCGGATTCCGAGTTCATTATGTAGCGGCGGAACGGAGCCAGCTTGTCATACTCTGGTTGCTTTTCGGGATCTTCAAGCAGGATGGAGACGATCGCCCGCGCGTATGCATGGTCGGGCAGGAGCTCGACACGATCCCTGTCATTCGACGGCAGCCCTTCTATCATCAACCCCGCCAACTGCTTCTCCATCAACGGGAATTCAATTCCCGCGCACAGGCACGGTTCCGTGGCGAATTTTCGAATCTGCAGCCACTTCGCCACGTTGGGATTTGGCACCACAACTTTGGAGAACACAAAAGGATCATTGTCCTGCCGATCAATCAACAGGCGCTCTCTCAGTTTCGCCGCCAGATCTTCAATCCGACTGCCATAGTAGATTTTCAAGGACATCGTATGATTTCTCCTCAGCCGTTTCTGAATTTATAGATGCAGCACTCGTCAAGATACCACTCTGCCGCATCTTTGCAAACATTGAATTTCTCGCACAAAAACGCGATGCACTCGCCTCTTGTCAATTTACCACCATTCTCTTTCGCCATCAACTCATCACATAGCAATTCCTCATCTGTATGGAACAACACATAATAGTCTCGCGAGAGCCTCTTCGATTCTTCCGAACGGCTATCCTCGACCTCAATCCCTATGTCGATCAGATCACGTAGAATTTCCTCTGTCGCCTGAGGATTACATAGACTAAGCCGACCGTAGACATCACAATCATCATCTATCTTTGGCCACCAAGCTTCCGAAAATGTTTTGAGAAACTTGTCTGCAAAGTCGCTTCCATACTTTTCCGAAATAGCAGCACGTTGATCGGAATAGAAATGTCCCGCCGCGCGCATTGTGCGTGCAACATCTCCAATTGGAATCCGGTTCTCGCCGTGCCAGACCGACACCTGGAATTCCTCATCATCATGCGGATATCCCGCATAAATGTAATGAACATCCGACAACACAATCTTCAATTTGCATTCCATGGCTTTCTTTCCTTGTTTTTCGGCCTTGCACTAAATCTGCACCTTCATCTTGAGCCAGTTGCTGAGGTTCGGATTCGCCGCCGCGACCTTCAGGAACTCGAACGGCCCCTTCGCCTTCCGCTCGGCCTTAAGCTCCGCGGTCAACTTCTCAGCCAAATCCTCGACTTGGCTACCATTATAGATTTTCAAGGACATGCTATTCTCCTTACATCGTTTTAGCTTGCTTTACTCTATTAGCTTTCTACACGTCTTGTGCATCACCGCCAGCACCCTTGCCCATCGAGGCTTTATCACTATCTAAAGAAATTACCCCAACCAACTCTCTTAGCATTGAGTGTTTATCGTCGTCAAAAATTCCGCGCACATAGCAATCAAGCAAACGAACACCATCAACATAAAGCACGCTTAATTCACAACACGGCATTATATCTGCAAAAATATCAACCCAAACCTTCGCAAAAGTAGTTGGCGACAAGCCTCTCTCCGTGTTCGTCGGAATTGAATCTTTGAATGGCCTAGGCAAAACAAATGCATTGTGAACATTCAATTGCCCTTGTTTTTGGTTGTAGCCTATCAATTTTCCATACGCCAATTGATAAAGGAACTGTTTGTTAACATCGCCCACCCCAGGTTGTCCCGATATTCGCCCTCCTTCGACCCTCGGGCAATAGTACTTAGCATCCAATATAACGAAATGACAGGCATTGGCTTCTTCATCCCGGTATGTTGCAACGAAATCCGGCTCCAATCGATCAACCGTATGTTTTCCAGATGCGTCAACAGAATATCCACGTATGTCTGAGCCACCAGTTTTCCAAACTGGCGCGTCAATATACTCAAGAAGTGTCTTGCCCGCCTTTTCCATTTCCTTCTTGTCATCAGGATCGCACTTTAATTTCGCATTGGTATCTTCGGGCTTTTTGTTGATTTCATCTCGTAGGACGTCCTTGATAGCTCGTTCCCAGAGTTCATGAACCCCTGTCATGCCAAAGTACTGAAGGTCTTGCGAATCCTCTCCTTCGTTCCAAACATCCTCAATGACTGCTCGCATCAGTTTGAGCGTGTATTGCTTCTGCGTCACAAACTGGACTTTCATCTCATCCGATATCTTCGCAAGATAATATTCACTTTTACCCCAATCGAATTCATCCGCATCTTCAATTCCATCAAGATCCAAACCTAGCACAGATGCAAGCCCCCACTCCTCGATTTCCTTAAAGCAGGTCCTTAAAAGCTGGGCATGCAATAATGTTATAAAGTGTGACTCGTCGATGACAACGGTGAAGTTGTTGAAGAAGTCATAGCCGATCACGCCTGTGGAATCTCCTCTATGTCAAATCCAAGCTCACGTGCGCGAGTTATGAATGCTGGGATGTTACCCCGACCATGATCGCGCCCCCACATCTTGCAAACACCAAATCTGACGCCGCCGAGCTCAAGGGTTTCTGCCGCGTAACGGCGTCGCCCCGGCTCACGAGCGGCCTCTTCAAGAGAAGCCAGATATCGCGGATCGTCAACCTTCACTACTACACCCTTCGTCCCCTGAATCCGATCAGGGAATGCCATGACAACATCCTCATAGCAATGAACATCGGGTCTACGGACATATTTCCGAATGACAGCATCGACCAACTCCTGATGATTGAGCTTACGTTGCCGATCTCCATCAAGATAATACTTTGTCGTGTCTCTTCTCCGGCGCTCACGATTCTCGTCATTCGCAGCAACACCACCTGCATGACGCTCGCGAGCAGGGACTTCCCTCAGCAACCGCTCTCTTTGAACTTCTTCTGGCGTAACAGTCAACCCCCATCGATCAACGCAGCGGGATACAAGAAACTCATGGTTACGCCTTACGTTTTCCGGGGCCCACTCCGGCTCGTTGAAAACACGCACGAGGAGTTCGCTGGCCACAGCTGCGCCGTCATTCCTCCCTGCGACGTAAAGTGCCCGCTTCCGATCAAAACTGTAATTCTGAACTTCTGAATTCCGCGCCTGTGGCAATGGTATCAGGTTCCCGAGCTTATGAGTCCATTGACGTCTGCTCTCTTCATCCCACCATGCACTCCACTGTCTGTTCGCATCATGTTCTTCGCGATCATCAATTGGCGTCTGTGGCAGAACATGTTCAACGGAGAGATCCTCAAATGGGATTCCGTTGCCCATAGCGCTGACAAACGAATTCACTCTTGAAATCAAATACTTAAGCCTAGGTCCCTTTATGTTCTCATAGACGTCCGAATTCAGCGCGTCGACAAATTCAGTCCTCTCGGACACCGTAAGCTCAACCGCTGCGGATACAAACTCCCCCGCTGCCGGTGTCCACCTCGATATCTCATCTATTAGCTTAAGATACCGCGATATACGCGTGTTGAGCTTTCGTCCCGTCACGAGATAATAACTCATAAGCCTCTCGTATTTCTTGAGAAACATGTCTGCCGAACGTGCAGGCACATGCCTCTTGAGCAAAAGCATCACAACACTTCGCCAATCCGAGAATGACAGCAGATTCAACCACTTGAGTGTTTTGCTGATTGAGCGCACGGCCTCAACGTCATCTCCAACCGCCTGCGGATACGACTCCCGCATAATGGAACAATATGCCTCACCAAATGGGAAGATGATCCTGTCAAAAATCGGACAAGGGTTGTTTTCATCATAAGGAACAACTACATCACCTCTCGATAAAACGTCTCGCATTTCCTCGTACAATGTAACATGTTGTTTTGCACGCGTGTAGATAAAGCGGATATGCCCAAGCATCTCGTCAAACTCATTTACATTCCCCTTAAGTTCAACGATTGCGTTCTCCAACTGCTCCCAATTGGTCGCATACTGGTTACGAAGACCTTCATCGTCGTAGACACGCCCATTCAGCATCCATGACTTTAGCAGATCACTGTTGCGAAGATCCAGACCCGTCGCATTGAGCGTCTGGAACATTCGCAAGGCAACGGCCGGATCGTCGGCACACACGACAATCATCAGGCAATGGGAAAGGATAAACGCGACAAAATCTGCGACAGCAGCAGGCTCACCAGCAAAGTCCTCATCAATCTGACGTTTCAACCACAAGGCATTCTCAATAATATTTCGCTGCGCCTGATTCTGGGGATTGACTCTACCCTCGGCGTCGTCAAAAATTCGCCCGCCTATGACCATGTCCGCAAAAAATGCGCGGTCTTGCAACCTGAGGCTTATTTTCGGACGCACGACCTGTCCAATTAACGGTGTGACGACTTCAGCGCATTCAGGATTTTTTGCGCAAAGAGCCGACAACAGGATGCAAAGCGTAGTCAAGCGTTGCTGTCCGTCAACTATCTCCACATTCCTGACTTGCTCGTTCTGTTTTACGAAAACAGCACTTCCGAGAAAACACCATTTTTCATCCCCAGTTTGAACGGCACTCTGCCAGGTGTCATAGAGTTCCGTATACAACTCTGCGACCTGTTTTTCTGCCGTCCACGCGTATGGACGCTGATAAGAGGGCACACTAAACAAATCTGCGAAGCGTAACACTTCCTCGAGCGAAGCGTCTCTACCGTTCAACATTCGGGGCATTGGAGTCTCCTTTCAGTTTTTTACGAATGTCATCTTGCCGCCGAGGCGGTCGATGACGACGGTGAAGTTGTTGAAGAAGTCGAAGCCAATTACGCCTTCGGGGGGGAACGGCGCAGCAATCCAGTCTCGCCTTGTTGTCGCTGGCGTCTCCGCAAAGGATCTCGAACGGATGGCCCGCGAACTCGCACGGGACACGGCGCATGGGCGCCGTCCAAGGCCTGCCGTCAAAAGAGCACTCGTCGGCGATACCCGCCGAAGGAAAGTCCGTCGAGAGGTTATGTACATACGAGAACGCCGCGCCGGAGTCAATGTAGTACTTACCCTCGACGCCGCCGACCGTCATCTTGACCAGCCACCGCAAGTTACGCACCTCAAGCGGAACGGTCTCTCCACATTCCAGCGGGATCGGTTCATCGGATGTCGTGATCTCGCAGTTTGAGTAATCAAACTTCGTGTAACGCCTCAGCGATTGAACGCCCGCCACGTGCAGTCCCGGAATTCCGAAGAACTGTTGAACCCTAGAATCAAGCGATCCAACCGCATAGGGGTACCCAGTGTCTATGACACACTTCTTCCCATCGAGTTCAACGACCGGGACTTTTCTGATCCGTTCAAACTTCATTTGACATACTCCGTTACCACCTTAAACGACACCGAAAACAGAGTCTTACTTCTCGTGCTTGCCGGTGGGGCTATGGATGCAGGTGGCGCCGGTGGCGGTGGAGCCGCACCAGATGCACTTGTTCGCATCGGGGCCGTGACGGTGCTTGCGCGGCGGCGAATGGATGCAAGTCGAACCGTAGGCCGTAGATCCGCAGTATCTGCATTTTGTACTCAAGCGTTCCTCCTTTGACAATGACATTATATCAAAACGACACCCCCTGTTGGGGAAATTTGGAAAGGGGGGCGGCTCAGTTCGGGCCAGCATTTTCAAGCATTCCCTGCAGTACTTCTGTCAGGAAATGCCGCGTACGCTCCTGGATGCCGACAGCCTTGCTCTCGCGCGGGCCGGCCACGTTGAGGACAAACGGCACAGGATGTTCGATGGCGAAGAACTGCGCAAGCCACCTCTGAACCTTGCCGACAGCGTCGGGCTCGCCGAGCGACACCACGAAATGCGACCGCATCGTCTCCTCGCAGAAGAACCGCGTCTTCAGCGTGCCGCCCGAAAGCGGATAGGTGTTCGTGACGATCAGCGTCGCGTGGGAATCGACCACGTTGCGGCGCGTCCGCCCCAGGTAGTTCGCGCTCGCGTGCTCCTGCATGTTCGCGCGATACAGAGGCGGGATTGTCCCGTCCTCCGACCGCCAGCCCTTCGGTGCCCATCCGCCCCACGCGAGCCCCATATCCATGGCGGCCTGCAATCCGCCGCGATCCACCCCGGTCTGCCCGCCGGAGACAATTTTGATTTCGTTCTTTTGCATAAGTTTCTGGTCTCGAGTTCCGGGTCTCTAGTTGCCTTTCGTCCTTCCATCATTCTTTGTTTCAAGAATCTGCTTGGTTTTACTCCACATCAATTACTCCTTTTGCATTTGTCATTACAAGTACCTCCTTTGTTCAGCGTTGATTCCTCCGCAAACGCCCCAAACCTAATCACATACCTGGTCTTCTCGCGCATTGCGGCCGGATGACGTTTTTCTAAGCATTTGATAATTTCCGAGACCTTCGGCTCCTGCACGCGCGGAAGGTCATCCATCCCCTCCGTAATAATCGGGTTCGTCTCCACCAGATGGCCATCTACAATCTTATAGTCTATCCAAAACCTGGTCGAAGTACGCCAGGCCGTGGATTCCCAGACGTCAACGTCCTTGTGAAATTCAGCCGTTTTCGCTTCAACGTACGGGACACACCATTTAAAGAAATCTGTCACGCCATCATAACACCACGATGTGGGATGGGGACCTCCCGATCCCTGATAGGACATCAAATAGCCTTTTGCGCTGGGGTCGTCCTTGTTCGGCTTGGCGCATCCAGGTTCCGCTATCCACATGTCGTTGAGCCCACGAAGCGCATAGGTAAAGACGTGTTTGGGTGTCTTGATTAATTTGACTACTTCGGGGTCTGGTTTGTAGTCCCTGATGAAATCTCGGACAAACCGCTTGCTGTCCATGATGCGAACCGTAGCCCACGTAGAAACTCCACAACTCATTTTTCTTCTCCTTTCACACAATCAGTCCCGCGAGACCCCCTCGCGCCGCGAACACAACTATTGTACCACACGACCAGCCAATTCGTAAGGGGGGTCGGCAAAAGTTTTTGAAAACTCTTCGCCCCTGGGGCAACGGGCGTCAACACTTCGTGCAGCTCGCTACGGATCGTTGCCCCACCGCCGGTAGGGCGCTGACTCCGTATCCCCCGAGCCGTAGGCGAGCGCTGAATGCATATCCCCGAACGAGCGAAGCGAGCATTGCGAAGCAATGTCGCTAGAGGGGTGTTCAATGCGGAGTGCCGCGCCGCATCTGATATCCCACGGTAGAGTCACGCGTCCCACGTGACCGCTCACCAATCACTCTCCTTCAACCTCTCCCACGGGCACTTGTCCGCAAACCACCGAAAGGATTCCAAAACATCACTCATAACGCCCACTCAAGTGTCGAAAACTTTCCAAACCAGGCTGTAAAAAGGCATGTTTGGAAAAGTTTCAGAACATTCAAATTCCATAGTTGACAATATGCACATATTAGTGCTATAATTCTCGCGCTTTTTTGGAGGTGTCATGGTTGGCAGAAGAAAAGAGATTGAAGAGTTGATGAAAAGCTACGATTCTTCTGAATCGGAGTTTGTGGCAGTTTACGGACGCCGTCGCGTCGGAAAAACGTTTCTGATTCGTAACGTCTTTTCCGGAAAGTTCGCGTTCCAACATTCAGGACTTGCCAAAGGCGGGATGAAAAAGCAGCTCCGTCTGTTCGTCAGCTCCTTGAGGGAATTCGGAAGGACGCCCAGTCGTTCCCTTACTGACTGGATGGACGCATTTGATGAACTCAAAGAAGTCGTCCGGGCAAGTGACCTCCCGAAGAAAGTCGTATTCATTGATGAAATGCCTTGGCTTGACACTCCTCGATCAGATTTCATAACCGCCTTGGAATCATTCTGGAACGGTTGGGCCTCCGCACGTAACGATGTCTTGTTGATCGTCTGCGGTTCGGCGGCTAGCTGGATCGTCAAGAAACTCTTCAAGAACAAAGGCGGGCTGCACAATCGGGTCACACGGCGCATACATCTTCAGCCATTTACGCTTGCAGAATGCCAAGAGTATGTTCGAGAGCGCGGCCTTTCGATGTCAAAAAAGGATATCGCGGAATGCTACATGGCGCTCGGCGGCATACCATTTTACTGGAGCCACCTTGAAAAGGGAGATAGTCTTCCCCAGAACTTTGATCGGATGTTCTTCGCCGACGGCGCACCCCTAAAGGGCGAATTCGCCGAATTGTATTCGTCGCTCTTCAGGAAAACCAAGCTTCATTTGAAAGTTGTCGAAACGCTGGGGAAGAAAAAAATCGGAATGACACGTGAAGAGTTGTTGACATACGTCAAGATCGCCAGCAGCGGTTCACTTTCCCAATGCCTTGAAGCGCTGGAAGAATGTGGATTCATCAGAAAATACAAAGTCATCGGCACAAAGAAGAAGTTTGTCTATCAGCTACTTGACTGCTTCACGCTGTTTCACTTCCAGTTCCTGTGCGAGATGGACGGCAAGGACGAACATTGGTGGTCGCGAACAAACACCTCGCCCATCCAGTCCAATTGGCGAGGTCTGGCGTTTGAGCGACTATGCCTCCTGCATGTTCCGCAGATCAAGGCCGCGCTTGGTATTTCCGGCGTGCTGACGAACGTATATTCATGGTGCCATGCGGCGGATTCGGTGTATCCGACAGGAGCGCAAATCGACCTGCTGCTGGATCGCGCCGACAATGTCATCAACCTGTGCGAGATGAAGTACACGTCCGGACCCTACACGATAGACAAAGCGGTCGAAACCATGCTTGAAACGAAAGTCGAGACGTTCAGGGTTCTTTCCAAGACGCAAAAAGCCCTACATCTGACGTTCGTCACCTCTCGTGGCCTTGTTCACAACTCATACTGGAACACCGTCCAATCTGAAGTGACGCTTGACGACCTTTTTAAGGAATAACAACGGCCCTGCCGGGACTACGGGCGTCCATCCTTCGCGCTACGCGCTACGGATGACAGGCTCGCCTGTTGTCTCGCCGCCTATGCCCCGCGAGCTGCGACCACTTTGCGAGCAGCGCGCGGACCCCGTATCCCCGAGCGAAGCGAGGATTGCGAAGCAATGTCGCTAGAGAGGTGCCGCGCCGCACACCAATCGCTCTCCTTCAACCTCTTCCACGGGCACGTGTCCGCGAACTGCGGCTGCCCCGAAAGCAGCTCGACCCAGAACGAAGGCTCCTTGGACTCCAGAAATAACGAGTATGCTTCCATCCTTTGAGGATGCCGTGCGAAGAACCGCCCACAGTCTCGATCCGTCAGTTCTGTGGAACCCTTGAATCGAAACTCAGGTCACGCATCAATGAGGTCTGCCCATTGATCGCCATTCAACTTCTTCCGGTTCGTCCGTCCTCTTGACGTTACCAAATAGAAAGGAACACATCGGACAACGCCTCGGAGCGTTCTCGAATTGTCTTTTCGTTCCAAAGATAACCATTTGCTTCAATGTCAGCAATTACATCTTGAGTATACAAACTTTCAGGCGGAGTAGGAGCATTGCGAATACCAGTGATACGAGCACCATCACCATTAAGTTTTACCTTGATTTCTCTGTTCTGAACACCACGATTCAAACTCCCGTTCAACAACACCATGTTGCCGATTTCATAAACTGCATTTTTCCGAAGGTCTGTCGCATCTTTTGGATCCGCTACTGCGTTCCCCGACACAGGATCCACCACCATTGGCGATGTAATCGGCCAGTGGCCTCCCCATTCCTGCGGCATGATGTGTTCAAGATCATACCCATGATTCTTCAGCACTCCTTTCACATCGGCACCCTTTTCAGCGCGTCGCTTAGCTTCCATCCAAAGGAGGATTTCCTTCGCGATTTTGTTGTAACTCTTCTTGATATGAAGAAGCCCCTTCCTCACAGACTCATCGTCAATATCCTCAGCCGCCTTCTTTTCTTCAAGATATTTTGCAATCGTTTTATCACCATGTATCACAGAGGCACACTCTTTATTGAAATTCTTTACTGTGGCTCCTGCAACCACATGCCGTAAGACATAGCTCGACAATTCATCTAGCGCCACTCCAAGAGCATCATCACCTTCAATAGCTAGTTTCAAGATCAACGGATCAAAAGTCGACACATCACACGTCCTGAGAATATGTAAAACGCGTATTTTTGAATTGTCCCATCTCAAGAGTTCGTCATCTTTGACCTCCGTGAAGAAATTCCGATATGTTTTCGCGAATTCTGCCACGTCCTTCACAAAGGATCGAATCTCTGACACATCAGACATTTTGTCGATGTACTCTTTATAACAATCGACAAGATTCGACACCTTCTTATCCTTAGCCCGTGGATCAAAGAATTTCTTGACCATTGCCACACACTGCAAAAAGACTTCCAATGTGGTCCTTTCAATTCGTCCTTGACTCCTTTTAGCAGACCAATAGTCACGAGGGCGCAGAATCATTTGTCTCCGCTCCTCCCATAACCACACCTCTTGCCAGAAGGTAATCAGGCGGCTGCGCCCGCCTCAACCGAAGTCATGTATATAGTTCCCTATCAATTGGCATTATACCATACACGCCCCCATGCGCACAAGACCGCCTAGCTGAGAGATTACGGCGCGCCCGCGCGGACGTCAAAATCCTTGTTCTTGTCAAATCCAATACTGGCTGGTTCCAACCTTCTCAAGGAGCTCCTTCCCGAGGCGGAAGGCGCTCTGCGCGTCCTCGACCACCAGATATTCGTCGGAACAGTGGACACGGCAGCCGCCATTGCCCACGTTGTAGCACATGACGCGCGTCTGGTCGCGGATCTGGACGACATCAGTATAGGGTTCGTCGTTGAAGCTCGTCACGCCGTGCCTCGCGCAAATCGGCTGCAGCACCTCGGCGAAGAACGTGTCAGTGTAGAGCTGACGTCCAAAGCACGTCCTGCTTGAGCGGTTTCGCCCAGGCGAGTCGAACGACAGGCAGAAACCCACGTTCTCGAACCAGGAACGATCAAGCTCACGCGATCCGCGCATGCACAGCTCCTCCTCGACGAAGAAGGCGGCCTTCACGACGGGCAGGGCGTCAACAAGGGCGAGCGCGATTGCGCATCCGAGCTTGTCGTCCGCGCCGATGCCGCCATTTGCCGTGTACAGCTCCGTCCGGCCGGCGCGAGCACGCTCCCGAACGTCGAGCAGCGCACGCCGGTCGGCGAACGCGCCTTGCCAGCCCTGGACCGTGTCCATGTGGTTGGCCAGGCATGGATAGTACCCATCGCTTTCGCCCTTTGTGAGGTAGAGGTTGCCCTTGCCATCACGGCGATGGGACACCCCGCGTTCATCCGAGAACCGCTCGATGTATTCGCGGAGCATCGCCTCCTTACCGGAGCACGATGGTATAGACATCACTTCCTTTACGAATTCCTTTGTCATTTCTCTCTCTCCTTTCTTAGATTTATTGCTTTTGCGCTGTCTCGAACCAGAGGAGCGAAGGTTAGAGCCAGGCGGGAACGGGCATCGACTTCGCCCGCAGGGCCGATACGTATCCAGCGAAGTCGAACGTCATCCGGCGGAAGAGGAGATCCCCGGTCGCCGAGTCGTAGAGCACGTAGCTCGAGTAGTCCTTTACACGCGGGTACCCCACCGTGCCGACGTTGACCAGATACCGCCACTCGCCCACCGTCCGAAAGTCGCGCGGCTCGACTTGCCTGCAATCTATGTGGTGCAGGACCGGGTTGGAATTGCAAGGGACGAATTTGAGCGCGAACAGCGCTTCCAGATGCGTATGGCCCACGAACAGCACACGTTCATCCCTGAAGACCAGTGAATGGCGTGCATCGGTTTGATCATGGATATATGCCATCATTTGAGGATTGACGAAATTGGCGTGCGCCACGGCGATGTTCTCATCCGCATAGACATACGGCAGCGATCTGATCCATTCCAGGTCGTCCGCGCCCAGCTCGTCATGGTGCCGCGCATCCGTGTCGCGCGCGTGGGGAATCATGTCGCCGGTGTCGCGCCAACCGGCGACTGCCGCGTCGTGGTTGCCCATGACAACGGGGATGTTCCGTTCGCGCAGGATACGGATCGCCCCGACCGGGTCGGGGCCGTACCCCACGACGTCTCCGGCGCAGATCACCTTCTCCACGCCGTACCGCGCGGAATCCGCCAGCACCTTCTCCAGCGCCGTCGGATTCGCGTGCACATCTGATATTATCGCGTACTTCATGTTGTAATGTCCCTCTGCTTTATGAATATCTTGCCGCGTGCTAAATCTTAATCAGATACTGCATCCATATCCATGACTACGTGATTCTGTTTAGTTCTCGCTGCCAGCAATCGCATGGCACAGCTATGAAAACCTCAAACACAGACGCCCTTGCCCTGGAAAATCCGGGGTAAGGGCGTCCAATTCCAGGTCGCCAGCCAGTCGGTGGCTCAACGCCACCTTCATCCGTTCAGAAGTTCAGAAGCCGATGCGGACTGGGCGCTTGCCGTCCTTCTTGAGGGCGCACTCCTCCTTAAGGGCCGCGATGCGGTCCGCGTTGGAGACGTCCCCGCCAAGATAGAACTGCTCCTGACGGACGGTGCGGAAGTCGCCGGGCGCGAGGTTCTTGAGCTCCTTCAGCTCCTCGAACTCGGCGTCCGCGAGCTTCGACTTGAACATGCGCTCGAAGAAGAGGCGCTTGCCTTCGTCGCCGAGGTAGCCGAACTCGAGCTTGAACGTGAACCGGCGCATCACGGCCGCGTCCAGGTTCTTAGAGAAGTTCGTCGCCGCGACCATCACGCCGTCGAAGTTCTCCATCTGCTGGAGGAGCTCGTTCACCTGGGTTATCTCCCAGCGGCGGCTGGCGCCCGAGCGGTCCTGGAGGAGCCCGTCCACCTCGTCGAAGAAGAGGATGGCGTGCTCGGCCTCCGCCCGGCGGAACGCCTTGGCAATGTTCTGCTCCGTCTCGCCGACGTAGCATCCGAGGATGTCGCTCCCCTTCACGACCACGACCTTGCGGTCGAGCGTCTTGCCGAGGTACTTGACGAACTCGGTCTTGCCCGTTCCGGGAGGCCCGAAGAGGAGGACGTTCATCCGTGGCTTGTCGGAGTCCTCCGCGCTGAAGCCCGCGTCAAGGTAGTTCCGGGCGGCCTCGACCAGGCGATCGAGCTTCACCTTCCCCTTGATGTTGAGTCCTTCGAGCGAGTAGTCCTTAGCGGGCAGGAACCCGTTGCCGTTCTTCACCCCCATGAGCTTGCAGTGCGGCTTCATGAGCGTCTCGACGAGCTTGTCGACCCCGTCCGGTTCCGGGGCCATGCGCTTCACGTTCACGAGGACAGTCGAGATTCCGCCCGCGCTCGTCTCGTACTTGGTCGCGTACTCGTCTATCTTCGCCGCGGGAATGAGCGACTCCAGGCCGTGCTTCGCCACCTGGTTGCGCCAGATCGCGGCGCGCTGCGCGCCGTTGAGGCGTTCAAAGCAGATGGAGTAGTCGAATCGGCGGCGCACGGACTCGTCCATCGCCCAGGCGGGCGCATTGGAGATCCATATGGCCGGGATCTTCATCTCGTCGAGAATGGAGTTCATAACGCCCTTCTCGGTGGACTTGCCGCCGCCGAACTCGAACCCGAAGATGCTGAACCCGCACGACGTACCGCGCAGGAGCTCGTCAGCCTCGTCCACGATCATCAGGCTCTCCTTCGGGTCTTCCTGGCCGTTGCACACCTGGATGCCGACCATCCGAGCCTCGGACTTCATGTTCTTGCCGTCCTCGTCGCCTTGCCGTATCTCGTAGGCGACGCGCCCAAGCTCCTTCGCGAGGGAGCGGGCGAACGAGGTCTTGCCGGTCCCCGGCGCGCCGTAGAGGAGGATGTTGCACTTGCCGTCCGACGCCCTTATGATGTTCTTGATCGTCTCGCCGTCCTTAGAAGAGAGGTCTCCGTAGAATTCCCACGGCAGGACGTCCTTCCCGTCGCACTTCGTGTAGAAGCGGCGCTCGATCGCCTCGTCGGACGTGCCGTCCATGAACCCGCTCAGGGTGCGGCGGCCGAAGTCGTAGTCGCAGTCGAGGAGGTTGAACTTCAGCAGCTTCCCCTGCGGCGACATCGCCTTCGCGACCTCGGCGTAGGAGCGGTCAAGGGCCATTGCGTAGTGGAGGGGCTTCTCGCGGTCCTCCACCCGGACAGGCCAGCTGAAGCATGTCTGGTCGCGGACGTACGCGAATATGAGGATTTCGCTCTCCAGGTCGTCCAGCTTCAGCACGCGCTTCAGGTCGGCGAAACGCTTCTCCACCACGTCCGCGCCCTTCTTGACGTCGCCAGATTCCGCAAGCATGTACTCGAAAATCGCGCCCAGCACCGTCCGGCACTTGTCGCGCGTCGTCTCGTGGTTCCAGAGCGCGTTGAACACGTCGTCCAGCGGATCCGTGAGGTCGAGGCGCATATCGCGCGACTTGGAGTTGCGCATCTCCTCGAGCTCCTCGGGCGTGTACGCCAGCTCTATCAGCTCCACCGCGCGGTCGTGGTCGAAGCAGTTGCGCACCACGTTGAAGAAATCGTCGTCGCGGCAGTCGTCGCAGTAGTTGCGCACCATGTTGCCGCAGTACTTGATGAGCTTGCGGTAGAGGAAGTTCTGCGGTATCTGCTTGAATCTAGCCATTGTCTTTTGTCCTTTCCTGTGATTTTGTGAATTAAGCGAAAAACTCCTCGGCGGTCATGAAGGACTCGCCAGCGCGGCGGTTCTTGCCGTCGCCATGAGCCCCGTCTTTTCCCGGCGCCGCATCGCCGGCCTCGCGCTCGGCGATGATCTTCATCGCTTTGGCGCGGGTGACACCGTAGATGCGCATGACCATCTTCACCTTGATTCTGGCGAAGAGGTTCGCCTCCGATTTCTTCTCGCGCGTCCTGCACGTACAAGAAGAATTCCTTCCCCCGTTGCCGTCGCCGAAGAAGAACTCTTCGGCGGAGATCATTTCATCTTCGTTCGTCATTGTCATTTTTCTCCTTTCACAGAATGTTGTCGACGATTCCCCACGACTTCGCCTCCTCGGCGGACATGAAGTGGTCGCGGTCAGTGTCCTGCACGACGGCGTCAGGCGCCTTGCCCGCTGCCTCGGCCAAGATGCCGTTCAGGACGTCCTTCAGGCGCAGTATCTCGCGCGCCGTGATCTCGATGTCGCTCGCCTTTCCCTGCGCACCGCCCCAGGGCTGGTGCACCATGATGCGGGCGTGCGGCAGGGCGAAGCGCCGCCCCTTCTCGCCAGACGCAAGCAGTATCGCACCCATCGACGCCGCCTGCCCGACGCAGTACGTCGCGACCGGGCACTTCACCATCTTCATCGTGTCGAGAATCGCGAGCCCCGCCGTCACGCTGCCGCCAGGCGAGTTGATGTACATGGAGACCTCCTTCTCCGGATCCTGCGCCTGCAGGAAGAGAAGTTGCGCCACCACGGCGTTCGCCGAGTCGTCGTCGATCTCCCCGCCTACAAACACGATGCGGTCCTTGAGCAGGCGCGAGTAGATGTCGTACGCGCGCTCGCCGCCGCCTGTTTTCTCCACCACCATCGGTATCAGTGTAGCTTTCATCGCCATTTCAGTTGTACTCCTTCTTTTGCATTGTAGTAAGACTCGTTTTGAACGTGCCTCCATAAGCAAAGAACGTGCCAACGGCACACTCCTTACACCTGCACATGATTTTTCTTTGCACCTGTCATTTCTTGAACACCACCTGTCAAAATATGCCCAAGCCGATTCTCGGCAAATGCACAACTATGGGGCTGCGGAAACCGCAGCCCCATGGCATATAATCAGATCATTATCGAAATTCGGCTATTCCCGCACACGCAACATAGCGAGTTTCTCCGACAACGGAAGGCGTTTCCAAGCCGCCTTCGTGTAACCGCGAGACTTCACGTTCTCCTTCCGGGCCGCAACACGGAGTAGCGTGCGGTCGGACGGAGAAAGCACAGCCCACTCCTCAAGCGTCACGCCGGCGGCACGCGCACCGCGCAGGAGCTTCTCATCCTCAGGCAGTTTCCTTACGTCACACGAGTAGGTGTGGTGCGGGTCATCCATCAGACCGTCGGCATAGGTCACATTTCCCTTCTCATCCACATTTATCAACCCTTCCAGCAGCATCGCAAGGGTAAACCCGTGACCCATCAGGAGAAGTGGGCAGTGAATGACATCGTTATAGGTGCGGACTGCATCGTCCGAAGCGAAACCAAAGTGCGGATGATAAGGATTATAGCCATCGAAGTCAATCAACATGAGGTTCTTCCCGACATCGCGAAGTTCCACTAGCCGACGATAGGCCTCCGTCTTCACCACCGCCTTCGCGTAAAGGGGAATGTATATCGCCTTACGAGCGGCAACATACCCAAGTTTTCGAAACTCTCCGTCCACCTTCCACCAGGCGTACTTGCAATTCTTTGAATTCCCCTTCCCTGCGGGACGGCGCATATCCCCCGGGGTAGGAAAGTCCTTCTCCGTTTTCGCCCACATCTCATCGCGCCACTTGAAGTAATCAGGGCCGGGAAGACCATCTTCTGCAATCAGTTGCGGATATTCAGGTCGAACGTTCCCGTTTTTATCCTTCAATGTCGGATAAACCTTAGCGCACTGCCATGCGAGCTCAAACCGCTGAGCCACAAGGCCATCATAACATTCGACAGGGCCAAGGTAGAAAGGCGACAAACCGCGATTCATCACCTCATCCTGGTTGCAGGACGTGCAGTCGATCCGCACGAAATCCAACCCCTTCGCAGCCTCATCCAGCTGCGATTCAAACGAACCTTTCCCTCTTTTACCAACTACTCTTATCATTTTCATTTTTCCTTTCTACCATATGACAAACATCATCCAACATTGAATCTTACGATCAAAGTCAACGACAACCAGAAGGAAATCGCAATTTAACAGCCCTTGTGCAATTCTTCCAGAAACATCCAAGCGATGAACTCCTCGAACGAAGTCGGGAAACTGACTCTAGCGATTTCTTCATCGCTTGCGCCGTTCTTGTCGGAAGCCGCACCGCAAAGAATCTCAAAGGCATGGCCCTGAAACTCGCATGGGACATGGAACACGGGTGCAGACCACAAACTTCCATGCAAGTCACATTCTTCTATAGCGAACCGTTTCGCACTTGGCAATTACCGCACCTCTTTCTTGCGGATTTCGGCCCGCTCGGACCAAAACTCCATCGGATTCATAGCCTTACAGCTCCTCCAAGCAAAAGGTTGAGCGCATGCTCTATGGCTGCCGTGCGGACGGCTTCGCGGTCGCCGGGGAATATTTTCTTCTCCGTGTTCGTGCCTGTCTCCGACGAAAGCCCGAACCAGACGAGCCCGACCGGCTTCTCGGCGCTGCCGCCGCCGGGGCCGGCGATGCCCGTAATCGACACCGCGAGATCCGTGTTCAGTCGCCGCCGCGCACCTTCTGCCATCGCCGCCGCGCACTCGGACGAAACCGCGCCATTCGTCGCCAGCACTTCCTCCGGCACGCCCAGGACCCGTTGCTTCACCGAGTTGTCGTAGCTGATGATGCCGCCCATGAAGACGGCGCTCGACCCGGGAACGCCAGTGATCGCGTACCCCACGCCGCCGCCCGTGCACGACTCCGCCGTCGCGCACGTCAGCTTCTTGTCGATCAAAGCCTTTGCAAGTTTCTCCGCGGTTGTCATCTTCGATCCTTTTGCATTTGCACACTCAAATTATATCATAAATCTAAGCGCACAAAACATCCCACCAATCTGGAAGCAAGGCGATAGACTAGCCTTTCCCGCGCAGCAGTCCCATCAGCACCTCGCTGTTGACGGACGACGCCCCAGTATCGGAGAGCATGTCCTCCGCAAGTATCCGCTTCTCGTTGTGAAGCGCCAGCACCTTTTCCTCCACCGTATCCTTCGCAATCAGGCGGTAGATGGTGACCGGACGCGTCTGCCCGATGCGGTGCGCCCGGTCCGCCGCCTGGTTCTCGACCGCCGGATTCCACCACGGGTCAAGGATGATTACGTAGTCCGCCGCCGTGAGATTGAGTCCCGTCCCGCCCGCCTTGAGCGAGATGAGGAAGAAGTCGCCTTCACCGTTCTGGAATGCGTCAACGCGCCTGCCGCGCTCCTTGAGCGGAGTCGATCCGTCGAGGTATTGCAGCGACCAGCCCTTCCCCTCCACCATCTTCTTCACGATCTCAAGATAGTCGGTGAACTGGCTGAACACGAGCGCCCGGTGTCCGCCGTCGCGCAACTCCTCCATCAGCTCGGCCAGCGCGTCGAGCTTTGCAGAGGCGAGTCTGCTGCCGCCCGCCACTAGCGACGGGTTGCAGCAGTACCGGCGCAGGCGCGTGAGCCCGGTCAGGAGCATGGCGAGCTTGCGCTTCTTCTCGGCGCTGGCCACGTCCTCGAGCGCCTTGAGGCGGCATGCCTCGTATCCGGAACGCTCCTTCTCGCCCAGCTCCACGAAGCGCGTCACCTCCGTCTTCGGCGGCAAGTCGTCTAGGACGTCTCCTTTCAGGCGACGGAGGATCAGCGGTTTCACAAGCCGCTTGATGGCATCACGACCCATCGTCTCGAAATCATCGGCCGTGCCGAGCAGACCAGTGTTGAGGAAGTCGAAGATGCTCCACAGCTCCAGCAGTCGGTTCTCCACCGGCGTGCCGGTGGCCGCCACGCGAAATCTCGCCTTGAAGCTCTTGACCGCTTTCGTGCGCTTGGCCTCCTCGTTCTTGATCGCCTGCGCCTCGTCGAGGACAAGTCCGTTCCACTGCTTGCCCGCGAACTCCTTTTCATGGAAGAGCAGATACCCGTAGCTCGCCAGCACGACCGAGCGCGGTCCGGCCTTCGCGACGCCCTTCGCGTCCTCGATCGCCATGATCGGCTCAAGGGTTGGCGCAAACCGGCGTATCTCGTTCCGCCAGTTCCCGCAGACCGATGCGGGCGCGACGACGAGCGAAGGGCCGTCCTTCGCTCGTTCGAGGAGCAACGTGATGATCTGGACCGTTTTCCCCAGCCCCATGTCGTCGGCCAGGCACGCGCCGAATCCGCACGATGCCAGCCGCGAGAGCCACCTGTAGCCCTCCAGCTGGTACGGACGCAGCTGCGCCTGAAGGGTCTTGGGCGGCTCGGGCTCCGTTTCCAGAGCCCTGCGCACCGCATCTGCCGCCTTGGCCATCGCCGCCGGCAACGCCACGCCGTCGCCCCCGAACACCGCCTGCAGCATCGGAATCGCGCCGCGCGGAATCTCGTATGCGCCGTCGTTCTCGCGCCCGGCCGACACCAAGGCGGCAAACTGCCGCTGCATCTCCTTTGTCAGAGCCACGTAGTCGCCGTCGGCAATCTTGACATAGCCCGAACCGTCAGAACCTGTCCGCATCGCCTCCAGGAACCGCAGCACGTCCATCCCGCGTCCGTCTTCAAGCATGACCTTGCCGCGAATGCCAAACCAGTTGTTCTTGCGGCCGGTGGACTCCAGCTTGAATTTCGGTCGCGAAACCTTGAGCGTCCGCCCCTTCCGCCACTCGATTTCGATGGCGGGCGACAGTTTCTTCAGACTCTCCACCACGGCAACCGCCTCGGCAAGGCTATCGACCATCCACGAACACCGCCGGTCAAACCACGCTCCGCTATCCGCCATCGCCTTTTCGACGGGACGGAGCGCCGCTTTCTCCGCCTCGAGATCCCGCACAAGGCGGTACGCGCCGTCCTCGCCGGATATCACGCAGCTCTTCGCGCCAAATCCCGGTTCAAACGCCAAATTCCCGTTCTTGGCAGACGGACGCGTGAATGCGTGAATCGCGAGACACCCATCCTCAAATTCCAGCCGAAGGAAGCAGGTCGAATCGGCCTTGACTTCAGGAATCTCATCTTCCCCCTTCTCGTCGGCAACAACAGGAGATGCAACTCTTGAAAGACGATCGAACACCCACATCTTCTGCTCGACACCTTCGCGGGGTATCCGCATGACGCCATTAGTCCCGTACAATCCGAGCAGCTTTGCCGTCTCGCCAACAACGGGATCCACAACCGTGAACGCCAGCTCATCCGCACAATCCGTTTCGCGCAACACATACCCACACCTTTTGTACCCATCGCCGATTGCTTGCCATTCCGGCATCTCGATGGTCACGCTCCCGTCGTTGGCTACTGAATATTTCATGTCGCACGGGCGTTCCTTGATCCGCACACTGCGACGTGTTTCCGGCTGCTCAAGCCGTGGATCGCGCCGTGAGGCGAACACGATTTCCACATTGTCCATGTCGCACAGCAACGCAAGTGCGTCCGACACCCCGCTTTTGGAGTCATAATACCATTCGCCCGTCAAATCTCGAGACAGCAGCATTGCCGCAAGACGCGTATCGCAGTCTTTCAGATGACTCCTGTATTCATCGGAAAGGAGATCTTCACATCCCACATATTCGCGCGTCCGTTCGCCGTCGAACCGCTTTTCCCATCGACAGGCGGCAATCCGCCGTACAGCAAGCAATCCATCATTCTCAGATTTCAAACACTTCAGTTCCCATGTGATTTTATGGGATGTAGCCGCCTCTGCCTTGTCAACCTCTTCATCATCATCGCACAAGTCACTTGTTTGGCGCGCAAGATCCGCCACAAAATGCTCCCACAGTGGCTGAACTCTTTGATACGGCAGTATCCAAGTCCCGCGCTGTTCCATCGCCTGCAAGATCGCCCCACCGGTTTCTTCCGCCCCAAGTTCAGGAACGAGCGCAAAGATAACGCCGCAGGCGTTCACATATCCGCTCTCGAGAATCCGACGTGCGCTATCCGCCATCTGCCGTCCGTTTTGCCGGACGAATGGAACTTTCCACTCATCCCACCCCTTGTTTATCGTCAATGCCGTGAACATGACGGTCTTCAGTCTGCAAAAGGTTGGAGGCAAGGGGACGAGATTTCGCGACCAATATCCGGAAAGAGAAACACGTTTCAGCTGATGTCCCGCCGAAACTGCCGCGCTAAGATATTTGTTCGACACCCTTGGGGATTGAGCGTCACATTCCAGGACTTTTTGCGCGATCCGCCTTTTCTCCGGCACGGCCACCCTGCAAACCAGGTAAAGCAAAAAGCGCGGCAACGTGCCTTTCAGCCCGTCTCTCTTCCGGATGGGATCCATCAACTTATAGGCCAAGGGGAAATTCCCGTCCAATACGGCCTTGCAGCCTCGACAAAATGGATCGACCACCGCAAAAGCGCGATCCAGTCCTTCGCGCCATCCTGTCCACACGCACAACGTGGCGTATGCCTGCACAACATCGGCGTTCCCTCGCAACGGCGAAAGAGGTCCCTCGTCCAAGGCTTCCCCAATCGCTCTCAGCACATTTCTTACATCCCGCCCGTGCCAGAACGCGCACTCCAGCCAGCTGCGAATTAACGCGGCACTGTCTGCCTCATCCATGGATGCCGTCATTTCGGCGAAGTCCGGATCGTCAGCCACCAACTCGACGTAAGCCTGAATCGCGGCCAAGCCAGGCAGATCTGAAAAGCGTTCTGCGCGATGGCTGCCGCCTATCGCCAGAAAACGCCAGCAGGACATCAGTTGCTCGGCAAAGCTCGCATCGGTCGCTGCGCGGTCTCGCGCTTCCTTGCGAAACTCCTTGGTCATGTCCTGTGCGGCCAGAATGTATTGTACATGGCTTATTTCACTGGTTTTCGCAAAGGCGGCACGGGACGGCCACCAGCCGCTCCTATCCGCCTCCTGCGCAATCGCGGCAAGGGTCTCGCGTGCCGTTCGGACGCTCGGGCGGCCTTCCTTGAGCAGACCTTTCCTCTCCAGTGACTCTACGGCCGCAAGCACCTTCGTGTGCTCTACCTCTGATTCCGCGCCAAGCAGATCGGCAAAGCCAACATATCGCGCTTGATTGTCTAGCACCGTTTCCCTGCGGATATTAACCGGCACCAGCGCCGCGACAAAAAACACTTGCCGCTCCATGACGCTCCGTTTTTTGTATTCACTTGTCGTCATCTATTACGATCTTTTGTTCATGCTGCCGCGACACCAGTGTCAAATGACTTTCCCTTGATGTCGAAGCCAGAATTCCTTCACGACCTGGGCCATTTCGGGTTCGATGAGGGAGAGCGCCTTGTCGGCAAATTGTTTAGGCACACCCCAATAGGCCTCCGCCACCGATCCGGCGATGGCAGCAATTGTATCGGAATCGCCGCCGATTGAGACGGCATTGCGAACGGCATCCTCAAAGGAAGTCGATTCGAAGAACGCCTCCAACGCCTGCGGCACCGACCCTTGGCACGACTCGTCCATCCGATAGGCCGGACGAATCTCGTCCAGCGTGAAATTGATCGGATAGTAGTTCTCCAAGACATGCGCCCGGATTTCCGGCTGCTTCCATCCCTGACGGGCGAGCCATATGGCGACGGCAGTCGCCTCGGCGCCCTTGACGCCCTCGGGATGGTTGTGCGTGATGTCCGTCACCTGAAGCGAGAGCGACTTCACTTCATCAAGCGACTCTCCAATCCAGCCGCATGCGCTCACGCGCATCGCAGAACCGTTCCCCCACGAGTTGTACGGTTGCGGGTCGTCGCAGAAGAGCCAGTCCGCGAAACGTCCGCCGTAGCCACCGCATGGGATTGCCCGGGCGAACGTCCTCATGGACTCCGTGGCGGTCCTCCGCAAGTCCCCGCCCTCGGCCTTCCATTTCATTAGCGCCGCAGCCACGGCGACGGTCATGAGCGAATCGTCGGTCCATTCGCAGTCATCGTGGAAGAACTCGAAGTCCTTCGTCTTGATGTTGTTGAAGTCGAACTCAAACCGCGATCCGACGATGTCCCCTATGATTGAACCGATCATTTTCCGTTTTCTTTCTTTTCAGGTTTTGGCTTCGGCCGCCAGCATTTCAGCTTTTTCGGGGTCTTGCCGATGTATGCACTTTTCATTTTCTGCCTCCATTATACCAAAAAGCCGTCCGCCGCGCCCGCTCGGCATCTCCTTAAAAGTCATACATCTTGGCTTCCTTGGAATCGGGATCGACGAGCTTGAGCTGGACCCACATCTCCCTTTTCCCCGCGACCTCTTTCATCTCCAACGACTTGCAGAACGCGAGCCATCCGAGACGGACGATCTTGCAGCGCAACTGCTCAAACCGCTCGTCATCGACCATCTTCGCGAAATCCCTCCCGCGAACCAAGTCGTTCATTTTCGCAAGAACCTCCATCGCCTTGCCTTTGTTCCGTTCTCTTTCCTTCCTTGCATTCATGTTAGTTCCTTTCGTTTTTACTTGTCGCCCCACACCCTAGGACGACAGAACACTAGAGGTTCTTACGCCAAATTCAAAAAAAAAATTGGACAGAACGTATTGCCGGGCGTTTTCACGCTGACCCGGACAATCTCTTTTGGGGACTAACCGAAAAGGATTCACCCTTGAAAAAGTCGGCAAGCACCTTCTTGTAACTCGCAGGCATGTTGCTCTCGTCGATGGCGTCAAGGGTCTCGTCTTCCACGCCAGAGAAAGTAGGCGGTCCGCCAAAACGGAATGATGTCGTCGCATCAATGTCTCGCAAGATGCGACGACGCCCGGGAAAGAATCGCTGATAGTCTCCTGCCTTCAAGTTCGGGAAGTTCAAATACGCGCCCGGGCCAACAATGACGTAGGTCAGGTCATTATCCGGCGGGCACGTGGCGTTGACATTGTGAAGCGTCGCGAAGTTCCGCAAGACCACGACCGAGGAATCGGGGCCGCTGATGTCGGCTTCCAGAATCCCCTTCCCAGATATCACCAGTATCGTGTTTCTGTCCAACGGCAACGGTTCTCTTATGACATACCGGAACTCGTCTTCCTTCGGGAACTCAAACCAAAAGACCTTTTGCCTATCATCCGACAAGTCCTCACGCAATCGAAGGATTCGATGCGAATCGATCTCCTTCGGTTGCATTTCCGCGAGCGAACGTTCGATTTCGCGCTGCTCGACGATCCGATCCTTTCGCAGCTGCCAGTAATGCTCTCGACGGCGCCGCTCGACATTATTGATGTCTTCGCGCAAATCGTCAAGACTCGGGTACCTGAAATCCGGCAGGCGAGAGATGCAACGATTGATAATCTTCGTCCAGGCAAGGTCGACGTCCTCACCGAACGAATCGCGGATGACCTGCCCAAGCGCAAAGATGTCCTTTTGGATCGTGATGTCCCTATCACCTGCATCGTATCCAGGCGTATACGTGCGATGGAACTTTTGCGTAACGTCCGCACAACCGCCATTCGTTTCTAGGCGACACGGCAATCCTTCCGTAATCGGATGCGCCGAACCGAAATCGATCAGAATCGGACGATGGTCGGATGGCCTTTCCATGATATTGTCGGGCTTGATGTCGCAATGGACGAAACCAGCCTCGTGAACGGCGGCGATACTATTGATCAACAGAATGAAGAACGCCTTACGCCTCTCTTCGGTATCTGGCAACCCAGCACCACTTTCAGACCACTCAAGATGATTAAGGTTCTCCATCACGAAAAAGGGACGACCCTCAACTTCGCCCTCGTCAAGAACGCGCGGGACGAGATCCGCCCCATTTTCTCCACACATACGCATGACCCAGGCCTCACGACGAATGCGATACGCCCCCGGCGTCTTTCTTTTGACGTCAGTTGACATCTTCAGGACCATCAGGCAATTATCGCTCTGGCGCCGGACCACGTAGGTGCATGCAAATCCTCCGCTCTCCTTGCTTCCCACAACCTTGTAGGAACCGGCCCGTCCACTGACCACGACGTCCGGACGGAGCCGAAACTCCGTCCGTCCATTGACGCAAACCCTTTTCCCACAGGACTTCATGATTCTCAGAAATTTTCGCCCTTGAACAGCTTCTCCGCGAGCGCAATCATGAACTTCTCCATGTGCCTGCCCGGCTTCATGGACGACACAACCTCGTACAACCGCCTCGTCTCCTTGACAAGGTCTAGATCCTCGCCAAGCATACCATAAATGGCTTTAGTGATTCGGATCGCCTTCTCCTTGCCATCGAACTTTATCTTGTACACATAGTTTTCCGTAATGCCCCATTTGGCCGCAAGGTCAGATGCCTTGGCTTCTTCCAAGAGGCTTCGGTTTATCACATCCCGCGAACAGTCACTCAACGTCTCATCCAGCAGGATTCCCATGACAACCGACTGCCAAATGTTGAGAACGGCGGCCAGGCGTTCACCCTCTGCCGCAGTGCAATCCAAGGCTTTCGGGTCAACTTCCAGTTTCTCCAACACTTCCTGCCATGTTCTACCATCAGTCGGACCAACCTTTTCACCCAGTGAAAAGAATTTCGCCTTCCCGCCTTGCGTCTCCTTGCGCCACAACGTTCTCATGGCATTCTTGAGACATGCTATCAAATACGGACGGAATCTGCCGCGATCTTTCGCATTTTTATCCATTCTAGCTAGTACTGATAGGATATTCGCGCGAGGTCCCGAGTCTCCATCCTTGGATGTTTGCTGAAATACAAAACGCTTATAGAAATTCGTGAAAACAATCTGCACAATATCCCACTCGTTCTTCTCGGTCGGTCCATTTTCACAATACCCAAGGTATTCCAACATCGCCGGGCAGTAAAGATCGTAGAATTCCTTGAATGCTTCCTGGTCACCGGCATTGACGCGTCCAAGCAGCGTGTTGCGAGTCTGAATATTCAAGAGTTTTGTTTTGCCCATTTTGCACCCCTTTGTTTAGATCTTCGGACGGCGTACATTATACCAAAAAGTCAAAGGTCGTTGAATCGGACACCCTGAGGGGACGAATCCGCGAAAGCAAAGTTTGCGTCAAAGACTTCAAAGATACAGGCCGGTCGGCGATTGCGGCATTGAACGCTGCTTGACTGTGAGTGGATGAGTTGAACAATTGACGCCTGCCCCAGACAATGAGCGGACGCCGTCCGCAACCGCAATGCGCCGGCCGACTTGCAAATCAAGGCGCCGCGCTATGCGGCAAGCAACTTTGCGGAGGATCCGGCCGCCATCTCGGCCATGCGGCGCGCGCCTTCCGCCTTCATGCGGCGGAAGTTGTCCTCGCGGAGATGGCAGATGTCAAGCCTCGTATAGCGCGCATCTCCCATGAGCGCGTCGATCTCCGCTTCGCGGCGTAGGTATGACTTATATGCAGCTGCGCCGTACTCCTTCGTGTAGAGCGCCGCCGCCTTCATTACCTTCACTCCCTTTTTCATCCGTGCCTTCATTTCTTACCTCCGTTTCGTTTGTCATTTCATACATTGGTAACTTCAGGAGAAAGCGATCTTACAAACATTTTTACCAATCGCCGTAAAAATAACGGGCGGCGCCCGCAAGCGCCGCCCGTGTCAACCAAACACCAAACAAAGGAAACCCAACTATCTATCTAAACTCTCGGCCGTCGCTGCTCTTACGCCGCTTTCGCGAGGGGCTGCGCCTTCTTCGCCCGCCGCTTTTCCCTGTGCGCGATCTCCGCCTCCGCGAGCTCGCCGATCGGCCCTCTGCCAACGAACGCCGCCAGCTTTTCGCCGTTCAATGTCCTCATCAACCTCTTGTCTGTCATGTTAGCTCCTTTCGTTTTGTTTATCACTTCACTCCATAAAACGACAGCGCACTAGAGACTCTTACGCACAATTCAAAAAAAATCAGGCGGCGCCCGAAGGTGCCGCCGTCTATGGATGCAGCCGGAACCGAGCCTTTTAATGCTTACTTTGACATAAGGACCTGAATCTCGTAGTTGGCCGCCTCTGCAATAAGCGCATACTCCTTAGCTCTATATTGTCTTGGGCACACAGGGGTTGCCGCCAACTTTGCCGCCTCTGCACAATCTGCCGCAACGGTTGCCAACCACTGTATATGTTTAGTTATGTCCGAACAGAATCTAGAACCGGCCTTGCCATGCGGATTCATCGCCGAGTTTTCCGATATCCACCGGACGGTTTCCTCATGTGAAGGAGCACCCTCTCGCGCGGCTGCAGCAGCGATTCTCCGTCTAGGCCTTTTAAAGAAAGAGCAGTATTCCTTGGCCCAATGATCCGGGCAACAAAAGTCCGCGATCGACTTGTCCAAACTCAGTTCTTTCATCTTATCCACGAATATACCACGCTCACCAGATTCTTGGATAAGCCGTGCCCAGTGAACCAGCTTGAGCTTATGCCAGACATCATCTGGACAGAACCTACTCAACTGCGGATGCTGTAGCAACAAGTCGTACGCCGATTCGACGGGGAACCGGTCCCATTTGTCACATCGCGACGCCAGGTCGGCGTTGTTTGGACATGTCGACAACAGCCACCTCCAAGTTTGCTCATCTTGATCGGCCCAGTCCTTGATCTTGCAGGCGAGTTCCGGACGACATACGAGCAACCCCTTCCAGTCTTCTTCATCCAGCTTGCTCCAATCACAATGATCTGCAAACTGTGGTTGTGTCGCCAACAGCCTTTGCCAATTCTTGCCGCTCAGTTTGCTCCAGTCGCACTTGTCGGCGAACTGCGGGCAATCTTTGAGCAAGCGCCGCCAATCATCGCCCGACAACTTCTCCCATTCGCATTTGCTGGCAAGCGTTGGATCTTTTCGCAAAGCTGCCACCCACTGCCCGCCACTCATCTTCTCATGAACGACTTTCGACATTTTTAGACTCTCCTTTCGTAATTTATGATTCTCCGTGCCCTGTTTATGTGCGCGGAAGGAAAGAGATGGCGCAGTCTCCATCCGCTCCGGGTAACACCCGGCTGTACAATCTTGCAAAACCCCTCTTTCGCGAGGCTGACGGGGTAAGCCGTCAGGCTTGCTGACACCCTTTGAACAGCCCCCGCAACGGAGGAATCAAGCATCGGCATTGTACCATTTTGGCTGACTTTCCGCAAGGGGACTTTTGAACATTTTCGGGGGGGGGTAATCGCACCTTTTTTACATTTGTTTGTAATTTTCATGCGGTTATTTATTATGATATCCGCTTGAATCCGCACTCGTCCAGGATGTCCAAGGAGCGTCTGCCATGTCCCCAGCCATCACCAGTTCGCGGCTTGACAAGGTCGTGGAAAAGCGCCGCCACGGCCACGCTTTACGCCGGGAGTCCGCCGCTGATGATCCGCCAAGAGCGCTTGTTGACGCTCTCTGGCACCCTCAGCAATATAAAAGGCTCCTCGTCCATCCATCTCGCTTTCCGCTATTTTAGAGGCGCCGCACCTGCCTTACGGCAGGTCCCGCGCCTCTGCCGAATCGGGATCGACGAGCTTGAGCTGGACCCGCATCTCTCTCTTGCCGTCAATCTCTTTCATCTTCAACGACTTGGTAAGCACCATCCAGCCTAGCTTTCGGATTTCCATGCACATCTGGTCTACTTTGCCATCCATGACCATCTTTGCATAGTCTTTCCCGCGAATCATGTCATTCATCTTCGCGAGAATCTCCCTCGCCTTCCCTTTGTTCAGTTCTCTTTCCTGCCTTGCGGTCATGTTAGTTCCTTTCGTTTTTTCTCTCAGGTGTAAGTATGGGTGTGATTTTGTCGCAGAAACATCTTAAAATGGGCGCCGCGCTATGCGGCGCGGCGAAGAGCCCGAGAATAACAATCCGGGCCATGCTTCTTGAGGAGCTTGCCAATGCGGTGCTTGATAACGTCCACATTATCTACCGTGAGTCCATAGCGAGAGGCAATCTCCTTCGAGGGAATTTGGAAGCGCTCGCGAAGGACAAAGACATTGAGGTCGCGGCGAGAGATGTCCTGTTCCGTCTTGAAAATCTCAAGCGCCCTGGCGAGGGCTTCTGCACTGGTCTCCGCATCCAAGGCGACGCCCTGGAGCCCGGGAGCAAATACGTCTTCAAGCTCCTTCGACATGAACTCGACATACTTGGCGTGGAGATCGGAACGGTACTTCATGTGGCTAAGGAATGACTTGGCCTGCCAATGGAGATTCCAGTACTAGCCCTTTTCATTCTGGGGGAACCTGTCGCCATACGCCTCGGCGTCCTTCCTGTGCATGAGCTTGTCGAAGGCAAACTCCACCGCGTCCTCGCGATCGGCGAGGCTATAGCAGCTGTTGAGGCTGTTTACGAGCCTTGTGCGGAACTTCGTGTAGAGTTCGGCCCAAGCCTGGTTGTCGAGCACGGTGCACTTATTCATTCCTTCATCCTCCTTTTTTTATTTTTCATACACCCCAAGACTATCAAATGTTTTCAAACTTGTTAATGTTTCCGCCTTCTGCCATCAGTGCGCCGAGGAACGCCGCGCCTAGCTCATTTACCGAATTGGCCATCAGCTCGTCGAACGACACCAGCCCTCGCCGGACGTCCTTCGGCCTCGGCGCGCGCCTGAGCACTCCGCTCTTCTCGAAACGCAGGGTCGAGGCATGGACGAGTTCGTGGAAAAGCGTGGCGACGCTC
>JAFRDO010000044.1 GCA_017403825.1 Kiritimatiellia bacterium
CCGCAGGCCGTGTTGTTCAAATAGGCAAGGGTGTAGTGAGTGCCGAGAACAAGCTCCACCCCTTCATCAAGGTTCGAGACAACCACCGTCGGCTCCACTCCGGCGGGTGCGATTTTTTCTTGTGACATCCACTCCCCCTTGAAGTCACCCGTTATTGAAAAAATCGCACCCAGGGGTCAGGGGTCAGGCAATAGGCAATAGTGGCGGAACTTTTCATCCTTCTATCCGTCTTTCCAGCGCCGTGACAAGTCCCTGTAGAACGCGGATCACTTCCTGTAGCAGTCCGGCAATCCGCCGCGCCCGTGCATCGTCGCACAGCCCGAGGTCGACCGCGAGGACCAGTTGAGTCTCAAGCTCGTACGCGCTTCCGCGCGCGATGCGCAGGAACTTCAGGTAGTCCTGCGTCGTCGAGCGTCCGTAGCCCTCCGCGATGTTCGACGGTATCGACACCGCCGCGCGATCCATCTGGCTGACGAGGCCGAACCTCTCCCCGATGGGGAAACTCGCCGCCAGCAGATACACCTCCTTCACCAGCTCCCTCGCCCTCTGCCAGGCGACAAGATCCCGATACGACTTGACCGTCCGTTCCATTTCGTCCTCCTTTCGGTGAATCATGCCGCGCTGCGCATCTGCGCACGGAGCGCGCTCACGTAGATCGCGTTCATGTACCGCCAGTGCATCCCAGCGCCCTTGCACCGCTGTCCGATTATGACCTTGCACGCCGACTCGATGTGTCCCGAGCCGATCAGGTAGCCGTGGCGACGCAGCCATCCGTAGTTCATGTACTTGCGTCTTGCGTCCAGGTACTTCCACGCCTTCGCCGCCTCCTCGCTCCAGTGCTTCATGCCGTCCTCCGTGAAATGAGCCTTGTACTTGCTCCGCAGGTACTTCTCCGCCCTGTCGAAGTCGTGCTCGTACATCCTGTCCTTCGCCTTCCGGAACACCTTCTTCGCCTCCTCGGCATTCCCAGCGAGGAAGCCGCAGACCTCGTTGACGTATCCGAACGCATGGCTGCAGTCCAGCGTGAAGATTGCGCCCTTGAAGCCGTCCGCCGCGATGCCCTCGACCCAGGGCGCGCCGTCGCCGATGAACTGCACCCGCGGCATCTTCCCGTAGCCCGCAGCCCGTGCCGTCGCGCACAGCCTCGTCCTCATCTCTTCCGCGTTCGCCGCGACCAGGTACTTCCGCGACGAAGGCGGTATCACCGGGCGGTTGTCCTCCCGACGGACGCTGTTGTAGACCGCCACCATCCCCACGTCGACGTTGCGCCCCTTGGCTTCGCCACCGTCGCGCCCCTTCGACTCCGTCAAGTCCGCCTTCGCGCACGGAGCGCACGTGCCGTCCGCAGACGCGACCATCGTCAGGGCCGTTCTCCGCCGCTTCCCGCCGACGGCTGCCTTCTGCATAAGGTCGATCTTCTCCGGCACGGGGCTCTCGTACGCCTCCTTGCCGTGCCTGAGCGTCACCTCGCGGATCTTCGACTCCGAGATGTCGATCCCCCTCGAGCGCGAGACGGTCTCCGCCCGCTTGAACGAACTTCGGTCGCATCCCTCCTCCGCCACGATGTCTTCGCACGACCTCGTGCATCTGCCGACGCGACCGATGAATCCGGGCCGTTCCTTGTTCTTGATCACGTACCGCCTCACGACGTCAACCTTTCCGAATTGCGTCAGCACGGTCTCAGTCCGCATCCCCCGCGAACCCTTGACGGGCCGGAACAGGGCGCACCAGAGGAAGAACCGCTCGAAGAAGTCGATCAGGGCCTTGCGCATCTCGACCTCGAGCCGTCCCTCCGCCCCTGCGGAGACGACGCCCGTCTCGGCGTCGCTTTCCCGCTCGAGTATCTCCATGAGATTCGCGAACTTCGGGGTCGGCATCACGAGCAGTTTTTTTTTAGCGCACCGTACACCGCAAGCCGAGAGCTGAGCTGCATATGCTTCTTGCTCAGCTTGCGCCATTCCCTTCCGTTCTCAAGCAGCTTCCTGACGGCCTTCTCCTTGTCCCTGGGGATTCGGACCGTCAGGCCTTTCCCGCTCCCCGCGAACTTCAGAACGGCGGAATCGCCGCAGACATGCTCCTTGCCGTCCTTCGTGCGGTACTTCTTCCTGCTCGAGCTGAGCGTCCCGACAGCAATCGGGCCGAGCTCCTCCATGCGCGAACGAACGAGGGCAAGCTCCTTGCCCCACGCCTCTATCCTCTTGTCCAGCTCCATGCCATGCCTCCGTTCCTTTCGTATTCTATTCGTATTACGAGTAAACTACGAATAATTATAGCATATTTGCGCCTCGCTCCGCAACCCCCAAAATTGAAAAAGAATGAAACCCTCCGCCCCTATTGCCTATTGCCTGACCCCTGACCCCTGGTGCGATTTTCTCCCAAACGAGAACACCCTGTGGTCATCAGATGTCACCTGAGAAAATCGCACCCGGTGGACTAGGTCATCTCACCGCGGGAGGGCGATGCGGTTGCCGGGCAGGAAGCGGACGAAGCCCTTGAGCCGGAGCTCCATCGCGAGCGAGTTCACCTTGCGCGG
>JAFRDO010000045.1 GCA_017403825.1 Kiritimatiellia bacterium
ACCAAGCATGGAAAAATCGGAAGGTACAACCATTACAGGACCATCGCCATCGAAAAAATCATCATGGATGAACTTAGGCGCAGACTGGAATCCATCGGTTACACCGACCTAAGGCGCGTCCATGACGCCCTGTATGGCCTCGAAGACGTGTCTGGGATAGAGGGTATGCTATACTCGGTCACGATGGATTATTTTCAATCCATCAAACCAAGGCGTCACGTCCGCCGCACCCGCGACAAACGGTTTCTCCATCGCCGTCCGCCATATCCATACCACCCTAACCTCACGCCAGAACCACCACAAGGACTACTGGCGCATTCTCCCGACACCACAACGCCACCGACCTCTTTTACACATCATCTAGCCATCAGAACCACCCTCTGACATCTACCTCTTCCACCCACAGACATCATTATCAGGAATCTCTTTTTTTTAGAGGCCTTCCCAGATTGTCAATCATTATTCCATTATTACCATAAGTCTTAAAATCTTCCCTCTATCCTCATCATTATGATTACCTGTCCTTTATACCAACCACTAACCATCTCTCATTTACTACTTCTTGATTTTTCCCACCCTCCCCACCATAGAACACTCTCTTTCTTTCATTCCATAGATTACACTCTTCTACCCATCCTCCTTTAATTCCATACACCCACCTGGCTCTATAATGTGGGTTCCACCAAGACATGAACCGCAGACCGCGAGAACGGCTTCCTCGCCGCGTCCGAACGACCGCTGAGACCACTGTTCCCCGTCACGATGCTTGCGCTCGCAGAGGGTCTTGGCCTTGTCAGTCCAGTGGTCCAAGAACAGGCGCAAGCGGTACCAGATATACTCATTGAGCAGCACCTAACCTTGGCACCGTTATGTCATTGTTTTACCTTGACCCGCCAGAAAAGACAGCCGAGCGACCGAGACGGACACGAGACAAGCGAGGGGGGGCAACCCGACAAGGTCCGTCAAGTACCTGCCGTACATTGAGCGCGGGTACCTTGTTGTACAGGGGGGTAAGTTCGGCCTTGGCTACTTCGTTCCGGTGTCGCCCTGTCCTTCGGGCGACATCCATGATTAGGCTGATGTCGATTCCATGGCAAGGGGGGACGAGGGAAGCGGGAAAACACCGTCAAGCCCGCTTCCTGTAGACGCGGCAAGCGTCAAGGATGGCGTCGCCCCGTCCGCCGAAAGGTCTGGACGCTGCAACGGGTACCGTCCGTTCTTGAGCCGTGAGGCGAGGGAAGAAAGGACGATGAAAAAATTCCTCATTTGGCCCATTGGCGCCGCTTCGTTCAAGCTGTATAATACGCGGGCGTATAAACAGGCGTACATGAAGGAGAAGGCACTTCGCGTCTCGTCCCGGCGAAGAAGACGGGCATCATGACAAGGAGAATTAAGGCAATGCTACTAAAGGCTCAATCAATGGGGGATTCCGCCGTCAGTCTTTTCGACGGCTGCTTGGTGGGCTATAGTGGATTCGGACCACTGACCTCTTCCATGTCAAGGAAGCGCTCTAACCAACTGAGCTAATAGCCCAAGCATCCGTAGAGTGAATAAGAGTATATCATCTTATCCGTGCGCCTGTCAATCCCCCGCGGCAGCCTTGCACGGCTCCAGCATGATTTCGCGGAACGTGGCGATCTCGCCTTCGGTGATGCCGCAGTCGAGGAGATACAGCTCGATGCGCTTGTTCCAGCTGTCGCCTTCCTTCCCGTACTTGACGAATCCCTCGTTGAAGTGTCCCTCGCGGCACCAGTGGGTCGGACCATGGTCGGCATCGGGTATGTTCGGGTAGAAGGTGGACTCCCAGTCCGTCTCGATCCCCTGCCGGTTCACGCCCAGCACGCCGTTCAGCACATAGGCGAGCGCGCCCGTACGGTCCGCCCCGCCGATGCAGTGTACGTAGACGGGGTAGTTCTCCCTGTCGCAGAACACGCGGAAGACCCTTGCCATCTTCTCCTTTCCGCTCGTCTTGAATATCCCATCGTAGGACGTGAAGGGACTGATGATAAGATTCACGCCCTTGCCGAGCGGCGATTCCTTCATGTCCGCCGTCTCGCGCACACCTCTCAGGTCCAGGTCGGTACGGATGCCCAGCGTGCCGGTCAGGTACTTCACGTCCTCCACGGTGAGCCGGTTGCGGCCCGGAACCTCGCCCGTTGCGCTGTTGTCGTTGAGCCCCTGCCCCCTGATGATCATGCCCTGGCGCACCCTCCGCCCGTCGCGCGCAAGGCGTCCGCCGAGGTCGCGCATGTTGTACGCCCGGCCCTCTATCTCAATCCAGCGCGGCGCGAAGTCCTCCGTCACGAACGACGCGATTTCGGAACGCTCCAAGATCTTGCTGCTCTTGCAAGGGCAGTGGATGCCGCAGTTCCACGTCCCGCAACGCCCGCGCGTCGTGATGCGCCAGTAGTACCTCTGCGCGATCTCAAGGTTCGCTAGCGGCACCGTGAACGACTTGATTCCGCCGGAGAAGGCGTTGCCGCCCGTCTCCCGTCCGGACGCCTCGTCCACCTTCTTCATCTTCACGTACCATACGCGCGCATCGGAAAGGTCCGGCGACTTGCCGATCTCGACCTTGCAGGAACACTCCTTGTCCGAGGTCGTGCGCCATTTCAGGACGAACGGCAGTGACTTCCGCCAATACTTGTCGTGGCGTATGACCTTGCCGTGCGCCCTGTCTTCCGCGAACAGCTTTATGCGCTCGTCAAGCGTCGGCAGCGACATCACCTTCTTCTGCGCCTCCGGCACGATTGCGACGGTCGCCCCGTTCGTAGGCGCCAGCAGCTCAATCGCCGCCAGGCACGGCTGGGCGCAGAACACCGCCATCGCAAGAATTGTTCCGCCAATCGAAACACGAATGCCACCTCTCATCATTTGACCTCCTGATTTAGTTGTAAAACCACGAAAACGAACTCGCTGTCCAGACATCATTGGCGCATCATCCGCCAAACACGACCGTCGCGACAATCGGGAAATGGTCGGACGGGTAGAGCTTCTGGCCGGGACGCGCATCAGCCCGCGTCGAGTAATCCAGCACCTTTGTGCCGGGCGAGACATAGATGTAGTCAATGCGCGCGCCGCAGTCTTCCCACACATGGCCGCCGTTCTTGTCCTTTTCGGCGTCTGGCGAACCCTTGCGGGCGTTGCGGACGTTCTCAGGGAGCTTCAGCGCGTCAGCGGCCGGGTACTCACGGTCACGCCATTTCCATCCGTTGAACGTGCGCCATGAGCCTTCAGGCGGAGTCTTCGTCTCATAAAGCGCATTGGCGAGCAGTTTCGACACGGCCCTGGACGGCGCTTCCGTCTCGCGGCAGTTGTGGTCGCCGGTGAAGACGATCGGGCAGCCCTCGCCGAATTCCTTCATGCGCTCAATGATGAGCAGCATGCCCTGCTCGCGGGCCTTGGCGGAGACGTGGTCGGTGTGCGTGTTGGCGAAGCAGAAGCGGCGCCCTGTCTTGCGGTCGCGCAGAACCAGGTAGGAGCAGACGCGCGGACACGCCGCGCCCCAGCCCTTCAGCCCGGGCACGTCGGGCGTTTCCGAAAGCCAGAACGTGCCAGCCTTAAGCTCCTCGAAGCGGGACGTGCGGTAGCAGACCGGCGAAGCCTCTCCGCTCTTTCGGTCGGCATTGCGGTGCTCGCCCACGAACGTGTAACCGGGCAGGTTCTCGCGCAGGTACGCCGCCTGGTCGGGGCAGACCTCCTGAAGGCCGAACACGTCCAGGTCGAGGCTGCGCAGCAGCGCAACGAGGTCGGCCTTGCGCTGCTCCCATGTGTTCGGGGTGCCAGCATCGGCGACATGCGACACGCCGCCGGAGAGGCGTATGTTGTACGTGCCGACGCGAATCGGCGCCTCGTCAGCGGCCGACGGCATGCGGCAGCCTGCGAGCGCAGCTACTGACGCGGCAAGCGCGATGAATGACATCCTGGTCAGGCGAACGCCGGCTCGGTTCATAGGTTCAGTTCTCCCTGTCGCGACACTGGCTTCAGTCCGATGCGCTCCCAGGCGAGCGCGGTCGCGACGCGCCCCTTGGGGGTTCTCTCAAGATAGCCTTCCATTATGAGGAACGGCTCGTAAGCCTCTTCGATCGTGTCCGGCTCCTCGCCCACCGAGACGGCGATCGTGGAAAGTCCGACAGGCCCGCCGCCGAACTTCGCGCAAATGGTCTCGAGAACGCGCCGGTCCATCTCGTCGAGTCCGTTAGGGTCGATCTCAAGGAGCGTCAGGGAGGCCTTGGCCACCTCTCCGGTGATGAAGTTCCCGGCGTTCACCTGCGCGTAGTCGCGCACGCGGCGGAGGAGGTTGTTCGCGATGCGCGGCGTACCGCGGCTTCGACGCGCGATCTCCGCCGCGCCGTCGTCGTCGACGTCCACGCCGAGCTTGGCGGCGGAGCGCCGCACGATCTCCGCAAGCTCCGCCGGCTCGTAGTAGGAGAGCCTGTTGACAAGACCAAAGCGCGCCCTGAGCGGGGAGGCGATGAGTCCGATGCGCGTAGTCGCGCCGACAAGCGTGAAGCGCGGCAGGTCGAGGCGGACGGAGCGCGCGTTCGGACCCTGGTCGAGCACGATGTCTATCGCGTAGTCCTCCATCGCCGAATAGAGGTATTCCTCCACCGTCTTCGCCAGACGGTGGATCTCGTCGATGAACACGATGTCGCCGGGCTCCAGCGAGGTGAGCAGCCCCGCCAGGTCGCCCGGCTTCGTTATGACGGGACCGGACGTCGTCTTCACGTTCGCTCCCATCGCCTCGCCGAGGATGTAGGAGAGCGTGGTCTTGCCGAGGCCGGGCGGACCGGAGAACAGCACGTGGTCGAGCGACTCGCCGCGGTCCTTCGCCGCGCGCACCGCCAGCATAAGCCGGTCGCGTATCTTCTCCTGCCCGACGAAGCCCTCGAAGTCGGTCGGACGCAGCCTGTTGTCGAACGCGGTCGACCGGTTCAGCTCATCGCTCTTGCGCTCAGTCATGCGCCCGGGAATCTTACTTCAGCCTTCCCGTGTAGGCGTCGGCGCCGGTGTTGTCAATCATATGCTTGAAGAACTTGCCTGCAGCCTCTTCGCGGTCCTTGTTCCACGGACGCTTGCCGCCGCGCTCCTGCACCGCCCAGAGCTTGAGCTCCTTCTTGTGCCAGTTCACCATGCAGTTCGTGCCCCACGCGCCGCCGTGGCCGAACCAGGCGTCGTCGCCGTCCGTAACAGGCGCGGTAAGCCCGAGCGAGTAGCCGCCGAAGTCCTTGCCGTCCGCCGTCTTGCTCGTCGGACGCGTGGAGACGGCGAGAATCGACTTGACCGTCTCATCCTTCAGGATCCTTACGCCGTTCTCGCCAACGCCGAGGTTCATCAGCATCTTGTAGAACTTGAGCTGGTCGCGCGCCGTAGTCCAGAGGCCCGCACCGGCGGACGAGAACACGCGGTCGTCGTTGTACGGACGCTGCATCCAGTCGGCCTGCTCCTTCCACTGCGGAGGCTGACCGTCCTTGATGTCGTACAGCTCGATCTTCTTCGCAAGCTGCGAGTCAGTCGGCCAGAAGCCGGAATCCTTCATGCCCAGCGGATCGAGGACGCGCTCCTTAAGGAAATCCTCCCAGCGCTTTCCGGTCACTACCTCCACAACCGCCGCGCCAATGTCAATGCCGACGTTGGAATACTGGGCCTTCGTGCCCGGCTCGAACGCGATGGGCTGCGACGCGGCGGTCGCCGCCACGCTCCTAAGCGGCATCCTGCGCGACCACCCGCCCATGGCGATCCCGTTGGGAAGCTCGAACGGGAATCCGCCCGTGTGGTTCATGACCATGCGCACGGTGAGCTCGTTCTTCGCCTTGACGAGCGTCCTGCTGCCGTCCTCGTTCTTCTTCTCAACCCAAAGCTCCTTGAACTCGGGCAGGTACTTCGACACGGGATCGTCGAGGGTGATCTTGCCTTCCTCCACGAGTATGGCGATAGTCACACCGCAAAAACCCTTTGTCTGCGAGCACTGCATGTAGACGTCATCGAGTGTGATCGGACGCTTCGCGCCGACGTCAGCATAGCCGATGCAGCACGTCTCCTGCACGCCGTCCTTGTAGAACACGTTCACCGCGCCAGGCAGCTCGCCGGAGTCGACGTACTTCTGTAGCGCATCACGCGCGAACGCAGTCCCCGAATCCTTCGGACCATTGCAGGTGCAGCAGCCAGCAAGAGCGACCGCAAGACCAACCACAGACAACAACCTCTTCATTTCAATATTCCTTTCCCCGCGCTTGGCGGAATTTGCCGCATATTATAGCAAATAATGCCGCTGAACGGTTGACGCGGCAAAACGGAGCATCACTCTTCGTCCGCCGGGGATGCGGGCAATTCAAGGAACGACCGCCCTGGAAACACCGTGTTATGCGCGACCTTGGGGCATGCACAGGCGAATGCGTCGCCTGCGACATTCGGATGCGGCGCGAACTGGCTGTTGGCGCTCGCAACATCGACACGCAGGACGTCACCCTTCTCAATCCGGAAAGCGTGGTCGGCGAAGCGGAATGCGATGCGCCGCTCCGCGCCTGGCGTGTATTTTCCGCCCGCAAGGGAAAGCGACGTGATGTCGTCGCGCAGCAGATACCACTTGCCGTCCCCCTTGTCAACGCTCACGCGGACATAGAAGCACGTATCCTCGCAATCGCTCGAAACGGCGAGCTCTGCCGTCATGCGTCCGCAGACGTCTATCCGCTCTTCGATCGGCGGCAAGACAAAAGAAACCACGTCGTCGCGGAAGTTCGGCGGCGGCTGAAGCTGCATTCCGCCGAAGCAGATTCCGCCGGAGCCGGGGAACTGCGGCAGGGGGCGCCTCGGGTCGTAGACCCAGGTATGCGTCCCTTCGCCAAGCGTGAGACGGACTTTCCGAGTGCCGTCGACGAGCTCCGGCTCGACCTTCCATGCGTTCTCCCAGAGGGCATAGTGGCGCGTCCGCCCCGGCTGTGCGCCGGCGATGGGCTTTCCCGTGCGGCAGTAGTCAAACCAGTCGAGGTCCGAGACGCCGAAATCCTTGCGTGACCCACCCGGAAACTCCCCAAGAGTCCCCTTCGCCCATCCGGCCACGCGTCCGCCATGATCGTAGGCGTCTATGATGAGCGCGCAGTTGGCGCGGCGCCCGGGCGACATCCCGCGCCACATCTCGCACACGCCGTCCGTGTAGATGTCGTAGAAGCCGGTGCGAAGGAGAACCGGCATCGTCGACTTGTTCAGCGCGCCAAGGTAGTCCGCGCCGCTGCCGGCCTCGCCGGAGCGCCAGTACGGGTCGTCCGGCCGCGGATGACGGAGGACATTGTCAAGCGCGGGGACGGCCTCGCCCCAGTAGCGACGCGAGAAGTCCGCAAGGGGGAAGTCGGCAAAGGTGACTTGGCTGTTGCGGCAAAGCGACTTGTCCTTTTTCCGATAGCCATTCACGAACCAGCCGCCGTGAAGCCCTGCCTTGAAGAAGCCGTTGCGGTAGGTGACGTTGTAGCGGTTCACGTCCTGGACGGAAAGGGCCGCGCCCTTCACGTCCGGCGGATTCTCGCCCAAGTAGCTGAAGTGGACGGACGCGAGGTAGCTTCCGCCGCTCAGGAAGATTTCGCCGCCGTAGTGCGGCAGTCGTCGCAGCCATTCGAGCATGGCGAGCCCGTCCTCGCGCTCGCTCTCGTACGGAACCCACCTTCCTTCACTCATGCCCGTTCCGCGCACGTGCTGCTCCACGTATGCGTATCCGCGTTTCAACGTGTCGCGCTGCGACAGGGCATACGCGGGCATGTCGACCGGATTCTCCTTGACATACGGACTGCGCCGGAACACTATTCCGCGTGTCTCGCCCTCCGGCGGCAGCGCGCCGTAGGTGTAGAGGCGGACGCCGTCCCTCATCGGCACCATCTCCTCGAACCAGCGAACCTCCACGCCGTTCGTCGTCGCGGAGTGGATGGCAACCGCCAGATCCTTCTCAACCGCGCCAAAGGCAGAAATCGATACTGCAATGATTGTTCCGCACAGAATTCTCATTTTTCGCTTCACTCTCCCGAACGCCACACCAGACCTTCGTCCTCGGCGCAGCCGAGCACGATGTTCATGTTCTGGATGGCGGCGCCAGAGGCGCCCTTGCCGAGATTGTCGAAGCGAGAGACGAGAACCGTGCGCTCGCCGTTGCCGTAGGCGGAGACCTCCATGTCGTCGCGTCCGGTCAGCGCCGCCGACGAGAGAAAGCCTCCCTCCGCAGCCTCAGGATCGGCGACGAACGCGACAATTCCGCTCCCGTCGCCGCGCGTTCCGTAATACTCGCGGTAGCAGTTCCTGACCGCATCGACGTCCACACCGTGGAGAAACACGGTCACTTCCATGCCGCTAAGGTGCGGCACGACGACAGGCGAGAAGCACGGAGCATGGGCCAGCCCGCAGATCGCGGCCATCTCGGGCAGGTGCTTGTGCGCCTGGCCGAGGGCGTACTGGCGGCCACCGAGGAACAAGGGACCTGAGAAGGCTCCCGAAACTCCCGATGGTGCGCGCAGCTCCTCCTCATACTGTGCGATCATCTTCTTGCCGCCGCCAGAATACCCGGTCAGCGAGAACGCCGAAAGCTTCGCATCCGCTGGAATCAGCCCGGAACGGACGAGCGGTTCAACGAGCGCGATGAACCCGCTCGCATGGCAGCCGGGGTTCGCTATCCGCTTCGCTTTCGCAATGCGCTCACGGCGGCCGGCAAGCTCGGGGAAGCCATACTCCCAGCCTTCCGCCGTGCGGTGCGCGGTCGAAGTGTCAATAACGACAGTCTCGGGGTTCTCAACAAGAGAAACGGCTTCCACGGCCGCGGCGTCGGGAAGGCATAGGAACGCCACGTCCGCCGCGTTCAGCGCATCGCGCCGCGCGGAAACGTCCTTGCGCAGCTCGTCCGGCAGCACGACCGTCTCCAGGTCGCTCCGTCCGCCCAGCCGCTCGCGAATCCTAAGCCCCGTCGTGCCGGCCGAACCGTCGATGAAGACCCTCTTTTTCAAATGCCCCTCCATGCCGCATATTATACCACATTCCCCGGCGGGCAAGCGGGGGCTACGGCGCATCGGCACGGACAAAGCGCACCTTGTCTATGTAAACTCCGTTGACGGAGGATTTGCCGTCCGCGCCGAACGCACCGGGAGCAATCCACAGTATTTCGCCATCATTCGGCTCCCATGCAGGAATGTCGTACCAGGCGTATTCGCCGGAGGTCTGCTCGGTCTTGAACGCCGCGCTGCTGCGCGACTTCCTGTCGTTCAGGGAATAGACGCCCGCACTGAACGCCATGCCGTCGCGTCGCTTGTCCACGCGCACCCGCAGCTGTGCCTTGTATTTGACACCCGGCTCGAAAACGATCTTCGAGAGAGGAAACTGCACGCACCACTGGTAATGCGTGTTATAGAGTTTCAGGGCCTTGCCGTCGCCTGCGCCCGGATCGTCCACGAAACCACCCCATTTCGGATTTATGATTCCGATATACCGTTCTTCGAGCTCGCCGTTGGCGCACGGCTCCGGGGAATCGTACGTTTCGGCGGCCGCGGGCCATTTGGCTATGATATCGTCACGCACTCTCTCCGCGAGCCGTATGTCCCCGGCCTCGTCCATGCGCGCCAGGAGCGAGCGGGCGAGCGCCTTCGCCTCGGAGGACGAAAGCATGGAGCATGGCCGTTCCGAGAGGCACAGCAGCTTGAAGCCGCGTTCCATGCGCATGTAGTCCACCGAGAACGCGCCCATGCGCACGTTGTAGGACGTCTCCGGGTCGTCCGCAGTGGCGGCGATGGCCTTCGCCCACAACGCTGCAGCGTCTTTCAGGAAATCATCTGTGATTGCAGGATTCCACAGGCAGTGGAAGACGAGGAGCGGATGGTCGGGCTGGCTGGAATACTCCCGCTGAAGCCGGTGCATCCGCTCGAAGTATTCGCGCACGAACGGCGCGCCCTTGCCGTAGTAGCCCGCGAAGAAATCGTCCAGAAGCGGCTTCATCGGCAGGTCAGGGTTCCACATCCACTTGGCGAGCAGCCACGCCTTCAGCTCGGCGAAGTCGGCATGCCGCCCCTGGTACGCGCCCTGCTCGAACAGCGCCTTGACGTTGTTGCGGCGGAAGAACCGAATGTTGTCCTGAAGCGAGCAAACGTTCGCCCACGGTATCGTATAGTTCGAAAACTCCGTCGTATAGTCCCAGATGTAGAGGAAGTCCGTGAGGCGGCTCCAGTCCGCGATGTCCTTGCAGAACGAGACATTCTCCTTGTACGGACTTTTGTCGAGGGGCAGGGCAAAGTCACATTCTATGGTGCAGAGGCACGGCACCACGTTGTGGCGGAGCTTCGTCTTCTTCGGCGCCTTGCGCGTATACTGGTATGCAAGCGTCTCGATTATCGCGTCTGGGAACTCCTTCTCCACCGCCTCGGCGACGGCGTTCACGAACCGGATCATCGTGCCGGAGTGGGAGCCTTCCTCATCGTCAACTGCCTTGCACACGGGGCATTCGCAGAAGTTGTACCAGTCATTCTGGCTTACGCCGTAGAACTTCGCGCCCGGATCCTTGCGTATGCGCTCCAGCACGTTGGAGGTGACGATCCTGAGCACGTCGGGATTCGTGAGGCACAGCTGGGTGCGCTCGCGGATGCGCCGCCCCTTCACCATGCTGAAGTATTCGGGGTGTGCGTCGAAGTACTTGTCCGGCGGAAGAAGCGTGTTGAACGTGTGGCAGCTGCTGAGTCCGCCGCCGAAGCGGTAAGGGTTGCCGCCATACTTCTCGTCAAGCGAACTCCATGATCTGCTGTTCACCCTGAGCCGTGCCGCGAACTCGGAGTGTTGGATCACGTCATACCAGTACGGCTCGCGCATGGCGAACGCCGGAACCTGCGTCTCGTCCAGGTCCGACGGCACCTCAATGCGGTCAAGGCGTGGCACGAAGGAATGCCACGAAGCGTACCAGCGGCAGCCGACGAACCTCTCCAGCACTTCGTAAGCGCCGTAGAGCGTGCCGCGAGCGTTCTCGCCGACGATGCGCAACTTGTTTCCGTCGACCTTAATGCTAAAGCCGTCTTCGACTTTCGACTTCTGGCTTCCGACTTCCAGTATGATTGCCTTCTCCGGCAGCGGATTCATGCCCGAGACTATCGGCAACCGCACGCCAGTCGCCTTCTCTGTGAAGTCGCGCAGCTCTTCCGCCGCGTACTTCTGCGCCGGCGGGGCGTCCGCTGATACAACTATCGAACACTCCGCCGCCTTGCCGCGCTCGGCAATGACAAGCGGCTCCGCGCCACACGGCGTGACGCAGAAGCAAAGTGCCGCTAAAGCTATACTGCCCTTCATTAAATCCTTTCAAACGCAAAAGTATGTTGACATGATGCTTAAATTCTACTACGCGGCGCGACGCCACGCAAGACCTGTATAGACAGATCAAGACGAAGTGTGATATAATCGCGTGGCATGACTGGCAGGGAAATCCAAAAGCGGCTCTTGACGGACATCATGTCCGGCATGTATTCGGACACTGGCAAGCTTCCGAGCGAGTCTGCGCTTTCCGACGCATTCGGCGTGTCGCGCATGACGCTGCGCGGGGCGCTTGACGAACTGCGCAGGCAGGGTCTAATAGAGAAGCGCAACGGCTCCGGATCGTTCCTGACGAAACGCGGACTTCGCCGCAGCGGCCTCATCGGACTGGTCATTCCCGACTACGAGGCGTACAGCTTCTTCGCGGAGATCGAGAAAGAGGTCAAGCGTCATGCCTCGCGACTCGGCTACCACGTCAAGCTCGTCTTCACCAGCGAACGCAAGCATGAATCCATAGTGCGCGACATCAGGCACAAGGTACGCGCACTGGCCATAAACCGCGCTGAAGGCGCCATCTTCCGTCCGTTCGTCACCGAGGACCTCGCCGCGACGAACAAGGAGGTTGTGGACATCTTCAGCCACGCCGAGGTTCCGGTCGTCCTCATAGACTCGGACATCACCCGTCCGCCGGAACGCAGCGACTGCGACCTGGTGGCCGTCAACAACATCGGAGCGGGGCGCCAGATCGCCGACCATCTCTACAGCCGCGGCTACAGGCGCATTGCGTTCCTCATGAGGAACAGGAACCCGTTCGCCAATGCGAACTGGGGCAACCGGCTCTTCGGCCTCGCCGGAGAGCTTGCGCTGATGGGCTGCGACGAGAGCGTCCGCCAGCTTGACTTTCCGCCGACCGACGAACGCGCCGTGCGTGCGCTCCTGCGGAGCCGCCGACGCCCGGACGCCATCGTCTGCGGCAACGACGAGCAGGCCTCCCTGCTTCTCGATACCATCGGACGCATCGGAAAGCGCGCGCCAAAGGACGTCGCCGTCGTCGGTTTCGACGACATCGCGCTCGCACGGGCCACACAACCTCCACTCACGACGATATCACAACCCGTGCGCAAGCTGGCCGCGACTGCGTTCAAGACGCTTCTCGCCCGCATCCGCTACCCAAACAACGACCCGCGCGAGATACTGCTCGACGCCCCGCTAGTCGTCCGCCGCTCTACATAGCCGCGGAACGACGTGGAAATCCCGGCCATGAGCCGGCCGAGGTCACTCCCACTCTATCGTAGCGGGCGGCTTCGGGGTGACGTCCCAGACGACGCGGTTCACGCCCTTCACCTTCGTCGCGATCTTCTCGGCGACCATGGTCACGAACTTGAACGGAAGCTCCACGACGCCGGCCTTCACGAACTGCTGGGTCGAGATCGCACGGATGCCGATCACATAGCCGAACGTGCGCGCGCCATTCTTGACGCCGACGGCCTTGACATTCGTCATGATGGCGAAGAACTGCTGGGCCTTCTTGTCGAGCTTCGCCTTGCGCATCTCGTCGCGGAAGATGAAGTCGGCCTGACGGAGTATGTCGAGCTTCTCCTTCGTCAGCTCGCCGATGCACCTGACCGCGAGGCCCGGGCCCGGGAACGGCTGGCGCATCACCATCGCCGCCGGAATGCCGAGAAGCTTGCCAACCTTGCGCACCTCATCCTTGTAGAGGTACTTGACCGGCTCAACCAGTCCCTTGAAGATGATGTCCTTCGGCAGCCCGCCGACGTTGTGGTGGGCCTTGACCGCCTTGTTTCCGCCTACGCCGGACTCGATGATGTCAGGGTAGATCGTGCCCTGGCCGAGGAAGTCGATGTCGCCGACCTTCTTCCTTAGGTCGCGCGCGACGTCGGCGAACACCTTGATGAACTCGCCGCCGATGCACTTGCGCTTCAGCTCGGGGTCGGTGATGCCCTTCGCCTTGTCAAGGAAGCGCTTCTCCGCGTCGATCTGAATCAGGTTGATGCCGAACTTGCCCTTGAAGACCTTCTTCACTTCCTTCGCCTCGTTGAGGCGCATGCAACCGTGGTCGACGAACACGCAGACGAGCTGCTTGCCGATCGCCTTGTGGAGAAGGACCGCGCAGACCGAAGAGTCGACTCCGCCCGACATCGCGAGCAGCACCTTCCTGTCGCCGACCTGTGCGCGGATCGCCTCGATCTCGTTCTTGATGTAAGTCTTGGCGTTGAAGACCTTGCCGACCTTCGCCAAACGCTCTTTCTCTGCCTGATTCATTGCTGTGTTCCTGTCTGTTGTGGATTGTTGCTGAATATTATATCATTTTATCCGAACTCATCCAACCCACCGGCAGCGGGAGGGAGCAGGTCGAGGATACGCACATCGCCCATGTTCGGCTGCATGGGATCGGCATAGTAGCGAATGATCGTGCGAATGTCGTCGCCGGAGATGGAAGTCGCCATCTCGGCGCCGAACTTCTGGTAGACGTGATCAATGCAAATCTTGCGCAGCTCATACGCGCCCTTCGTGCCGACAAAGCCAATGCCACGCATGGCCCTGTTCACCTCGTCGAACGTGTGCCTGTCGCAACTGAACCAGCCGTCGCGCATCCGTTCCCAGAGAACCGGATGTATCGGCCACTTCACCATGCGACCCGACGAGTGCTTCGTCTTATGCGGCGTGTAGTTAAGGAACATCCGTCCGCCGGACTCTATGAAGTTCTCGCGGCGAAGACGCATGATGTCTCCGTTGCGCATGGCGAACTCCAGCATCATCGTCGCGGCAAACCAAAGGTTTCCGGACGGCAGCGACTGGTACCATGCCTTCACCTTCGCCAGCTGTTCGGAAGACGGACGCATGTATCGCGGCGCAGCACGGCGGCCGCAGAAGGACGGGAACGGCGGCACTTTCCAGCCCCGGTCTTCGTAGTAGGGGCGCATCCACCTGGCGAAAAGCTGTCGCAGCTGATTGAGGTATGAAACCGCCGTAACCGGCCGGACTCCTGACTTCAGCAGGTCGGCCAGATATCGATGCACGAGCGGCGACTTGACAATTGACACAAGTGGGAAATCTTCGCCAGGCCCGATGCGCTCGTAACCAAGCTTTTCTCGCCGCTCGTTGAGATATCGCACGAACCGCCGAACGCCACAAAGGGTGTTCCTGACTGTCGATTTGCCGGGCCGACCGCATTTCAACCGCTCAACCATGGCGGATTCCACGTATGCCTTGACCATTCTGTTTAGTGTCGGTGTTGTCATCTTGAACCTCCGCAAACTCGGCATCCGCCTCGTCCAGCTGAGAGCTATCCTAATGCGGATTCGTCAAGCAGAAAGTCAAACACGCTCAAATTCAGTATCCCGGTCTCGTCAAACCATTTTCTTCCGACGTCATTTCGGACGATGATCTTGCGGAAACTGTCGCCGGTGAGCGAAAAAGGCTTGAGTTCCGCGAGCCGCTTCTCTTCGTCCGGCAACGCATATGCGGACTGGATGTAGAGCCTCTCACCAGCGCGGTTGACTACAAAATCAATCTCGCGCTGGACCCTGACGTTCTTTCCGAGAGAGTTCCGCTCGTTGGCGACAACCACCCCAACGTCCACACTGTATCCGCGCATCACAAGTTCGTTGAATATCAAGTTCTCCATGATATGAGTCGCCTCCTGATGGCGAAATCCCGTACGGGCGTTGCGCAACCCGACGTCTTCGCAATAGTATTTCTGCGGATAGTCAAAATAGGCGTGACCCTTCACATCGTAACGCTTCGCTTCTGTAAAAAGATAGGCGTCTTCGAGATGATCGATGTACGCAGCAACAGTGTTTACGCTTGCGCCAGAGCCTTGAGACCTGGCAAGTGATTTCGCGATGTTATTGGCGTTGGTGAGAGAACCAGTAGAAGAGCACAAGAAGTCAATCGTCTGGGACATAACGTCCGGGTGATCAATCTTCTTCCGTTCGACGATGTCCTTTATGTAAACCTCGTCGAACAGGCCCTTCAAGTACGCTTCGCGGCTTGCATCGTCCGCACACGTCACGGCAAACGGCATGCCTCCGTATCTCATGTAGTCTTCAAGCGCATCGCGCCTGTCCTTCCTGAAGGTACTTAAATACTCGGCGAATGAGAGTGGATGCACCCTAACCTCGTCCCCGCGTCCGCGGAATTCCGTCTTTATGTCTTTCGACAGCATCTTTGAATTAGAACCCGTCACATATACGTCGAGATTTGGCATCGAACGGAACTCGTTGAGCGCATCGTAGAACGTTATCTTGGTGCCACCGGGCAAGGCAGGATTTGGAACTTCGCCGCACATTTGGATTTCGTCTATGAAAAGGTAGCGTCGCGTCAACGATCCCGCCATCCAATCGCGGACGAATTGCCCCAACACGAGGGGATTGCGGTATTGCGCGAATCGAAGTTCATCAAGTTCCAGAATGAGTATGTCCTCCCCCTTGGTGCCATTGTCAAGAAGACACCGTCGAAACAGCGTCTTGAGCAGGAAAGACTTTCCAGAACGCCTTATACCAGTTATAACTTTAACCTGCCCGTTCCACATCTTTGAAACGAGTCTGTTAAGATACACATCTCTTTTAATCTCCATATCCAACTCCCCTCTCTCAACTTATGCGGCATTCCGCAGAAGTTTTCAGTATTATAGCAAAGGTCTTCCATATCAGTCAACCCGTTGACAAGATATTAGCTAACGATGTCAATTTTGTGCGGAATGCCAATGAATTTATGCTGTTTTCCCTGTAAATCACACAGCGCGGCAGTGAGCTTTGGCGCTGCGCTGACGTCGGCCAACACGGTTGGTTACGCGTCGAACCAGTTGGATGATGACTATGGTTCGGTGTTGCTGACACCTCAGTTTGTCGGCGTTGCGAATGCGGGCGGTCTTACCCTTGGAAACATCAGACCCGTCTCTTCCTCTGATGAATATACCGTTGGTGACGGAGATGTCGACATCCAGTTCCTTGACAATGGCGGCTACACCATTGAAGACAAGTGGTTTGTCTGGGATGGTGCGAAGTGGGTGTATATGAATGGCGGTGCGGATGCCTCGTCCTTCGTGATTCCTGTTGGTGCTGGTGTTTCCGTTGCCTGCGGCGTTGATCCTGATGATGCAATTATTACCCTCCAGAGTCTCGGTGAAGTTGCAACATCCGATACCCTCATCAGCCTTGACGAGGATTATGGCTCGGTAATTGCCGGCAACCCGTATCCTGTTTCTCGCACCCTTGGTCAGTTCGCTCTTGAAGTGAATGAGGGAAGCGACTATGAGATTGGTGACGGAGATGTCGACATCCAGTTCCTTGACAATGGCGGCTACACCATTGAAGACAAGTGGTTTGTCTGGGATGGTGCGAAGTGGGTGTATATGAATGGCGGCGCTGATGCAAGTAGTTTTGAGATTAAGTCAGGTGAGGCAGTTTCTGTCGCGTGCGGTGTTGATCCTGATGATGCGATCGTAACGCTTCGCATTCCTGCTCCGGCGCTTTAATGATTTACCTTGTGAGCGGCGATGGGTCGCTTGCAAATAAAAACAAAACAAAAGGAAAAAACAATGAAGAAAATGCTCATAATTTTGGGTGCAGTTGCAATGACGACTGTTGCTCAAGCCGCATCGTTCAAGTGGACTGCAAGCGGTGTGACAGATGCCCTCGGCACTAATCCGTATAATGGTGCTGCGACGATATTCTTCTCCGTCAAGGACGCTGACAACTGGTCTGTTGCGACTGCTGCGACTATGACCGACGGCGCGTTTGACGTGACGCTCGCAGACGACAAGTTTGTTGGCAACACCACGTACTCCTTCTATTATACGATGGAAGATGCGTCCGGCAATAAGTTCACGTCCGGCATTAAGAACAAGAAGGCTGCTGCTACTGCAACGCAGTCTGTTGCATTTTCAAGTTCAGGTTCGTGGGAGGTGGTTCCTGAGCCTACAAGCGGGATGTTGATGTTTCTCGGCTTGGCTGGGCTTGCGCTCCGCCGTCGTCGCGCCTAATTTTGCACGAGCATAATGTCGCTAAAAGCCCGTCCGTGATTGCACGGGCGGGCTTTCAATTCTAAAGGATTCGGTGCATGGCTTGGAATCAGCCAAACAATAGCAAAAACCTCATACAGAGACGACAAAGCTCAAAGCGTCATTACGGGGGCATTGCGTTTTTCGCGATCGCAGCAACACTCTTAATGGCATTTGTGTTCTTTGCGGCAAAGCGGGAATCGGGGAAGAACGGGGAAATGGCAGAGGCAGAAAAGCCAAAGAGAATCGCGGAGGTTGCACCGACAGTCGTAGCCCAGAAGGTTGAAGTCAGGGATGAAGAAGTAAAAGTAGACCCCGATGCGCGTCCGACAAAACCAGGACAGAAACTGAACGGCTATGTCATGCTGCCGAACGGGGAACTTCACAAGATCAGGGGTGAAATATACTCGAACGCCAATCGTGAGAAGCCGAAGTATGCAGTATTCAAGTATCCGGCGGAGAACATAATCGCAGGGATATTGGCGGTGAAGCCTGGATCGATGGTTGTGGGAAACGCGAGAGATTACAGGGGAAAGTTTATTGAAAGCTTTAACAAGAGTTTATTCGAACCAATAATCGTTAATGAGGACGATTCGGAGTATGTGAAAGAAATCAAAAACTCTGTAGTGGCGGCCAAGAAGGAACTCAAGGCTGCGATGGATAGGGGTGAAGATATAGAAAAGATTATAAAAGAATCGCGCGATGAGCTTCAGCGTCTTGCATCCTATAAAAAGGACATAAGGCGGGATGTGCTTCAATATCTGAACAAGGAAGCGGCAAGCGTGGAGGATGCTGAAGATATGTTCTCGGCTGCCAACAAGATGCTTGAAGCGAAGGGAATCACTCCACTTGCGGATGGTCCGCTCGTAAGAATCAAACTTAAAATGACGCATGACATGTAAGGAAAGGATTATGCAGATGAAGAAGTCGGTATGTTTAATTGTCATTGCAAGTGCGCTAGCAGGAATGGCGAACAACGCGCTTCCCGATGATGAAGGGCTGCGTCGCACCGGTGGAAGCATTGAAAAACCGGGTTCGCAGAAAGGCGAGATTGTTTACGTCAATTGCCAGGGAGCGGCGAAAGCGGAATGGATTGCATCAAGTATTGATTATTTCACAAAGCAGACAAAATTTAAGATAACGCTTCGCGATGGCGAGTTCTCTTGGCCGAGTCCGAAGATACATGGATCGCTCTCGCTGTTTATTGTAGATGACGAAGGGTTGCCGACGATACTGTGTGCGCCAGAGAACCGCTGGGCAGTGGTAAATGTTGCGCCATTGAAGTCGGGAAAGGAAGCGTTCTTTGAAGCGCGAATCAAGAAAGAGCTGACAAGAGGTTTCGCGTATCTGTGTGGTGCGGCAAACTCAAGGTACCCAAATGCACTGACTGGTGGAATTACAAGTGTCGATATGATTGATAAGATTACAGACGCAAGGCTTCCCGCCGATGTCATAGAAAGATTCCGGAAGTATGTCGAGAGCTTTGGAGTAACACCCATCCGGTATACGGCATATATCAACGCATGCAGACAGGGCTGGGCCCCGCCTCCGACGAACGATTACCAAAAGGCGATTTGGGACAAGGTACATGCCATTCCCGCGAAGCCCATGAAGATCGAGTTCGACCCGAAGAAGGGGCGGTGAAGTACACCTACGCATACAAGACGAGCGACGGCAAGCGGCACGAGGCGTCAATGGACGCGGCGAGCCGCGAAGCCGTCTTCGAGACTCTGCGCAAGGAGGGAATAAGACCAATCAAGGTCGTCGCCGCTGACGGCAGCAAGGCAAACGGGGAAATCTCAGCCATAAAGAATACAAAGTCCGTTGTCTTTGGAGCGGTTGTCGTTTCGATTTTGGTGCTGCTCTTTGCGATCTATACGTTTTTTGCGACAAGAAATCAAGTTCCCGAAATGCCCCGATTCGTTGCCGAGCAGACGCGGCGTCAGATGATCGGCGACTCGGCGGTCATAGACAAGGGCATAGCGACCGGCTGGAGCGACGTGTTCCCGGAAGAGGGCGAGAGGTTCTTCGCCAGCTTCGCCATCCCAGGCGTCAAGGCCGGACAACGCAACACGACTGTTGCGGAACTCGAAGCCGCGCTCGGCCGTTCAGTTGCCGCGACGCCTTCCGACGGCATGGAGGCGCGGCAGATAAAGTCGATGGTCGAGGGCATGAAGGCCGAGGCGCGGGCATATGTCAAGGCCGGAGGCAACATCATCGAGTACGGCAAGCGCCTCACCGAGCGGCAGGACGCGGAGATCGCAATCTACGAGCGGACCAAGGGGGAAATCGAACGTGCCCGCGAAACAATGTCGCACGACGACTTCCTCGCCTTCTGGGAGGAGCGCAACGACCAGCTCCGCAACCTCGGCATCCGCCTCGTCCCGCTGGAAGAGTAGAAGCTACCACATTTGAATTAAATGTGGTAGCTTATCACGAAATCTAAATCCCCACGATGTCGCAGAACTGTGTGGGGTTGACAACGAAATCCGCCCTCGGGTAGTGTTTCATGTTGCCCGTGACAAGATGCGCGTCACCGGCAAAGGCCGTGCAGTAGAAAACCTTGTCCTTTGGATCGGGGAAGGGCGCATCAATGTCCGCAGGTTCCGCCAACTCACCATATGCAACGATGTGGTTGATAAGGGCATTCACTTCTTCTGCTGAAAAGTTGAACCTTGTGCGAGACAACACCTCTCGGTATTCGGAAATCATTTCAGGAGAATACACTGGCGTAAAGCCATCATGTGCTATCGCATTGGCAATCCTTACGGTGGGCGAGAGCCGGTTTCTCGTCCAGAATGCGGACACAAGTACATTCGTATCAATGACCGCCTTGATCATCCCTTGTGCCCAACAGATTGACGTGAGGATTGCTGACTGTTGCGAACCGATGAAATAAAATCATTGATTTCATCCATTGACGGCTCTTCGGCATCGGTAGCTTCAACCTTTGCCCTCATTGACTCAAACGCCGATATTGCCGCATTGTCGCGCATCTGTACCCTGCCATCGAACGGCAGCCCCCCAACCATAACGCTCTTCTTGAAGAACATACGTATGGCTGTCGGCAAATCTAGGCCGATAGCATTATAAATTGACGCGGTCTGCTCTTTCAGATCCCGGTCAACCCTAACTTGTACTAGTATCTGGTTCATACAACCTCATTTGTAAAGCATTGTTTTTGGATGTGTTAGTATTGTACCATATCGCAGTGCCTATTTCAAGCGGGTGTCAATAGTATAACAAATCCGTTCTACTATTGGCAAAAGACCGCAACAAATGCCCAGAAATATACTAAGCAAGGGCAGAGGGAACAAGCCTATTCGTTAGAGTTCGGGATGGTACGGATACCGAGGCGGCGAAGCGCGTCATTTTTCTGTTCCCAAACCTCATCAGACGTCTCATTCTCAAGCTCGCGGCGTGTACGCTCGTAAATCTGTATCTCGGTTACCGTACGTTCGGTGAGCCGCCGCCAGTAAGAGCGTGGAGTCCCATTTCCATTGTCGAGGTACTCTCGCATCTCTTCTCGCATCCCGTTCACAATCTGTTTGAGTTCTCGTACCTCTCGGCAGTCGGATTCTTCTATCTTCAAGTCTCCAGAAGAAGCCAGCTCGTCTCGCACATAATTGACAAACTTCTCCAACTCTACCGGTGAGAGGTGCTTCCAATCGACGTTTTTTGCACACATGACTTCTCCCGGTTGGGCAAAGCGCGCGAGCAATCTGTCCCCCTCGCGCTTTAACGCTCTTTCGAAATCGCCGTGCTCAAAGCCTGTTATTATTGCCGGATCGCCGTATATCTGGTGGCGCGGGGAGGAGACGGGTTCGATGGAGGAGCGCGAGCCGTCGAAGTAGGCAACTATGGCTGCTGCGGCTATCGCGGCGAGCAGCACAAGGGCCGCCACGGCGCGCTTACGGACTCCCCGTACCTCACCATTGGCCTTCGAGCCATCGGCGGCAACAACCTTGATTGGGCGTATGCCCTTCGCCCGCAGAGCCTCGAAGACGGCCTCACGGCTCGCGGCACTCATCGACGCCTCGTGCCGCGCGCCGTCGCTCGTCTTGTAGGCGTAGGTGAACCTCATCCGCGAATCACAGGCCGCTAGTCGCTGGCTTTCTTAGTTTCCGGCTTGATCTTGATCGGCTCAGTCGGCATCGCGTGCACCTTGTCCCAGATCGCCTTCTGGTACTCGTTCGTCGGCGCGGGAGCCCAGCCCTGCTGGCAGGCGTTGCGGTACGTCGTTATCACGGCGGGCGTGACGCCGAACGCCTTCGCGTAGGCCGGGAGGCGCGACAGAACGTCCATCGGCAGCGACGGGTCGACGAACGCGTCAAGGTCCTCGACCTTGGCGACGGCTCCCGGAAGAGCCTGCGGGAACGTGGTGGCGAACGCGCCGCAGAGTATTGCGAACGCCCGCGATAGCTCCTTCTGCACGCGCGCCTTGAAGAACGGCGGCTTGTCGCTCCTCAGCTTCGCCACGTTAATGAGCGCCCAGCGGTCGTCTGGTGCGGCCAGCATCGTCGGCAGGACCGCGTCGTCCACGACGAAAAGCGAGAGCGACCCCTTGACCTGCGGCTTCATGACGTCGAACCCGCCCTGCGACAACGTGACGTTGAAGCGGGAGCATTTCGAAAAGTATGCGACACTCTCCTCGATCCAGGCCCTGTCAGCCGACTTCTGGCAGTCGACGACAGCGACCTCACCGCGCTGTGTCCCAGGCTTGGCCAGGCGGCCACCAGTGATTGCCATTATGCGCTCGTGCCTGGCGGCCTGCTTGTCCGCGGCATCCTTCGCCGCGTCGGCACCGCATGCAGCGGCCGCGCACGCCGCAAACACCGCTGCGAGAACCGTGTTCCTCATTCCTTGTCCTCCCTGTGCAGGTTCATCTTAAGCTTGAGGCCAGTCAGCCAGTTCTTCTTGATCGGCGCTATGCCCTTGGCCTCGAGGAGCATGTTCGCCGCGGCGATGTAGTCGTCGACGTCCTGGTCCGTTATCCCCTCGGTCTTGTGCGTGAACTGGTAGATGTCGGCCTTCAGCTCCTGCTTGTACCGCGACATCTTCTGCAGCTCCTCGCGGGCCTTCAGCAGCATCTCCTCGATGTCCTCGCCGCGGTCGTACGCGGCCTTCATCTCGATCTTGGCCTCGTTGACGGCGCGCTTGAGCTGCTGTATGTCCTCGGGGTCGTCCTGGCTGACGATTATCGGCTCCTTTAGGCTCTCCAGGAAGTTCTTAGTGAACCTCCCGTTGTAGCGGGGCGTGCCGACGAACGCCTCGCCCGGCTTTGCCACCAGGAGTCCGGCAATCACGTTCTCGCTCGGGTGCGGGAAGATGGAGCTCCAGGCGCGCTCCGCCTTGTTCGTGATTATCCCCCTTACCGGGTGGAGCCGACCGGACTGCAGCAGCATCTTGCCGTCGCGGATCTCGCCGACCTTTTGAGGCGGCAGTTCCTTGGGGGCCTCGGGCTCCGCCTTCGGCTTGGTCTGCGCCGCAGGCGCCTCGGCTATCTTCTTGGGCTTGCCCCTCGGCTCGTCGGGGGGAGCCTCCCTCCCTCCGCGAAGAAGGAGAAAGACGGCAACCGCGCCGATGACGACCAACGCCGCCGCAATGGCGCCCTTCACCAGCGGGCTTGCAGGCCCGCGACGGCTCGCCTGCGGCACTCGCGCCGCAGATCCCTTGCTTCCGCTACCGTTCCAGGACATCGAGTCTCCTTCCCCTTGTAAACAGAAAGCCCGCCCGCGCGATGCGGACGGGCTTCCCTGTCGTCAACCTCGGTTGACCGCCTTCGTTCAGGCCCTCCTGCGGCGGAGTGCGAGACCCGCCATGCCGAGAAGCATTAGCAGCCCGCTCGTAGGCTCCGGAGCAACCGTCCACTCGCCACCAGAACCAAAACCTAACGGGACAGTAGCAGTAGCCTGCGCTCTTGCTGACTTCTCGCTAGACTTGAAGGTGTTGCCAGCATCATCTTCCATCGTGTAATAGAAGGTATACGCAGTGCCGGCAGCAAGATCGTCATTGCTGAAAGTAGTGTTCGGAACTGCGCCATTTGACATGTTCGCCGTGCTTACAACGGTGGCAGTGCCATCGATGATTGCATACAGCGTTGCAGCGCCGCTATACGGATTAGTGCCTGTGGCGTCATTTACACCAGAGGCGTTCCACCTCCAGGCGGACGCCTGCGAGCAAGTCGCCATGAGCGCGACTGTCGCAAGAATCAGTAGTTTCTTCATTTTAGTTTCCTTTTTTTTCTTACATTGGCGGGCGACCCTTTGCCGCCCACCCTGTAAATGTCATTTATCAGAGCTCAGGCGCCGGGATATGGAGACCGACGGCCGCGCCCGTAAAGTTGTACACCCAAAGACCCTTGCCTGGAGCAAAGGTAACGTTGGTAGCGGGATCGCCATTTGCATCCTCCCAGCCCGAACCAGTCCATATGTAGTCCTCGTCTCCAGTGCCGCCCCAGTTGTTCAGCGTCTGGATGTCAATGCTATAGCCCAAATCAGAAGCGGAGAGAGACGTGATGAACGTTATGTCGGCAAGCGCGATATCGGTTGGATACGGATTCACGATGGCGACAGCACCAAGATCCTCATCAAGAGGATAGGTCACGTCGCTGGCGTTGACTTCACCGAGAGACCGGAAAGTAACGGCCGCGCCCGTAAAGTTGTAGACCCAGAAGCCCTTACCAGCAGGCAAGGTGGCGTCTGTAACGGCATCGCCATTTGCATCCTCCCAGCCCGAACCAGTCCATATATAGTCCTCGTCTCCAGTGCCGCCCCAGTTGTTCAGCGTCTGGATGTCAATGCTATAGCCCAAATCGGCCTCTGAGACAAGAACAATGTTGGTGAGGAGGAACGCCGAGCCACCGGGGGTCACGAACTGCGGACCAGTCAAAACCGCACCCAAGTCTTCGTCAAGCGCGCTGCCGTTGTAGCCAACCGTGTTGGCCGACGTCAGACCAATGCCAAAGCTCACTGCCGCGCAGAGTGCCGCAGAGGCTGCAATCATTAACTTTTTCATGTTTTCCTTCTTTCTGGCACAACCCAGTGTGCCTTCGAGTTTTTCGCCTGACACAGCTGATCCACCCGGCACTCGCCGGAGACCTTCTATGCCTGACACTGCGTACTATACCAAAATTGCTGCGCGTCCGCAAGGGGGTATTTTAAAAAAATTTTTCATTCCCAACCATTAGCCAAAACAGAGTCGGCGTTACGGCGGCAGTAGAGAATTCTGCCGACAGAAACAACTCCATCCTTCGGTAGATAGTACACGCAGAAGTTGCCAACGTCCATAACGCGAATGCCGCGTGATGACAGCGGCTCTCGCGGGTATGGTCGGAAACGCTCTGGCATTTCATCAAGCGTCGCTATCTGAGCTAAGATGCGGCGAAGGATATTGCGGGCGTTTTCGGGCGAGCTCAACTCGAACGCGATGTAGGAGTAGATGTCGCGCAAATCCTCGTGCGCGGCATCTGAGACATCGACAAGCCAACTCACAGCGAGAACTCCTGCGCGAGGCTGGCGGCAACTTCCTTGAGAGGACGCTTGCGCCCAGCAGCGATGTCGTCGAAGCCACGCGACACTTCGGCATCAAGTTCCGCGTCGGTCATCATCGCGGCGTTTGGGAGTAGTCTCGCGGGGAATTGGACGGCAAATGGCAAGCCGCGATGAATAACGATTTGACGGTAGAACATATTGATGGCGTTTGACACGGGGACACCAAGCCCGCCGAGTATCGTCTCCGCCTCTTTTTTCAGTTCTGGCTCTATTCTCGCGTAGAGGTTTGCAGTCTTAACCATAGTCTTTCTCCGTTTGATGGCAGATATTTTACCATAATTACCGCCCAGCCGCAATACGGTGTCCGTACGACAGCAATACGGGGGAGTGGGATGAGGGAAAAACTACCGGCATCGCATGGTTCGGCCGAGAAGCGGATACTTGGCTCCGGCAAGGGCGTTGCAGGGCAAGTACTCGACAGGGTCGTCGCCGACGAAAGCGGCGATCGCCGCCCGGTCGGCGGCGGAATCGTTCACGCCGGGAATCACCGGGACGCGAAACGTGAACGGAACACCCGATCCGCGCAGCCACGCGATATTGCGCAGTACGACGCCGATGTCGCCGCCGGTCCAACGCTGGAACGCCTCGGCGTCTTGATGCTTCACGTCCTGATAGACGAAGTCGAGCCTGGATACGACAGCCTCGTAGTCGGACGCCGGCGCATAGCCGCTGGTCTCGACGGCAAGGTGAAGTCCCCTGGCCTTCAGGAGCGGAATCAGCTCAAGCAGGAAGTCCGCCTGCGCAAGGGGCTCGCCGCCGGAAAACGTGATGCCGCCGCCGGACTGCGCCATGATGTCGGCGTTGCGGGCAAGTTCGGCGGCGAGCGCCTCTGCCGACCAGTCCTGTCCGCAAACGGTCTTTTCGCCGTTCGCCTTCGTCAGGGTCTCGACCTCGAATGACTGTCCCTCGGGATTGTGGCACCAGGCGCACCGGAGCGGACAGCCCTTGAAGAACACGGTCGTCCGCACTCCGGGGCCGTCCTGAAGGGTGAACTCCCGTATCTCGAAGACCCTTCCCTGCATCAGGCGACGTTCAGCTCCACGCGCTTGATGATCTGGTCTTGGAACGGCTTGTCAAGCTCAATGAAGTAACCGCTCCAACCCCATACGCGCACGATAAGGTGGCGGTGCCGCTCGGGGTGCTCCTGGGCGTCAAGGAGCGTCTCGCGGTTGATCGTGTTTATCTGCATCTGGTGTCCGCCGCGCTCCACGAAGAACTTAACGAGGTGCGCGACTTTCTTCACGCCGTCCGCCATGGCGAACGCCGAATCGTGGATTTCGATCGTGAGGGGTCCGCCGTTGCACACGAGGCCGAGATCGGGTTCGGTAAACGACCTCACGACGCTGACCGGACCCTTGACGGGCACGTCAAGGGACGGCGCCCAGTTTGCCGAGAACGGCTCTCCCCTGAGCCGTCCGTCCGCCGATGCCGGCACGTCGCGCGCGTGCCAGATGTAATACATCGCGCTGCCAGTCCCGGGACGGAACACGCCGCCCCTGCCGTTCCGCTTTCCGTCGAAGGCGTGGCCCCAGAATCCGATGACGCGCTTCGCAATCTCGTCGACGCGCTGATCGGCGTTGCCCATCTTCGGCGCGGCTTTCGCCGCGGCGAGGACGTCGGGGCGTCCAGCGAAGTCCGTGTCGAGAATCTTCACCAGTTCGGGAAGCGAGACGAGATGCTTCTCGAAAACGAGTTCCCGGACCGAGGCGAGCGAATCGACGGCCACGGCAATGCCCGTTCCGTGGATTCCGAAGTTGTTGTACTTCGCGCCCTTGCAGATGTCGCGCGCGCGTCCGATGCAGCCTGCGGAGATGACCGAGACGAACGGGCCTGGAAGAATCTCCACGCGGTCATACTTCGCCACGAGCGCGTCGGCGCGGCGCTGCACCTCCGCAAGAAACGCCTTTTCCACGTCTTCGTAGGAGGCGACGGGAGCGTCTGCGACGGCCCGCAGGGCCGCATCGAGGGCGCCAACGAAGCTCACGGCGTCGATGTTGTTGATGTCCATGCCGCAGCCGGGAACAAGAAACTCCCAGCAGGCCGCCACGGAGTAGTCGCGGGCGTCCTCCAGCTCGTAGCCCCAACGCAGCAGGGCGGGAATCACAACGTCGTCATTGGCGTACTGCGGGAAACCGAGTCCCTTTGCGGTAAGCTCCGTGCCGAGCTCATATGTCTCGAGCGGCGTGGACTTGTCCACGCGCAGGTTTATCTTCGGGTCAACAAGCTTCAGCTCGCCGCAGGCCTTGAGACAGAGGCGCGAAAGTTCGTTGAACGCCGGACGGCCGTCGCGAGTGACGCCGCCGAGCATCACGGACTGCCCGTTGTCGCCCTGCTGCACACCGATGTAGAGGTCGCTGTCGCGGTTGCAGGCAATGAAAAATTCCTCAATCTCCTCCAAGGCGGTCTCGTCGGTGAGACGTCCGGACCTGACATCGGCCTCGTAGTATGGGTAGAGATACTGGTCGATGCGCCCGAGCCCGCAATGATATTCGCCTTCGCACCACATCGCATAGTGGAGAATGCGCAACGACTGCAACGCCTCATGCAGGGTGCGCGCACCGCGCCGCGGCACGTGAGCGAGCGTCGCCGCAATCTCCGACAGCCCCTTCTCCTCGGCGGCGGCACGGTAGCGGTCGGCGAGGTCCAGGACGGCGTTCACGGACAGGGCGGCGTTCTCGAGGAACTCCACGCCCTCCGCGTCGTTCTCGGCCTTCGCCTGTTCAAGGCGGGACGAAATCTCGGCGAGCCGCGCGTCGAGTCCGTCGCGCACGGTCGGCCCGAAGTCAGCGGTAAGGTTGAACACCACGCCCTTCTCTCCGAACGCAACGCCCTGAGCCCTGCGCGCCTCCATCTCAGCATCGGAGTGGAGGTCGGGGATCTGCCTGACTGTCCGCAAGAAGGCGATGCGCTCGCCGTCCATGAACGCAGGCGTCTCGGCCTTCAGCATCTCCTCAAGGCCGATGCGGGCCCGGGCCTCGTCGCTTACGCCCTCGCGGACGAACCGCTCCAGGAGCGGCTTCCAGTCGACGTCGCGGCGGAACTTCCGCTGCTCCTTGTCGAACGTCCTGTCCAGCAGGCTTCTTATTCTTTCGGTCATCTTGCCCTCCTGTTCGCCGGCCTGCCGCCTAGTCGGTCAGGCCCAGCCTGCGTTCGATGTCCTCGATGGTTCCGCCCTTTGTCTCCGGCATGAAGAAGATCGCCCACACGAGCTGCACCGCCATCATGAACGCGAAGAACGCGAACGCCAGCGTGCCGGCGCGCTCGGCGACGGCGGGGAACGCCCACGATACGAGCGTGCACATGAACCAGTGCGTGAAACAGCCGAGGGCCTGGCCCTTCGCGCGCACCGCGTTCGGGAACACCTCGCTGATGTACACCCAGATGACGGCGCCGGACGAAATCGCGAAGAACGCGATGAAGCCGAGAATGCCGGCGACGGCAACCGCCGCGTTCGGCGAGGGAAGCGACAGCTGCCACGCGACTAGCCCGTGCATGGCGATCATCATCGCGGAACCGCCTATGATCATTGCGCGCCGCCCGAACCTGTCGATCACGAGGAACGCCAGCATCGTGAAGACGAGGTTCACCGCCCCTACGCCGACAGTGCCGGCGAGCGCGGCCATCTCGCTGCCTTCGCCGAAGATCATCTGGAATATGCGCGGAGCGTAGTAGTTGATCGCGTTGATGCCGGAGACCTGGTTGAAGAACGCGATGAGGAACGCCAGCAGGATCGGCTTGAAGTACCTCCTCTGGAAGAGCGCGACCTCTACGCCGCCTGCCGCCACGCGAAGCGACTCGACGATCTCCGCGACCGTTTTCCCGACGTCAGGGCAGCCTACGCCCTCCAGGACGCAGCGCGCGTCATCTTCGCGACCAACGCGCACGAGCCAGCGCGGCGACTCGGGAATAGTCGCAAGAAGCGCCATGAATATCGCGATGGGCAGGCACTCCACGCCCAGCATCACGCGCCAGACGATCCGCGGGTCGGCGGACGGCATCAGCCAGGCGACGAGCCAGTTCGAGACGTACGAGACGAGAATGCCTAGCACGATGTTGAACTGGTTCATCGCAACGAGCCGTCCGCGGTAACTGCCGGGAGATATCTCCACGATGTAGAGCGGCACGACCACCGACACGCCGCCGATGGCGAGACCGCCTATGAAGCGGAACCAGCCGAGAAGATGCGGACCCCACGCGGCGTCATACGGCGTCAGCGCGCAGCCTATGGCCGACACGAGGAACAGCACAGCCATAAGCCAGAGCGTAGGCTTGCGTCCCCATCGGTCCGACGGACGGCCCGCAGTGAACACGCCGATCACGGTACCTATCAGGGCCCCGGACACGATCAGCCCGTGCCAGAACGCAGAAAGGCCGAACTCGCCCTGAATGGCCTTTTCGCAGCCGGAGATCACCCCGGAGTCGAAACCGAAGAGGAAGCCGCCGAGGGCGGCAGCCGCAACAACATAGAATAAACGCCTGTTCATATGGCCGTATTTTAGCACATCGCGGCGGTCATGGCGCATTTGTCATGTCATTTCCGGTTGACGGGGCGAGGCGCGCCGGAACGCCGGTCCGGCTGCGGCTGGGCCGGGCGCGGCTTGCGCTTGCCGACTGTGGCGGACTCCGCGTGGCGCTTCGTGACCAGCACCGGTCTCGTGTAGCCCGACTTAGCGAGGCAACCCATGAGGAACCTAGCCTGGCGCAGGTCTCGGACATCCGCTGCGAGCAGTATGTGTATGGTGCGACTCTTCGGCACGTCATAGTCTTCAAGATAGGACGCGACATGTTCCGGGCGCACGGGCCTGTCGCCTATGAACACGCCTGACGTCGTCACGCGCACGGAAGGATTCTGCGCGTCCAGCTCAATCGAGTTGCGCGTGGTCGCGCAGCCGCAGCAGCCGACGAGCACCATGTACAGGACGGTCCCGGCGACAATGCTGGCGAGCGGGTTGCGCCGCCAGAGCTGAAGGCCGACAGCAAGCGCACCGGCGGCATACGGGTACACGGTCTTCCATGCGAGGCCGGAATAAGAATAGACGATGAGCGCCGCGATTATCGCCGGCGAGACGAGGCTCCCCGCCCTTTCCGCCCAGCGCGGCAGCTCGCGTCCGCTTCCCGCGAAGAGCAGGAACGGCAGCGCTCGCAGCCCGAAGTTCACGACGAACCCGGCCAGCACTATGCCGGCCATGTATGCTATCTCATCTTGCATGTCGCAGCAATCCCCTTATCTGGTCCGTGAATATGACTAGGAACAGGGCGGCCATCGAGAATTCCATGCCGTTCGTGTGGCGGCGTATGGTCTCGGGATCGACCGCCATGCCGAGCAGCACCACAGTGAGCGCGCCAACGGTGACGCCGACAACCCAGTACGAATGGTTGAGGGCAGAGAGGACCGTGCAGTACCTGACGTTCTCGGCGGGATCCGCGATGCCGCTGGCAGCCTCCAGGGCGTAGTTCTCGTCGGTCAGCATCAGCACGAGATACGCCTTCTTGAGAAGCGGCACGCCCTTCCATGCCTTCAGCATCGTGAAGCCGTAGAATGCGTAGCGGAAGTTGACGGCGAGCGTCATCAGAGCAAACGCCATGACGGGAATGCGCCTGGCGATTTCGGGTACGCCGGCTATGGACATAGTGCCCGTCACCCACAACGAAGAGGTGAGAAAACCCCAGAGCGGCGAAAGCACGACGTTTCCCTTCGCGGCAAGCAGGACGCCTGCCACGAAGCCCATCGTGGAGTACCCCATCAGCACCGGCAGGGAATCGACGAAGGCGCGTCGGAATACGCTTCTCGGCGCGCTGTCACGCATTCCTGGCAAGAAGCAGCCTCTCGACGCGCACAGCGTCCTCAGGGGTGTCAACGCCGACTCCCTCGTCCTTCGTCCGTACGACTGCGATCTTCGCGCCCATCCAGAGCGCACGTAGCTGCTCAAGCTTCTCGGTTGTCTCAAGGGCGCACGGCGGCTCGGCGATGTACCGCTTCAGGAAGGCTCCCCTGTAGGCGTAGATGCCGAGGTGGCGCACGTAGAGCCCGCCTGCGGGATCGGGCGCATGGTCGCGATTGAACGGGATCGGAGCGCGGGAGAAGTAAAGCGCGCCGTCGTCGCGGTCCAGCACGACCTTGACGACGGACTTCGCCGCGATGTCGTCCGCCGACGCGATCGGCGTCACGGCGGTCGCCATCGACCAGCGCGGGGCGTCCCTCAGCTTCGCGGCGAGCGCGTCCACAAGCGCAGGGTCCAGGAGCGGCTCGTCGCCCTGCACGTTGACGAGCAAGTCGTCGTCGCCGAAGTCGCCGCCAAGGTACGCGCGCGCAGCGAACGCTATGCGGTCCGTGCCGCTCGGAAGGTCGGACGGCGTCATCACCGCCTCACCGCCACACTTGCGCACCGCCTCGGCGATGCGTTCGTCGTCCGTTGCGACCAGCACGACATCGGGAGTCTTCGCGCGACGGACGGCCTCGACCACCCACGCGACGAGCGGCTTGCCGGCCAGCATCGCAAGCGGCTTGCCGGGAAACCGGCTGGAGCCGAACCTACTTGGAATCAAGGCATACGTCTTCACTTTCAATCACCCTCACTTTCTCAAAGAAAAGCCTGCGCAGCGCAGGAAGCCTGCGCTCCTGGCGCTCGAGCGACCACATCACGAAGCGCCACTTGCTGGCGAAGTCATATGACGCAGGGATTTCCGGATTGAACGACTCGAAGCTGTCGCGCATCACGGAAAGCTGCCAGCACATCGCCTGGGTGCGGAACTCGAATCCGCCGAAGAACCGCGCCGCCAGGTCGGCCATAGGCACCGCCGAGTGTCGCTGCTGGTACGCCTTGAGCGCATGGGCGAAGTGGCCGAGGTAGAAGTTGGCGAGCGCGTCCAGGTTCTCGTCGGAGTATTCGAGCGACGGCCAGCCGAAGCTGCCGCGTATCGAGCAGGTTGAAACGCGCTTCGGCACGACGCGCTCACGCATTATGTCGTACTCGAACTCGTATATCTCCTTGCCGACGCCGTAGAGTGGCGACTGGGTCTCAGGGTCATACTTCTTCATCGCCATGTTCTGAGCGGCGGCGTCGCCCATCAGCGTAGCGAGCCCCAGCACGACCTCGCGCTCCTCAACCGACCCGTCGTCGGCGTTGCGGAAGTAGCTCGCCGGTATCGCGTCCATTGCCTCGCCTTCGCACCTGTGGCGTATGTAGTAGTCGAGCGGACGCTTCCCGCTGCCCGGTCTGCGCCGAAGCATCAGGTAGAAGTCGCTCAGAGCGATTCCCAGCGAGCGCAGCGCCCCGATGCGCGAGAGCATGTAGGCGCTGTAGCCGCGCTTCGCGAGAGAGAGGCGCTTCTCCACAAGGCTCATCTCAAGCGGGTTCCTGTTCGTCTTGTAGACGACTTCGCGCGTCGACCCGCGGCCAGGCTCTACGCCGCCATCGCCGTGCCGCAGCTCATAGACATTGACGTACTCGATCATCTCGTCCTTCGACATCAGTCCGCGCAGGTTCGAGAGAAGCACCTCGGTGCGGTCGTCCGCGCCCGGATGCAGCGTCTGCCTGCCGTTGACGAACGTCGCGCCAGGCAGGGCCGTGCGGCGGTCGCCGAACGTGGGCACTGCGCTTTCGCCGACGTGGGAGTAGACCTCGCCGGTGACGTGAAGGTAGAGGGCCTCGGTGAACGCCTTGGAACTCTCGTCTGCCAGCTCCGGCTTTGTGAGGAGTGACTCGAAGAGCGACACGAGCTCCTGCGCGCGCTGTATGACGCCAAGGTGGCCTATGCGGCCGAGCGCAATCGCTTCCATCAGTTTCTCTATCTCCGGCACCAGCTTCTCCAGCGCTGCACCGCGCCTCAGGCCGAAGAACTCGATCTCGTGATGGCCGCGGTAGCGCGGCAGCCGCACGAAGGAGCACGTGTGCCCCTCGTAAACGCTCACCAGCTCGCGCAGGCACTTCACGAACGAGTCGGGGTCTGTCTCTGCCATCGTCGCGCAGCGGCGGAACTCGGCGAACGACAGGAAATGCACGCCGCGCGTGGAATGGTAGTAGCGCAGGTCCGACGATATCCGCTTGCGCGACGCCGAAAGCACGGCGCGCATTTCGTTCTCGGTCCACGCGAGCGCCTTTATGCGCCATTCCTGGCCGAGCCGCCGGTAGTGGTCGAGCGTGGCGTCGATGCGCTCCGTCATCACCACGTCGCCCATGGCGAGACCTGCGGACGAGAGAAGCCAGCCGTCCGAGCGCACGAGAACATCGGTCGGCACATCGCGCTGGGCGACCTCCAGCCTGTCGCGCACGATGTTCGCACACAGCACCGCATGCACGAGCGTCTCGCCGCGCCTCTGCTGCGGCAGGTTGGAAAGCTTCCAGAACCTGCCGCCGAGAAGCGGTATCGCCGCGACCGCGTGGTTGCCGGTCGTGACCGTCATGACGCGCCCGGTGGCGCGGCGGCGCAAGGCCGACTTCTCCACGATCAGCACGCTCGGGTGTTCGTTCAGGTGCCTGGCGACGCCTCTTTCAAGTATGTACGTGTCAGGCCCGATGTCGAACGCATCAAACTTCCGCTCCTGCCCCATGGACATCGTGGCGACGGTTTCCGGACGCTTTGCGCCCGTCGCCCTGATGCGCATAAGGAACTGGCGGAACACTCTCATTGGTGGTGGTGATGGCTGCAACCGCAGTCGCAATGCTCATGGCCGTGCTCGTGGCCGCGCAACCGCATCTCCTCGGCAATCAGGTCTTCGGCAAGCGCACCGACAGCGTCAAGCCCCGCCTCGTCGGCGGCGGCAAGCAGGTTCTGCAAGGCCGGCAGCACCCACTTGCCGAACTGGGGCTGGCCGACGGACGCCAGCCGCCCGTATGCGCCAAGGCACTGCACGAGACGCTGCACCGCCGCCATGGGCAAGACCTTCACGATGTCGCTGCGGCCGCTCTTCTTCGCGTAAAGCGCGGCAAGCGCCCTGCGCTCGCCGTCTGTCAGGGACACGTACGGGTCGTAAAGAAGCGACGCGAGGTCATACGCGGCAGGGCCAAGCCTCATTCCCTGAAAGTCAATGAACGACAAGGAGTCGCCCTTCCACAGCACGTTCGTAGACTGGAAGTCGCGATGGACCAACGCCTTCTGCTCCTTCTCCAGCACGGCGGCGACCCCCTCCAGCTCGCGCTTCGCCGCCTCCGGCATCTCGCGCATGAACTGCGTTCCGAGGCAGTGCTTTGCGAAAAGCCCCCGCTCCCAGGCCCACGTCTCGTCGTCGAAGCCGGGCAGAAGGTTCAAGTCATCAAGGGCCGGGTCTTCTCCGAGGGCGTTGAACCTGACGAGCGTCTCTACGACCTTGACGTAATCCTCGAGCGACATCTTGCGATCCGTCCCTGCGTCGGAAAGGACAAGGACCTTGAGCGACGCCAGGTCCGCCAGCACGTCCGGCACAGGCACGCCTTTCGACTTCAGGTAGCGTGCGTGCCCAGCGTAGAGCCCGTTCTCGTCGCGGTTGCCGTCATCGTAGAGGATTACGATTCCCTTGTCACAACGGAAGAACACGCGCTCGCTGCCGCGCGCCCCGAGGAACTCGACCCGTCCGTCCGACCCGACTGCCTCCAGGGCGGCCTTCACCTGCGGCATGTCCGCAAAGGCGTTGTCATCGCCGTCGCGGTTGAGGTCGATGTAGGCGGAAACCGTACCGGCATCGGTCCAGAGCATGTCATCGCACTTCACGGCCTTCACGAACCTGCCGCGCATCATCGCATCCTCGAAAGCCGTCACGATTGAGGAGAAGCCGTCCGGCCTGACAAACTCTAAAACGTTCGGCTTGAGAACGGAGATGCCGCAGAACGTGTAGGTTCCGTCCACCCCGGCGTCCTGGCTGCGCCAGTTCGTCACGAAGCCGCTCTCCGGCTCCACCTCTATCGTCCGCGGGCCCGACTCCGAAACCAGGGCGCAGCCGATCACGGCGGGACTGCCGAAGCCGCGCGCGTCGTCCGCCGGGTTAGGCGCGTTCTCGACCACGATGTCTCCGTTCACCAGGAAGAACGGCTCGCCGTTGATCCATTCGCGGAGAGGATTGAGGACTCCGCCCGTGCCCAGTATCTCCGGCTCGTAGCTGACCTTCAACTTTACCTTGTCGCCGTTCGTCGCAGCTGCGCGGCGGTAGCCGTCGACCCACGTCTTGACCTGCTCGTGCAGGCAGTGTGAGTTGAACGCGAAGTCGTCCACGCCCCATCCGCGGAGCATCGAGACGATACGCCCGAGCATTGGCTCGCCCCACACGGGCATCAGGGGCTTCGGCGTGGCGCACGTGAACGGCCTAAGCCGCGTACCGTGCCCCGCCGCCAGAACGATAGCCTTGTGCACCTTCATCTGTAGACGCTCCGCTGGCGCTGCACGTGCACCCTCGGTTCCTCCAAGAGGAGCGAATACCACTGGTCGCCAAGGCCTGAATTCGAGAAATGGGCGATGCGGTTGTTCATCAGCTGCTCGTGGTTCTGCTTCAGCGTGGCGTCGTCGCTCTTCTTCAGGGCCTCCGTGAGCGTCTTGAACGCGCCGTCGGCGTCGCCCTTCTTCACCTGCATCCAGCTCATCGCGGCGGCGAGCAGCACGTTGCCATTGTAGCGAACCCTGGCGACGCCCTTGCGGTATACCTTCTCGATCTCTGGCATGGGACGGTCAAGCATAAACATGCGCGCCATCTTGATGGCGGACATCGTAGGGTCGAGGCATATCGCCTTCGGCATGAGCGCGTCCACGGACTTGAAGTCCTTGATCATCCAGCAAAGCTGCAGGCGCGCCGTCGCGATCTGGCGCCCCATGAGGGGAACCCACAGGCGGAAGCGCTCCAGCGACTTCGTCTGCTCAAGCGCCTGCCGCACGAACACCTTCGTGTCCTCCGCGATCTCCTTCTGCGCCGCCTGTACGGAGCCGGGCGGTCGCAGCTGCCAGCGCTGCATCTTCCGTTGGAGCTGCTTCTGACCGGCGAGGAGTATCGCCTGCACCTTCTCCATCTCGCGCTTGACGCGCTTCTGGATCAAATGTCCGACCACGCCCTGAAAGACGCCGAAGCCGACGATTCCGGCGAAGACGCTCCAGCCCGTGCCCCAGTCGCCGACGAAGTACGCGGCGGCAAAAACGCCGCCTCCGGCGGCTATCGCCAAGATTACCGTAACCATGCGCGAATTATATCATTTCCCCACCGTACCGCGCAACGCAATTGTCAAGTCAATCCGCCAGGAGGTCGCCGAGACGCATCGCGTGGGACGCCTTGATCAGGACGAGGTCGCCGGCGGAGACGTCGACGCGGAAACGCTTCTTCAGGGCGGCGACGCTCTTGTACACCAGATGGCAGAGGCACTGCGACGACATCTCGCCGACGCCGATCACGAGCGGTATGCCGAGCGACATCGCGTGGCCGAACACCATCTTGTGCAGCTCGAGCGACCTGTCGCCCAGCTCGAACATGTCGCCCAGCACCGCGATGCGCCGTCCGTCGCACGGCGTGGCCGCGAAAGCGTCGAGCGCGGCAATCATCGAGTCGGGGTTGGCGTTGTATGTGTCGTCGATGAACGTCGCGCCCCACTTCTCCGAAACGCGCCAGCGCGCCCCGGGGAGCGCGAAGTCGCCGAGACGTGCCGCGCACTCGCCGTGCGTGACGCCAAGCTCGCGGGCGGTCGCATACGCCAGCATCATGTTGGAGAGGTTGTGCGCCCCGGGGAGCGGACATTCGAGACCGCCGGACGACACGTCGACTTCGATCAGCCGCGGATTGGAAAGGCGGCGGAGCACGTCGAGCTGGTTGCACGAGGAAGAGACGACGTTGAAGTCCTTGGTGGACGCGAAGAGAGTTCCCTTCTCCTCGGCTATTCCCTCCTGCGTCCCGAAGAACTCGATGTGCGCCGTGCCTATCGAGGCGATCACGCCGACGCCCGGCTCGGCGATGTCGCATAACGCCTTAATCTCACCAGGGTGGTTCGTGCCCATCTCCAGGACAAGGAAGTCCGCGTCGTCAGGGCAGTTGAGGATCGTCAGCGGCAGCCCGATGTGGTTGTTGAAGTTTCCCTCCGTGCCGGGGCAGGCGAGGAACGCCTTGAGGAACTCCTTGGTCGTGGTCTTGCCGGCGGAGCCCGTAAGCCCCACGACCTTCGCCTTCAGGGCGCGGCGGCGCTCGCGGGCGCGGCGCTGCAGCTCGTCCAGCCCGTCGATGACGTCGGCAGCTCCGGCGGCCAGCGCCTGCGGAATGAAGTCATGCCCGTCGGCCTTCTCGCCCTTCAGCGCGACGAAGCCCATGCCGGGCCTCACCTCGCGGGAGTCGAACGTGTACCTCACGCCACGCCCCTGTGCGAGTTGCGGTAGAACGCCACGAGGTCGCGCACCTCGTCAAACTGCTCGATGTCGTTCTCGACGCGCTCCAGCGCTTGCGAGCGGTTAAGGTCGGAGCGATATATGAAGCGATGGGCCTCCTTCAGGGCCTGAATCACCTCCTTGCTGAAGCCTCGGCGCGTAAGCCCGACGATGTTGACGCCGATGGCCCTGAGCGTGCTCTCGTGCATGTCGCAGAGCATGTAGGGCGGTACGTCCTGGCGTATCTTGGAGCAGCCGCCTATCATGGCGTGCTTGCCGATGGTGCAGAACTGATGCGCCGCGCAGACGCCGCCGACTATCGCCCAGTCCTGTATGTGCACGTCGCCGGCGAGCTGGACGGAGTTGGAGCATATCACGTGGTCGCCGAGTATCACCCCGTGCGCCGCGTGGCAGTAGCACATGAACAGGCAGTCGCTGCCGATTATCGTCTTCTCGCCGTCCGCCGTGCCGAGATGCACCGTAGCGAACTCGCGTATCACAGTGCGGTCGCCGACCTCGACGTAGCTGACCGAGCCGTCCTTGTACTTCAGGTCCTGAGTCTTCATGCCGACGCAGGCGTACGGGAATATCTGGCACTGCGAGCCGATCGTGGTGTGGCCGTCTATTATCGCCCCCTGCTTGACGATCGTCCCGTCGCCAAGCCGCACGTTTGCGCCGACGTGCGCATACGGGCCAATCTCGACGTCCGCGCCAAGGACGGCCCCGTCCTCGACTATGGCAGTTGGGTGTATCTTCGCCATCTTTAGACCTCCGTTATCAAAGGTGCCTTCGCATCAGCTTCGCCGCCAGCACGAGACATGCCGCCACCGGCAGCCACATCAGGATCTCCGGGTGCGCCCAGTAGAACCTCTCGCACGACAGCATGAGTATGATGATGACATAGTATCCGAGCGACACGGCCAATGCGATCGCCATGCCTATGGTCGATTCCTTGCGCTGCGACCTGATTCCGAGCGGTATGCCGACAAGGACGAAGCAGATGGAAGCCATCGCGAACACGAACCGCTTGCTCAGCTCGACCAGATGCTCGCTCAGCTCGCGGCGGGTAAAGTCTCGCTTGGCATCCTCCACAGCGCCATTTCCGGATATGGAGGCGATCTCCGCACGGCGGGCGCGTATCTGCGCCAGCATCTCTGAGAAGCGGAAGTCCTTGACCCTCTTGGTGTAGTGCGACCTCTTGATCACGTTCTTCAGCGAGTAGGGGAAGCGGCTGGCCCTCACCATCGTGCGGTGCTCCTCGTCGACGGGATCGACCGTCATCTGGTAGAGCTCGAAGTCGACGTCCGCCCCGGACTGCGTCACGAGCGCCTTCTCCGCCGTAATCAGGCGGTCGAACTTCGGGTTCGAGTAGTCCAGCACCACGAGGTCGTAGAGCCAGTTGCCCTCCTTGCGGCCGAAGTAGAGCTTCACCTTCGGGAAGTCGGAGATGAGCCGCCCCGGCTCAAGCACGCCGAGCCCGGCCTTCACCGACACCTTGGCCTTGAGCGTCCGCCGCACCTCGTGTCCGCGCGGCACGATCTCGTTGTTCACCCACAGCCCGAGCATGGCGCAAAGCGCGCCGAAGGCGACCGGCCAGCGCACCACCGACAGGAGGTTGATGCCGCACGCGCGCATCGCCGCGATCTCGCTGTCGGCGGAGAGGCGCGAGAACACGAGTATGGCGCTCACGAGCAGGGCGAGCGGCATCGACCACTGGAGCGTCTCCGGCAGCGACACCATGCAGAACTCGCCCACGAGCGGCATCGGCACACCGTCCATGACAAGGTCCACGATCTGCACGAGCAGGGCGATCGTCAGCACGAACGAAAGCACCAGGAACGCGAGCAGGAAGCTCGAGAGGAACGAGCCGAAGACGTATCTCTCGATAGTTTTCAAAACCTGAGCACGAAGTAGTTCTTCTTTCCGCTGCGCAGCACGGCCACGCCTTCGGCGGTGATGTCGGACTCGGCGAAGACGCGTGCGTCGTCCACCCGCGCGTCGTTGAGCGACAGGCCGCCCTGCCTCGCCATGCGCCGCGCCTCGCCGTTGGACGAGAACATCCCGGCGGCGGCGGCGACCGCGAACACCGCCTTGCCCACGCAGTCCTCGCGGCGCATCTGCGCGCTCGGCACGTCGCTGGCCTTCGCCACGTCGGCGGAGGACTTCTTCGCATACAACGCCTCAGTCGCTTCCTGCGCCTGGCGCAACCCGTCCTCGCCGTGCACGAGACGCGTCAGCTCCTCGGCGAGGGCCTTCTGCGGTATGCGGGCCTCGGGACGGGCGCGCATCTCCGCCTCAAGCGCGGCGATCTCGTCGAGCGAGCGCATCGAGAACACCTTCAGGTAGCGGATTACGTCCGCGTCCGCCGCGCGCATGAAGTACTGGTACCAGTCGAAGACAGGCGTCATCGACGCATCCATGAAGAGCGCGTTTCCCTCGCTCTTGCCGAACTTGCGCCCGGCGGAGTCGAGCAGCAGCGGGAACGTCAGCCCGTAGGCCGTCTCGCCGCGCAGCCGCCGCACGAGGTCGGTGCCGGCGGTGATGTTGCCCCACTGGTCGGCCCCGCCCACCTCAAGGCGGCAGCCGTATGTGTCGTAGAGGTGGAGGAAGTCGTTGCCCTGCAGTATCTGGTAGCTGAACTCGGTGAACGTGAGCGCGCCCTCGCTCGCCTCCAGGCGCTTCTTCACCGACTCCTTGGCGAGCATCTGCGGCACGCGGAAGTTCACCGCGATGTCACGCAGGAACTCGATGGCCGACGTGCCCTTGTACCAGTCGTAGTTGTCCACCATCACGGCCGCGTTCGGCCCGTCGAAGTCGAGTATGCGCGAAAGGTTCTCGCGTATGCCGGCCTTGTTCTCCGCCACCTGCTCGACCGTGAGCATGTTGCGCTCGGCCGACTTGCCGCTCGGGTCGCCTATCAGCCCAGTCGCGCCGCCGACGAGCGCGATGACCCGGTGGCCGGCCTGCTGGAAGCGCCGCAGCACCATTATCGACACGAGATTGCCGGCCTGCAGCGACCGGGCGGACGGATCGAAGCCGCAGTAGACCGTCGTCGGACGCTCCAGCGCAGCCTCGATGCTAGGATCGGTCAATGCCTCGACGAGTCCGCGGGCCCTCAGTTCGTCTATCAGTCTCATGCGAGGTATTATACCAAAATCGCCCGAGATATGGTATACTACCCGACATCTGCCCGCCGGGGTGGCACAGTGGTTGACTGCGCCTGATTTGTAATCAGGATCCGCAAGGACACGTCGGTTCGAATCCGACCCTCGGCTCCAGATCCTAGTGACGCTGCTCGCAGGCCGACCCGAGGCCGAACGCGTCATACAGCCAGAACGTGACGGCGGCACACTCTATGCCGAACGGCAGGTAGCCGGCGAAGCCGATGAACGGCATCTCCCAAATCTGCCAGCGGTGCACCCAAGGAACCGCGTAAACCCACTTCGCAAGCGAGTAATAGTTCCACGTCTCCCAGCAAAAACCGCAGACGAGCGCCGCTACCGAGAAGCGGAACACCAGCCCCCAGGCGCCGGTCTTCAGCCGGTCCAGAATGCATGGCTCGCCAAGCAAGACCTGCACCAGCACGAACACCATCAGCGGCGATATCCAGAGCAGCATATAGGTGTAATCGGGACAAAACACTATGCCGACCAGGCCCAGGGCCGACAGGGCAAGAAGGAAGAGCTTCGCGCGGACGCTACGCACGTCGGGACGCCAGCCCATGCCTTCGTAGTTCCTGTCGTCGAAGAACCGGAACGTGCCCAGGAACTCCGCAGTCGCGTAGACCGCAGGCAGCACGGAGGCGAAGCACAGAGTCGCGTAGACGGTGTAGGTATAGGCCGACAGCTCGCTGATGCCAAGGTAATACCAGTTCCACACAAATCGGTTCAGGTACTCGAAGAACCACCAGAACAGCGAAGACGCCGGGAAGGTCAGCGCGTAGACGAACGGGTGGTCCGTCATCGGACACCTCCCCGACCGCCACTTGACCAGCGCGTTCATCGTTACGATATAGCCCATCCAGATCGGAAAGTACGACAGCAGCACCTGGTGCGGCCTGATCCACTCGAACCTGTTCCACGTCACCACCCATGAGGCGGCCAGCAACGCAAGTCCGGCCCAGCCCCAGAGTGGAAAGGGATAGCGCGACGCGGCGGGGCGCGGAGCGGTGCGCAGCCCTCGCAGGCCGCGGCGGACGAGCGGGAAAAGGCTGGCGGCCGTGAGCCCCGTCATGCAGATGAACCAAGCCCAGTTGAACGGATGCCGCACATTCCACAGCTTCTCTGGATGGAACCCCCAGTCCTCGGTGCGCGGCGGGAACTGCTTCAGTCCCGCCAGTATCTCGTCGGACCCGCCGATCACGGCGCAAAGCATCGGCACGCCGACCAGCACCGCCGCAAGAATCAGGTAATGTAAAATCCGACGCGCCATGCCAACCACTGACTTACTTCCAGAAATCCCATATGCCGCACACGACAAACGCTATGACTCCGCCGAAAGCCACGCCGGCAAGCATCTCGCGGACGGTGTGGCCGAGCCGTTCCTGCAGGCGCTCGGCCTCGATACGGTCCTCTTCGTTGACTGTGTTCAAGTGACGGATTATGCGGTTCAGCAGCTTCGCGTGTTCGCCAGCCTCGTAACGGAGCGTAACGGCGTCGACCAGCACGATCAGGCCGAGCCCGACCGCGATCATGGCGTAAGGCGCGTCAAATCCGTCTGTGAACCCGACGGCGAACGCAAGCGACGATACCACCGCCGAATGGCCGCTGGGCATGCCGCCGGTCGTGATGAGCGAACCCCAGCACGGACGCTTCGCGCGCTTCGAGTCGCTCACGAACTTGATAAGTTGTGCGCAGGCGCCGGCGATGAACGCGGACATGAACCACGGATGCCGGATTATCTCCAGCGCATTGACGTGATGAATTATGCCAGTTGCAAACATTAGGTTGGGAATTATATCAAGCGGCGTGAACCTTCTGCCTGTCAAGCGGAGCGTCCGGGCTGCCGACAGCAAGGCGTCCGATGCGGTTCAGCTCTTCCAGAACCTTCAACCGTTCATCAATGGAAAGAGACAGGCAAAATGCCTCGTCCTGCTCCTTGAGCGTAGTCATCTTGACGACAGTTCTATCCATTGCCGATCCGTGCTTTCAGCTTTTCGAGCGCCAAAGCGTCCGCAATGTCTTTCGGACGCCCTGAAGCCCGCTTGTTTACAATGAGGTCATCCAGCGAAATCACCTTTATGTCAAGTCCATCAACGTTCATCTTCACTGCACGGCCGACGGCCTCGGTGTAGTTAAGTCCGTCAATGGCCGAAATGATGTCAATGCGTTGCGGTGCCGCGCCAATCTGAAACACCATGCCCGGCTTGTGGAAATCCGCTTCTGTAAGATTCATGAGCGGCGCGCCAAATGCTCTTATCGCCTGAACAACGGCTTTCGCGTTCTCAGGGTTTGCCATTATCCAGAAATCTATATCGAACGTCGTTCTCGGCCAACCATGAAGTGCGACAGCATACCCGCCGACAAGCATGAAGTCTACTTCAGCTTTCAGCAAGCACTCTATCATATCACGATAGTCTTTATTTAGAAGACATTCGTTCATTGATGCACTTATTATACCATATTTTCGCGGCTGTCTTGCAGCGCAAAATGGTTTGACGGATTTCCCGACGGAAAAGCGGAAGTCATGCCAGCCCGAGGCGGCGGACGGAGGCAAGGAGGGCGGAGCGGGCGGAGGCGACGGACTGGCCGCCGGCGAATGCGCCGCCAGCTTCGTTCTTCTCGTAGACGACTCTTCCGCCCACGAGCGTCATCTCGACGTCTTCCGCGCCCATCGAGTTGACGACCAGGTTCGGCAGGTCAAGGGCCGGCGCGAGGTGTGCGCTTCCAAGGCCTGCAACGCAGAGGTCTGCCGCCTTGCCGACGGCGATTTCGCCCGCATCGTCCGTTCCCAGCGCCTTCGCGCCGTTCTTCGTCGCCATCTCAATCACGTCCCACGCCGACAGAACGGTCGGATCACGGGCTAGCCCCTTGTGGATCAGAGAGGCCAAGTGCATCTCCTCGAACATGTCGAGATTGTCGTTCGAGGCGCAGCCGTCGGTGCCAAGCGCGACGTTCACGCCTAGCTTCATCGCTCGCGGAACGCGGGCGAAACCACTCCCCAGCTTCATGTTGCTCGTAGGGTTGTGGACGAGCGACACGCCCATCTCCGCCATGATGCGGAAGTCGTCGTCAGTGCACCACACGCAGTGCGCCGCGTAGCCCCCGTGGTCGAAAAGCCCCGTCGCGGCAATCTGCGCGACAGGCGTCCTGCCGTGCCGCTGAATACACTCCTCGTGCTCTTTCTTCGTCTCGCTCACGTGCACGTGCAGCGGCCTCTTCAGCTCGCGGTTCGCATCAGCGAGCGCGCGGCAGAACTTCTCGTCGGTAAGGTACTCCGAATGAATACAGATATGGCTCTTGGGGTGGTTCTCGGCGTACTTCACGCATTCGTCAAGCCTGCCCGGAACGAAATTCAGCCCGACGCGACACGTGAAACCGCGCATCCCAGCGTCCGCAAGGGCCGCCTCGGTCTCCTCCGGAAAGTCGTACATGTCAGCCACGCACGTCGTGCCGCCGGCAAGCATCTCCATTATTCCCCAGACCGCGCCGGCGCGCACGTCCGCCGGTGTCATCTTCGCCTCAACGGGGAAGATCGCCTCCTCCAGCCAGCGCTGCAGGGGAAGTCCGCCGCCAAGGCCGCGCACGAGCGTCATCGCCGTATGGCCGTGGCAGTTCACGAGCCCGGGCATGACGAGCCTGTCTGGTTCGCAGTCGCGCTCGACGACGGCAGCGATCTTGCCGTCCTCGATAAGCAAGTCGCCCTTGGCGACTCGCCGCCCGGCGAGGAGCATCCAGCAGTTCTCCAGCTTGAGAGTCGTTGTCGGCATGGTCATGCTTTCATTTGCGAGATGATTTCATCGACGACGCGGCGGGCGACCCTGCGCTTGGACATCAGCGGCAGGCGGCGCACTTCCCCGTCGGGAAAAACAAAGGCGACGCGGTTGGTATCGGTGCCGAAGCCCGCGCCCTTCTCCGTCACGTCATTGGCGACGACGAACGCCAGGCTCTTCTCGCGGCACTTGCGCCGCGCCTCGGCGACAACGTCGCCACCGGTCTCGGCGGCAAAGCCGACCTTCAGGGGAACGCGCACCGACTTCAGCACGTCGGGATTGCGCACGAGCCGCAGGACGCCAGCCATTTCGCGCTTCTTCAGCTTGGTCCGCGAACAATGCGCCGGACGCCAGTCGGCGACGGCTGCAGTAGCGACCAGCGCGTCAGCGCCCTTGGCGGCCCGCGCCGTCTCGCGCATCATCTCCCTCGCGCTTACGACATCGACCCGCTCCACGCCCTTGGGCGTCCTGAGAGCGACAGGCCCGGCGACAAGCACGACCTCAAGTCCGCGCCGCGCCGCCTCCGCCGCGATGGCAAAGCCCATCTTGCCGGTGCTGGGGTTGCTAAGGAAGCGCACCGGATCGAGATGCTCTCGCGTCGGGCCTGCCGTAACCACCAGCTTCACGGCAGGATCCTCTCCGCGTCAGCCGCGCTGACGCCGCGCAGAAGGATGCGCTTCGTCTTCGAGGTCTCGCCGCTTTTGAACACGACGGCGCTTTTCGGCACGCCGAAGGCGTCAGCCAACGTCTCGATCAGCTCCTTGTTGGCTTTGCCGTCGACAGGCGCACAGCGTATGCGCACGCGCACGGCGTCGCCTATCACGCCGTCGATGCCGGCGCGCGACGAGCGCGGCTGCGCCCTCACGTTCAGGACCACGCCCTCCGGCGTCTCGGCAAAACAGCTCAGGCTATGCCTCCCATCTCAAACCTCTTTCACCGGACTTCTCATCGCGCGCACTTGCCGAACACCCCGTCGGCGAAGTCCATCAGCCACGTCCAGTCATAGGCGGAAATGCCGTGGCTGCGGTTGCGGTGCACGTAGCCGAGGTGCCTACCGATGGCGGAAGTGTCGAAGTCATCTGGCCAGGCGACATCGGGCATTCCCTCCTTGCCGAGGAACGTCCACACCGGGCTTGCAGCCCGGACGGCGAGATACTCGCCCTCCGTGTCGAACCAGCGCGAGTCATAGCCCTCCACGAGCAGGGCGCGCGGGGCTATGCAGGCGATGAAAAGATGCTGGTCGAACGGCATGGTCTTCCAGGGCGCCTCGGCGTATTTTGCGTATGCGCGGCAATACCAGTGCGTGAACGCGCGGTTCTCGGTAGAGACATTTTCTCCGTAGTCGCGCTTTGCGAGGGGCACGCCGCCGCCGCCCGTCTGGTTCGGCACGCATACCGCGAACCTGTCGTCCCTCGCCGCCGCGATGAGCGCCGCCTTGCCGAGACGCGAGCAACCCGTAACCACCGCCCTTCTGGCGTCCAGCTCAGAAACGCGCTCCGCGAGGTCGAGTCCGCGCGAAAGCGCCCAGGCCCATGCGCCGAGCGAGGTGATGTTGTCGGTACGCGACGTGTCGCGTTCGCCCCACAGCCCGAAGACGCCGGTGTAGGCGAACGGGTTCTGCTGGAAGCGCGGATCTTTCTCGTCCGCTTCTGGGTCGGGCGAGACCTCGCAGTAGCACGCGCTCATCACGGCATAGCCGCGCGCCAAAATCATGCCGACGGGAAAGATGCCGGCTCCGTTCGGATCCTGCAATACGCCGCGCGTCTTCGCGCTGGAGACATGGTTCGTGACACCGTACTTCTCGCCGGCGCGCGTCCAGCCCTGCTGAACCGGTATGTCCTCGTCGGGGACAAGCTCATGATTTCCCCGGTAGTTCAAGAAGGATATGACAGGCACCGGCTTCTTCGCGGGCTTGGGAATCCACATGATCCATGTGACGCACGGACCCGACTTGTCGGCCTTGAACCACATCTTGTACTGGCGACGCACCGCATGGCCGTCGATGGCGGGCTTCTCGTCCACAAGCTCGGTGACGACAGTTTCCGGCTTCGGCGGCTCCTCGCCGTACATCTCCCTGGCGAAGATACCGAGGATCTCGCGGCGGCGCTCGGCCCAGTCCGCAGGGGTCGCGACTTTCCGTCCGTCCGCAAAGACGAGAGGGTCTTCCAGGGTGTAGGACGGAATCTTGTCCTTGTCGTAGTTCGCCTCGTGCACGAACACCTCGCGGTCCTGCACGAATACGGTCTCCGCCGCCGCGCAAAAAGCACATGACGCGGCAACGAAAAGAGCCACAGCCTTACAACGTCCGCCAGTCATGAAATTCATCGCCCCCCCCCCTCTCAGATACGCAGCACCAGCCGTCACGAGTCGTGGAAGACCCGTCCGTCGTCCGTAGTCAGCCGCTCTGCGGACGGGTAGTCGAAGCACGGCGCACGCTCCAACGTCTCGACGAACCGCGCGGCCTCCCACTTCGCCATCGCAAGATCGTGAAGCCTGAAGTTGCCGCAGTTCACCTCGGTCGCGCCCGGCACGTCGCCCTCGTAGTCGCGGCAGTGCCGGAACGCCGCCAGCACGAGCGGCAGGATCTCCTGCGGCGTCGGACGCCCCTTCACGATCAAGTAGTTGCCGGTGAGGCACCCCATCGGCCCCCAGTACACGATCCTATCCTTCCACTCGGGGTCGCTCCGCAAGTACGTCGCCACGATATGCTCGATGGTGTGGAGCGCGTTCGGGTGCACCGCAGGCTCGACGTTCGGACGCTTCATGCGCACGTCGAACGTCGTAGCGAAGTCGCCGCCGACGGCATCTACGCGCGAGACGTAGATGCCTGGCACTATGCGCGTATGGTCAACCTGAAAGCTTGCGATCAGTTCCATTGCGTCTCCTATGCGTAGCGGCGCACGATGGCCTCATACTCCGCCGCCTGCGCCTCCATCGACTCCACCATCTTGAACTGCGTGTGGCAGCGGACAAGGTTGTGCCCGTCGTAGGCGGTGTGGAAATACGTGTCGCCGGCGAGATAGTCGGTAAGGAACCTTATGCCGATCGTGAGCGTGATGAGCCGTCCAGAGAACGCCAGGTTCTCCTTCTCCGCCTCGGTGAGGAATTTCGCCTGCGCGAGATAGCCCCTGACAAGCGCCTCGAAGTATTCCTTCTTGGAATAGACTTTCGAGAGATCCTTTTCGTCCTCGGCCGCGGCGGCGGACGACGTGCGCACCATGTCGCCGAAGTCGTAGAGCGCGGAGCCCGGCATCGTCGTGTCGAGGTCGATGACGACGTTCGAGCCGTCCGGCGCCATCATCACGTTGTTGATCTTGGTGTCGTTGTGGGTGATGCGCTCGGGGATCTCGCCCTTCGCCATCATCGTCACGATCCTGGCGGCTTCTTCGCGGCGCACGTCCACGAACGCCAGTTCCGCCGCGACGGACGCCTTGCGGCCCTTAACGTCCGCCGCCGCCGCCTCGTCGAGAAGGCGAATGCGGTCGACCGTGTCGTGGAAGCGCGGAATGACGGGCTGCAGCTTCGGCTCCGGCATGTCGGCGAGGGCGTTCTGGAACGCCGCGAACGCGCCCGCAGCCAGCTCCGCCTGGGCCGGCTCGGATATGACGTCTACCGACGAGTAGCCTTCCAAAAAGGCATACACGCGCCACGGGTTGTCGTAGCCAAGTACCTCAAGCGTCTTCACGCCCTTTGCCTTCAGGTGCCCGGTGACGCGCAAGATGTTGGACTTCAGTACGTCCTTGTCAAAGGCATCGGTCACATGCTGGAGAATATAGCGCGTTCCGGACCCGGTCTCGACCTTGAACGTGTCGTTTATGTGCCCGGAGCCGTAGCGGCTTATGTCGGTCGGGTCCTTGATCCCGAACCCGGCGAGCACGGATCTGAGCTCCTCATCCTGATATGTTCTGTTCGACATGTTGCGTTTGCCCTTTGCTGTGCCGCTAATTATATCAAAAATCGCCGGTGAAATGCGGAGGTCGCCCGCCAAGGGCCAGAATTTGGTAAAATACGGGCTGTGCAAGAAGAAGAGGAGATGACTGAAAGCGCGGAAGACGCGACAGCGGCGACCGCCGACGAGGCATTCGTGCGCAGCCTGCTGGAGTCGGACCCAAAGGACCTGCCTCCGCTGCCGCGCGTCGCGCCCATGACGGTCAGCGAGATCGTCGACGTGCCTACGCGCAGTGCCCGCCATGCGCTGGTGGTGCTCAATGGCGAGCGCGGGCCGTCCTGGCAGGTGTGCCTCAAGCGCGGACTGTTCGCCCCCGGGGAAAAGGTGCTCTTCGTCCGGCGGGAGATACTGATACGCGACGACCCGCGCATCAAAGACGCCGCGCGAACCCCCTACCGGCGCAAGAAGATTTTCTTCCCCGGCGGCATTCGCAAGGCGTACATCGCCCTCAAGGCGTCCCTGCGCCCGTACCGTGCGAACCCCGGCGCAATCCTGAGCCTGTCGCCGTTCACCGAGTTCAAGGACGTGCCGACGGGGACGGACGTGGCGGACCTAATAGGCGTCACGACCGACGCGGAGCTGCAGAAGGAGCTGGCGGACCGTCAGGCAGCAAAGGCCCTGCACAAGGCGGAGGCCGAGGCAAGGCGGAGCATGGCGGCGGAACGGCGCAAGAAGCGGCTGTCTGAGAGCCGCGGACGGTCGCTCCGCGAAGAGGCGTGCGCCAACGGCAGAATGTGCTTCTTCGGCGAGCGGACGCCAAACTACGTAAAGGCGACGGAGCTCGCCCACCTCGAAGAGCACCCCGAGTATTTCGAGCAGTTCCGCGAGACACGGTTCGACGTGACGGAGAAAGAAGACGGCCTAAACCTGTCACTCTATTGCGCGCGGCTGCAGGATCCCAAGCGGCCGATCCACCTCTGCGTCGGCGGACAGGAGATACGCTTCTCGGACAGGAGCTACTTCTGGAGAATGATGCTTTCGCTCGGCATAGCGGAGCGGGTGCTGGAGAGCGGACGCAACCTGGTGATGGAGGGAATAGTCGTGGGGCCGGGTTTCCGCCACGGCTGGGAGGACGGCTACCGCCGCGACATCTTCCGCGTGTTCGACATCTTCGACCTGGACGACGACCGCCTGCTGAACACCGAGGAACGGCGGAACTTCTGCGTGGAACACGGAGTGCCGATGGTTCGCGAGGTGCTGACCGACTGCGCCCTTTTCACCGACTATGCGGACATGGACGCGGTCGTCGGCCTAGCGTCAGGCAAGACGGTGCGCGGGCTGCCGCGCCACGGAATCGTCGCCCGCAGCCGCGACGCGTCAGCCCCGGCATGGTTCGATGTCTCCAACCCCGGCTATGCGAAGTTCCTCCGCACCTGCGGCGCTTGACCGGCTTACTTGTCCATGTGGACGGTGAGTTGCGGGAACGGAATCTTGACGCCGCTATTCTCGAAGGCGACCTTGACAGCCTGGCAGGTTGCGTTATATACGGCCCAGTAGTCGCCGCCGCTCGACCACGGACGGATGTTGAGCGAAACCTGGCTGTCGTCGAGCGATGCGACCGAGACGGAGGGTGCAGGATCCTTCAGCACTCCCGGCACGGACGCCAATGCCTTCAACGCGATCTCTATCGCCTTGCCCACGTCGCTCGAATAGTCGATGCCTATCTTGATGTCGACGCGGCGGATGCCGAGCGCGGAGAAGTTCGTGATTGGCCCGCCCCAGGCGCTCTTGTTGGGTATGACGACCTTCTTGTTGTCGGCGGTCGAAAGGACGGTGGCCATCATGTCGACCTGCTTCACCGAACCCTCAAGCCCGGCGACGATCACGTAGTCGCCGATCTTGAACGGCTGGTTGATCGCAATCATCAGTCCGGAGGCCAGGTTGCCGAGCGACTCCTGGAACGCAAAGCCCAGTATGAAGCCGGTGACGCCAAGGCCGGCGACGATCGGCCCGATGTTGACGCCTAGCATGCCCAGCACCGTCACGAGCAGTATCACCCAGCAGACCTTGGAGGTAACGTTGCACGCGAACGTGTCCAGCAGCGTGCCGCCGCGTCCGCTCTTCTTCATCGCCCGCCCGACGGCGGCGACGATGAGACGTATGGCGATCGCGCCGACTACGAGAACGACGGCGGCGAACAATATCTTGATCGCGAACGCCAGCCCCTTCTCGGCGAGCCACGTGACGATCTGGTTCCAGAGGTCCTGGCCCTCCGAGAAGTGGCGGCCGAACTCTGCTTTCAGAGTTTCAGCTGCAGTGGTTGCGCCGGTTGCGGCGGCTACGGTTGCATTCGTGGCTGTTTCGGGCATGGCTGGTTTTCTCCTTCACTTTCCTTGTTTCTGCTTTTGACCGCGAGCCGTCCGACGGCGGCTTCAGTCCGTTGCTGCGAATTATACCACAAATCTGGAGTCGCTGCGCACGACGGCGTGGTATAATAGCGCGCATGGACTGGACCTGGTGGATACTTTCGAGCGCGGTATTCCTGGCGCTATATGACCTCGCCAAGAAGGCGAGCGTGCGCGGCAACGCAGTGCTGCCGGTGCTGCTCTGCTCGACGTGCTTCGGCTGCGCGGCGTTCGTGTCCGCGCTGGCGGCGGCGGGACGCCTGGCGGACGTGCTGGCAGCGACAGACGGACGGGTTGCGGCGCTCGCCGTGGCGAAGTCGGGAATCGTGGCCACGTCGTGGATATTCACATTCTGCGCGCTGCGCACGCTGCCGATCACGATTGCGACGCCGATACGCGCGTCAGCGCCGGCGCTCGTCTTCGTGCTGGCGCTCGTACTTTACGGCGAGGTGCCGACGGCAACGCAGGCGGTCGGAATGCTCGCGGTGTTCGCGGGGCTGTGGCTGTTCTCTTGGGCGGGCCGCTACGAGGGAATCGACTTCCTGCGGAACCGCGCCGTGTGGTGCGCCGTCGCGGGCGCGTGCTGCTCGGCCATGTCGTCGCTCTGGGACAAGTACGTCTTTCAGGTGGCGGAAGCGCCGGTAGAGAGCGTTCAGCTGTTCTTCCAGCTGGGACTTGTGGCAGTTTACGCAGGCTGCCTCGCCGTTACGGTCGCGTGGCGACGGCTGCATGGCGACGGCGGTGCGCCGGGCGCACCGTTCGACTGGCGCTGGACGATTCCGCTCGTCGGAGTGCTGCTGGCGGCGGCAGACTGGCTGTACTTCACCGGCCTCGCGGTGCCGGGCGTGCCGATCTCGGTGGCGTCGCTGATGCGGCGGCTGTCGGTCGGGCTGACGTTCGTGCTGGGCGCGGCGGCCTTCAGGGAGACGAACCTGAAGCGAAAGGCTCTGGCGCTCGGGCTTCTGCTCGCAGGCACCGCGCTTCTCTGTCTGTGATTTGGTATAATATGCGCCATGCGGATACTCTTTCTGAGCGACATACACGGTGTGCCGTCAGCGCTGGAGGCGGCGTTCGCGTCGGCGGCGACGCTCGGCTACGACAAGATCGCCCTTCTCGGCGACCTGCTCTACCACGGGCCGCGCAACGGAGTGCCTGACTTCTACGACCCAGTGCGGGTAGCGCAGATGCTCAACCTGCGCAAGGATCGGATCGTGGCGGTGCGCGGCAACTGCGACGCCGAGGTGGACCAGATGATGTTCGAATTCCCGATGATGGGCGACTACGCGGTGCTGGACGCGGGGACGGAAACGTTCTTCCTTACGCACGGCCACCTCTGGAACGAGCAGCGCCTGCCGCCCGCCGGCATCGGCACGGTACTGGTCCACGGCCACACGCACGTGCCGGAGCTCAAGCGGCTGGGCTGCGGGCTTACCGTCTTCAATCCCGGCTCCGTCGCGCTGCCAAAGGGAGGCAGCAGCCGCTCGTTCGGCTACTTCGACGGACAGGAGCTCCGCCACTACACGATCTAGAGGAGACAAACATGAAACGGATAATGCTTTTCCTTATAACGAACATCGCGGTAATGGCGATGCTGACCATCGTGGCCAACGTGCTGTGCGCGGTCATGGGCGTGCCGATGGATCAGGAATGGGCCCAACTGCTGGTCGTGGCGGCGGTCTACGGCATGGGCGGCTCGATCATATCGCTGCTGATGTCAAAGACGATGGCGAAGCTCGCGTGCCGGGCGAAGACGATTGACGGGAGCGAAGGCGAGGCCGAACGCTGGCTCGTGTCCACGGTCGAGGACCTGTCCAGGCGCGCCGGAGTGAAGATGCCCGAGGTGGCGATATATCCTGGCGCCGCGAACGCCTTCGCCACGGGCGCGTTCAAGAACCACGCGCTCGTAGCGGTGTCGTCGGACATCATGGGCCAGATGACGAAGGAGGAGTTGCGCGCGGTGCTCGGACACGAGATGAGCCATGTGGCGAACGGCGACATGGTGACGCTTACGCTGGTGCAGGGCGTGCTCAACGCATTCGTCATCGTCGCCTCGCGCGTCTTGGCGTCGGTTCTCGCCGGCTCCGGCGACGGCAGGGGCGGCCGCCGCTCGAACGGCGGCGTGTATTTCCTGGCGGTGCTGGTGCTGCAGATCGCGCTGGGTGCGCTCGCCTCGCTGGTAGTGATGTGGTTTTCGCGCAAGCGCGAATACGCGGCGGACGCGGGATCGGCGCGGCTGCTCGGCTCGCCGTCGCCGATGATCGCCGCGCTGCGCAGGCTCGGAAACCTGCAGCCCGGGGCGCTGCCCGACTCCCTGCGGGCGATGGGCATAGCCGGGAAGCGCAAGACGTCCATATGGGCGACGCACCCGTCTCTTGACGACCGCATCAACGCACTCCAGAACCTGGGCGCAGGCGTCTTCGCATAAGACGGAACGGGCCGGGCATGGGCTGGAAGGGAATTGCGATCGGCGGGTGGCTCGGCAGCCTCTTCGGCGGACCGCTCGGCGCCATCATAGGCGCGGCCCTTGGGCACAACATAGAGAAACACGCCTCCGCCGGCTCGCGGCGTCGTCCGCGCTTCGGGCAGACCTACTCGCAGAGCCAGCGGAGCCTCATCTTCTGCGCGTCAGCCGCAGCGATGCTGGCCAAGATGGCGAAGGCCGACGGCCGGGTCACCCAGGCGGAAATCGACAGCGTGGAACAAGCCTTCCGGCGGCTCGGCTTCACCGCCGCCGCGCGCGACTACGCCATCAAGGTCTTCCGGCGGGCGAAGGACGACTCGCACACCATAGGCGAATACGCGAGGGAGTTCGCCGCCGCGGTCGACTCGCTGGAGGTCCGCGAGCTGTTCTACGAGATCCTGTGGGACATCGCGGGCGCCGACGGCACGTTCAGTCCCGAGGAGCTGCGCATACTGCAGCACATCCCCGGCGCGCTGGACATCAGGCCGGACTGGTACGCATACTTCGCGTCCCAGCGGCTCGGAGGCGGAGGTCGCGGCGCGACGGCGCGCGATCCGCTGGCGGACGCCTATTCGGTGCTCGGGGCGAAGGCGACGGACGACGCAGAAGCGCTGCGACGGCGCTACCGCGACCTGGCGAAGAAGAACCACCCGGACGCACTGCGGGCGCAGGGGCTGCCGGAGGAAATGGTCGGCAAGGCGACCGAACGCATGAGCCGCATCAACGCGGCCTGGGCAACCATCAAGGAGGCAAGAGGAATATGAAGAAGATGATCGAGGCCATAAGGAACGCGCGGCATGTCGGCTGTCTCACCGGCGCCGGAGTTTCCACGCTGTGCGGCATTCCGGACTTCCGAGGACCGCAGGGACTGTACAAGCAGAAGGACGCCGAGCGGATCTTCGACATCGACTGGTTCGACCGCGACCCGTCGATCTACTATCGCGGCTGCGCGGAGCTTGTCTACGGGCTCGACCGGTTCGAGCCGGGCCCGGTGCACCGGGCGCTGAAGCACCTGGAAGACATGGGGCAACTCAAGGGCATAGCCACGCAGAACATCGACATGCTGCACCAAAAGGCCGGCTCGTCGAACGTCTACGAGGTGCATGGCTCGCCGATACTGCACCACTGCCGGCGGTGCGGCGCGGAGAAGACGTTCGCTGAAGTGCTGGCAATGCTGCGGGCCGCGCCCGGCGAAGTGCCGCGCTGCACGTGCGGAGGCGCATACAAGCCGGACATAACGTTCTTCGGCGAGGCGCTCCCCGAAGCGGCCTTCGCGGCAGCGCAGTCGCTGGCGATGCGAAGCGACGTTTTTCTGGTGCTGGGCACGTCGCTCACGGTCTTCCCGGCGGCGGGCCTGCCGCGCCTTGCGCTCCAAGGCGGAGCGAAGGTGTTCATCGTGAACGCCCAGCCCACGTCGCTCGACCCGTTCGCGGCAGGCGTCTACCGTGATCTCGCGGAGTTCGCGAACGCGTTGTTGCGGTAAAATACGGGTCATGAAGAAAAGTGTTGCGAGCTGACGGAATTCGTCCGCCGGGGCGACGCGCAGACGCTCGAATTCTATGGGTTACTGCACATTATGGTATAATGTGCAACATGAAAAAGAAAATACTGTTGGTAGCGGCCATTGGTGTCGCACTTTCGCTTAACGCAGAATTCAAGGCTGGCTTCGCCCGCGTGGACATTACGCCGCCCATAGGGACGGAACTTTCAGGACATCCTGAGAAGCGCGTATCGGACGGCATCATCGATCCGCTTGAAGTAAACGCAGTCGCGTTCTCCGACGGCACAAACCGTGCGGTGGTGCTTTCCGCCGACGTGACCAACTTGCGCGGCTATTTCAAGCTTTACCGCGAGAACGCAGCGAAAGCGGCGGGGCTTCCGCCGGAGGCCGTGTTCATCGCCTGCACGCATACGCACACGGGGCCGCACATAGGCCTTAGCCACTACGGAAAGACATTCGACTCGTTCGCAAAAGCGAGCACCTACGAACTCTTTGTCGGAGAAAGGCTGAAGGACGCCGTAAAACTTTCGCTCTCCGACCTTGCGCCGGCGAAGATCTCGATCGGGAGAGGCGAGGCCAAGAACATATCGTTCATACGCCGCTACCGCATGAAGGACGGCACCTGCCGCACAAACCCAGGGCGTGGGAATCCAGACATCGTCGCGCCGATCGGCACGCCTGACGAGACGGTGCAGCTTGTGCGCATCGACCGCGAAGGTCGCGACTCCATCGCGATCGTAAACTTCCAGTGCCATCCGGACACAATAGTCGGGCTCAAGATAGGCGCAGACTGGCCGGGCGTCGTGCGCAGGACGGTCGAGCGCACGCTTGACGGCGTTAAATGCATCTTTGTGAACGGCGCACAGGGCGACTCAAACCACGTATGCGTGGATCTCAACCGCAAGGACGTGCCCAGGGGTCGCGACGTGGTCTATATCCACATGGGCCGCGTGGTAGCTGGGGCGGTGATTGGAATCTGGGACGCCTGCGAGCCTGTTCCTGCCGGCAAGGTAGGCTTTGGCGTGACACTTCAGGAGGTCAAGACCAACCGCCCCGCGCCAGAGGAGATTCCCGAGGCGCAACGCATCATAGACCTCATCAAGGCCGGCAAGCAGTCCGAAGTTCCCGGCAAGGGCATGCAGCGGATCACCAACATGGCCGCCGCGACGCGCAAGATAAACCTCAAGGACGGGCCAAACTACTTCAAGTTCCCGCTTTCCGCCGTCACAGTCGGCAAGTCGCTGGCATTCGTGGGCTTCCCCGGCGAGCCGTTCACAGCCTATGGAACGACGCTAAAAGAGAAATCCCCTTTCACAATGACGATTCCAGCCTGCATAGTCAACGGCAACTTCGGCTATCTGCCCACGGATGCGGCCCTTGGCGAAGAGGGCTACGAGACGCAGGGTTCGCTCTTCGTGCAAGGACTTGAGGAAGCGATAGTCAATGGCCATCTGGAACAGCTTCGCAGCCTTTTCGCCCCGTTTTAAGGGGGATTGACACATTCAGCGCTTCTCAGCTATAATACGGTTCAGTAGAAAGGAACTTCAACCATGAAAAGACCAATTATCGGCGGCGCGAAGCTCCTCGCGGCGATTGCATTGATTACACTCGGCATGGCGACTGCAAACGCAGAGCCGATAGGAAGCGGACTTGCCGCCTATCTTACGTTCGACGATGCAGTGGTGACAAACCGCGTCCCGAACAGCACAATCACGGGCGTCACGCTCAGCGCAAGCGGCATCGAATCCGGCGTCAAGAGCGGCCAGTACGGTCATTCCGGTTTCGGTGGCTATCTCGATATAAACCAGGGCTGGGCGCGGCTCGATGGTTCGCAAAACCTGACGTTCGAGAATGGCAACGACTTCACGATCTGTATCTGGATGCGGATTGAAGGCGCACAGACCGGCGATCCGGTATTTGTTGGAAACGGAAACTGGGGCACGACATCTCGGCCCGGCGTCCTGTTGGCGACGGCGTCAAACTCTTCCGGTTGGGTTTCTTCCCTCAACTACTCCGTTAACGGAACGTCGCGGGTGCGGGTCAACTCCAATGATGCCAGCATGAACATACAGATGGGCAAGTGGACATTCTATGCAATTTCGCACACGGCAGATGACAAGTTCCGCTATTTCATGAGCAGCAGTTCGGGGACTTTGGCGACAATCAGCGAGTTGGACGCTCCCGACTTCAAGATGCTCTTTGATGATCCGGCCGCCAGGATGCCGTTCCATCTCGGCCAAGACGGAACCGGCACTTATACCAGCAAGTTCGTGGGCAAGATTGACGAGTTCGCGCTCTGGACGCGCGGGCTTTCGCCTTCCGACATCAACGCCATCTACCAGAACGGACGCAGGGGACACCTGTTCGACGATCTGCTGAAGCCGGAGATGTCGATGACAGATGCAGGCAACGGCAACACTGATCTTTCTTTCGTGGGTGCGCGGAGCGGGGGCTACGAGCTTTACGTGGGGTCGGGGGCCGCCGATGGTGGAGCGGATCGTTTCGCATGGGATCATTTAGACTACGTGACGAATATCGCGCCGACGGATTCGAGCTGCACGTTCGCTCTGCCGGAGGCGTTCAAGAACGAGGGTCGTTACTACCGTTTCTTCCTGACAAAAGATCCAAACTATCAGGAGATCGAGTATATACAGAATACCGAGGGCTATGCTAAAGCATATTGCCATACTGGGGTTAATCCAACAAAGGATACGACCGTGGTAGGGGAGGTCGAGGTTGTCAATGGCTATGGATACAATGAAATTTTTGGAGCCTGCGACACAGGCAACAAGCTTTTCTACCACCTTGCTTTTTTCTATAACGAAATGAAATGGGACACCGAAATCTTGAAGCTCCCGGCTGCGGGCGGCAGCACGATCAAGTTCGGTTCCGGGACTACTGGCGTACGCTATGCGTTTGACTACGGCGTAACAGGCGCAAGCTGCTGGGAAGCTTCTACGGGGGCGGCATCAATGTATCAGGCGTTGTTGTCCGACCGTACGACATTCCCTGATATGACAAATCCTATTGCCATCTTCCGCTGCGAGAACGTAAATGGAACCCAATACGACAGTTCTTTCCAGGGCAAGATGTATTCGTTTGCTATTTCCACCAACGGCATGGTGGCGTGCGACTACATTCCCGCCAAGAACGCCTCAGGCGTGGCGGGATTTTATGATGCCGCGACGAAAACCTTCATCCCCAGCGAAACCGAGGTGGCGTTTACCGGTGGCGCGGCAACTGTCGGACGGTTGACTGTTCAGTCGGCGACGGCAAAGGCAGCGACGGCGAGCGATCCTGTGACCGCCTACTGGATCGGCGGCGCGAATGGAGCCATTGACGATCCTGAAAGCTGGCACTGCGAGAACAGCTACGGTGATGCCATTGAAACTGTGCCGTCGTTGCTGACAGACATCACTATCGCAAACGTGGGCCAGATGTTCAACGTGCCCGCCAATTCCGAGTTCCTGTGCAACAGCATTGCAATCACCGCGTCCATCTCCATGGCTGGAGACTGCGACTGGCGCGGCGTCGATCTTGCGAAGGTGACGGCGGCTGGAGCCGTGGATCTCGCCGGGCACAAGTTTTATCTGGCGGCTTCTGCGGACATCGGCAATGCCGTGGCCTTCACGGATCTGACTGGCGGAGGAGAGCTGCACGTCGAGATTCCACCAAGCACCGCAGTGGAAAACACGGGGCTGACGCTCGCCGGTGCGGTGAAGCTGGTCAAGGACGGCGACGGCACGCTGACCGCCAACCGTCCGAACCAGTCCAACACTGGCGGCATCTATGTCAATGCCGGCACGCTGAAGACAACGGCATTCATCAGCACGGGCGTTCTTGGCGCGAGCGGTTCAAAGGTGAAAGTCGGTTCGTGCGGTACGCTCCAGATCGAAAGCGGCTATACCGGCCTTGAGAACTACGATCTTGAACTTGCCGGCGGCATCCTTTACATGTACAACAACAGGGCCTTGGCGGGACGCTCCACCATCGGCAGCATGACTCTCTCCGCAAATTCCACGCTGAAGCTTGAAACGGTGGTCGGCGTAGGCAATGATGCGACTTGCGATGCGCAAACCGCCAATGGCGCCGTTTGGAATTTGGGCGGATACGAGCTGACGGTTCTTCTTGAGACTGCACCCACGGACTTCTTCGTCGGGCGGGACAATGCGGTCAAACCCGTCTTCAGAAACGGAACGATCATCCTTTTGAGTCAGGATGGATTCTGGCAGGACTACGGCAGTGATGCCAGCGACCATGTCTGCTACAGATACGGCATGAAGAATACGCGGCAGAGGGCCGACAGCAGTACGTATGATTTCGTCAACACAATTCCGGCGTGGGCCAATTTCAGCAACGACGGCACGATGTCGGTTTACGGAACGTACACCCCGAGCGCCACCAATCTTTGCTTCAAGATTCGCATGATGAACGGCTCGACCATCAATCTTGCCGGTCGGAACAATGCCATGCCCACCGCTCTTGACGGCCCCAGCAACGGCAGCGTGAGGACGATGACGTTCGAGTCGGGCGCGACCGTCAACATCGACCTCGGATCGCGGTCGCTTACGAACGGCGAAAATATCGTCTCCTGGTCGGCGATTCCAGCGGGAATAACGTTCGTCAATTCCTCCGCCACCAGCCGACAGCATTCGTGGACGCTGGACATACGGAACGACGGCATATACGTTTACCGTGGAACAACGCTGATCGTCAGGTAAGCTCAAAATGAGGAGACGGGAATTCCTGGAACTTTCCGCCGCCGGCATCCTCTGCGGCGGACTGGGGTCAGTCCGCACCGCCGGCGCGGCGGACGCGATTCGCGGGCGAGTCGCAGCCGACGGCAAGGGGCTGTCAGGGGTCGTCGTTTCCGACGGGCTTCAGTGCGTCCGCACCGGCGCGGACGGCGCATTCGCCCTTCCAAGACGCGAGGGAGCGCGATTCGTGACTGTCTCGCCACCGTGCGGCCACCTGATGAAGGACTGGTATAGGAGTGTTGGAGTTGAGAGTGGAGGAGTTGGGAGGTACGATTTTGCGCTTGAACGGGCAGCGGTTGGGAAGGCGAAGTGCGGCTGCCGGTTCGTGCATGTCACCGACTCCGAGATAAGCGACACGGGAACAGAGAACCGGAACTGGATTGAAGAGGTACGGCGAATCGCCGTTGCCGAGAAGTGCGCGTTCATCGTCCACACCGGCGACATCTGCTACCTGAAGGGTATGCAGGCGCACGCCGAGCTGATGAATACGGCGACGATGGGCCTGCCCGTCCTCTACTGCCTCGGCAACCATGACCTCGTGGCGGGCGACTACGGCGAACAGGCGTTCGAGGAGTTGTTCGGCCCTTGCCGGTACTCGTTCAACGCCGGCGGAATCCACTTCATCGTCGTGCCGATGACCGAAGGCTGGGACTTCCGTCCCGGCTACACCGAAGACGAGCTTGCGGACTGGCTGCGCGCCGACCTGTCGCTGATCAAGCCGGGCCAGCCTGTAATGGCGTTCAGCCACATGCTCTTCCACGCGAAGAACGAGAACGAGGCTGGGCTTGTGATCGGCAAGGACCGTCCGCTCGACCTGCGGAGCGTCTGCAACTTCAAGGGATTCGTCTACGGACACGTCCACAACACCTACACGAGCGGCAACGGCGGCGTAACGTTCATGGCCTCCACCAATCCGAACATGGGCGGCATCGACCATTCGCCGGAACTCGTGCGCGTATTCGACGTGAAGCCTGACGGCGCGTTCGTCGCCGAGAACCACTACGGACGCAATCCGTCCCGGTCGTGGCAGACGTCGCGCGCCGGCGCAGCCTGGGAGCGCAAGCTGCCCGCGCCGGTGCTGTTCTGCACGCCCGTAGTCTCGGGCGGCAAGGTGTTCGTGGGCACGTCCGACGACGAGAACCGCGGCACCGGCATGGTTGTCGCGTTCGACGCAGGGAGCGGCGCAGTCGTCTGGAGGCGCAAGGTGGCGAACTCCATCAAGAACCGCATGGTCGTGGCGAGCGGAAACGTCATCGCGCAGGACGCCGGCGGCAGAGTGTACGCCTTTTCTGCGAACAGCGGAAAGAGCGTCTGGGACATGCAGCTGCCGTACAATTGCCAGGTTCTGGCCTCGGCGGTGACGGCTTCTTCGGACGGGCGCACGGCGTACGTTGGCTACGGTTCGCGCCTGACGGCAGTCGACGCCGCGACAGGCGCGGTGAAATGGCGCAGTTCTTCGTGGGAGCGCGAGCCGGTCGCAGGCGCGCCTGGAATCGGCGAGGGGAAGATGGTATGGGCGGCGAACTGGGACGGGCTCGAATGCCACGACCTTGAAACCGGGGCACGGCTTTGGCAACTCGAAGGAAAGCCCTGGAGGTTCCCGGGCGCCGACCCGCTGATCACCGACGGCAAGGCGGTCGTCGCGTGCTATTGGAACATCGGCGAAGTCGATCTGGCGACGGGACAGGTCCTGCGCAACAAGGAACTCAAAGATGTGACGGCTCTGCCGTCCGGCCCGATCCTGACGGCGGGCGACCGCTATCTGGTGGGATCCCTCAACAGCGGACTGCTGTCCATCGACAGGAACACGCTGGAAATCGTCTGGCGCGGAGCCGCCGACATGTCGCTTCTGGGGGTCGGGGCCTACAGGAAGAAAGGCCAAATGGCAAACACATCGCCCGTCCTGACGGACGATTCGACGGTCTGCGCCGCATGCGCGGACGGCGTGATTCATCTCTGGGACCTGGCGACCGGCGCGGAGAAGCGGCGCATCGCCACCGGCGCGCCCTATCTCGCGGGCGTGGCGGTTTCAGAGGGGCGGCTCTTCGCCGCAGACATGGCTGGCATGATAAGGATGTTCTCGATATGAAGAAAATGATGTGGGGCGTGCTCTTCCACCTGGGGCGAAACTTCTCGGGCGACAACCCCTTCTTCACGCAGATGGACTTCGACGAGTCGATGTGGCGAGAGGCGACGGAGCGCATTAAGGCGGGCGGAATCAACACGCTGATCCTCGATCTCAGCGAGGGCGTGAAGTATCCGTCCCATCCCGAGCTGGCGATCAAGGGAAGCTGGTCTCCGAACAAGCTCAAGGGCGAGCTCGACCGCGTCAGGCAGATGGGCATCGAGGTCATACCGAAGCTGAACTTCTCGACCTGCCACGACACATGGCTCGGCGAATATTCGCGCATGGTCTCGACCAAGGAATACTACCGCGCCTGTTCAGAAATCATATCCGACGTGTTTGCGATCTTCGGCAAGCCGCGTCTCTTCCATCTCGGCTACGACGAAGAGACGATAGACCAGCAGAGAAACTACAGGCATGCCTGTGCGAGGCAGGGCGAGCTGTGGTGGCATGACTTACTCTTCTTCGTGAAAGAAATCGAGCGCCGCAGCGCCCGGGCGTGGATATGGAGCGACTACTTCTGGGACCATGAGGACGAGTTCCTCAAGCGCATGCCGCGCTCCGTGCTGCAGTCCAACTGGTACTACGGACGCAGGTGGGAGGGGGAACCGCCGGAGCGCCCCTACGAGGCCAAGCGGCTCGCCGCATTCGAAAAGCTCGACAAGGCCGGCTTCTACCAGATGCCGACCGGCACGAACTGGGTGCCGCCGTATTTCCCGAAGGGAGCGAACAACGACGCCAACTTCTCCAACCTCGTAAAGTACTGCCGCAAGCACATCAGCCCGAAGCGGCTAAAGGGATTCATCAACGCCTCGTGGTCGTCCATTCTGAACGAAAGCAGGCGCAAACGCGTGTTCGACGCGATCGACCAGGTCGCGGCCGAGATCAAGTCATGGGAAGCAACATCATGATCTACGTCGTCGCAACTCTCCTTGCCTGCCTTGCCGCGTTCGCATACGAGCGCCGGCGGGAATGGCGCTGGCTGATGGCCCTAGCGGCGGTTCCGCTTCTCGTCGTCGCAGCGATGCGCTGGAACGTCGGAACCGACTTTTACCGCACCTACCTCCCGGAATACCGCGCGCTCGAACAGGTGCGCGGCGCGCGCACGCCGCCCAGGAAGGTAAAGATCTTCTCCTATCTCGCCAAGCGGAATCTTTTCGGCAGGACGCCGAAAAAGGTCTGCAATCAATTCAAGAAAGTGCTGCACCGTTCCGAACCCGCCTACCGGCTGCTGATGGAGGGCGCGCTGTGGAGCGGACTCGGCTTCCGGGCCGTCATCGCCATCTGCGCCTTGATCTCCACAGCCTGCGTCTTCTGCGCCATATTCCGGTTCAGCCGATGGCCGACGCTTGCAACCTTCCTCTACGTGGCCACGGGCAACTACTTCCTTTCGCTCAACATCATGCGGCAATACGTGGCAATCGGCATTGGGCTGCTGGCCGTAGCGTTCGTGACGGACAGAAAGCCGTGGAAGTTCCTCCTGTACGTCGCGATCGCAACGGCCTTCCACTACTCGGCCGTCCTGCTGCTGCCGCTCTACGCGCTTTCCCGGACGGAGCTGAACCCGCGGCGCGGCATCGTGGTCATAGGGGTGGCACTTGCGCTCTCGTTCGTCTCGGCACCGGCAGTGCTCGGCGCTCTGCGCATGATCGAATCAGAATACGCAAAGTACTTCTCGTCAAGGCTGGCCTCCGACGGATTCGAATGGCTGTTCTTCGCCATCAACTGCAGTTTCCTGGCAATCGGTGCATGGTACTGGCGCGGAGCCGTGGCAGGGAACAGGCTTTTTGCAGTGTGGTACGGAATGACCGTCCTCGGCACGGTGGCGCTTGCGTTCTCCAACACGATTCCGCTGATGAAGCGCGTCAACTACTACTATGCCGCACCGCAGTTCCTGATGCTGCCCGAGATAGTGCTCGCAGAAGGGAATCGGCGTCGCCGTTGGGCGCTGACAGCCATGGTCGTGGTGGCTTTCATAGCTGAGACTGCGGTCTCGGTCTATCTCTTAAACAAGAACGGGGCGCTGCCCTATCGCTGGAAATCGGCGGGGTGGTAAGCCAAGGCACGAAGCGCATGAATGCGGAGATTCCAGGGCTGAAGATTATCGTAGCGGCCCATAAGCCATACGAAATGCCGGGCGACCCCGACTACCTGCCGGTGCAGGTGGGAGCCGCAGGCAAGCCGCCGATAGGCTATGCACGCGACGACGAAGGAGAGAACATCAGCACGCGCAACGCAAACTGGTGCGAGCTTACCGGACTGTACTGGGCATGGCGCAACGTCGCGGCCGACGCAGTCGGACTGGTTCACTACCGCCGGCATTTCAAAGGTGCGCACGGCATCGCCACCGGAGCGGAGATCCAGTCGGCGCTGAACCGTTGCGACGTGATACTGCCGCGAAAGCGCAACTACTTCATTGAAACAACCTACTCGCAATACGCCCACGCCCACCATGCCACGGACCTGGACGTAACGCGCCAGGTCCTTGCAGAGCGCCATCCGGAGTTTCTGCCGTCGTTCGACGCGGCGATGCGATCGACGAAGGGCCACCGGTTCAATATGATGGTGATGAAGCGCCCGATGCTGGACGCATACTGCACCTGGCTCTTCGACGTGCTGTTCGAGCTGGAACACCGACTCGACATCTCGGACTATTCGCCATATGACGCCCGTGTCTTCGGTTTCGTGGCGGAACGGCTGCTGGACGTCTGGATAGGGGAATCGGCGAAGCGAATGGGATTGCGCATAGCCGAACTGCCCGTAATCCATCTGGAGTCGCAGCACTGGCCGAAGAAGGCACTTGCCTTCCTGAAACGGAAAATCTTCCCAAAGGCATGAACGACCGGCATGCGAAGCTTGTTCGCACTCCTGCAAGGGGCCTGCCATGGGCAATCTGACAAAAATGAAATCCGGGGCGCGGACCCCGGACTCATTTAAGGTTATTCAGAAAGAACTCGATGAAATCTTTGGACTTCCGATCGGATCGCTGCGGCCGTTTGTTTCCGCTCCCCGTTCCTCCATCCGATAGAGTGTATGCAACGGCAACGATCCGATGACAGGATTTTTTAATTTTTTTGGAATTGGGGTATTCTGCCAACGAATCGCAGGAATTTTGGTATAATACGCCCGTGAGCGAAAACAGTATGGAAGCGATGCCGAGAGTGGCTGTCGTCGGAGTCGTTGGCAGGACGAACGCGGGCAAGTCCACGCTCGTCAATGCGCTTGTCGGCGAAAAGATTTCCATAGTGTCGCCAGTGGAGCAGACGACCCGCAACACGATTCGCGGCATCGTCGCAGATCCGCGCGGGCAGCTCGTGCTGCTTGACACCCCCGGCCTGCACAAGGCCGTCGGCGGGCTCGGACGTCTTCTCAACCGAATGGCAAGATGCTCGGCCGCTGGCACCGACATCACGTGCGTCGTATTCGACGCGGCGGAGGCTCCGCAGCTGGAGGACATCGGCTGGATGCAACGCGTCGCCAAGGAGCGTCCCGAAAAGGTCGTCTTCGTGCTGAACAAGGCCGACCGCACCCCCTTCTACGAGAAGATGTTCCGCGAAGCCTGGGAGGAGGCAAAGGGCTCCGCCCCCGAACCGGTCTGGACGAAGTCGGTCGCGACGGCGCCCGGCGGGGCGACCGCCGTACTTGACGCGTTCTTCGGCCTGGCGGAGGAAGGCGAACGGCTGTTCGACGACGACATCGTGACCGACTACCCGCGCAAGCTCGCGATAGCGGATTCCATACGCGAGAAGTTCCTGTCCCGCCTGCATCAGGAGCTTCCGCACGAGATTGGCGTGCTTGTAAAGGACGTTCGCGACGAGGGCAGCCGCTGGTGCGTCAGCGCGGAAGTGCTGGTGAACCGCGCCTCGCAGAAGCCGATAGTGATAGGCCGCAAGGCGGAGACCGTGAAGTACGTGCGCAAGTGCGCCGAACGCGAGCTGTCGGACATCTTCGACGTAAAGGTGTCGCTGGAGCTTTGGGTTCGCGTCGAGCCGAACTGGATGAAGAACGACCGCCTTCTGGCCGAGATGGGTTATCTTGGGGGGCTTGTGTAAAGTGCAAGGCTGGGCGTGGAAAGTTCTGGCGGCGACGGTCAGAATCTGCGCGGCAAGCGCAGCTTCAGAGCTGGACGTCGCCCGTGAGGCCCTGCGCGACGGCATATGGGAGGTTGCGCGGACGCATGCGACTGCGGCGGGCACGAACGACGAGGCACGCCTGGTAATTCTTGAGAGCTATGCCGGCGAAGGCCGGTGGAAGGAAGTCCGCGAGACGTTGTCCGAATGGCCGGACGCGAGGGGACGAGGCTTTGACTACTACCGGGCTGTGGCCAAGGGCGACCATGCGGCGGCGGCGAAAGTGCTGCGCGACGGCGGATCGCCCGAAGGCATTGTCGAAGCATGCCTGTTTGAGGCGGGAGAGCTGGCAAAGTCCGGCGACCGCGCCAAGGCGGAGCGGCTCTGGCGCGATGTCATAGCGGCCAGCAACGTCGATGCGAGGGCCATCGCCACTGCGAGCGTCAACCTGATGGAGGTCGCGCCTCTGCGCCGCGCTTACGCCGAGGTTCGCCAGGCTCCCCTGAGGCGGCTTGTCGGCCTCCGGCTCGGCACCGCACTGGTGCGAGACCCGAAGACTGCGGCAGAAGGCGCGAAACTCATACGGGACATCGTGAAGGACGCGCCCGACGCCGAGGGTGCGAGAGAAGCTTTCCTCGCGGTGGCGGACGCGGAGATGGAGTCCGGCGACTGGAATGCTGCCGCAGCGGACTACCGAGAGGCGATAGAGATATGGCCGGACGCCGCAAAGTCCGGCGCCGTGCAGGAGGGCCTCGGCTGGGTGCTGCAGAAGCTGGGACGCCGGGAGGAGGCGCTGGAAGCGTTCCGGCTTGCCGGCGAGCTGGCGACGGACGATGCGGCGCGCGCGACGGCGATTGCGAAGGAAGGCGACGTACTGTCCGAACTGGGACGTGACGCGGAGGCGATGGAAAAGTACCGCGCCGTGCTGAAGCGATTCCCGAAGTCCGCCGTCGCCGCGAAGCTGGAGCCGATAGTCCGCATCCGGGACCTTGAGGCAAAGGGCCGTGACCTGTACAAGGAGTTCCGGTTTGACGCGGCGCGCAAGACGTTTGCCGAGGTCGCGGCAGCCGACCCGTCCCGCCGTCCGCGCATGGATTTCTTCTCGATCCTCTGCCTCTACGGAGAGGGTCTTGACGAAGATGCCGGGAAGAAGGCCGAGGAACTCGCCGAGAAGTGCCCCGACCCGGAGGTGCGTGCAGAAGCGACGCTTTGGCTCGCCAAGTTCCGGTACAACCGCCGCGAATGGAAGGATGCGGGACGGCTCTTTGCCGCATGCTCCGGCGCTTTCAGCGGCGACAAGGCGGCGGAGACTCTTCTCTGGGCGTCGCGCGCGGCGTTCGCCGACAGCGATTTCAAGCTTGCCATACAGCTGACGACGCGCATCGTGGAGGACCATCCGAACTCGCCCCTGCGGGCGCAGGCGCTGCTCGTGCAGGGCGAGGCCTTGATCGAACTTGCCCGTTTCGACGAGGCCGTGCTGGTACTGGAACGCGCCGCAGCGGCAGAGGGTGCGGCGGCGACGGACCGCGCCCGTGCGCAGATGCTCAGGGCGGACGCGCTCTACGCCATGGGAGCGGACAACCCGGCCCGCTACGCGGCCGCGCTCGACGCATACCGCGCAATACTGTTCGGCGGCATCCTCTCCGCCGGCGAACGCATAGTCATCGCATTCAAGATCGCCCGCTCCCTGGAGAAGCTCAAGCGAATGGACGAGGCCATCGACCAGTACTACTCGCAGGTGGTGCTGGCCTACCGCAAGGGACGCGCCGCCAAGGAACGCTTCGGCGAGGAGGCTCGGGCCGCGTTCTCAAAGGCGGCCTTCCGCCTGGCCGACGAGTTCGAAAGCCGCGGCCGCGACGGTGCCGCGCTCCATGTGCTGGAGCTGGTCGCCGAGGGCGATGTGCATGCAGCCGGAGAGGCTCGCCGCCGCATGGAAAGGATTTCAGCGAAAGGAAGGTTCCTATGATACTTGCAGTCGGACCTGTATTCTGGATTCTCCTGGTGCTGGCAATCGTCGCGCTCATAACCTACTTCGAGCGTCTCATAGACTTGCGCCGCGCCCAGATAGAGTACCAGGACTTTCTCGAGGGCGTCATCAACGTGCTGGACGCCGGCAACGTCGACGAGGCCCTGGCAATCTGCGAAGACACGCCGGCTCCGGTCGCGCAGGTCGTCGCGACCGCCATCCGTCACCGCAGCGGCTCCGCCCGCCTGCTGCGCGAGGCCGTAGACTCCCAGGGGCGCGCCGAAGTCGGGCGGCTCGACCGCCGCCTCGCCGCGCTTGCCATCATCGGGCAGATCGCCCCGTCGATAGGGTTGCTCGGCACGATAATCGGGTTCATCAAGACGGTCATGGCCGCGAACGCCCAAGAGCTGGTCTCAAGGGCCGACCTGCTGAACGGCTCGATGGAGGCGCTCGTTTCCGCCGCCCTAGGTCTCGCAGTCGCCATACCGGTCACGGTGATGTACGGCTCGCTGCGCGTGCGACTTGACCGCACGATCGTAGAACTGGAGGCCGCCGCCAGCCAGATCGTCGGCTACCTGGCCGCCCCGAAGGAGCAGGAGAAGGAGAAGATGCGGTGAAGATCTCCTGGGGATGGACGCCCGAGCGTACGCTCGGCATCTGGCGGCATGGCGCCGCCTGGACACGGCCGTTCGTCGCCGCCGTCCCGTTCCTGACGGTCATGTTGCTCCTCCTTATGCTGCATTTCGTCAGCGGCACGCTAACCTCCGCGAAGGGAGTGCTGTTCGACCTGCCCGAAGCCGGCCTTGCGGACGGAGAAACCACGGGGTTGGTCGCGCTCGTCATGCCGATGTCACACGAGACGCTGGTATTCTTCGATGACTCGCGCTACCTGCTGGGCGACGAGGCGTCCATGCGGGCCTTCGGCGAGAACCTGTCGCTGCGCACGGAGAAGTCACCTACCAAGACGTTGCTCGTGCTGGCTGACAGGCGCGTCGCCGGCGGCGAACTGATGCGACTGGCGTCGGTCGCCCGGAGCAACAGCGTAGAGCGCATCCTTTTTGCAGAGAAGAAGCCGGGGGCGCAGGAATGAAAGGCATTGTCGGCGAACTCGCCTCCCTCTTCACCGTGCTTGCGATTCCCGCCGGCATCGCCGCCATCTTCCCCTTCTCCGCGATCGGCTTTCGGGCTCGCCCCGTTGCAATGCGCGAGCCGTCCGTCGCGTTCGTCACGCTGAGCGCAGAAGACGAGGCCGCAGCCATGCGGGCGACCAAGACCTCCTGGCAGGGCAACGCAGGGAACATACTGCGAGTCCGCGCCGACCTCTTCCTCGGCAACCTGCCGGGCGGCGTGGAAAAGGAGGCGCTGGACGTCGCCGAGCGCAGCCGTCCGCCGAGCGCAAGAGACGTCGACTGGACTCCGCCGCCCTATCTCCCCTCGCTAGCCGCCCCTCCCCCGCAGGCGATTCCAGAGGATGCGCCGGACGAGGAAATCCCGGCGTTCCCGAAAGAGGAACTTCTGTCGCTTGAGCAGATTGAAAGAAAGGAAAACCAAAGATGATGACCGAAAAGGCCGTTATGGCCGCATTCAAGAAGACCGGCGCGCTCCTCGAAGGGCATTTCGAACTGCGCTCCAAGCTCCATTCCAACCGCTATTTCCAATGCGCCAACGTGCTGCGCTATCCGCGAATCGCCGCAAGGCTCTGCCGCGAGGTAACGAAGCGAGCCATGGCGAGCGGCAAGCTGGGCAAGCGCATCGACGGGGTCATCTCGCCAGCCGTCGGCGGAATTCTCGTCGGACACGAGGTCGCCCGCGAGCTGAATGTAAAGTGCATCTTCGCCGAGAAGGTCCCGGGCAAGGGCGTTGACGCCACGGGCAAGCCCAACACCGTACTCGCCCTCCGCCGGTTCACCATAAAGAAAGGCGAGCGCTATGTCGTCGCCGAGGACGTCGTCACCAAGGGCGGACGCGTTCAGGAGACGATAGACCTCGTCCGTGCCGCAGGCGGCACGGTCGCAGGCGTGGTGCTGCTCGTCGACCGTTCGGCCGGCAAGGTGAAGTTCGGGCGCATCCCGATGTTCTCGCTGCTGCAGATGACGCCGGAGACGTGGACCGCTGCCGAATGTCCGCTATGCAAGGCGGGCGGGCACCCCGTCCACCCAGGCTCATAACGACTTGGCCGCCGCGTACACGTCCTCGACGGTAAAGCCGAATTCCTTCGCCAGCACCTTGTAGGGACCTGACGCGCCGAAATCGTCCTTGGTGACGAACCGCGTCGTCTTGTAGTCAAGGCGGAAGCGGTCCCACCCGAAGCGCGACCCTGCCTCCACGATGACGCGTCTCGTCATGTAGCCGGGCACGGTGAAGTCGCGGTACTGGCACGGCTGCGAAAGGAAGCGACCGACGGACGGCATCGAAATGACTCGCGCCGACTGGCGGCCCTCCGACTCGTCCCAGAGCTTCTTCGCAGCCTCGATGCAGAGAGCGACCTCGGAACCGGTCGCGATGAACAGCACGGTATCCTTCGTCTGCGCCCCCGCCTGCCAGATGACGTATGCGCCCTTCGCGACGCCTTCGGCCGACGTCCCTTCAAGGATGGGCAGGTTCTGTCGCGTAGTCAGGATGCAGCTCGGGCCCTTCGTGTTCAGAAGCATCTCGACCCAGGCGTAGCCAGTCTCGTTTGCGTCCGCCGGACGGAACGACAGCACGTTGGGCATCGTGCGGATCGCCGCAATCTGCTCGATGGGCTCGTGGGTCGGGCCGTCCTCGCCAACATAGAAGCTGTCGTGGGAGAACACAAAGATCGACGGCACGTCCATGATCGCCGCGAGGCGTATCGCCGGACGGCAGTAGTCGGAGAACACGAAGAACGTAGCTCCGAACGCACGGAAGTCCTCGTAGGCCGTAAGGCCGTTCACCATCGCCGTCATCGCCAGCTCCCGGACGCCCCAGTGGAAGTTGCGCCCGGTGAAGTCCTCCGCCGATATCCAGCCGTACTTCTTCAGCCCCGTCTTGTTAGACCCCTCCAGGTCGGCCGAGCCGCCCACGAGGTTCGGGAACACGTCGGCGAGCGCGTTCATCACCGCGCCGTTCGCCGCGCGCGTCGCGATCGGCTTCTCAGGGTCAAACTTGGGCAGCGCGGCTAGCAGCTGCTCGCGCGTGACGGGCGCCGGCGCCGGCTGAGACTTCGCGAGCTCCTTCTCCGCCCTGACGTCCATGTTGCGCCAGCGGTGGCAGAGGGCCGCGCGCGCGGCGAACACGTCATAGACTTCCTGCGGCACGAAGAAACTCTTTTCCGGATCGAAGCCGAGGGCCTTCTTCGTCGCGGCAACCTCCTCCGCGCCGAGCGGCGCCCCATGGCAGCCGTGCGTGCCGGCCTTCGTCGGCGCACCCTTGCCGATCACCGTCTTCGCGATGATCAGCACCGGCACCTCGGTTTCCTTCGACGCCCGCAGGAACGCGCGCTGTATCTGAACGAAGTCGTGACCGTCAATCTCCATCACCTTCCAGCCGTACGCCTGGAAGCGCTTCTTAGCGTCGTCGCGGTTCGTGTCGGTAACATGTCCCTCGATCTGTATGTCGTTGAAGTCGTAGATCGCCGTAAGTCCGCCTAGCCTGAGCGTGCCGGCGAGCGACGCCGCCTCATGGCTTATGCCCTCCTCCATGTCGCCGTCGCCGCAGAAGACCCACGTGCGGTTGCTGCGCTTCTTCATCTTCGCGCCGATCGCAAGGCCGACCGCCATAGCAAAGCCCTGTCCGAGAGGACCGGTCGTCACCTCCACGCCCGGCATGACGCCGCGCTCGGGGTGACCCGCGCAGCGGCTGCCAAACTGGCGGAACGTCTGCAGCTCCTCCATCGTGAGACCGCCAGTACCGGAAAGGTGCGAGAGCGCGTAAACGAGCGCAGAGGCGTGTCCGCCCGAGAATACAAGCCTGTCGCGGTTCTTCCAGGCGGTGTCTTTCGGGTCTACCCGCAGATGCCGCAGCCAAAGCGTGACCGCCAGGTCCGCCATGCCCATCGCCGCACCGGGATGCCCCGAGTTCGCCTTCTCGACAATGTCCGCGCAGAGGCAGCGTATCGTGTCTGCCGCAAGCTTTAACTGTTCATCGGTAGTCTTCATAGTGTACCTCCAAAATTCCTTTTCTGTATATTATACCACATATTTCGGCCGCCCCGCCCCATTCAGTCGGCCGAATCGACCTTGGTTACGTAGATGCGGGCCATGTCCGTCTTGTAGGCGGACTTCTCGGAGATGTCAAGTTCCTCAAAGAGCTTTTCGCCCGGACGAATCCCCGTGAAGACGATCGGTATGTCCACATATGGCTTGTAGCCCGCCTGACGGATCATATCCTCCGCAAGGTCGAGTATGCGCACCGGCTGACCCATGTCGAGGGTGTAGACGGCCTTCTCGTCGCGGCTCGCCGCCTGAAGGACAAGCCCGACTGCCTCTTCGACCGTCATGAAGTATCGCTTCATGTCGGGGTGCGTGACCGTCACCGGACGTCGATTCGCAATCTGCTCGCGGAAAAGCGGCACGACCGAGCCGGACGAACCCAGCACGTTGCCGAAGCGCACTGCGCAGAACGACGTCGGCGCATCGTCTGCGTTCAGGGCAAGTATCGCCCGTTCGGCGGCAAGCTTCGTGCGGCCCATCACCGAGACCGGGTTGACGGCCTTGTCCGTAGAGATCAGCACGAACCTGGCGACGCGGTACTTCAGCGCGAGCTCGGCTAGGCCCTTCGTAGCCCCGGTGTTGTTGCGCTCGCCTTCCCGCGGGTTCTGCTCCACCATCGGAACGTGCTTGTAGGCTGCAGCATGGAGAATGACCTCGGGGCGGTAGAAGGAAAGCACGTCTTCCATGCGCTCGCGATCGTTGACGTCCACCATCAGCGCCTTCATCGGGACTGTAGCGCCGACCTGGCGCATCTCGCGGTCGATCTCGTACAGCGCGTTCTCGCCCCGCTCCACCATGAGGACGAGCTTTGGCCCGGCGCGGACGACCTGCCGCACGATTTCCGAACCGATCGAGCCACCGGCACCAGTAACGAGAACTGTCTTGCCGCTCAAGAAACGGGCAGCGGCCGTGCCGTCCATGCGGCGGACGCTCCGCTCCAGAAGGGTGGCATCGCTCACGAGGGACGAGGCGTAGGCACTCCAGACCATGCGCCAGCCGACAAGCCCGAAGGCGGCGAGAAGGGTCGTGATGAGGGTCACGGAATACGGAGGCCGGACATGCAGGAACTCGTCTATCGGCGTAAAGAAGCGCATGACGGTCAGGACAAAGCAAGCAACGAGCGCAGCCAGGAAGTAGCGCGGCAGGTCTCGCCGCGAAAGGCGCCGCCAGGCAATCCTGTAGCAGCCGCACGCCAGGAGCGCGGCGATCTGGACGACGGCTACGGTTACGAAGGACAGCGCAACGGCGCGCCAGCCCCAGCGCGGAGTGCGGAAGTCGAAGCGCAATGCGAACGCTCCCCAATAGGCGACCGCAAGAACGACAAAATCAACCGCAAGGCCGACAATCCTCGTCGCCAGGAACTTTACCCACGCCTCGCTGCTTCTCGTCATGCCGGTATTATATCAAAACTTCTCGCCGGCGGCCGTTCGCGCCGCGCGAAGGACTGCGGCCGCGACGGACCTGCCGACGCCGGCAACGGACGCGACCGACGCCTCGTCGGCGCGCGCCACGCCGTAGATCGAGTGGAAATGACGCAGCAGCTTCGCCTTCTTCGCCGCGCCGATTCCTGGCACCTCGTCCAGCACCGACTCGCGAATATGCCGTTCGCGCAGGTTGCGGTGGTACGTGATCGCGAAACGGTGCGCCTCGTCCCTGAGCCGCGTCAGCACGAAGAGCGCCTGGGAGTCTCGCGGCAGAAGGAGGTTCTCGCGTCCGTCATCGAAAACGACCTCCTCCTGGCGCTCGGCCAAGCCGACCGTAGGAATGTCGGTGACGCCGATCTCCGCGAACGCAGCGCGGGCCGCACGCAGCTGCGTGATGCCTCCGTCGCAAACGAAAAGGTCGGCGCGAGGCGAGGTGGCGGTCAGGGTCGAGTCGGGTCCGTAGCGGCGGCGGACGACCTCTGCCATGGAGCGCGGATCGTCGGCGCCTACGACAGTCCTGATGCGGAAGTGCCGGTAGAACCGTCCGTCAGGCAAGCCGTCGCGGGAGACGACGAGCGACGCGACTGAGTCCTCGCCGAACAGGTTCGAAATGTCCACGCACTCGATGATGCGCGGCGGCGAGGGGAGGCCGAGGGCCTCCGCCAGCTCGGCGAGGCCGCGCATCGCGTCCTCGCGGCGAAGCTCCGGCGACTTGCGCACGAAATGGGCCTTCGTCATCTCCCTGAGCGCGAAGACGGTGTCCCTGAGCCGGGCAGCCTCCTCGAAGTCGCCGTCTTCGGCCGCCGCACGCATCTTGTCCTCTACCTCGCCCAATGCCGCGGGACGCTTCCCCTCAAGGAACGCGCACGCCTCCTCGAACCGCCGGACGTACTCTTCGCGAGAGATCTTGCCAAGGCACGGCGCCGAGCAGGTGCGTATCACGTCCGCCAGGCAGTGCCGGTGGGTCTCGGCGTCAGGCTCTATCGCGTCGCACTCGCGAATGCCCCAGCGCTTCTCGACGAAATCCTTGGCGGCGCGAACGACCGGGGCGGACGGGAACGGACCGAAGTAGCGCGCGCCGTCGTCGCGCACGATACGGCAGCAGGAAAAGCGCGGCCAGGGCGCGGACGGGTCGGCGCGGAGCGCAAGGTAACGCTTGTCGTCGCGCATCAGTATGTTGAAGCGCGGCTTGTGCCGCTTGATGAGCGCCGCCTCGGTCAGCAGCGACTCCGCCTCGTTGCGCACGACCAGGTACTCGAAGTCATAGACGGTGTCGACCATCGAGCGCACCTTCGGCGGGTGACGCGCGCCGGGACGAAAGTACGAACTGACGCGCCGACGCAGGTTCTTGGCCTTGCCTACATAGATGATTGCGCCCCGGCGATCTCGCATGAGATAGCAGCCGGGGCGGTCCGGGAGATCCCTGAGCCGTTGCCTCGCTAGGGCGCTGATCACGGGGCTGTGGAGACTAGGCGAGCTCCTTGGCCGGCTCGTCCAGGGCCTTGGCGGCCGCCTCGGCCTCGGCAGCCTCCTTCTCGCCTTCGGCGAGCCCCTTCTTGAACTCGCTCTTTGCCTTGCCCAGCGACTTGGCGAGCTCGGGAATCTTCTTCGCGCCTCCAAAAAGGACAAACGCGACTATCAGGCAGATCACGAGCTGCCACGGACCTATGTTCTGCAGAAAGCCGAAAACCATTTTCTTATTCCCCTTTCGTTCTTGGTGCTGATATGATACCGAAATTCGCGGCGAAAATCAACGCCGCCGTCACGGGGCGTCGCCGGCACCGACGTGATGTACCCCGTTGAAATAGAACTCCTGGCCGGTCGCGTCAAGGACGCTCCGCCACACCTGTCCGTCTGCGTCGAGCTTCTGCCTCTCGATTGTCGCCAGCGAAATCGGAACGAGCGCATAGCTCTCGCCTATGTTGCCGACGACGCAGTTCGTGCGCCCTGCCATTGCGGCGTGCACTGCGGCACGCGCGAGGCCGTAGCACCGTATGGCGTCAGTTCCCTGCGCCGGGCAGCTGCGTATGATGTAGCTCGGGTCGAAGTACTTCACGCTCATGTCGAACGCCTTCGCCTTGAAATACGCCGCGATCTCCCGACGGAGGAAGTCGCCGATGTCCTTCTTCAGCACGTTCCCGCTGGCATCGCGCTCCTCCGCCCCCTCGAGCAGTTCCTGTCCGGCGCCTTCGGCAACGACCACCACGGCGTGCGACTTGCCGGCGGCGAAGCGCCGTTCAAGCGCCCGCAGCAGGCCCCTTTCGCCTGAAAGCTCGAACCTCACCTCTGGCACGAGGCAGAAGTTGACGACTGGGTTCGCTATCGACGCCGCTGCTGCGATAAAGCCGGAGTCCCGCCCCATGAGCTTCACAAGCCCGACGCCGTGCGGAGTGCCCTTCGCCTCGACATGAGCGCTGCGTATGACCTCAGCCGCTCGCGCAACGGCAGTCTCGAAGCCGAAGCTCCGCCCGACGAACATCAGGTCGTTGTCGATCGTCTTCGGAATTCCGACGACCGAAATCTTGAGTCCGCGCCTTGTAACCTCCGCCGCGATGTCGCTCGCGCACCTGAGCGACCCATCGCCGCCGATGCAGAACAGGATGTTTATGTTCATCCTGACGAGCGTCTCGACCATGACGTCAGCCGGCTGCTGCCCGCGGCTCGAGCCAAGGACAGTCCCGCCCACCTCGTGTATGGTATCCACAGCGTCGGCGTTCAGCAGCATCGGCTCGTATCCGTACTTGGGGTTCAGCCCTGCATAGCCGTACCTTATGCCGTAGACGTTCCTGACGCCGTAGTCAAAATCCAAGATCTCGACCAGTCCCTTGATGACAGTGTTCAGCCCGGGACAAAGGCCGCCGGCTGTGACGATGCCGACGCGGGTCCAGCTCGGATCGTGGAATATCCGCTTGCGCGGCCCCGTCCTTTCGAACGTAGGAAGGTGCCCCAGGCGTTCCGATGCGCGCCGAGCCTTGGATTCGTTCTCTATCGCGAATATCCGCTCCCCATCGTCGACGTACTTGTGGTGTCGCAGGGGCGAGCTTATCGTGCACTCCCCAAGCGTAGCGATCTCGCACGAGTACCGGGACGGGTCGGACGCTATCCTGTCCATCACATCAACCATTTCCAAACCTCCCCTTGAAATACTCGATTGTCCTCGCAAGACCTTCCGCAAGCGGCACCTTCGGCTCCCAGCCGAGCAGGGCCTTCGCGAACGTTATGTCCGGCTTGCGGCGCTTCGGGTCGTCGGACGGAAGAGGCCTGTACACGATCCTCGACTTCGAGCCTGGCAGCTGGCGCAGGGTTTCCTCTGCAAGCTCCCTTATCGTGTACTCGCCCGGATTGCCGGTATTGATGACAGGCACGGCAGGCGTGAAGCGCCGACCGATTTTCTTGCCGCCGAAGAACGACGAGATTTTTCTCTCCGACAGTTCCATGTAGCGGCGCATCGCCTCGATGAGGTCGTCGCAGTACTGGAACGAACGCGTCTGAAGGCCGTCGCCGAACAGCGTGAGGTCCTTGTCCGCCAAGGCCTGCATGATGAGGTTGGAGATGACGCGCCCGTCGTTCGGATGCATGTTCGGGCCGTATGTGTTGAAGATGCGCACCATCCTGACGTCGACGCCGTACTGGCGGCGGTAGTCGGCGCACAGCGTCTCGGCCACACGCTTGCCCTCGTCGTAGCAGCTCCTGGCGCCCACCGTGTTCACGTTGCCGAAGTATTCCTCTACCTGCGGATGGACGAGGGGATCGCCGTAGATCTCGCTCGTGGACGTGTGGAGCATGCGCGCTTTGGTCTTGAGCGCCAGCTCCAGCATGTTCATCGTGCCGAGCATCGAGCTCTTCGTGGTCTCGACAGGATTCCTCTGGTAATGCACCGGAGACGCGGGGCAGGCAAGGTTGTATATCTCGTCGAACTGGCCCCAGAACGGCTGCGTCACGTCGTGCAGGACGAACGAGAACCGCTTGTCGTCGAGAAGCTCGTAGATGTTCTCCTTCGTTCCGGTGAAAAGGTTGTCCAGCGCCGTCACCTCGTATCCGTCCGCAAGAAGTCTCTTGCAGAGATGGCTTCCGAGGAAGCCGGCACCGCCAGTCACAAGTGCAGTCTTCATATGTGGGGTATTATACCATAATCTGGTTGCCTCGCAGGGACTCGAACCCCAACAAGCAGAATCAGAATCTGCGGTGCTACCATTACACCACGAGGCATTCGCCACTTTTCAGGATTGGCGGGGTCGACGGGGCTCGAACCCGCAACCCCCGGATCGACAGTCCAGTGCGCTAACCAATTGCGCCACAACCCCGTTGCTCCGAAAAGTGAAGCGTATTATATCATATCTTGCCCAACCGCGCAAGGGGGTCAGGTCGTGTAATCGGCATTGATGTGAACGTAGTCAAGAGAAAGGTCGCAAGTGTAGATCGAACATGACGCCGAACCGAGATGCAAGTCCACAACGACCTCGAAGGAATCCTTGCGCAACACGGCCGCGAGTCGCTTGAGCTGGGCGGCGTCCGCCACTTCGCCACGGCGGAACGCCCAGACGGAATCGTAGAAGACCTCCGCTTCGCAATCAACGACGTCGGCGCCGGAGTAGCCGACTGCCGCGAGGACGCGGCCCCAGTTCGGATCCCGCCCGAACCAGCTCGTCTTCGCAAGCGGGGACTTCGCCACCGCACGCGCCGCCCGCTCGGCGTCCTTTTCCGTCTTTGCGCCACGCACCGTTACGGTCACGAACTTCGTCGCGCCCTCGCCGTCCGCCGCCATCTGTTTTGCAAGCGAAACGCAGACAGCCTCCAGCGCGGCGCAGAACGATTCGAAGTCCGCGCCGGCCCGGACGATCTGGCTGTTGCCTGCCTTTCCGCTCGCCATCAGGAAAACGCTGTCGTTGGTCGACTCGTCGCCGTCTACGACAAGACGGTTGAAGCTCCTTGCTACGGCCCGCAGGAGCGCACGCTTCAGCATGGCCGGCGAGACCGCCGCATCGGTGGTGAGAAAGCCGAGCATAGTCGCCATGTTGGGCTCGATCATGCCAGAGCCCTTGCTCATGCCGCCGACCGTAACCTTCTTTCCTCCGATAGTCACGGTGGCGCATGCTTCCTTTGGCCTGGTGTCGGTCGTCATCACGGCTTTCTCCGCCGCGAGTCCATGTGCGGCGGTGCGCCCAAGCGCCGTCTTTGCGAGGCGCATTCCGTCAAGGAGGCGATCCATAGGCAGCGGACGCCCAATCACGCCGGTGGAGGCGACCAGCACATGCTTAGGGTCGATGCCGAGCTCGCCTGCCGTCACCAGCGCAGACAGCCTCGCATCTCTCATGCCCTGTTCGCCCGTGCAAGCGTTCGCGCAGCCTGAATTGGCCAGAATCGCCTGTGCGCGACCGCCGCGCACGACATCGCGATCATACACGACCGGGGCGGCGGCAACCTTGTTAGTGGTGAATAGCGCGGCGACGGCGCACGGCTCGTCGGCCACTATGAGGGCAACGTCGTTGCGCCCCTTGTACTTGATTTCCGCCGCGACGCCTGCCGCACGGAATCCCTTTGCGGCGCATACGCCGCCACGTATCAGCTTACATTTCGACATAAGGATATTATACCAAAACGTAGGCAGTTGGAGTGGAGGATGGAAGGCAAAGGAAAAGGGCCGGAACGGTTGCGGGCACCGCCCGCAATGGCCGGGCCGGCATATTCGAGCGCCGAAGGCGCGAAGAATCATCCGCGAGGCCGAAGGCCGAAGCGCGATGGCGGACGCCGCCGGGCCTTTTTTCATGCCCGTTCCCGGGCATGAAAAAAGGGCCGGCGGCGTCCTACTCTCGCGCGGGCGGGTCCCGCACTACCCTCGGCGATGGGGCGCTTGACTTCCGTGTTCGGAATGGGAACGGGTATGACTGCCTCTCCATGGCCACCGGCCCGGAAAGGGCAGC
>JAFRDO010000005.1 GCA_017403825.1 Kiritimatiellia bacterium
ATAACTCGGCAACCGTGGGTAGCGAGCTTTGGCAAGCCGCAGCGTATCCGTCCACGGTCCCCACGGCGTCAGCGGTGCGACACGCGTAAGGATCGTGCGCTCGGTGGCAATGTTGTGCGCCACAAGCCGCCGCCCAGCCAGATGCGGCTGCCACGTCTCGAACGAACTCTGCAAGGTGCCGAGCGCGTCGGCCTCGTGCGCACGGGCTGGAGCACCCTCGACATCAAAGAAGAACTCGCGAGTCTCGACTATCTCGCCGCCACGCACCACGGCAATCCCAAGCTGCCACGGCTCGTTGGTCGCGCCGTTCTCGAAGCCGGTCGTCTCAAAGTCAATGGCCGCGAACTCGTCCATCACTCCCCCAACGCCTCCAGCACGCGCAGCGCCTGGACCGTCTCCTTGACGTCGTGAACGCGCACGACCGACGCACCGTGCCGAGCACACCACATGGCTATGGCCAGGTTCCCGCCAAGGTTCTTGCCAGTAACCTTTTCGCCCGTCAGCTTCTTCACGATGCGCTTGCGGCTCGCGCCGACCAGCACCCGGCCCTTCTTCGCCAGCTCGGACACCGACCGCAACAGCGCAAGATCCTCCTCACGCGTCGTTCCAAAGCCAATCATCGGGTCAATGTAAATGGGGACAGTCCCCCCTTCTTTGGGGAGAGACCCCAAAGACTGTGATGGAATAACGAGCTCTGCGCCACTTTTTGCGCAAATACGCAACATTTCCGGAATCGGCTCGGCATAGACGCAATTGACAATCTTGGCTCCCGCCTCAACGGCACGAGCCGCAGTCTCCGGGTGATAGGTGTCGACAGAAATGGGGACAGTCCCCCCTTTATATGGGGACAGTCCCCGGAGAACAGGCTCCACGCGGCGCCATTCCTCCTCCCAGCCGACCGGCTCGGCTCCCGGACGGGTCGACTCCCCGCCAATGTCAATGATGTCCGCGCCATCAGCAATCAGGTTCCGCGCCCGGCGGATTGCCTCCTCGGGACGGAAGTAGCGTCCGCCGTCCGAGAAGGAGTCAGGCGTGACATTGACGATTCCCATTACCTTGCAGTTCATATGTCCAACTCCATTTGCATGACCGGCCCGAAGCTTCGACGGTGCTCGGGGCATGGGCCCAGTCGGGCGAGCGCCGCCAGATGCTCCTTGGTCGGATATCCCTTGTGCTTGGCAAAGCCGTAGCCCGGGTAAAGCCGCTCGAGCCGCAGGCAATCGGCATCCCTTGCTGTTTTCGCCAGAATTGACGCTGCGGCTACAAGAAGCGACTTGGCATCGCCCTTGACCAGATTCTTCGCCTGCGGCAACGTCGCCACAGGGAGTCCGTCCACAAGGCAATGGAGCCGCTCCAGGTCCATTCCAAGCGCGGCAGCCACCGCATCTGCAGCACGTCGCATGGCGAGGTGCGTAGCATGCAGTATGTTGAGCCTGTCGATCTCTTCCGGGCTTGCGCTTGCTACGGCCCATGTGCAGCCAGGCGTCGCCCTGATTACTTCGGCGATTGCGGTGCGACGTTTCTCGCTCAGCCTCTTGGAATCGTTGACTGCGCTCCATTCGCCTGAAAGCAGTTCCGCCGCGCGCACGAGCGGAACCGACACCGCCCCCGCGTAGACGCCGCCGGCGAGCGGTCCCCTTCCCGCCTCGTCTATGCCCACCACAGGATCGCCGAGCGTCAGCTCGAATTCTAGCGAAACCGCCATGCCGTCAGCGGGTCGGATTGTCAAACTCTCGCACGACATCCAGCAGCTGCTCTGCGAGATCAGGGTCTTCCTCGAAGATATTGACGTTGTCGGAATACGTGTTGTTGCAGATGTTCGCCGACACCGCAATGAAGCGGTCCTGCGACTTTCGCTTGGACGACTTGCCCGTCTTCTCCCTGTCAAGGAGACCGAAGTTCACCAGGTTCTGGAATATGTCGTGCGCGTCCTTCGGGTCGATGGTGAATCGGTGGGTGCGTATCTTCGACCAGTCCTCATCCTTGTAGCGCTTCGCGAAGTCGTTCGACACGAGTTCGCTTGTGCCCTTCTTCACGATAACCTGTCCGTTTCCGTATATCTCGACGCCAATGCGGCGAATCGGCGTGCGGCTCATGTTGTAATAGTGTATGATCACCCAGTTCAGCGAGCTTTCGCGCACAGTTATGTAGGGATCCACCCAGAACGGCCCGCACCCGGCAATCGGGGCGAGGACCGCGACAGAGACGGCGAGTATCTTCAGAATCCTTGGGAGCATATGAGTCCTGTTCCGTAGAGGGTTAGCGTCGGGTCGATTACAAACGGAAGGTCGAGTCCGGAAAGGACCCACCTTGCGAAGCCGCCAGTCGCGACAAGCCGGAAATCGCAGGCGAAGCCGCGCTTCAGCTCCGCGACGATCTCCCTGACCATGCCACGGTATCCGATGCGGGCTCCGATGCGCATGGCCTGCACGGTCGAGCGCCCGATCCTCGGGAGACGTCCGCCAGCAAGCGACATGCGCGGCAGGCGGGCCGTGCGCTCGAAGAGATAGTCGCGCATCAGCGGAAAGCCAGGGGCTATCACGCCACCGCGCCAGACGCGGTCGGCTGTGACGACGGCCGCCGTGAGTGCCGTGCCGAAGTCCATTATCAGCACAGGTGCTCCATAACGGGCGACAGCCCCGGCCGCATCGGCCAGGCGGTCCGCGCCGATGGTATCCGGCTTCGGATAGTCGAGGCGAATCCCTGCGGCAGGAAGGTCGCGGTGCGAGACAGCGCGAAGACGCAGTCCGGCCTTGCGTGCGAAGGCTCGGAAAGCGGCGTCCTTGTCCGGCACGACGCTCGCGTACGCAAGCCCTGCGACGCCGCGCACGCCCTTCGCCGCGCGCGATGCCGCAGCGAAAGCCGCCTCCGCAGGACCGTCGCAATGAGCCACACGGCTGACGCGGCCGTCGGACCAAAGCCCGACGGCCGTCGAAGTGTTGCCGACGTCTATGACGACGAGCTTCACAACTCCTTGATGAATATGTTGCGCCACTCCGTCGGGTCGCCGTGGCACTGCAGTTCTATCTGCTCGGACGGGAAAATCTTCTGCGAACGGTCCCAGTAGTTCTCAAGCGTTACGTTGTCCACCACAAGCTCGCCATTCAGCCAGACCGAAACCTTCTCGCCCTTCATTATGACATGGAAGCGGTTCCAGTCGCCTACCTGCCTGTCGGCGATCTTGAGGGCCTTAGAGACGTTGCCCGTCTTCTCGTACTTGTTGTTGTAGAGACCGCCCGAGCCGATGTGCCACTGGTTGTGCGCGTCCCATATCTGCACCTGCGGCGAACCGCGCAGATAGAGGCCGGAGTCGCCGGTGACGGACATGATGCGCCAGTCGGCCCACATCTCGAAGTCGGCGTAGTCGCGCTTCGTGGCGAGCGAGTAGCCGCCGTTGAAGCCGTCGAAGAAGAGGTTGCCGTTGCGCACCGACCAGTGCGCGTCGCGCTGGGCGTCGGCCTTCGCCTGCATCTCGGCGCGCTTCTCGGGCGTCGCCTTCTGCCGCACGAGCGGATTGTCGAACTTCTCCTCGGTCGTCACGCCCTTCCACATCGTCTTGATCTGGCCGGGACATCCGTCGAAATACGTCTCGAACCCGCACGGAGCCTTCATCTTCTGGCACGGGCAGACCTCGCCCATCTTCGCGCTGTCGGGCAGCTCCTTGATGCGAATGTTCTTCCACTTCACGTTATGGCCATGTCCCAGCCAGCCGATGCGTCCGCGCATGTTGTGAATGCCGGGGTGCGCCCTCCCGTCGGGCGTATCGGTGCCGTCGCCCTTGAACTTCGACAGGTCGGCCTTCGTGATGAGGTAGCCGTTCAGGTACACCTCGATCTCGCTGCCGATCACCTTGACCTCCTCGAAGTTCCACATGCCGGGCTTGCGAACGTAGCTGCCGCCGCCGGTGAAGTTCTGCTCCTTGCCCCAGATCTGCTTGCCAGTGTTGTCGCGCAGGCTCGGCACGACGCCGTAGACGGAGCCAGTGTACTGGTAGGGCTTCAGCTTGTCCTTCTTCGCCGCCGCGTCATAGTAGCTGGGGCCGCCGTCGTCAAGCAGCTGAAGCTCGCACATCGCGTAATACGCGGCGTCCTTCGACGGGTCGGAGATCCGTATGCCGAGCCCGTTGTTGCCGTCCAGCGGCATCAAGAACTCGAACCGCAGTATGAAGTTGCCGTATTCCTTCGCCGTCACCAGGTCGCCGCGCTGGCCCGCCGGCAGCTTCCTGTCGGGGAAGCACTGCAGCACGCCAGGCTCCGCAGGATCTACGCCATACATGGCCGTCGCGCCCTCCCAGCCCTCGAGGTCGACGCCGTTGAACAGCGACACGAACCCCTCGTTCACCGCCGCCGGATAACGGCAGCATTTCTTCTCCGCGCCGGACTTGGCCGGCTCAGTCTTCATGCAGCAGCAGCCCGCCGCCGCGATTCCTGCGACAAGTGCCGCAATCGTTCTCATTTTCATGTTGTCCTCCATTCAAGTGAAAGGTCTATGGATCCCGCAGAGTGCGTAAGGCACCCGAGGGAAATCGCCGTCACGCCGGTCGCCGCGACGGCGCGGGCGCGGTCGAGCGTGATTCCGCCTGACGCCTCCGTCTTCGAGACGCCGCGGCACATCTTGACGCATTTCCTCATGTCCGCGCAGCTCATGTTGTCGAGCATTATCCACTCCGGCTTCGCGCGGAGCGCGCTCGCGCATTCGCGGACGCTCTCCACTTCCACTTCGACCGCAAGCTTCGGGAACGCCCGCCGCGCGGCAAGGACCGCCTGGTCGAGCGCGTCGGGATCGCCGCCGCGCCAGAGCCGCCGATGGTTGTCCTTCATGAGGATCCGGTCGAACATTCCGAAGCGGTGGTTCGTGCCGCCGCCGCACGTGACGGCGTACTTCTCGAAGACGCGCAGCCCCGGCGTCGTCTTGCGCGTATCGAGCACGAGCGTTCCGTATCTGGCGGTCGCATCGACGAACCGGCGCGTCAGCGTGGCCGTCGCGCACATTCTCTGCATGAAGTTGAGGGCCGTACGCTCTGCCGCGAGGATCGACCGAGCCTTGCCGCGAAACGTCAGGATCGGCTCGAGCGGCTTCACGCGTGATCCGTCGGGCTTCAGTATCCGGACCCTGACCTTCGGGTCCACCGTCCGCATGACGGCCGCGGCGACAGTCGCCCCGGCGACGACGCAACCTTCGCCCTTCGCATATATCTCGCCCTCGGCGACCGCCTCAGGGGCGACAAGGGCTTCGCTCGTCGCATCGCACCAGGGATCGCCCAGGTCTTCGTCAAGCGCCAGACGCACTGCGGCCCTGGCGGACTTGAGGCGCATCACATCCCTCGGCGCGCCCATCTCAGGCGCCCTTGAGGAATTCCCAGTGCTGATAGATGACGAACGTCAGTACGCCGACGACCGCGAGCGCCGCAAGGCCCGCCACCATCGCGATCGTTGCCGCGACGCCGCCGGACGAGCGCCCGGCGTTAGGATCCACGTCAAGCCTGAAACGTTCGGGCACGCCCGACGATCCAGCCGCAGAAACCTCCGCCGCGTCCGATTCATTGATTGGCTTCTTGATAGTCATGCCGCAGATTATACCACGATTCGCCGCCGGAAATCAAGGCTGAGGTTCCCCCGTACCGACGAATTCGCTCATAGTGGCCTCGCCGTCATGGCTGATGTGGCGCGGACAAAGAAGCTGCCATGCCGTCATCAGCAAAATCCGAAGGTCAAGCCAGAGCGAGCGGTTGTCCACGTATTCGACGTCAAGGCGGAACTTCTCATCCCATTCGAGCGCGTTGCGCCCGTTCACCTGCGCCCAGCCGGTGATTCCGGGACGCACCTCGTGACGACGGCCCTGTTCCGCAGTGTAGCGCGGCAGGTAACGGACCGGCAGCGGACGCGGCCCTACGAGCGACATGTCACCCTTCAGGACGTTCCACAGCTCCGGCAGCTCGTCAAGTGACGAGGCGCGCAGGAATCGTCCGAACGGAGTGAGACGCTCTGCGTCCGTGCCGGGGCCGACACGCATCGTCCGGAACTTAACAAGCTGGAACGGACGCCCGCCCCGCCCCGCACGCAGGTCGAGGAAAAAGACAGGCCTGCCCAGCGCGAACCGCACCGCAAGCGCCACGACCGCCGCAAGCGGCACCCATGCCGGAGCCGCGACAAGAACCAACAGCACGTCCAAAATCCGCTTCATACGTTCACCGCCGCATCGCGCTCCCGACGCATAGGCCCTTTCAGGCCATCCGCCGCGTGGCGGACATGGACAGGGACACTGCGAGAAGGATGAGCACGGCACCGGCGAGGAGGAACGGCACGAAGTGCTCGCGCCAACGGTTGTACACGTCCGCGTCAAGCCTGGTCGTCTCCAGCTGGTCGATCTCGTCAAGGGCCTTCTCCAGCGAGTCGCGGTCGTTTACGGGGAAGTACGTTCCGCCGGTGCGTTTCGCGATGGACTTAAGCTGCTTCTCGTCGAACGTCATGTCGGCGTACTGTATCGTCTCGCGGCCGAAGAAGTCGCGGCCGAAGATGGGCGTCCGCCTGGAACGGGTGCCGACGCCTATCGCATAGACCTTCACGCCCATCTTCGCGGCTGCGGCTGCGGCCTCGTCGGGTTCCACTGCGCCGGTGTTGGACACGCCGTCCGACAGCAGTATCACGATCTTGGACTTCGGCTTGGCGTCCTTGAGGCGAGCAAGCGCGGTGGCAAGGCCGTCGCCTACCGCCGTCATCTGCTCGTCCGCAGCGATCGCACGGCCCTGCGCGTCAAGGGCGATGGAGGGAATCTCCACTCCCTTGAGCACGTTGAGCAGCGCCTCGTGGTCGGCGGTAAGCGGACTGCGCGTTGAGGCATAGCCGCCGAACGTGACGAGCCCGATCAAGTCGTCGGGACGCTTCGACACGAATTCGGCGAAAAGCTTCTTCACTACCGCGAGGCGCGTCGTGTTGCGCGAGAACCTCTCGCCCTTCGGCGTCAGGTCGAGCGCGTCCATCGAGCCGGAGACGTCCACGGTCATGGCGATCGCGATCGCATCCACCGACTTCTTCTCGCGGGCGAGCGAGCTGCGCGGACGTGCGGCGGCAAAAATAAGCAACGCAAGGCCGGCGAGGAGCAGGTACGGAGTCATCGCCGCGACACGCGCACGCCAGCCCGCCGCCCCCGCCGGAATCCGGCCGAGCGCCGAGAACCTGATCCCAGCCTTGCGCCCGCGACGCAACAGCCGCCACGCCGCCGCCGCGAACGGCACGAAGAGGACCAGCATCCATGGATTGGCAAAGCTCATGGCGCATATTATACCACAAGAACGCCGCGCTCCGTCAGGAAACGGATCCGCGCCGGCTTCCGGCCGGCAAGAACTGCCGGACTGCCTCCATGGCGAAATTGGCGTAACGCTTCAGCTGCGGCATCAGGCGCAACTCCTCGTCCGGAACAAGGAACAGGCACTGGCGCTCCAGCAGCTTGCCGCCTTCCGTCCTCAACTTGTGCCCCAGCCACACGTTGAAGAAGCGCTCCGCTAGAAACGCAGGCGAGCGTACGAGCGAATACTGCGCATCATCCGGCCAATCGGAAACGCTCTCCAGCTTTTGCAAGATGTCAAACTGCCACGCGAGATACTCCATAGCCCAGTCGCGGCGCATGACGAACTGAAGCCACAGGTAGGCATGGCGCCCGTTCAGCCACGCCTCCATGTCCGGAACGTAGTCCGCATAATCCGAACGCACGATCTTCATCAGGGCGTCAAGGTCTCTCACGGAATGTCCGCCCATTACATATTGTTCGTAGCAGCTCTTGACGTTCCTGGCGAATCGCGCCGGCGCGGGAACTACGACGTCGAACCCGTCGGTATCGATGCATGGCATGACGTTCGCCTCCGAGTATCTCTCGGCGAATCCACGGGCGAAGCGACCGAAGGCGACGTGCTTCAGATGGAGATTCCGAGGCGCACGGGCGAAGTCAAGGAACCGGCGGTAGTGGCACATACCGACATAATCCAACTCGGCATGCGCCGGAAGATGGTTCTTCCAAAGCCAATAATGGGCTGTCAGCTCCGCCCAGACGCGATTCTTCGCCGAGATGTTGTCGCCAACATCATCCCGCAGCATACCTTCCCTGGGACCGCTCACCGCACAACCGGCCTGAATCGGCTCCACGCAGTCCGACCGGTACAGCGGGACCGGATTCTGCCCGTAGTAGACAGAGAATATCTTCAGCCTGCTCACAAGATGCCGTTCCTCCGTTCTGCCGCCCGCTGAACCGGGCAGGCGATGAACGGCTTCCATATGAAGTCTTTCAGGAACCTGCGGGCGGACGATGCTATCCTGTCGCGCAAGGACGGACGATACGGGCTTTCGCCGGGCCACCGCGTCGCCCTTATGACCTGGGAGAAGAACACGTCAAGGTTCTCCACATGCTCCCAGCGTGCGAGAATGCGGTTGCGAGTCTCCGGCTTCGCAAGGCAACGGTACGCCAGCGCCGAGAACACGCTCTGGTCGTGACGGCTTTCAATCAGGCATGGAGGCTGCTTCAGGCGTTCCTCGGGCGTGACGTCCGAAAACAGCTCAAGCCTTTCAGACATGTACCGCCGCCACTCCGTGAAGAACCGCATGGTGAAGTCGGACTTGACGGCGACTATCACCGTAGCCATGAACTGATGAAGACCGCGAAACGAGATGTCCTTGAATTCCTGCACCAGCTCCGCCCTAGACCATCGCTCCATCTTCTGGTATATCCGCTGCACAAGCAGGTCGCAACCGTCCATCTCGCGCCATATCCACTTCCATTCCGAGCCCCTGTAAAGGGAGCAGCCGGCATCGCAGTAGACTAGAACGTCCCCGTCGGAAATCTCCCCGAGCGCCTTCAGAATGATGTCAGGCTTCCATGACCACAGCCCTGCGCCGCGCGGCACGGAAAACGCCGGACACTTTCGGACGAGTTCGGACACGTCGTCCCGCCCGTACGAGAACACGCCGTCAAACTCTCCGGTGGCGACGGCCTCGGCGGCGATGCGCCTTGCCGCAGGCCTGAAAGTCCCGTCGCCGTAAGAGACCAAGAACTTGCGCCGCTTCATTGCCTGGCTTCTTTTCCATGCGCAGCGGCACCGCTTCCGGACCTGTCGATTCGCGGCCAGGCTTCGCGCATGAACTTGACGCTTCGAGAGAATATCTGATCGACGTTCGCGGCGGACGACACGTCGAGGAAATCCCTGATCTCCTCGCTTGAAAGATGGAAGCGGGTCTTCAGCAAGTGTATGTAGCAGCGCAGCGGATCCTCGTTCCATAGCAGGCGGAAGCACCAGTGCGTCATCTGCCACACTTCGTTGCGCGCGATTCCCTTGCCGGCAGGAACTGGTATCTCGATCTTCGTCGCGCCGTCATCGGAGCCGGCGTTGGCGCCATCTATGGATATCTCGCCATGGGGATTCGGGTCGGCGTTGAGCACATAGCCCCGCACGTACTTCCTAAGCCAGCCCTCGAAGCTGCCGTCGCCACGGTAGAGGTCGATCTTGCCGCGCCCGATCATCTCGTCGTAGAGCATACCCATCAGGTCGCCGACGTCCAGAGAATATCGTCGCATCAGCTCAGCCGAGCGCATCGACTTCGACTCAGGCTCGACTACCCGTTCCCACACGAGCCGCCAGCCGTCGTCCTCGCCGTTCTTGACGAGCGTCCACCATTCCTTGTCCGTCATACGAACGTAAGCCCTCCCGGCACCGGTGGCACGCCGCGGCGGTGAAGCCACAGCGGAACGGAATGGACTCCAGCCACGAAGTCGGAGTAGCGCAGCTCCGCCGCGCCGTCCTTCACCCGCAGCCTCTGCCCGGCGAACTCAAGCGTTCCCGCACGAACCGGCTCGTCCTCGCCGTCGGAAATCTCGATTGGCAGCATCGTATCCCCGTCCGCGCCCGGCGGAAACGTCACCCGAGCCATCCAGCGCAACTTGGGCTTGGCCGTCCGATGCGAGATGAGTGTGAAGACAATGGTCTTGTCTGGCGGCGTCTTCATGAAAGCACCTCGGCAAAATGGCGAATGGCGTCTGCGTACGACTCGAAGCCTCGGCCGGAAAACGTCCACTCCGCGACCATTCCTACGTAGGAGATGCGGCGGAATTCCTCGCGCTCCTTCGGCTCGGTAAGATGTACCTCGGCGGTGCGCACGCGCACGGCCTTGATGGCGTCAAGGATTGCAACTGAGGTGTGCGTGTACGCGGCGGCGTTCAGGACGAGGGCGTCGAACTTGCCTGGGCACTCCTGAATCCAGTCGACGAGGTCGCCTTCGTGGTTCGACTGGCGCACCTCGACTTCGACGCCGCATTCCGCCGCGACGCGGTTCACGAATTTGACGAGGTCGCCGTAGGTTGCGCGACCATAGAGCTCCGGCTCGCGGACTCCCAGCAGGTTAAGGTTCGGCCCGTTGGCTACGAGCAGCCTCATCCGGCCCCCCGCCCGTGCTCGGCCTTGAGCGCCTCCAGCTCGGCCTTTAGCGCCTTGATCTCGACCTTGAGCTTCGATATCAACTTCGGTGCAAGCGTGATCGCTGCAAGTTCCTTCATCGACATCGCCGGCGTGCCGATCACGTACTTCGCCGAACCGTCGAGCGACTGCGGAACGCCAGCCTGCGGACCGACCTGAACGCCGTCGGCTATCTTGATGTGGCCGGAGATTCCGGCCTGGGCCCAGATAAGGCAGCCGGCGCCGATCTCGGCAGACCCGGCGACACCCGACTGCGCGATCAGCCCGGAGTAGCCCTTGACCTTTACGTTGTGACCGATCTGCACGAGGTTGTCGATCTTCGTCATCGGGCCTATGTAGGTGCGCCCGATGCGAGCCCGGTCGATCGTCGTGTTGGAACCGATCTCGACGCCGTCGCCGATCTCCACGATGCCCAGCTGCGGAATCTTCTCGATGAATATCGAACCGTCCTCGCGGCGCCCGTTGGTGAAGCCGTACCCGTCGCCGCCAAGCCGCACTCCGCAATGCAGTATGCAGTCACGGCCGATGATGGTACCCTCGCGCAGCGTGACCTGCGGATATATGTGAGTGCCCGCGCCGATGCGACAGCCCTCGCCGACGAAGACCTGCGCCTCGATAACTGCGTTGTCGCCTATCTCCGCGCCCTTCTCGATTACGGTGAACGCGCCGACATGGACCTCTTTGCCAAGACGGACGGACGAATCAACGAGCGCCGTCGGGTGGACGCCCGGAGCGCGCACCGGCTCTGGCGGCGCGAAAAGCCGCGCGGCGGCCATACATGCATGGTCCGGGTCGGCGACGCGTATTACCGCGCATGGCGCACCGCGGTCCCAGTCCGGCGGCAAAAGCACCGCCGACGCCTTCGTCGTCGCGACAAGAGCGGCATGACGCGGATCCTTGCAGAAGCTCAGGTCGCCGGGGCGGGCCTCTTCAAGCCCTCCGCACGCGAAAAGGTCGACGTCATCGCCCTCTAGCGTTCCGCCAAGGACGCGCGCCAGCTCACTTGCTTTCATCGCGGCCCTTCGCGTCCTTCGGTTCCACGCCCATCGCCAGCAACACGGCGTCGGTCACGTCGTAGGAACCCTTCGCAAACGGCACGGCGGACTGGTCGATCACGATATCGTAGCCCTTCTCTTCAGCGAACTTCGCAATCCTGCGGCGGAGATCGTCGGTGGTCGTCTTCAGGAGGCGACCTTCCAAGTCCTGCAGGTCCTGACGGCAACGCATCGCCTCCGAACGGTAGCGCTGCTCGATGCCGACCAGCTTCTGCTGAATGTCCATCAGCTTCTTCTCAAGGTCGGCCTTGGCCTTGTCGGCCAGCATGGGGTTACGCAACTGCTCTGCAAGCTGCTTTCCCTCGGACTGCAGCGCCTCGCCCTCCGACTTGATGACGCCCAGCTTCTTCTGGTAGTCCTTGTCGGTGGAGGACAGCAGCTCCTTGTTGGAGTCGTAGTTCGGGTGGTTGCGCACCAGAAGCACCATGTCGACGGTTCCGAACTTCGTCTCAGCGGAAGCGACCGCCGCCATCGCCAGAACGGCAAACATCATGAACCAAGATTTTCTCATTTTCACATTATCCTTATTCATTGACAAGTGTGTGTAGTATAGCAAATCCCGATTTTCCGTGCAAACTCACGCCGCCACATCCAACAACCATGGGTGCACCGAGAAAATTATGCAGGCGCCCCAAAATTTCCGCTTGCACTTTCGGTACGCATATACTATAATATATGCCATGAAAAGCAAATCATCGAAAAAGGTCCGTTCCCGCGCAGAGATACTTGCCGAGATAGCAGC
>JAFRDO010000046.1 GCA_017403825.1 Kiritimatiellia bacterium
CCCAATCCCTAACCCCCAACCCCCAACCCCTAACCATGTACTACTGCAACAACTATCCTCTCGCCGTCGCATTCTGCGTAGTCACAATGCTCTGCTGGGGCAGCTGGGGCAACACCCAGAAACTCGCAGGCAAGACCTGGCGATACGAACTTTTCTACTGGGACTACGTGATAGGCGTCGTCCTCTTCGCGCTCGTCAGCGGCTTGACCGCAGGCTCGTTCGGCGGCGGGGAGTGGGGCTTCCTCGCCAACCTCAAGCAGGCGTCTGCGGCGAATCTCGGCTCGGCCTTTCTCGGCGGCATAGTGTTCAACGCGGCGAACATACTGCTGGCGGCGGCAATATCGATTGCCGGCATGAGCGTCGCGTTTCCCGTCGGCATAGGACTTGCGCTAGTCTTAGGCGTTGTCGTGAACTACGTCGGCGCGCCGAAGGGCGATCCCCTTCTTCTCTTCGGCGGCGTGGCGCTCATCGTAGTCGCGATCCTGTGCAACGCATTTGCCTATAGCTTGAAATCCGGAACTTCCGGACAATCCGAGAAGTCTGGCATAGGCAAGGGCATTCTGCTTTCAGTCGTCTGCGGCGTCCTAATGGCGTTCTTCTACCGCTTCATCGCCAGAACTATGGACATGGACTTCACCGCTGCCGCGCCGCAGTCCGGCATGATGACGCCGTACTCCGCATTCTTCGTGTTCTCGCTCGGCATCTTCGCGTCGAACTTCGTCTTCAACGCCATCGCCATGCGCCATCCCGTGACAGGCGAACCCATAACGGAGAAGGAGTATTTCAAGGGCGGCTTTCCAATCCACCTTGTCGGCGTGCTCGGCGGATTGATATGGGGACTCGGCAACGGCATAAACCTCGTTGCGGCGGGCAAGGCGGGCGCGGCAATCTCCTACGGGCTCGGACAGGGCGCGACGCTCGTCTCGGCGCTATGGGGCATACTCGTCTGGCGAGAGTTCAAGGGCGCGCCGAAGGGCGCGGCCCGGCTCAACCTCGCGATGTTCGTTCTCTTCCTCGTCGGACTTGGCTTGATAATCGCGGCAGGCTAGCAAAGCGGCTTGCCTTCGCCTGCCCGATCTGGCCGTCACACCTTCAGGAACACGCGCTTCTTCCCGAGATAGAAGAGGACTCCCCACGTCAGGAGATAAAACGAAAGCCCCTTCACTGCCTTGCCCCATACGCCGACATTGTCGCAAAGGCCCGCGAAAGCGAACTTGTACATCGCCGCCGTTACACCGGTCAGCATCAGCATGTAGGCGAGGATCGAGTTCTTTCCGACGGGACTGAACGCGACCGTCCATCCGCGCCAGCCCTTGACGTCGATAATCCAATAGAAGATCGACAGCATGGCAAGCGAATAGGCCACCGACGCGAAGACGAACGACACGGTCCACAGCTTCTTGATGATGGGATCGCCCAGCCACCTGACGCAGGCATACGCCGCGGCGGCGGACGCAACCGCGGCAAGCGCCAGGACGAACGCCTTGCGCGCCGAGGCAAGCGCACCGCTTCGCAGAAGTCCGCCGGCGAACGTGCCCATGAGCGCAATTGCAATTCCGCCAGGCAGGGAAAACAGCGACTCAGGATCAAAACCCTTGCTTAGCATGTGGTCCGGCCAAAGCATGCGGTCGCACCACATCGGCAGGTTGCCTTCGCACGTATAGGGAAGCGTCCCCGCCGCCGCGTCCGGCGCCACGAAGAAATGGAGTATGCAATACGTCCAGGCCAGAAGCGCCGCGGCAATCACCCACCGCATCCAGCTCCACCGCACACAAAGGCGGATAAACGCCGCCGCGCCCCAGCTCAATCCGATGAAGCCCAGCACGCTCATCAGCCTGAATTTAGGAGAGAAGCGGAGAATCCCGCCGATTGAAAGGCCAAGGAGGAAAAGCACAAGGCTTCGCACCGCTATCTTGCAACATATCTGCAACTTGCTACGGCCCTTGGCCTCTTGCGCGGCTAGGGAGAAAGGCCACGCCACACCCGACAGGAACAGGAACAGCGGGAATATCGTATCGTGTTGCGTGAACCCCACCCACTCCGCATGGCGCATCTGAGCCGCCAGCCAGCATCCGTCGCCGAGGCCAAGCGCGGCGCATACGCCTAGAATCAACATCGTGCCGCCCGTTATGAAGAACATGTCGAAGCCCCTCAGCGTATCGAGCGAAAGCAACCGCTCGCAGGAGGTCTCGGGCTTCTCGGGCTTGTGCTCTGGAGCTTCGGCAAAACGCTTTGGCATCCAATCTTCCGCGCGGCAATCGTTGCCCGCACCGATTTCTTGCTCGTTTCTCCTTATGGTAAACTTTTTTTCCTTCATGGCGGACATTATACACTTTTATTCGCCATAAGTCATAACTGCTCCGCAAAGCCGTCAAGCGATGCCAAGACCCAAACCCTCACCAAATCACCGAAACTCCATACTGCGGAAAACGGCGGTCGGCAGTCACGACAACCATGTTACCAAGCATTGCAGTCGCGATTATGAAGCGATCCGCCGGGTCTCGGTGTATGTCGGGAAGCTCCGTCGCCTTAAACATGACTTCTTCCGAGAGCGGGATAAGCGATAGCGAATATGCGTTCATCAGCTTGTGCATAAGCGCCCGCGGCTCAAGAGGAAGCTCTATGCCTCCCTGCTTCCATTTCAGCGATATCTCCCATTCCGAAATAGGACTGACGTACAGCATGTCCGACTCGCGCATAGCCTTCATCGCAGAGCGGGATAACTTCCCAAACTCACCGTTTGCGAGTCTAAGAACCGCACAAGTATCAAGCAATATCGAACGCACCGCAAGCCTCCCAATCGGATGACGAGTCCTTGAAAAGATCGCAATGCACCTTGATCTTCCCCGCGAGTCCAGGTATAGGCTTAAACGTCCTGCGCGAAGATTCCAGAGGGACCAGTCTGGCTACAGGCCGCCCATATCGCATTATTGTAAATGCGACCAAATTCTTCTCCACCTCTGAAACCAGGCTGGAAAAGTGCGTTTTAGCTTCGTTCACATTCATGGCCAACGGCATTTGGAGCCTCCCGTCCTTTAGTCTCAGACAGTTTACCAAATCTTGGTTTGTTGGTCAACTGCGGTGCCTTGCCCGTTTTGCGCCCTGAGCACCAAAAGACTGCGGCGCGGACGAAACCAGCCGTCTCGCCAGGAACAATCCCACTCGTGCGCACGGGTCAGGTAAATCGGTTCAGTATGGCATCCAGGAAGATGAAACAGGCCGGCCCTTGGCACCGAACGCCGCGCAAGGGCGCACGTGGAAGCGAATCTTCTCCGTCTGTGCCGAAAGTTCGCTTTTGGCGAAGTTGAACCCTGTGGGCTTGGTATCGTACTGCTCTGGGAAGTGTCCGTTGTACGAATAAAACCTTTTCTGCTTCGCGATGCGCGTTACGCCGAACGACGAAATCTCAGCGGAGACCTCATAGTCAAATGCGCGCGGCGTGGCGGCAGTGGAATGGACAGGGTCAACCAACACCACGAACAAGTCCTGGTCTGCTCCAGCACGGTCCTTTCCCTTGCGCCGTTTGACAGTGACTTCGGCGCCCTCAGGAAACTGCGGCGCTATTTCGTTCCGTGCACGCGTTTCGTGGTTGTACGGCTTCCCTGACGGGAACGGCAAAGGGATCACCCACGGCGCGGAGACTTCGCAATCATGTATGAAGTCACGCTTGGCGATGACGATGCGGTTCTGGAACACGTCCATCAGCATCCCCTGTTTCCCGCCGCCGGTGTTGATGGCCGGATTCATCTTGGACGGCACATCGTCATGGCCGCGGCTGTTTTCGCGTCCGCTACGTATGGAAACGTACCTAAGCGACGGCACCTCGACGGCGGTGAATTCGTCCTGCCAGATGCATGTTTCGTCCTGTGCCTCCAGATGCCCGTGTCCGCAAAGGGCTATGACGTTCGGGAAGGCGTTCAAGGCGGCGCGGGATTCGCCGTCTTCCTGCCCCCACGCCCAATGGCCGCCGACAGTGTCCTTGAAGATCCTGTGCTGCATGAAGAAAAACGGCTTGCCGTTCTTCGGTGCGTATTTCGTCAACGCCTCCACCGCGCCGGGGATCCGCTGCCCGAATTTCGACTCCTCGTCGTGCACAGGATGGTGGGCGAGAATGAATGTGAACCCCTTGACCGTCTTCACTTGAATCGGCGCCCATTTCTCATGGAATGCGGCCTCCCATGCCGCGGCCGGACCGATCAGCGGAATCACCTTCTCCGGATGGTTTTTCGCCTCGACTCGCTTGTGCATGTAGCCGCCCATGTCATGGTCGCCGTAGATGAACAGTTGCGCGATGGGCGCTCCGTCGGAACGCATCCCGCCAGGGAAGACCTTGAACCAGGTGTCGCCAACGGATTTGAGCTCATCCGTAAGTCCGTAGTCCGCCATGTCTCCGCACAGGATCACGCCGTCGCACTTCATTTCGTCGAAATACCTCAGAGCGTGCTCGAATATGCTTAACGAATCGCCGTCCTCCGTGCAATGTATGTCGCTGAGCACTCCAAACCTCGCGGACGGCGCACCTTCAGACGCCGCACCGAACACTCTTCCCGCACCGGCGAACGCCGCTGCAGCAGCAATGAACTGCCGTCTTCTCATTTCTGGATTCCTTTTTCTTTCGCACGTCGGAAAGCGTCCGTCACCTCTCGGTAAGGAGTGTCACGAACGTCAACCAGTCCGTAATTCCCGTTTTCTGGAGATGCGAACGTAACGCCTTCGGGCGGCTCGTCCGTCCACATGAAATATTCGCTGCCGATCATGTAGGGGCGGGTGTTCACGAAATCCAGGAACAGCGATACGGCACGTGCGCGATCAGCCTGCGTCGGCAAAACATGTCCTGTCACTTTCGTGCAGGGCAGACCGGCATCGCTGGCCATGAAGCTCCATTCAGTTACGAAAAGGGGCTTGCCGGAGACTTCGTAGAGCCGCGCGAAGACTGGTTCCGCATTACGCCTTGCCACCGTGCCATTCTTTGCGCCAATCGGGCGGCTGTGGAAATTCACAGTCAGGACGCCGTTCGTAACGTCTGCCGTCGGGTAGCAGTTGAATGAAACGATGTCGCAGTATTTCCCGGCCGCGGCCCACACTTCATCAGGAGCGCCGTGAATTCCCGCAAAACGGCATCCGAGAATCAGATGGTTCGGGTCATGGCGGCGTATCGCGCCACACGTGATGCGGAAATATTCGTCAGCCATCACGCGCGTGAAATGCCTGCGCACGGGATCTCGCACGGCCTCTGGCTCCGCCAGGTACGCCGCCGCATTTTCATATCCGTGCCTGGCAATGCATTTCATCGCTGCCGCATGCGCTGCGCGTCCTTCCGGCAGGTGCTTCAGTATGTAGTCGAGCATTCCGCACCTGTACCAGTCGCCCTCGCCCCACCAGCTCAGTTCGTTGTCCAGGTAGTATCCCAGGAATGACGTCTCGCCGCGCATTCTCGCGCAATTCCTGGAGGCGACCTCTTCGCACGTCTCGGCGAACTTCGGATGGAACACGTCCGGGAACTGCTCGGCGCACCTCCCCTTCCACGGGCGTATGCACCAGGCGGAGTCGCCGCACGTGACGCGCGCTCCGAACGCAAGCATTTCCGCATATGCGAACCCATGGCGCTTCAGCCAAGAGTCGCAACCGGTTCCCAACATGTTGAATCCCCAGTCCCGCAACCGCGCGGCAGTCCGGTCCGTCCACTCCTCGCGCGTGATGCCGGCGGTCTTTAACGCATCGCCGTAGGGGTGGATTCCGCCGCGCGCTTCGCACACCGGGCCGTTCATGTTCGCCTTTTCGATTGCAAGCACTTTCCACGGACGCCCGGCCGGATCGCGAAGCGACCATTTGCCGCCGTTCCGTACCACACGGTGGAAACCGAACCGCGCGGGAGCGGCACGGAACGCCGCTGTCATTTCTTCGTGAGGCGCGTCGTCAAGCGCGACTAGTCCCCAGTTGAGCGTTTCCGGCACGCCGCCGGCCGCCGCCGGAAAACGTTCGTCCGTCCACATGTAGAAAGAATGTCCCAAAACGTACGGGAGCCGCTCCATCTCCTCCAAGAACATGGCCGCCGCCTTGGCACGCTCGCCTTGCGTCGCCAGCTGCTGCCCGTTCGATTCCGTGCGCGGACGCCCCACGTCGCCGCCACGGAAACTCCATTCCGAGATGAAAAGAGGCCTTCGGCAGACTTCATGCCGTGCACGGAGCATCGTCTCGAGCGGAACTGGCGTCCATTCGGACGTTTTCGCCACTCCAGGCGGAAGAAATCCGGCGATGACGGGAAGAATCAGCTTCCCCTTTCCAAGATCGGCAGTTGGATAGCAGTTGAGCGACACCACGTCGCAGTGGCGTCCGCACGCCCGCCACACCGCGTTCGGCGCTCCGGCCACGCCCGCGAAACGGCAGCCGAGTATCATGTGGTTCGGATCGTAGCGGCGGATAGCGGCGGCAATGACGGAGAAGTAGCGTTCCGCAAGTTCCTCCGTGTAGATCCGCCGTGCGGCGGCGCGGTCGGGCACGCGGGCGGACGGAATTTCCGCGAGAATGCGCTCCGCGGCCGTTCGCGCAGGATGAGCAGGCGGGAGCTTCTCGACGGCAGCGTCGAGAAGCCCGCAATCCCACCAGTTCCCCAGCCCCCACCAGTTGCGCTCATTGTCAAGAAAGTATCCAAGGAATTTTCGTTCGTCCCGGCGTGGCGCGCAACATTTCGCCGCAGCCGCATCGCACACCGCCGCAAAATCCGGATGGAATGCGTTGGCCACCGCACCACACGGTGAAGACGGATTTATGTCGATGACATGATCTGCGCCCCTGTCACGCATCCACGAGGACAGCGCTATCATCTCCGTGGTGGCGAAATCACCAGATGCGTTAATGCGGCTGTCGCAGGCCGTGCCAAGCGCGTTGAACCCCCATTCCTTCAGCCGCCTCGCGGTGCGGGCGCACCAATCGTCACGCGACAGCCCTTCCGCCTTGAGCGCATCGGCATACGGACGCCCGATTGCGCCGCAATCAGGCCCGTATCCGTTCGCCTTTTCCACGGCGCGCGCACGCCACAGCCGGCCGTCGCCGTCCCTGAATGCCCAGCCGTCTGGCGTTTCCACAGCCGAATGGAACCCCGTCGCGGCGGCCAGCAAGAGCGGGACGGCGAATGCGAACGTCATGCAGGACGATCCTTCGTCACCTGAAGAGGACTTGAATTCCCGGAGCCTCAACCCAGTTCTCGTAGCATCCGATGTCCACCGGCCCGTTCAGGCGTCCCGCGCCTGCGATATCAATGTCGGAGCTGGTCCACGTGCCGTTGTCGCCTGCATCCACCAGCGGACTTCTGCGGTGGAGCGCATAAGGATGTTCCTGCACCGTGTCAGGATACCTGTCCTTCATGAACATGGGCTTGTAGGACCTGCCGTACCAGTTCTGCGAACCGGCTCCCGCCATGGCACCGTTGCATTTATAGACGCAGTGGTCCATGTAAACGGTTTCGTCCGGGGCATTGAAATCCTGACGCCCGTAGCCAGTACCACCGGCATTGTTGTTGAAGAACAGCGTATTCTTGAAAGTGACGGTCCCGCCGCCAACGTTCACAAACGCGCCGTTGCTCTGATTGGTCACGAACGTGCAGTTCAGGACGGTCGCCGTCCGCCCGTCCGTGAAGCGGAACGTGCCGCTGGCGTCACCCTCTTCCGAAGCCGAACGCCCCCAGCACACGGTCTTTTCCACAAGGCAGTTCTCCATCCGGGGACAGTCCGTAATCACGTTTCCGTATCTGATGTTGAAATCGTGTATGTGGCAACGGTAAAGCGAGCAGTTCGTAACGACGGAGACATAGGTCGTGGTCGACGCCTCCAGTATTCTTGCACTTGTGTCGAATGTACCGAAGAACTCGGAATCCTCGACCTGTGGACAGTCAGCTAGAACGCTGACGGACGACTTGGCTTCCCGGACGAATTTGCACTTGGACAACTTTTGCGAAAATCCGTTCACCTGGTTCGGCCCGACGAACGTGCAGCCGACAAGCGGTTTCGTGCATGCCGCAGGCCCGCCAACCCCAGCCGACGACGGATAGGTTGCATCGCTGTTGTTTGCGAATGTACAGCCCGTAATTTCGCGTGGCATGTAGTTCGCCCCATGCAGATATACGCAGACGGTGGTGTTGTTCGAGAACGCGCAGTCGATCACGCTGCCGGTCTGATAGTAGAAAAGCCCCGTGCCGCCGTTGTGCCAATTCGCCGAAAACAGGCAGTTCGAGATGGTGCCGGAGCAGCTGCGCACGGCGCCGCGCGCATTGCGCGCGAAGACGGAATCGTATATGTTCTTGACCGAATAAACGGCACACCCGGCATTGTTGGCCACCGCGTTGCTGTTCGTGAACACGCAGCCGCGCACCGTGTCGCCAACGTTGATGCATGCGCCTTGCCCTGCGTAGCACGAGTCGAACACGCAGTCTTCGCAGACGCCGCTTGCAGAAAGAGTCAGCCCGCCGCCGCGTCTGTACGCCCAAGTATCACCCACTTTCGAACCGTTGATATACAACGTACCGGTATTTGCCAAGCCCTTGTAGAACGTCAGGTGCCGGACGGTGCAGTTGGCGCCGGTGAGCCTCATGATCGCATGCTGCCCGTCGGCAGTCGCGGCATTGGAGCCGAGTCCGCTGAGTATTATGTCATCGCGCGAGGCGGCGGGGTCTCCGCGCACCGTGAGATTATCGACCGAGGAGGCAAGACACGTTCCGGCAGCCGAATAAAGCGTTCCGTTCGCATCGCTCGCATAGCGGAACATCATCTCTTCCGTCGCAAGATTGTATGTTCCGGCGTGTATCGTTATCGTGTCGCCGGCTTGGGCTTTCGTGAAAGCGTTGGTCAACTGCTGGTTGCCCGTCATGCCGTCTTTCTCGTATGAGAACACAGGCCAATCGGCGGCGCCGGCAGCCAGGCATGAAACCGAAGCCAGCAAAAGCGCTACATGCGCAATCCAATCCCAACCTCGCCTGTCGCCCATTCTTTCGGAAACCACCTTCATTGCCGTCCTCCCCGTTTTGCGGATTGTCATTTGCACGTATTATATCACATCTGTCAGCGGCCTTACGTAAATGACATGTCAATAGATCTTTTAACGGTCATTGTCAATTCCCTCGACTTCATGCCCTTAGTTGCCATCCGTTTTCATATGGTATGCGCAACAGCGCGTCCGCCGCGTCGTTGTCCTTCACCTTCATTGCTACGGGGTCGAACGCGACGCCCTTGCCGGTGCGGATGGCGAGATTGCCAAGCTGGACGAACTCGGTGATGTACTGCGCGAAATCGAAGTTGCAACTCGCAGGCTCGCCGCCCTTGCACGCCTCCATCCATTCGCCGTATATGCCTCCGGCGCGGCGCGGCATGGTGCGCGGCAGTTTCGCGGCTGAGGCGGCGGCCGGACCGAACACGCGCGGCTCCTGGCTGACGCCCTTCACGAACGCGACGAGCATGTCGCCCTTCGTGCCGTGGTAGAGTATGCCCTCCTCAGGCAACGGCTCTGCGCCCATCGCACGCGGCTTTTCAGGCAGGATGCCTCCGTCGGTCCACCTCAGGCGCACGGCCGGACGAGTTCCGCGCTTCGGATAGTCGAACGTAACCGCGCTCGCCACCGGGAACGCAACGGAACTCACATGCGTGCAGGACGCCTCGACGTATTCCGGCCAGTCGAGCCCAAGCACCTTGTACACCGGATTCGCCCTGTGGCAACCCATGTCGCCGAGAGCGCCCGCGCCGAACTCGAACCAGCCCCGAAAATTGAACGGATGGTACACCGCATCGCCGCACCAGTTGGCCTTCGACATCTCGGGTATCGGGCTCCCCTTGGGCCAATGCGCCGCGAAGTCGCGCTTCTTGGCAGGCCCGAGCCAAAGGTCCCAGTCAAGCGTCTCGGGCACCTCGTCCTTGAAGTCGGGATAAGCCGGCATGCCTTGCGGCCATACGGGACGAAGGCTCCACATGTCCACTGCCTCGACGTCGCCGATCAGCCCTGCGGCAATCACCTCCATCGAGCGCATGTTGCCCTCTTCCGTCCACGCCGCCGCCGTGACCTGCGTCGCAACCCTTGCCTTTCGCGCAGCCTCAACGACGACGCGGCATTCCTCGACGGAACGCGTCAGCGGCTTGACGCAGCAGAGGTGCTTCTTCGCCGCGAGGGCGGCGAGCGAAACGACCGCATGGGTGTGGTCCGGCGTTCCGCAATAGACAGCGTCTATCTTGTCGCCTTCGTCCGCAAGCATCTGTCGGAAGTCCCTGTACTTGCGCGCCTGCGGGAACTTGTCGAATGTCTTCTGGGCATATTTCCAGTCGACATCACAAAGGGCGACGACCTCAAAGCCAGCCTCCTTCGCGAGCGGCAGCTGCCGATTGCCGATCCCGCCGACACCGACACCGCCAAGGGTGATGCGGTTCGACGGCGCGTTCGCGCCGAACACGCTCGATGGCACGACCGACGGCGCCACGCCGGCAGCGATCACTCCACCGAGAAATTTCTTACGCGTCACTTCGCCACCTCGCCGGCATGGCGCCCGATCTTGCGGAGCCATGCGCCGCACTCTGCCGGAGAGTCGGTCTGGATCATCGTCGCGCCCTGACGCAGGCACCAGCCCCAGCCGCTGTCAGGATCCTTTAGCGACCGCTTGTCGGTGTGGTCGCCCGTAAGGCCCTCCCACATCGTATTGAGCCACAGGCGCGGAGACTTCTCGCCGAAGCCGAAGTAAGGCAACGGACGGTCGGTGCGGCTGTTGGTGACGAACTCGTAGGCGAACGGGCGCACCTTCTGCGCCTCCCACTGGTAGAACACAGCCATCTGCCCTATGTTGTCGGCATAGATGATCGGCATGAATAGTATCTCGTTCTTCTCTACAAGCGCCCAGAGGTCCGAGCCGAACGCGGCCTTCACCTCGTCGGGCGTCATCGAGCCCGGTCCCTTCATTACGACCTCTCGTCCCACCCCTTCGCGCACAAGCACCTGCGCGATGCCGCGGTAGTCGAGCCAGCTCTTGTCGAGATTGACGAGTATCTTGCCCTTAGTCAGGGCCAACGCCTCTTCCAGAGTGACGGGGTGCTCGTCGGTCAGCTTGGCATCCTTGCCGCCCTGGAACTCCTTAAGATGGAGCTGCTTTATTTCGGCGAGGGTGTGATCGGCGATAAGGCCCGTCCCGTCGGTCATGCGGTCAAGCGTCGGGTCATGGCTCAGTATGTAATGCCCGTCCTTCGTCTTGCGAACGTCCAGCTCAATCATGTCCGCGCCAAGTGCAATGGAACCGAGAATTGAAGGCCTGGAGTTCTCCGGCGCGTGGCGCCAGTCGCCGCGGTGCATGCAGTAGAACACATACGTGCGGTCAGGTCCGTGAAGCCGTTCCAACAGGGCTTCGGTGCGGGTGGCGCCGGACAGTGTCGCGAACGACAGCACCGCAACGGCAGCAAGCATCAGTTTCTTCATCGTTTTCTCCTTTGTTCCTGTTTGAGGTTGTCAGATTCGGGTCAGTCCGCCAGACCGTATATGGCGACGTTGGCAAAATACGTCTTCTCGTCGGCCGACTTGTGCTTCGGCGAAAGATGCAGCATCATCCTGTCGACTCCATGCGGAACGCGCACCGTGATCGTGCCGCGGCGCCAGCCGTCCGGAAGCGGTTTAAACACCGGATACCGGGCAGGGACGTTCCAGTCGTATGCGCCCTTGTCCTGCCACTGCACGCCGCAGCGCGGATCAATCTCGCCCTTTACGTCAAGGCCGATCGAATACCACTGCCCCACCTTCACGTCTGGCACGCCGACAAGGAAGCATCCGCTTTTCTTCACGCCTGCCGCACAGAGCGCAATTCTTCCGTCCGCACGTTCAACCGTCAGCGTGCCGGTGCAGTCCGCGCCCTTCCACACCGAGAAAGGCGCCGGAACTTCGCCGCCCTCCGTCAGCTTGGCTTCGGCCAAGTTCCTGAGCGTACCGGCCTTGCGCATGGCGGCAACCCGCTCCGCCGCCCACTTGCGCGGACTGCGTAAACGCCGCATCACGTCCGCAAAGCCGGGCAGCTCGTCCTCCCACGTCTTCACGCCGTTCCATCGCACGGCATTGCCGTCCCACCTGACGATCTGCCGCCGCTCGCCGAAAAGCCACACAGTCTCGTCGGCGGAGGCCAGTCCCTGATGCAGGTTGTCCTCCAGCCGCGCCAGGCGCGAACCGTTCAGCGGCGGATGGTACCAGTGCCCGTCCTTGTTGGAGTAGCAGTCGAGGTAGTGTCCCGAGCTCACCTGCACGTTCGAGCGGAACTTCATGAGGTTCTCTGGCGCGACAAGCTGCACGAGCAACTGCCGCTGACGCCAGTTGTCCATGATGTAGTCGTTCCTGTCGGCGCGGAAGAGGTAGCCGAACTCGTTGCCGTCCGCAAGGCGCATCTGCGGCGGCAGGGCGTCAAGCATTCCGTTCACGAACGCCGGCCACGGATCCTGACGCTGGGCGACGATGGCAGCGAGGTCGCTTTCAGGGTCGCCTATCCAGCGCGTGGAGTGCGATAGCAGCCAGAAGAAGACGAGATGCAGGTTGGGGTTCTCCGCCGCCATCGCCGCGACGATCTGCGCGCCGCGCCTGCGGGCGAGACGCGACACGGTTGCGAAGTCGCCTTCTTCAGGACACGGCTCGAACTGTTTCGTGCCATGGTAGTCCTCATGGTCGATGAAAAAGCCGTCAAGGCGTCCCTCCTTCGCGATCCATGCAAGAATGCCCATGTTGTGCGCGGCGCGGTCCCACGCCGCGTCGTCGCTCCACCTGAGACGCGGCTTCTGCGACCAATCTACCTGCAGGTAGCAGTGCCTGAGCCCCGGCTTGGCGGTAATCTCACGCAGCAATCCGATTTGCTTCGAGAACTCGGCCTTCGTCCACTTAGGATCGACGAATGCGAAGTCGCGCGTCTGGGACATGCGGGGAATCCCGGCGCGGTTGCCCTTGATGGAAAGCGAAATGCCATCCAGCCCCGTATCGGCGAACTTGTCGGCGTTGGAGAGAACCGTCTCGAGCGAAGCCTCTCCCGTGTCCCAGCCATAGAGAACGATCTTCTTCTCCGGCATTGCGGCGAGCGCGGCACCGGCAGCAAGCAACGAAGCGACGACCGCGGGAAGCAAAACCATCGTATTCTTGTCTCTTCCCCTATTGGCTTTCTCCGTTGCCATGTCCAACTCTCCTTGTCACTTGTTCGACTTGACAAGATTATACCAAATCCCCCACGTAATGAAAACGCCAATGGGCATTCTCAAAACCTGATGCGAAGGCCGATGCCGCCAAGGGTCCAGTCGGCGTGGGCGCAGCGGTAGGAGCTTGCGCGAACCGCCCGCCGCGCATCGCCGCCGACAACCTCGTACTGCTCGGCATAGGCGAAGGCCGAGAAGTTCTCCGTGATGCTCCAGCCGAGCTCCAGCCTGAACGAGACGGACGCCACGCCATCGTTCCACTTTTCTCCGTCGCGCCTGACGCCCAGCGCGCGCTTCATGTCATGCGAACTTCCGCCTTCGGCGTAAACCGACGGCGTCAGCGAGAAGTCGTCGAGGAACAGGAACTTCCTGCGAACACCGGTCTTGAAGTAGAAGTAGTCATTGCCGCGGAAGCACTTCCTGATTCGCCAGAACGGCACAAGGTACGGATTCTCCAGCGACTGGTCAAGCTGATACCAGTGGTACGTCCTGTTCGACGCCTCCGACTCGAAGCCACGGTACATCGTCCACGACCGCGTGAGATCGTTCTTGAGCCGCCAACCCTCGACTATGTCAATGTCGTACTGCCACGTCGGTCCGAACTCGGTGTGGTAGAGCGCGTGGCGGTGCACGTCGGCGCGGCGGTCCGTGAGGGAGCTGACGTCCCAGTTGCGGACGCCAAAGCGGCCGAACGCCCCGGCGTCGACACCGACACGAGCGGACGTAATCTGCATCGGACGATCCTCGACGAGCTTCCCGAGCGACACGTAAGAGGATCGCACCTCGGGCGTAACCTCGAAGAAGAACGGCGAAAGAACAGACGCAGCAAGCAATGAGACTATCGGATACACGCTTTATATATTACCATAAATTCACGTCATTGACCTATCAGCCGAGCAGCAGGGCGAGGCGGGCGCAGGCGACGGCATCGTAAAGCCCGTCGTGCCAGGTGCGACCCTCGATCTCGGGCACTATGCCGAACATGGCGCAAAGGTCGCCGAGCGCATAACTCGGCAACCGTGGGTAGCGAGCTTTGGCAAGCCGCAGCGTATCCGTCCACGGTCCCCACGGCGTCAGCGGTGCGACACGCGTAAGGATCGTGCGCTCGGTGGCAATGTTGTGCGCCACAAGCCGCCGCCCAGCCAG
>JAFRDO010000047.1 GCA_017403825.1 Kiritimatiellia bacterium
ATCTTTTCCCCATCCTTGCCTGTGGCGGAGAGAATGCACCCCCCCCCATGATACAGGCAGACTCAATGCAATCAATCGGAACGACAGAGTGAATGCAACCTCCGCTTCGCGGAGGGGTTGCATTCACTCTGTCTTGTCACCTTTTGAATTTTCTGCGGATTACCGCCCACAACGGGCGGAATATTTGCTATAATTCATAACAGACAATTCAAGACTTTGCGTTCGACGCATCGTTTTGGCTCTGGTGAAATGTAGGAGTTTCGACCAGTAAGAGCTGAGACAGAGTGGAGAATGCGCTCGCATGGGCGCTTCTTCTTCCGTGGTTCTTACTGGGCATCCTACAGCCTCACCAGATCTGCGGCAGGGGATTGTGCCCTCTTTCTTTTGCCGCAAGCGGAACAAGGGCAAGGAAAGGAACGTCGCCCTCGCTCTTTTCCGTGAAACAAGAAGCAGGGCAAAGTGAAGGGAGTATCGTTATGGAGGTATTGTTTTCTATTGTGAAAGCTTTGTTCAAGGTGTTTTGGAAGATTGTAAAGTTCTTGTGCAAGCCCATGTGGGAAGGCATCAAAAGTCTTTGCAAGACATCATGGGAATTGTACAAAGAGAAGAAGGCGCAAAAAGCGGCGTGCGCCGACAACTCAGCTGAAGACGAAAACCTGTCAGCTGAAGGCGCAAGCGAAACCAACGATGATGTCGGTGATTCCGAATCTTCAGATAGCAACGCGCAATCGTGATTTATCGATTTTACCAACTCCGCCCGGCGGGTGCCGGATACGGAGAAGGTGAAGAACAAAACAAACAAAGAGTCAAGAGACTCAGAAAGGAGCCAGAAATGGCTTACAAGAAACCCCAGATCGTGGCGAAGTCCGCTGCTAAGCAGACGATGGTTGCCGGTTGCCCTGCGCTCAAGGTTTATGGCACTGGATGTTGCCCGTCTGTGAACCGGTGCTTTTGCGGTCCGCAGAAGTAATGGTGATTGGATAGCACTACACCCTCCGCTGCAAGGGAGACCATGCAGCGGGGGTGCTTCAATTTTATAATCCCTAAATTACAAAGACACAATCATGAATGTCAGGGCGTATATCATTACTGGAAGTGGAACGGCATTGATTGTTCCTGAACCCATGCCGGACTGTGTCGTCCTAAACGACGAAGCAAAAGAGATCAAGGCAAAGGCCGATTATCAGAGGGTCTTTGATCTTAACAAAGATTCGGCTCTTTGTCTCGACAAAGAAGCTGCGCAAGAACATCTCAAAATAAGCAATTACTACATCAGTCACATCCCCCCCATGGCAAGAGAAGACTTTCACCGCATGGGAAATTGAAATATGATTTTTGCATATTTGACAATTGTTCATTTATGGAGGTCAATTACATGAATTCTACGATTGATGAATACTATGTGGACAATGCTGATTCTCTTGTCGAGGTCTATAAAACTGTTGCAAAGGAGGATCCTTTCCGTGGGCATAATAATGTATTCCTTAGGGGCGTTCAGGATTCTTCTTTCAAACTCGTTCCGTCCATAGATAGGCCAGGTAATGAAAGGATTCTTCAATACGAGGACGAGGCAATACGAGAAGCCTTGAAGCAGTTCCCCGAAACGATTCTTGGAACAGACAAGAGCGCAATTGCTGACACAATTACCGAGTATTGCAATCGGTATGATATCAAAAAGACCAATGACCTAAATCAAGTTAGTGAGAGAGCGGAGATTGAAGAAGAAATCCTCCGGAACCACGCATTGCGGTTTTCAACGAATATAATTGGGGGAGACGATATTGCTCTTGGCGATTTAGCAATATTACAGCACTATGGATTCCCGACGCGTCTTCTCGACATTACCACGGAGTTAAAAGTTGCTGTGTTCTTTGCATGTCAAGATTGTTACGATAATTCTGTGAAGAACGGACTTATCTATGTTTTTGATTCATCATTAACAAGTTCGCTAAAACAAATTGACTCATCTCAGCCATATCATGGATTCATTAACGAGCAATCGCCTTTTGCGTTTCGTCTGAAGCGACCTTTCTTTAGGGATGAATGTCAATGCGGCGATTTCATTTTCGTTCCTGATAAACACCCCGCAACCAGTATGGGAAAACATACTCTAGTCCCACTTAATGAATCCGACTTAGTTATTGCAAAGATTATCGTTGACGCATCTGCAAAGCGATCAATTCTTAAGGAATTCAACGCAAGCCCGTATTCAAGCGTCAACTATAAAACAATCTATGCAGATGGTGTTGAGGGTTGTTTTAGGGCCGTTGCTCAAGCATTCCGTGCTGGTGAAAAACTCTGGTAGGACAAAGATGATTTGTATTGCACCAAACACCTTCCATCGCAACGCAGATTGCGAATCTCTCTTGTGGCAGCCGCGTACGGGCGGGTGTGTCATATTGAAGGATGCCGAGGCATTTCTCGCGCCGCTACGGCATGAGAGACGGCCATTCGATGACATTGTTGCGGATATTGCCGTAGCGCTTGACGCAAAGCCGGAGGATGTGTGTGCGGACGCAGAAACTTTATTTGAGGAGTTGGTAGCCGGTGGTCTCATTGAATGGCGGAAGGAAGGTACATTAACATGCGGTGAATCTTTGATAAAGGGTCGTATAGACACAGATGACGAAGGCAGTGAAGAATACGGCTATTCTCCGACAGATGATTTCTGTGAACGGCATGGTATTCCTGCGGACTTCCACATCGACCTTACCGACGCCTGTACGGAGCGGTGCGTGCATTGCTATGTGCCGAAAGGGCAGAAGGATTTTCTGCCCGTGGAACTGGTCGAGAAGGCGCTGGAGGAGTTTCGTGCGATGAATGGCTTGACGGTCCACTTGACCGGCGGCGAGGCGATGATGCATCCTGACTTCGAGCGCATTTGCCGGAAGTGCGTGGAGCTGAATATCAATTTCCTCGTCTTCTCAAACATGACGCTTTGCGACGACAAGCGAATTGCTTTTTTGAAGGAGGTCGAACCGCAGTTCATCAACGTCTCGCTCTACAGCATGAAGCCGGAGGAGCATGACGTGATCACGCAGCTGCCGGGTAGTTGGCAGCGGACGATGGACGCAATCTTGAAGTGTTGTGAAGCAGGGGTCGCATGCCGGATTGCGACGCCGCTTCTGAAGGAGAATCAGGACGCACTTCCAGCCTTGCAGAGGTTTGCCGATGAACATCACATGCATCTGGTTCCAGCGGCGGACATAATTGCGCAAGCGGATCATGGTTGCGGAAATCTGGCGCATGCGTGTTCGGTAGATGAGCTGCGCCGGGTGATGACGCGCGATCACGGGTTGTTCCATAAGTTCTACGAGGGAAAGATGCCGTCGTGCGACGCGAAAGTTTGCGACATTGGCGAGGCGAGGCTCTATCTGAATGCAAAGGGGAATTACTACCCATGCGACTCGATGCACGAGTATGTGCTGGGGAATGTGCGCGAGAATACGGTTGAGGAGATTTGGAAGGGAGAAAAGCTCAACTATCTGCGTGGATTGAAGAACCGCGATTTTGGCGCGTGTGCGAGTTGCGAGAAGCGTCCGTGGTGCAAGGTGTGCCCAGCGGCGAACTTCAACGCGACGGGCGACTTGTTCAAGCATCATCCGAGCACCTGCGAACTGGCTGGGGTGATTCGGGAGGTGTACGGAAAAGCGGTCATGCGAGACGCGTGACCCTACCATGAAAGTAAAGTAAAGATGCTGCTACGTCTATCAAAGAATGCGTTTATGCGGCAGTACGGGAATTTCACGTACGTGCTTGAGCGCGTGAAATGCTACGACCAGATGTTCAAGGATGCCGAGGTGTTCATGCGTTGGATCACGCGTGTGCCGCTGGAGAAGGACGAAATCCTGAGGAACATCTGTTCGGTGTATGTGGGCGCGGACGAGAATGAGATTGCTCGCGACTTCGATGATTTCGTTGCTCCGCTCATTGACGAGAAGGTGATTCTCGCAGGCGAGACGGCAGAAGAGATCGAGTCGCAGGAGATTTCGTTCTCGTATGATGTAGAGAATCCGAAGACAATGGATACCCACTACATCAAGCCCGAAGACATGCCCGAAGGACCGATCCCGCAGGATGTACTTGAGAAGCATTTTTCGGAGCATCCGACGATCTTCGACCTTCAGATGGACATCACGCAGGCCTGCACGGAGCGGTGCATCCATTGCTACATCCCTGAATACAATCCCGTTTTTCTCCCGCTTGCACAGATCAAGAAGGTAATAGACGAATTTCGTGAACAGGGTGGTATTGGCCTTACGCTCTCTGGTGGCGAGTGTATGATGCATCCGGATTTCGACGAGATTGTGCGCTATGCCCGGACGAAGGATTTGATTGTGGGAATTCTCTCCAATCTCACGCTCTGCACGGAAGAGAAAATCAAAGTGCTGCAGGAGGCTGAAGCGACGATACAGGTGTCGCTCTACAGCATGAATCCAGAGACTCACGACGCAATCACTAAGCGGCCGGGCTCGTTCGCGGCAACGAAGACGGCTATCGAGAAGCTGCGGAAAGCGCAGATTCCGTGTCGTATATCGTGCCCTACGATGAAACCGAACTATAAGGACTATCTCGATGTGCTCGCCTACGCGCGGTTGCTCAAGATGGACGCGCAGACGGACTTCATCATCATGGGCAAGATGGACTGCGACACGAGCAATCTGGGCTGCCGTCTGAATCTTGCCGAAACGCGGCATATTCTGGAGGACATCATCTACAAATCGCTACCGGTCAACAACGAGTATTTCGATCCCGCCAAGAAGGAGCAGCTGGAGACGAACGAGGAATGGGCGGCAAGGAAGGTGTGCGGTGCTTGTGTATCAAGTGTGTGTCTCGACGCAACTGGGTACTACTATCCGTGTCCGGCATTCGCGGGCGTGAATCTCGGCAGCTGCTATGAACACGACTTAAAATGGATATGGAACGAATCGCCCGAGACGAAACGCATTCGTGCGGTGTGCGGGAAGGACTTCCCGAAGTGCGTGTCGTGTCCCGACCGCAACTACTGCTCGGTTTGCATGTGCCGCAACTACAATGAGACGGGCGACATTTTCAAGCCCGCCCAGCACTTCTGCGACGTCGCCAAGCTCAACCATGAAATCGTGGATGAGGCACAGGCAAAACGCATCTCGGCGATGAAAGGATAGGATGATCTGCGACGCGCATATTCATATAGGCTACTATCCCCGTAAGGGATATGGCAGGCCGTTCTACTATTCGCCTCGGCGGATAGCGGGCATATTGGATAGGTGCGGGGTAGGCGAATTCATCGTGTCATCGACTTGTGCGCAGATGGAAGAAATCGGCATAGCTGACGTTGTTCGCGAGGCGCGGGAGATGAAACGGCTTGCGGGGAACAGGGCGCATGTTTTCTTCTGGCTATCGGGGCATCTCTACGACGAAGATTCCGCAATGAAGTGGATTGAGACGGGATTATTCGATGGAATCAAACTGCATGAGGGCGAGACGGCATGGATGAAATATCGGAAGAAAGCTTTGCGGAAAATATTGTCGGTCTCGTCAGAACGAAATCTCCTCGTGATGTTTCATGCAGGTGAGGATGCCGACTGTCGTCCGTCGAAACTCGCGAAAGTCGCTCGTGAGTTTCCGAACGTCCGCTTTAACTTCGCGCATTGCCGTCCCATGGATGAAATGGCGAAGGTGATTGTCGATTGCCCGAATGTTTGGACGGACACGGCGTACATAGCGATTGACGAATTCCCGAAGTTGCGCGATTATGACTGGCACGGGCGGCTGATGTTCGGCACGGACTTGCCAGTCTGGCAGGCAAATGAGAGAGTCGGCCTTACAAAGCGCTACAGGGAGTATGTGCGAGCGTTTCGCGAAACGGGGCTTGAAGCGGCGGCGAGCGCCGCATTTAGGAATTTCGTGGCTTCGCGGGGACACTCCCCACTGATGGGGAGAGCTTAAGATGCAAGTGATCGTCGGGTTGCTGATGATTATTGGACTCATTTGGTTGATTTGCAAACTGTGGGTTTACATTGTGGCGCTTGGCGTCGGCTTGCTGATGGCTGTTGTCGTGACGTTTTGCGCCATGGTTGCATGGGCCATTGCGGCAATGATTATCGGGCGCAAAAAGCCAACTGATTGCGGTGATTCGCCATACGGTTGGGGAGGTCTTCTGGCTATTGCTGGATTGGTTGGGGGCGTCTGTAGCTATCTTGTCGTTGAAAAAGATTACTTTTCGTCCTTTCTTCCGCAAGTCGCAATATGGAGCGGTGTCGTCGGAGTCATTCCGCCGATATTTGATCGCATTTTCGGAAGCGATCCGCCGCGACCGGCACCATCACCAAGCCGACATTCGGGCGCGCGTCACCGCAGAAGCACTGCGCGGCAGGAGAACCGGGATTTCCAAGCGGCAATGAGGGATGACATCTCCCTTACGCCTGACGGACGCATAACGCGCAAAAAATCTCCTCGGGCCATGTCGGATCTCGACATCAATCTTGACATAGAGGCGCCTGTCAGAAACGACGATTGAAAGGGATGCGTATGAAAGGGAAACGATTGCTGGATACATTGACGCGAAGAATCCGCGGCGGCGATTGCAATCCACTAGACATGGACTCTCGCGTTGATGTGGATGGACGTCTTCCCGATTTGGATGGAAGGCCGGCGTCAACCGTGCTTGTCTTCCAGAGCGAACTCGATTATATCTCCAGATGCATTTTGGATTATCCGAGAATCGAAACCGGAGGACAGCTTTTCGGGTATTGGACGGCCGCGGGCGTGCCTGTCGTTCTGTTTGCCATCGGCCCGGGACCGAACGCGAATCATTCGACAGCTTTTTTCAATCAGGATATTGACTATCTCGTCCGCATTGGAGAATTGCTTATTTCCAAGTATGGCCTGCAGCACATCGGCGAGTGGCATTCGCACCATCAGCTTGGTTTGGCCTGCCCGAGTGGGCACGATGCATCTACAATGGTTAACTGCATACGGCGGCAGAACCTTGGCCGTTTTCTGCTGTGCATAGGCAATTGCACAGATGTCGCAAGCACGGTGAATGCCTTCAATTTCAGTCAGCGTTCAGGGCACGACTATATTCATTCGGCGTGGGACATCAAATCTGGGACAAGCCCATTCCGCCAGATCATCTCGACAGATCGTGATTTTGCCGATTTGATCATCGACCCGCATACAAATCTTCCATGCCACGGTTCACTTCTCTCGACAAGTGAACATTCCGGATTCTGTCTGCCGTCTTACGCCGCCAACTACTGGCTGAAGGAAAAGGCGAACAATCTAATCCTCAAGAAGATTGTTGATAAATGTTCATCTGATTCCTTGGATGGGAAATGTTCCGTCCAGATGGATACGCGCAAATGCGTTCATTTGACATTCCCTGTCAGGTGCGGTCAAGTTCGTATTGTCTTCCCTGGCGGTTTCCCTGAAATGCCTCCCGTTGTCATGGCTAAAGGAAAAGAATTGGAAGCAGAGGGCGTAGGATGGATATCGACGGGGGACATTTATTCGGACTTCTTCAGTTATTACGACAGGCTAATGAAAGGAAAAGAAAATGACACAGCGACGATACCAGGCGGAACTGCAGGTGCTCAATCGGTATCTGACACCGAACTTGTTCAAGTTTCAGGATATGGGGACGGAGCGCGCCCATCTGGTGATGGCGGCGCGCACTAACCGCAAAAACATCTACACGCTGTACATACCTCTCGACGGATTCCCGGAATCCATGCCGAAGGTGTTCGTCACGCGGATGCTGCTTTCGCGCAGCGGCGAGAAACTTGATTCGCCAAGCGCGAGCATGCATACGCTGCAGAGCGAAAACGGATGGACGCGGCTATGCCACTACGGAAGCAACAGCTGGACATCCGACGTTTCCCTCTACAAGATCTACATCAAGTGTCGGCTCTGGCTTGAGATGTACGAGCTGCATCTTCAGACAGGCAACGACATAGACTACTATCTCAGCCATCAAAGTTGATTGCACCACCAGAAAGGAACAATTCAAATGAATCAGCAGGATCTGGAAAAACTCGGCGAAGAAGTTCGCAAGCAGGGGTACGAAGAAGAGACCGGCGGCTCGATGCAGGATCTCGTCTTCAACCCGGAGACGGGCGAGTTCGAACAGCGTCGGCACAGCTCCACTGCGCCCGTATCGGGAATGGTCGTTACGGAAATGACCAAAGAAGGCTTCGCCGGCCATGAGTGAACCCGCTCGCGAAGAGATGTACTCGCGTTCGGCGGGATTGATAGAGAACGGCGTACTGGCAAATAAGCGCGTCCTTGTCATCGGACTTGGGAGTTTTGGCGGGACTATCGCCGTAGAACTCGCCAAGGCTGCTGTCGGCGAGTATTCGATCATGGATTTCGATAAACTCGAAACCCACAACATCGTGCGCCACGCCTGTTCGCTACGAGACGTGGGAAGATATAAGACGGATGCCGTCGAAGACTTGATCTTGGGGAAGAATCCGTTTGCCAAGGTCGATAAATTCCGCATGGATGTCAAGGCGGATCCGATTGCGAGCGAACGGGAAATCGCCAAGGCGGACATCGTCATTGTGGCCACGGACAACAACGACAGCCGGTTCTTCATCAACAAGTACCTGATCAAGCATGGCAAAGTCGGAATCTACGGGCGGGCGAACACGCGGGCAGAAGGCGGAGACGTGTTCGTGCAGCGTCCCGGCGGGCCTTGCTACGGATGCCTTGTCGGCACGGCCTCGTTTGACCAGGCGGCAGAGGAAGTCTCGAGTGAAGAGGCCGGCCGCCGCAGCGGACATATAGCCGCATATACGGCCCCGGAAGACGCGGCCGCCGTTGTGCAGGTCGGGCTCTCGTCCGACATAGCGCCCATAACAAACCTCATGGTCAAACTTGCGCTTGTCGAGCTGTCCCGCGGAACGGACAGTGGCATATCGGCGCTTGAGGATGAACTTGTCTATGACTATTGGATGTGGGCGAATCGCCGCGAGCGGCGCTTCAAGAACTGGTCGCCGATGCCGAAGGCTGGCAATATGCCGACAATCCTTCGCTGGTATGGTGCGAGGATCAAGAAATTCGACGGGTGCGCAGCCTGCGGCGGATCGGTTGCGCTGGACACGGGTGACGCTCTGCCGAAATTCACAAATGACGATACGTCTGATGTCAATGTCGACCTGAACATATAGAGGAGTGCCGCGATATGGCCGTTGATTATTCCTTGTTTACTGAAAAGGCGCGAACGGCGATCAGGAACGCCGCCAATACGGCCCGTCAGTGCCAATACGCCATGATCGAAACTCCGATCATGATGGTGTCGCTTCTGAAGGAAGGCAAGGACATGGTCGCCTTCATGCTGGGACATCTTTCGGTTGACAAGATCGCCTTTTGCGGTGCAATAGGCCGGTTGCTTCAGGAATTGCAACACCGCTCAGATCGCCCGGCCAAAGAGACGCAAGAACTTGAACGTGTGCTGGGCAGGTCTATCGAACTCGCGCATGAGACAGGTAGCCAGGTTGCCGCACTTGAACACATCTTCTGGGCGATGAGCCAGGAACCCGGCAAGGTCAGGGATGTCATGTCTCAATTCGGCATCACGCCGGAGAGAGTGCGTGGGCTCGTTTCTGAATTTCGCGGCGGAAGCCAATTCAGTGCGCGGGATGAGGCCGCGCAGGAAGAATCGATTTCCACATTGAAGAAATACGCGAAGAATCTCATCAAGATGGCGGAAGAGGGCGAGATCGACCCCGTGATTGGACGGGACGAGGAGATTCGGCGTGTTTTGCAGATACTTTCGCGGAAGACCAAGAACAATCCGGTTTTGGTTGGCGAGCCTGGAACGGGAAAGACGGCCATTGTGGAGGGACTGGCTCATCGCATTCTGCGCGGGGACGTGCCGCAGGACCTGAAATCGATACGTTTGTATGAGCTAGATCTTCCGGCAATGGTTGCCGGGGCCAGCGCGCATGGCGAGTTCGAGGAGCGTCTGAAAATGGTTGTGTCCGAAGTTGCCCGCACGCAAAATGTGGTTTTGTTCATTGACGAAATCCACTCGTTGATCGGCGCGGGGCGCTCTTCGGGTGCTATGGACGCCGCCAATATATTGAAGCCAGAATTGGCACGCGGTAAATTGAAGGTCATTGGAGCGACAACATTTGACGAGTACCGGAAACACATTGAGGCAGACAAGGCGTTTGAGCGGCGTTTCCAAAAGGTCGTTGTCGATGAGCCGAGCGTCGAGTCCGCCATCACGATCATGCGCGGAATCAGGAACCGATTCGAGAATCATCATCGGATCAAGATTCTTGATGATGCCGTGGTGGCTTCGGTCAAGTTGTCGCATCGGTACATTTCCGAAAGGTTCCTGCCGGACAAGGCAATCGACCTTCTGGATGAGGCTGCGTCGCGGATGCGAATCGAAAGATCGTCGGTTCCCAAGGAACTGGATGAACTGACGCGGCAGATACGGTACAAGGAAATCGAGCTCGAAAGCGTTCGGCAGGACGGCAAAACGGAGAAGCCGCTGCAGAAGCTCGAATGCGAGATCGGCGACTTGCGGGAACGCGAGAACGCGCTCAACGCCAAGTGGCAAAACGAGCGATCCTTGTTTGAGCGGCTGCAGCAGAATTACGACGAGATCGAGCGTCTGCGAAAGAATCGCGAAGTCGCCGAACAAGAGCAAAGATTTTCCGACGTCGTGGAGATAGATCGCAAGATGAAGGCGGTCGAGGATGGCGTGAAGGCGCTCGCGGCGGGAATCGACGAAGATGACGATCAGCTTCTGAAGACTGCGCTCGATGTCGAAGACATCATGGATGTCGTGGCCTCGTGGACCGGGATCCCCGTCAACAAGCTGAAGGAGAACGATGCGCAGAATCTGCTGAAGCTAGAAGAGTCCATTGGGGAGAAGGTCATTGGGCAGAAGAAGGCCATTGCGGCTGTCGCCAAGGTGATTCGGAGAAACAAGATAGGCCTCAGTGACGAGGGACGGCCAATCGGATCCTTCCTCTTCCTGGGGTCAACGGGCGTGGGCAAAACGGAACTGGTCAAGGCACTCGCCGAGTATCTGTTCAACAGCCGAGAGGCGATGATTCGCATCGACATGAGCGAATACCAGCAGGAGCATTCCGTCTCGCGGCTCTTTGGCGCACCGCCGGGATACGTAGGTTACGATCAGGCGGGACAGCTGACAGAGGCTGTCCGCCGCAAACCCTACAGCGTCGTATTGTTCGACGAGATTGAGAAGGCACATCCAAAAGTGTTCGAGACTTTGCTTCAGGTTTTGGACGACGGCCGCATGACGGATGGCCAGGGGCGAACCGTGAATTTCAAGAACACGATCATCGTCATGACATCCAATATTGGACATGAGATCATACGCGAGAATCTTTTGTGCGGCTACGTCAATGATGCAGTTGTGCAGATGACAACCGATGCCGTGATGGCTCAAATGAAGGCACGGGTCGCGCCCGAGTTTGTCAACCGCATCGATGAGATCGTGATGTTCCTGCCGTTGACGCGCGATGAGATTTCGCAGATCGTTCGGCTTCAGTTGACTTCTTTGGCGAAACGGCTTGCGAACCGCGGGTTGTCATTTTTGTTCAACGACTCGGTTGTGTCGTTTCTTGCGGAGAAGAGTTACATTCCGGAATTCGGCGCGCGTCCCGTCAAACGCGCCATAGACGAGTATGTCGTTAATGCGCTAAGCGTCAAGTTGCTGACTGGGAGCGTCGACAAGGCCAAGTCCATTTGCGCTTCTGCTGTCGGCGGCATGATTGAGTTTGCCAACAAAGAGTCGGTTTGTTAAGCACCAAATGGGTTCAACATGTCGTTACTGCGGCAATCATGGCTATGGGCACTCCTGCACCCATAGCCCGACAATGAAGCACGAGCACGTAGATGACGAGAAGCACTGCGAATGGTGTGGTTCGTCGTCGTATGGATCGGCGTGTCCGTTCTCGCCGACAGGCAAGCATCGCCACGGACATGGTGCCAACAAGTGCATCTGGTGCGGCTCGACAAGCACAGGCCCGGCCTGCCCCTTCAGCCCGAGCGGTAGGCATGAGAGGTAGGAGAGTCGGAATGGCACAAGTGTAGATGCGCCTTCGGCGAAGCCGTCAGGTCGCCCGAGCGCGAAGCGCGAGCCGCGAAGCGGTCTCAAGAGGCTGTGCGCCGCGCGTCCGTTCAGGCAGTGGCGAACGGAAAAGGGGGTATTTGAGACTTGTGAACAATACGAAGTTTGCGACCTTGACGCGGCTGCGGAAGATTGGTATACTAATTGTAGTTAAATAACTAACCAGTTAGTAACTCGTCAGTCAGAAAGGTTCGTAGAGATGAATTTCTTTGGACGCGAAGATGAGATCGCAGCACTGCGGCGAATCCGCGAGGCGTCGCACGAGTGGGCGAAATTCACCGTCATAACCGGACGCAGGCGTGTCGGGAAGACCGAACTTGTCAAACAGGCGCTCAACGACGGTAAGGACACCTTTGTCTATGTCCTTATCACGCGGCAGAACGAACAGACGCTGTGTGAGACGCTGCAGGCCGAAGTCGAGGCGCAGCTCGGCGTGCCGATTCTCGGACAGGCGAAAGGTTTCGGCGAGATACTCCGCGCGGTGCTGCGCGTGGCCGAGACGCGTCCGGTGACGTTAGTCATCGACGAGTTTCAGGAGCTTGACCGCATGAATCCGGCGGTGTTCGGCGAAGTGCAGAAGATATGGGACGATTTTCACCGCAAGTCGAAAGTCAATCTCGTCGTCTGCGGAAGCGTCATGCGGCTCATGCGGAAGATATTCTTCAACAAGGCCGAGCCACTTTACGGGCGTAATACCGGTCACCTCAAGGTCGCGCCGTTCCCCGTTGCATTGCTGAAGAGAATATTCGAGGCGCAGAAACCTGGTTTCTCGCACGAGGACCTGCTGGCGCTCTGGACGATTACCGGAGGCGTTGCACGGTATGTCCAACTGCTGTTGGACGACAAGGCATACACGAAGAAGTCGATGGTGCGGTCTGTGCTATCCATCGCCTCGCCCTTTCTGGAGGAGGGACGCATTCTGCTGGCGGAGGAATTTGGGAGCGAACATGCGACGTTCTTCTCGATCTTGTCCGAGATCGCGTCCGGCAAGACGACATTCGGCGAACTTGCGGCTTCCGTCGGTCCGGACGTCGGCACGTATCTCGCGCGGCTGGAGCGCGACTATGGCATCATCCGGCGCCAGATCCCGATCTTCGGACGCGAGAACTCGCGCAATTCCGCCTATCGAATCGACGACTGCTTCCTCCGGTTCTGGTTCAGATTCGTGTTCAAGTACGGCGGGTGGCTTGAGCTGGGCCGCACTGGCGATCTCGAGCGGCTTGTTCTCCGCGACTTTGACGCTTTCAGCGGATATGCGCTTGAGCGCTATTTCTTCTGGAAGTTCGCAGGCGCGGGGGCGTACACGAACATGGGCAGATGGTGGGACCGGAAAGGTGAGAACGAAATCGACCTTGTGTGCGAGGACGAGGTTGCCGGTCGAATAGATTTTTACGAAGTCAAGAAAAACGAGACCAGGTACAACGCCGCGCTGCTTGAGAAGAAGGTCGAGGCGTTCTTCGAGAAGAATCCCCAAAAGCGAGAATTGGCACATTCCATTGGCCGGCTATCCCTTGGAGACATGTGATTATGGCTCTGAAGGAAGCCGGAAACGCAGTGGAAAGGAGCGGCCTGTTTTTGGTATAATCCCCACCATTATGGGTAAGACAGCGACAGGAGCAGGCGGTTCCATGCTTCGGCGTGGATCGGGGACGGCTGTCTTTGCGGGAAAGACGTGGGAGAAATGGCAGACGTTTCAGGCATAAGGAAGTTCAGCGACGCAGCTGACTATGTGAAAAATTTCGTGGTGCAGCCGGAGATCGACAGGTATCTTCCGGGCGGTCGGCACTTCATTGATGATGCGGAGATACGGCGACTCATCGCGGCGACGGACGGTGTCGCGGCCGACCCAGTGCGCGTAAGGGAGATACTTGCGAAGAGCGAATCTACTTGCGAGACGTTGCTCCCTGAGGAGACGGCCGTCCTGATGCAAGTCACGGACCCTGCGCTTTTCGAGGAGATGCGCGCGACCGCCGACCGCATAAAGCACAAGGTCTACGACAATCGCATCGTGGTGTTCGCACCGCTCTATGTGTCGAACCTCTGCGTGAACGGCTGCCGCTACTGCGGCTTCCGCCAGGGCAACGCCGAGCAGAAGCGCCGCGTGCTGACGATGGACGAGCTGAAGGAGGAGGTCGACGTCCTCGCCGGCCGCATCGGACACAAGCGGCTCATAGCAGTCTACGGAGAGCACCCGTCGACGTCCACCGAGTACATCGCCGAGACAATCGAGACTTGCTACGCGAGGCAGGTGAAGGCGCCGCGCACCGGCGCGCCCGTCGGAATCCGCCGCGTGAACGTGAACGCCGCGCCGCTGCCGGTGGCGGACCTGAAGGTGCTGCGCTCGGTCGGCATAGGCACGTTCCAGGTGTTCCAGGAGACTTACAACAGGAAGCTCTACGAGGAGATGCACCCGGCGTGGAGCGTGAAGGGGAACTACGATTGGCGCACGACGTGCTTCCACCGCTGCATGGAGGCGGGGGTGGACGACGTGGGGCTCGGTGTCCTCTACGGCCTCTGCGACTGGCGCTACGAGCTGTTGGCGACCGTGATGCACGCGCGCGACCTGGAGCGCTGGTTCAACATCGGTCCGCACACGCTCTCGTTCCCGCGCCTAGAACCGGCGAGCGGCACGCGCGTGCCGGAGGAGTCGCCGTGGCTCATCGACGACGCGACGTTCGCGCGGATCATCGTGATCGCAAGGCTTTCTATCCCCTACACCGGCATAATCGTGACGGCGCGCGAGTCGCCGGAGAGCCGGAACCGCGTGCTTGACCGCGGAATGACGCAGCTCGACTGCTCCAGCAACATCGCGATAAAGGGCTACAGCGACTTCGCCAACGAGTCGCACCAGGAGAAGGACCGCCAGCAGTTCATGCTTGGCGATACGCGTTCGCTGGACGAGATGGTGCGCTATCTCGCTTCGCGTGGGGTCATCACATCGTTCTGCACGGCGGGCTACCGCTGCGGACGCACGGGCGGCTGCATCATGGACGCGCTGAAGACCGGTCGCGAGGGCAAGTTCTGCAAGATCAACGCGGTGCTCACGTTCCGCGAGTGGCTCGATGACTTTGCGAGCGACGAGACGCGCGCGATAGGCGACCGCCTCATCGAGAAGGAGCTGGCGGGCATAAAGGAATGGCTGCCCAAGTTCTATCCGACCGTTATGAAGCAGTACGAGGCAACATGTCGCGGCGAGCGCGACCTTTTCTTCTGAGGTGTGACATGTCCGACCGAGTCAACGTCCTTTGCCTGAAGTGGGGCCGTCGCTACGGCGCGGAATACGTTAACAGGCTCTATCGGGGTGTGCGGGCGAACCTTTCGCGCCCGTTCCGCTTCGTCTGCGTCACCGATGACCCTTCCGGACTCGACGCCGGGGTGGAGACAACGCCTTTCGACGACAAGCCCGAGAACATGGTCTTGAACCGCTACTATCCAACGTGGCCGAATCTGCTCTCGAAGCTGACCGTTTTTCGCACCGGCTTCGCCGGACTGGAAGGCCCGACGCTGTTCCTCGACATCGACCAGCTGATAACTGGTTCCCTTGACTGCTTCTTCGACTACAAGCCGGGCGAGTTCTGCATGATCCACAACTGGATCGAGCTGCGCAAGCGCATCTTCCGTCCGCGTCCGTTCGTCGGCAACTCGTCGTGCTTCCGCTTTGAGGCTGGAGGCAAGTTTGACTACGTCTACCGCACGTTCCTCCGCGAGATGGAGCAGGCGATGGACATGGAGGTGTTTTCCACCGAGCAGCGCTTTATGACGCACGCCGTCGGCGAAGCGAACGTGAACTGGTGGCCTGCGAACTTCGTCTGCTCGTTCAAGCGCAGCTGCACCTGGCCCTGGCCGCTCAACCATCTCCTGGCGCCGCGCCGTCCGGCGGACATGCGCATACTCTGCTTTCACGGCGACCCGTCGCCGGAGCAGGCGATAGCCGGCTACCGGGGCCGCCACCTCAACACCTGGACTCGTCCCGCGCCGTGGGTCAAGGACCTGATGGAGCGCATCGGGTGAAGCTGGGCCGCGTCGAGGTCCGTCGGCTCGCCGACCTCCTGGCAGAACGCCTCCGGCTGGTGGCGGTGGACCTGACGCCCCTGCGCATCGAGTGCGCCTGGCCGGTCTTCAAGGCAACCGCCATCGGTTGTGCGCCGATGTTCGTTAAGGTCACGGAGCCGACTGCGGCCGGACGAGCGCTCTCCTTCCTTTCGTCCGCTGTGGAACGTCCGTTCCTGCCGCGTCCGGTGCTGCCGGAGCCGCTGGACTTCGACGGCCGTGCCGTCCTCTGCCTGGAGTGGAAGGAGGCGGAGCGCGTCAACGCCGAGGACATGACCGACGGTCAGCTCGGCAGCTTCCTAAAAGGGTGCATTTCACTGGCGGACGCCCTTGCCGCCTATCGCGGTCCGGTCGCGCCGCTAGCCGAAGCGGATTCTCCGCGCGGCGAATACAGCGAGTTGAGTTGCTATGCCCTGCGCCACCGGCTGGCCGGACGGCTTCTCGGGCCACTGTTGTCGATTCCTGAGGAGGAGCGGACTTACGGCGACCGGAAGCTTGTCACGATTCACGGCGACCTGCAGCCCAAGAACTACGGCTTCGACGGCGACCGGTTCGCGGCGGTCTTCGACACCGACGACCTTACCGAGGGCCTTGCGTGCGAGGACGCGGCCTATGCCTTCACCGAGCGTGCCCGGCGGCTTGAGCTTTCGGAAGAGAAAAGGCGTAGGATTACCGAGCTTTTCCGACGAATGGTCGAGCTTTCGCCGTGGCCGGTAGACGAGTGGCGGATTGCGCTCAGCCATGCGCGGCTGCGCATCGCCGCGCGTCGGCTGGCGAACCACCCCGACTCCGCCTTCATCGCGTTCGACATCCGCCGCCGCGACGCCCCCCTGCGCCGCCTTGCCGAAATACTGCACTAATCCTGTTGCGATAGCCTCGTCCTGCGAAGTTTCCGCCATCAGGCCTGAACTATGAGCCTTGCAACGGGCATCTAACGGCATTTTGGTAAGGAGGCTAAAGGTGTTTTGGCAATAATCCTAATGGAACTTTGGTAAGAAATATGATATACTTCTCATACACAGGGCAAAAAGGATTTTATATGTCAAACGCAGAGTACAAAAGATGGGCGTCCGCTTCCGTAAGGGAGGCGTTGGAGGTTTTTCGCGTCGTTTTCGTGTCGGGAGTCCGTCAATGCGGCAAGACCACGTTGACAAGGCAACTTGCGCTTCCCGATTCAGAATTGCGCTCGTTAGACAATTCGGCAATGAAAAAGGTCGCTGCCGAAGATCCTGCGGGGTTTGTCAAGAGAAAACGTCATGGGCCGCTCGTAATCGACGAGATACAGAAGGTGCCGTCGCTGTTGCCGGAAATCAAGTTGGTTGTGGACGAGAACACGGCAAAGGGGCAGTATCTTGTCACTGGTTCGGCGAACATAAAGACGTTACCGTCTGTGACTGAGAGCCTTGCAGGGAGGATGGGCACTGTTCGCCTGCGTCCCCTGGCGCATGGAGAAGTCGCAGGAAATGCGCCTATGTTTGTCAAGCGTGCTTTAAATGGGGATTTTCCAGGCGTAGTAAAGGGATTTTCCAAGGCTGACATCGTCAGGCTTGCATTCCGGGGCGGGTATGGAGAGCCGCTTAATTTGTCTTTTCGAGCGAAGAGGCTTTGGTTCAAGTCTTATCTTGACGCGATGCTTCTACACGACATCCGTGAGCTGATGGACGTCAGGGCTTACCAGACGTTGCGAAGGATGGCGGAAGACCTGTTTGCCCGTTCTGCAAAATTCTTTGACGCGAAAGAGTTCACGTCGGCCTATGGCATCAAGCAGGATACGTTCACGCGGTACATGTCGATATTGAAGACATTGTTTCTCGTGGACGAGGTTGAGGCGTGGCATGAGACGGATTATGACGGACTTGGCAAGCGATCAAAGTATTTTGCCGCGGACACGGGCATGATGACGTCCGTATTGAACTGGAACGAGGATGAAGTGAACTTTGACAGCGACCGTGCTGGCAAGCTTGTCGAAACATGGGTCTACAACCAGCTTGCGCCGCAGGTTGATCTTGAAGCTGATCTTTCGATAACCCAGTTCCGCGACAAGCAGAAGCACGAGATCGACTTCATGTTGACAGGCGCTGGCTACCCGACTCTCGGTATCGAGGTCAAGGCGGGCTCGGACGTCGGGAAGAGCGACTTCAAGAATCTTGCTTGGTTCAAGGACAATGTAGCCAAGGAGAAGGCGTTCATGGGAATCGTCCTATACGCTGGGGATACGACGCTTCCGTTTGGAAAGAATCTGTACGCTGTTCCGCTTGGCGCTATTTGCGGATAGGTGCCTTTTGTCAGACTTCGCGGATTTGCCCGTATATTAGTGTGCTCATAACGAGCGCCCGGCAGAGAGAGCCCGGGTAGGCCTGCGGCGGAAGGGGTGTAACGAGACTTTTATGCAGGGTTAATGAGGTGAAGGGCGGAATCATGCCGCGCAGTCGACCTGTGGAAGATCCTTGACGAGGTGGTTGAAGAACTCGTCCAGCCGGTTTGACTTGTAGAGCGTGCGCAGCGGGAG